>NZ_JBXAFV010000004.1:0-284235 GCF_058793475.1 Pigmentiphaga sp. MLSB6-MA01 | reverse complement strand
GGGGTTGCGCGCTCTGCCCTTTGGGGCTTACCCCCCCCCCCCCCCGCCACCCAGCGTGCCAGCGCGCGCACGCGCTGGGCGCGTTCGAGCTGGGTGCCGAGCTTGTTGTGATAGACGATGGCGCCGAGTTGTTCGACCCGGCCGGCCAGCGGTACTTTCTTGTCGGTCTCGAAGAAGAAGCGCGCATCGGCCAGGCGCGGCCGGACGACCCGCTGGTTGCCTTCGACGATGTTGGACGGGTTGGCCAGGGCCATGTTGCTGACGATCAGGAAACGGTGCGTCAGCTTGCCGGTGGCGGCGTCGAACAGCGGGAAGTATTTCTGGTTCAGCCGCATCGTCAGGATCAGGCATTCCTGGGGCACGGCAAGGAATTCGGATTCGAATTCGCCCACGTAGACCGTGGGGTACTCGACCAGCGCGCACACCTCGTCCAGCAGCGAGGCCACGTCGGCTTCGTCGCCCAGCGACGCCTGCAGGCGCGCGGCCTGGTCGCGCAACTGGCGCTCGATGGCGGCGCGGCGCTGCTCGAACGAGGCGATCACGCGGCCCGGCTCGTGGAGCAGCGCTTCATAGGCATCGGCCGAGGGCAGCTCGATCGTCGCCTGCGACTGGAAACGATGGCCGCGCGTGCCGCGGCCGGCACGCAGGCCGAGCGCGGCGATGTCGACCACAGTGTCGCCGTGCAGCGCGACCAGGCCGTGCGCGGGGCGCACGAAGCGGACGGTGGTGACGCCGTCGGCCAGCTGATAGCTCATGACCTTGGGAATGGGCAGCTTGCCCAGCGTGTCTTCCAGCGCCGCCTGCAAGGCGGGCGCCAGCGCCGCGCCCTTGGCGATGCCGCGGTAGACGAGCTGTTCGTTCTTGCCGTCCGACTCGCGCGCGAGTCCGGAGACGTCGACGCCCTCCAGGCCCTTGGCCGCGAGCTTCTTTTGCAGCGCGGGCGTGGGCTGGCCGTTGGCGTCCAGCCCCACGCCCACGGGCATGAGTTTTTCAGAGAATTCGCTGTCGGCTCCCTGCGGCAGCACGGCCGACAGGTGCACGGCCAGCCGTCGCGGCGTGGCATAGGCGGTGGTGGTGCTGCCGTCGGCCAGCAGGCCCCGGCTCTTCAGGCCGGCGGCGATGCCTTCGGCGAAGGCCTGTCCCAGGCGGTTGAGCGCCTTGGGCGGGAGTTCCTCGGTGAACAGTTCCAGCAGGAGGGGTTGAGCGGCCGGCATTTATGCGGCCTCCTTGCGTGCAAGCATGGGAAAGCCCAGTCGTTCTCGTGATTCGTAGTACGCCTGCGCGATGGCGCGCGACAGGTTGCGGATGCGGCCGATGTAGGCGGCGCGCTCGGTGACGCTGATCGCGCCCCGGGCATCGAGCATGTTGAAAGTGTGGGCCGCCTTGAGCACCATCTCGTAGGCCGGCAGCGCCAGCGGCACTTCCACCAGGCGCCTGGCCTGGGCCTCGTAGTCGTTGAAGTGGCGGAACAGGGTCTCGGCCGACGAATGTTCGAAGTTGTAGGTGGATTGCTCGACTTCGTTCTGGTGGTAGACGTCGCCGTAGGTGACGCGCGTGCCGTCGGGCGCTTCGGTCCAGACCAGGTCGTAGACGCTTTCCACGCCCTGCAGGTACATGGCCAGGCGTTCCAGGCCGTAGGTGATCTCGCCCATGATGGGCTTGCAGTCGATGCCGCCGACCTGCTGGAAATAGGTGAACTGCGTCACTTCCATGCCGTTGAGCCAGACCTCCCAGCCCAGGCCCCAGGCGCCCAGCGTGGGGTTTTCCCAGTCGTCCTCGACGAAGCGGATGTCGTGTTCCTGGGGGTCGATGCCCAGCGCCTGCAGCGAGCCGATGTACAGGTCCAGGATGTTCGGGGGCGAGGGCTTGAGCACCACCTGGTATTGGTAGTAGTGCTGCAGGCGGTTGGGGTTCTCGCCGTAGCGGCCGTCCTTGGGGCGGCGCGAGGGCTGTACGTAGGCCGCGCGCCAGGGCTCGGGGCCGAGCGCCCGCAGGAACGTGGCGGTGTGCGACGTGCCGGCACCGACTTCCATGTCGTAGGACTGCAGGAGGGCGCAGCCTTGCTGGCTCCAGTATTCCTGGAGTCGGAGAATGATTTGTTGAAATGTCAGCATGGTGTTGGAGTAGATGCGGCCGAGGGCGGCCTTGCGGCACGGCCAAACCCTGGATTTTAACTGGCCCGGGCGAAATGCGGACGGATGGCGCCTTGGGGCGCTGCGGCGGGTCAGTCCACGCGCCGGATCCGCAGCCAGACCAGCACTGCCAGCAGGGCCGCGACGATGAACAGGATGGGCGTGTTGCCGGTGCGGGCGTAGGGCGTGAGCCCGGTGGTGCCTTGTACTGTCGCGTCCAGCGCGCCGGCGGTGTGCGGCGCCAGTTCGCCCACCACCTGCGCCCGTTCGTCCACCACCGCCGTCATGCCCGTGTTGGTGGCGCGCAGCATGGGGCGGCCGGTTTCGCGCACCCGCATGCGCGACATCTGCAGGTGCTGGGGCAGTGCCAGCGAATTGCCGAACCAGGCCAGGTTGCTGACGTTGGCGAGGATGGTGGCGCCGGGGTCGGTCGGCCCGGGCCGGACCGCGGGCAGCAGTTCCTCGCCGAACACGTCCTCGTAGCAGATGTTCATCGCGATGTACTGGCCGCCGATGTCGAACGGCTTCTGCCGCTCCCTGCCGCGGTCGAAATCGCCCAGCGGCATGACCATCTCGTCCACGAACCAGCGGAAGCCGGGCGGCACGAACTCGCCGAAAGGCACGAGGTGGCGCTTGTCGTAGCGGTGCTCGACGTGGCCGGCGACGAGTCGTTCCGGCGAACTGTGGCCATCCAGCGAGATGACGCTGTTGTAGTAGTAGTCGCGGTCGGGATGGATGTCGCGCATGGCCACGCCCAGCGCGAACGTGCCGCCACGCTGCGCGGCGCTGTCCACCCATTCCTTCCAGGCTTCGGCGCTGAGCTGGTCCTGGAATACCGGTACGGCGGTCTCGGGCAGCAGCGTGAGGGCGATGGGCTTGCCATCGGCCCGCGGCGGTTCGGCCAGGCTGCGGTGGCGGTCCATGCCCTGCCAGATCTGCGTCGGATCGAATTTGTCGGAAAGCGGGATATCGGCCTGTACCAGCCGGACGGTCAGCGGCGAGCCATAGGGGCGTACCCAGTCCCAGGCCGAGCCCGCCATGCCGACGACCAGCGCGGCCAGGGCCGCCGCGGGTGCCCGCCACCCCGGGCGCAGCGCTGCCGCGATGCCGGTGGTGCCGCGTTCGGCCACGGCTCCGGCCGCCCAGACCAGCCCCGAGGCGGTCAGCGCGGCGGTGAAGGCCACGCCGTAGACGCCCAGCAGCGGCGCCCAGCCTTGCAGCGGGCTGTCGACGTGGGCATAGCCGATGTTGAGCCAGGGAAAGCCGGTGAACAGGACGCCGCGCAGCCATTCCGAGCCGGTCCAGGCCGCCGCCATCGCCAGGACGCAGGTCAGCGGCGACGCCAGCCGGGCTGGGCCGTCCGTGGCGGCCGGCCGCTGCGCCAGCCACCATGCCGTGCCGGTGGCCAGCGCCGGATACAGCGAAAGATAGGCCGCCAGGAGGCCCACGCCCATGGCAGCCAGCGGGGCCGCCATGAACGCGTAGACGTGCAGGCTGATATAGATCCAGGACACCCCGACCAGGAACGTGCCGCCGCCGAAGGCCGCGCCGATCCAGATGGCGTGCCGCAGGGTCGCGGCGCGCCAGGTCAGCCAGCTCATGCCGCCGAAGGTGGCCAGTTGCACGACCGGCAGGAACCAGGCGGGGAACGGGGCGGGCGCGAAGGCCAGCCCCTGCAGCATGCCGAGGATCAGCGCGCCGGCCAGCGCGGCATAGGGCGTGGGCACGAGCAGGGTCAGCCTTGGTTGGGAAGCGCGGCCGTCGGCGAGGCGCCGGCGGCCAGGCGGGAGACGCGCAGCCAGAGCGCGCGGCGGGCGTCGGCGCGGATCACGTCGATGCGCAAGTCGTCGCGTTCGATGCGGTCGCCACGCCGGGGGATGCGGCCCAGGGTGCCCGCCATCCAGCCGCCCACGGTGTCGAATTCGTCGTCGTCCAGCGACGAGCCGAAGGTCTCGTTGAAGCGCCGGATGTTGGTCAGCGCCATGACCCGCCAGCGGTTCTTGCCGTCGGGGAAGATGGACTGCTCGACGGCGGCGTCGTCGAACTCGTCCTCGATCTCGCCCACGATCTGCTCCAGCACGTCCTCGATGGTGATCAGGCCGGCGGTGCCGCCGTGCTCGTCGACCACGATGGCGATGTGGTTGCGGTTGCTGCGGAATTCGCGCAGCAGCACGTTCAGCCGCTTGGATTCCGGGATGAAGACCGCCGGCCGCAGCAGCGTGCGCAGGTCGAGCTCGCGGTCGATCATGTAGCGCAGCAGGTCCTTGGCCAGCAGGATGCCGATGACGTTGTCGCGGCTGTCCTCGAACACCGGGAAGCGCGAATGGGCGGTCTCGATGATGGCGGGCAGCAGGGTGTCGATCGGCTGCGAGACCTCCAGCATGTCCATGCGGGAGCGCGGGATCATGATGTCGCCCGCGGTGAGCTCGGAGACCGCCAGCACGCCCTCGATCATGGACAGTGCCTCGGCATCGAGCAGGTCGCGGCTGTAGGCGGCCTCGAGCACGGCCTTGAGGTCCTCGCGATCTTCCGGTTCGCGATGGATCAGCGCCGAAAGCCGTTCGAAGAAGGTTCTGGGTGGGTTTCTGGGCGTACGCGAGGCGTACGCCGGACTAGGGGAGGTGTCTGACATCGTCCAATTGGACAAGTGTTGCAAAAGTTTAGGATACCCGATACGGGTCGGGTATTGCCATCTTTGCCAGGATACGGGTTTCCAGGGCTTCCATGCGCCGGGCGTCGCGGTCGTTCAGATGGTCGTAGCCCAGGGAGTGCAGGACGCCGTGGACCACCAGATGGGCAGCGTGATGCAAAAACGGCTTTTTCTGCGCCCGGGCCTCGGAAACCAGCACCGGCAGGCACAGGACGATGTCGCCGCCCACCACGCCGTCCGGATCCGCGCCGTATTCGAAGGTCAGCACGTTGGTGGCGTAGTCGCGCTGGCGGAAATCGCGGTTCAGCCGCCGGCCTTCGGCGGCGCCCACCAGCCGCAGCGTCAGGGCGGCCCCTGCCACGCCGGCCAGCTCCGGGGCCCGTAGTGCCTGGGCCACCCAGCGCCGCAGCCGCCAGCGCGGCAGCCGGGCCTCCTGCTGCCCGTACTGGACCGCCAGGGACAGCGCCGGCGCGGCGGCGGGCGTGCTAGCGGCCCGGGGCATGCTGGCCATGTTTCTCGTAGGCGTCGACGATGCGCGCCACCAGCGGATGGCGCACGACGTCGCCGCTGGTGAACTGGGTGAACGAGATGCCCTGCACCGAGGCCAGCACCTGCGAGGCGTCCAGCAGGCCGCTGCGCTGGCCCTTGGGCAGGTCCACCTGCGACGGATCGCCGGTGATGACCGCCTTGCTGCCGAAGCCGATGCGGGTCAGGAACATTTTCATCTGCTCGGGCGTGGTGTTCTGCGCCTCGTCCAGGATCACGAAGGCATGGTTCAGCGTGCGTCCGCGCATGTAGGCCAGCGGCGCGATCTCGATGGTCTGTTTCTCGAACAGCTTGGTCACGCGCTCGAAGCCGAGCAGGTCGTACAGCGCGTCGTACAGCGGGCGCAGGTAGGGGTCGACCTTCTGCGTCAGGTCGCCCGGCAGGAAGCCCAGCCGTTCGCCCGCCTCGACCGCGGGCCGCGTCAGCACGATGCGGCGCACCGACTCCCGCTCCAGCGCGTCGACGGCGCAGGCGACCGCCAGATAGGTCTTGCCGGTGCCGGCCGGGCCCATGCCGAATGAAATGTCGTGCGCCAGGATGTTGCGCAGGTAGTCGCGCTGGCGCGGCGTGCGTCCGCGCAGGTCCTGCCGGCGCGGCAGGCGCAGCACGACTTCCGTTTCGCCCGGGGCACCCTGTGGCGGCGTGTCCTCGTCGGTATCGTGGGCGGCGGTCATCGCGCCCAGTTCGACCAGATTCAACTGCAACTGGTCCACCGACAGCGGCTGGTTCGCGTGTTCGTACAGGTATTGCAGCGCCGCCGAGGCCGCGTCGGCGCGCTCGCCTTCGAGCGTGATCCGGTGGCCGCGGCGCGCCAGCTCGACACCGTAGGCGGCCGCCAGTTGGCGCAGGTTCTCGTCCAGCGGGCCGCACAGATT
Organism: Pigmentiphaga sp. MLSB6-MA01; assembly: GCF_058793475.1. Lineage (NCBI taxonomy): Bacteria > Pseudomonadati > Pseudomonadota > Betaproteobacteria > Burkholderiales > Alcaligenaceae > Pigmentiphaga > Pigmentiphaga sp. MLSB6-MA01. The sequence continues at coordinate 278,032 of NZ_JBXAFV010000004.1, read as the reverse complement.
CGACAGCCGGGCGTTGTCGTCGCCCAGCGAGACGACGACTGGCGCGGCGCGGCGGTGGGAAGCGCGGGAGGCGGCCGTCATGCGGGCACGCCCCCGGCCGTCTCGCGCGTCACGACCTCGCCGCGCAGCGTGTGCGACAGCGCCGTGGTGATGCGGATGTCGGCCACCTGGCCGACCAGCCGCGCGGGCGCGGGGAAATTCACGATGCGATTGTTCTCGGTGCGGCCCATCAGTTCGTTGGGATCCTTGCGCGAGGGGCCTTCGACGATGACCCGCTGCGTGGTGCCGACCATGCCTTGGCTGATGGCCGCGGCCTGGTCGTTGATCAGCGCCTGCAGGCGCTGCAGGCGCGCCAGCTTGACGGTTTGCGGCGTATCGTCGGCCAGGTCGGCCGCCGGCGTGCCGGGACGGCGCGAATAGACGAACGAGAACGACGTGTCGAAGCCGACCTCGTCGATCAGCCGCATGGTCTTCTCGAAGTCCTCTTCGGTTTCCCCGGGAAAACCGACGATGAAGTCCGAGGACAGCGACAGGCCGGGCCGGGCGGCGCGCAGCTTGCGCACGATGGACTTGAATTCCAGCGCCGTGTAGCCGCGCTTCATCGCCGCCAGCACGCGGTCGCTGCCGGCCTGCACGGGCAGGTGCAGGAAGGACACCAGCTTGGGCAGCCGCGCGTAGGCCTCGATCAGCCGCTGCGTCATTTCCTTGGGATGCGAGGTCGTGTAGCGGATGCGCTCGATGCCCGGAATGTCGTGTACGTATTCCAGCAACAGCGCGAAATCGGCGATCTCGGTCGAATCGCCCATCCTGCCGCGATAGGCATTGACGTTCTGTCCCAGCAGCGTCACTTCCTTGACGCCCTGGTCCGCCAGGTCGGCGATCTCGGTCAGCACGTCCTCGAACGGGCGCGAGACTTCCTCGCCGCGGGTGTAGGGCACGACGCAGAAGCTGCAATACTTGCTGCAACCTTCCATGATCGACACGAAGGCCGTGGAGCCATCCACGCGGGCCGGCGGCAGATGATCGAATTTCTCGATCTCGGGGAAGCTGATGTCCACCTGCGACACGCCCGAGGCGCGCCGCCTGGCGATCAGCTCGGGCAGCCGGTGCAGCGTCTGCGGACCGAACACCACGTCGACATACGGCGCCCGCGCCACGATGGCATCGCCTTCCTGGCTCGCCACGCAGCCGCCCACGCCTATGACCAGGCCGGGCTTCTCGCGCTTGAGCATCTTCGCGCGGCCAAGATCGGAGAAGACTTTTTCCTGCGCCTTCTCGCGCACCGAACAGGTGTTGAACAGGATGATGTCCGCGTCTTCCGGACGGTCGGTGATTTCCAGCGGCTGGTCGGCGTTCAGGACGTCCACCATCTTGTCCGAGTCGTACTCGTTCATCTGGCAGCCGAAGGTGCGGATGTACAGCTTGCGGGGAGTGGGATGGCTCATGTGGATTGCCGTGACGGGGTTATAGCCCGGGGGCAGAAAGGCGGAACAGGCCATTTTAGCAGAGGGGGCGGGGTTGCCGGCGCGCCACGGGGCAGCGCTGTTCAGGTCTCTGTCAGTCCCTCCGGGCTAGACTGAAATCTCAGATGATTGCTTTGCCGCCAAGGGCGCCGGTGGAATCCGCAGATCCCCAACGCCTGGCAGGGTTGTTGTCCGACACCGATACCGCGCTTCCCCCGCGAGCATATTGAAGCGCGGCATTGTGTGCTCCCTATTGGCCCGACAGTTTACTGTCGGGCCATTTTTTTGGGTGGATGGCGGCGTGGTCCAGGCCGTTTGCGAATTTTTTTTGGTTCTGTATATAATCGCGGTCTTAGCTTTTGGCGCATTAGCTCAGCCGGTTAGAGCGACGGAATCATAATCCGCAGGTCCCCTGTTCGAATCAGGGATGCGCCACCAGAATTCATGCGGCCCGCAGCGATGCGGGCCGTTTTGTTTTCAGCGGCCGATGGCAGCCACGCCCTCACTCCGGCAACCGCGCCGGAAGCACCAGCAACAGCCTCGCGCCATCCTCCTCCATCGTGAACTCCACACGCCCGCCCAGCTCGCGAGCCCGGCGCTGCATGTTGCGCAGCCCGTTCCCCGCGCCGGCCAGGCGTGGCCGGCCCCCATCGTTGGACACCCGCAGCGTCGCCATCCCGTCCCCGGTCGTCCCGCCTTCGATCGACAGCCGGCGCGCCGGGCCGTGCCGGATGGCGTTGGTCACGGCCTCCTGCAGGATGCGCAGCACGGACAGGGCGTTCTGGGGCGTGACGCCGGTCACCGCCGGCAGTTTCTCGGTGGACCAGTGGAATGCGATGCCCAGGCGCCGCAATTGCGGTTCGAGCCGTTCGCGGAAGGCCGCCAGGGCCACGCCCAGGTCGCCGTCGCCCAGGTCCAGGGAGTGGACCACCAGCCGGAGGTCGTCGAGCGCCGCGCGGGCCGCGCGTTCGATGGCCTGGCCGCCTTCCGGGTTGCGCTCGGAAAGAGCGATGATCGCGACGAGGTGGCCGCTCATCCCGTCGTGCAGGTCCCGCATCAGGCGTTGTCGCTCCTGCTCGCGGACCATCTGGTTGGCGTGGACTTTTTCTTTCTCGTGCGCCAGCCCCAGTTCCGCTTCCCGCGTCGCCAGTTTTTGCCGGAGCGTATCGTTGGCGTGGTCCAGGCTGTTGAGGCTGCGGGCCAGCCGGCCCATCAGGATGACCATGATGGCCAGCAGCATCAAGGTGCGGGCGTACGAGGCGAGCAGGAAAGGATCGTCGTAGCGTCCGGTCACCACGAGGACGTCGTGCACGCCGAACCAGGCCGTCAGCACGCAGGGCACCACCATGATGGCGGCATCCCAGTTCCTGTTCTGCGTGAACTGATGCGCCAGGATGCCGGCGGCGACGACATAGGCGGACAGCGTGATGCAGGCGCTCAGGAGCCCGATCACCGGAAAGGGGACCAGCCCGGTCTGCCCCAGGACCAGAAGGAACGCGGGAGCGGCGATGACGGCCGGCAGCAATTGCCTGGGGCGCCGCCGCCCCACGATCGCCAAGGCCATGCCGATCGCCATGAGGCCGACGGCGGACACGAGCGAGATAGACTGGAATTGTTCCAGGGTGCCCAGCGCGGCGTGCGGCGATTGGGTAAGAACGATCAGGATGCTGGTGATCGACATCGCGGCCAGCCATCCGAATACCGGATCGTGCCGGCGCGCGGTCCAGATGCTGGCAATGCCTAGCGTCAGGGCGATGTGCAGGGCGAAGGTCATGGCACGGACTTCCTCGATCAGGAAGTTCGACAACTGGTACGCCGGCATGACCGCGGCGGCCGTCCCCACGCTGACCTGGGAAAGACGGCCCGGCAGCCACCCGATCTTGCGGGTCTGCCGCAGCAGGATTTCGTTGTCGCCGGCCTGGATCGCGCCGTCGGGAATCCGTGCCAGGAAGGAATAACCGCTGGTGGGCGCCGACCAGACGGTGTCCGGCGCCGCGTCGGCTCTGCGGCCGTTGACCCAGGCCTCGACGCGATGGCGCACGGCGGGGATGAACAGGAACATGGACTCGCCGGGCACATCCGGGACGTGGAAGGACAGGCGATAGCTGCCGGTCGTCAGTTCATAGAGTGTCTCGGGCATCCAGTGATGCGGCAGCGAGACCGCCTGTTCCGGGCTTTCTCCTTCCTGAATGAAACGGGCGTCGGTGATTGCCAGGGTGCCCTGCGGCGGGGACGTATCCACGAGGTGGGGCAGTGCGCCGATCGCGGCCGTAATGGCGACCAGGAGAATCCAGGCGATCAGTTTTCCCCACTCGTGCGAGCGGCGCGCGCGTGTTCCCGTCACAGCTTGATGAGCCCGAGTCTCGACGCCTCGAACACGGCCTCGGAACGGTTGGTGGCTTGCAGCTTGCGGTAGATGTTGCGGATGTGGACCGGGACGGTCTGGCGGGAAATGGCAAGCTTGTCGGCCAGCTCGCCATAGGTGAAGCCCTTGGCGATGCCCCACAGGATGTCCATCTCGCGTTCGGTCAGGGAGGGCTTGTCCGCTGCGTTCTCGGTGTTGCTGGCAACCTGCCCCTGCTCGGCCAGGCGGCGAACCAGGACGCGCGCAATGCGCGAGGAAATGGGCGAACGGCCGGCCATGACGTCCCGGATCGCGTCGAGCAGGTCGATGGAGTCGGCGTCCTTGAGCAGGTAGCCGGCCGCGCCCGCTTCGATCGCGTCGAGGACGGAGCGCTCGTCCGCCAGGATGGAAATGACCATGGCTTCGGCCTTGGGCTGCCGCTTGGCCAGGAACCGGATGGCGTCGATGCCGCTGCCGTCCGGCAGGTTGATGTCGGTGATCAGAAGGTCGATCTCGTTGGCCCCGATGGCGATCAGGGTTTCCTCGAGGTTGGCGCAAGCCGCGCACAGGTCCGCTTCGGGCCATTCGCCGATTATGCGGGCGAGGCGCTCGCGGATGGGCCCATCGTCTTCGGTCAGCAGAATCCTGAGCGGACCCGTCGTCATTGCAGATCTCCTGGCCGCACTCCTGCCGCGGCCGTCCCATCGGCCCATGGCGAGTGCGCATTTCTTGAGTGAGCAAGTATCGCAGAGAGCGCCGGGCCGACCATACCATGTACATGGTATTCAACCGGCGCCCCAGGCATGACTAAGATGCGCCCATCGCGGGCGATCGGCTGCGCGAGCCCAGGGGGAATACCAATGAAAACACATATCCAGCGCCTGGTGGCGGTGGGCGCCGCGGCCGCCATGGGGCTGGCCGCCTGCGGCGGCGGGTCGTCCGGCAGCGGGGACGGCCAGGCCGAAGGGCCCGCCGAGAATCCACCCAATATCCTGTTCGTGGTGATGGACGACGTGGGCATCGATCAGATGGCCGCCTTCGGCTATGGCGGCGCCACCGCGCCCAGCATGCCCAACATCGGCGCGGTGGCCGCGGCCGGCGTGCGCTTCCGCAATACCTGGTCGATGCCGGAATGCTCGCCGGGCCGCGCCGCCTTCTTCCTGGGCCGTTATCCGACCCGCACCCGCATCTATCAGGCCATCGGGCCCAACGATCTGGCCAATTCACAGGTGTCGCCATATGAAGTGACGGTGCCCAAGCTGCTCAAGCGGGCCAACTACGAAAGCGCGATGTTCGGCAAGTTCCACCTGGCCGGCCCCGAGAACAACGAGGCCGGCAACGCCACGCCCAGCGTGCTGGGCTGGGATCATTTCCACGGCTGGATCGGCGGGCTGCCGGGGTCGATCGACTCGACGGCCGGCGGCATCGCGACCGAGAAGACCTATGCCTGCGGCTTCGTGCCGGGCAAGGCCGCCGGCGGCACGGACACGGGGGCCTGCTACCAGGCAGACAACAGCTGCACGACGATCAGCCGCACCTCGCCCTCGCAGGATGCGGCCGGCCTGCAATGCCTGTCCGCGGGCGGCATCTTCGTGCCCGACCAGAGCTGCGGCAAGGCGCCCGCCACGCTGAATTTCGAACGCGAGAACGCCTACTACGTCTCGCCGCTGGTGATCATCGACGATGGCAAGGTCACCGAGGTCCCGCTGAGCGATCCGCGTTCGCGCGGCTACCGCACGCGCATCGAGACCGATGCCGCCATCGACTGGATCAAGTCGCGCCCGTCGTCGCGGCCGTGGATGGCCACCGTCAGCTACAGCGCGGCCCACACGCCCTGGCAGCAGCCGCCCCGCGGCTTGGTGCCGGCCAGCGGCAACGCCGTGGCCGACGGCTGGGACTGCAACGGTTCGCTGACCGGCCGCCTCATCCAGGACCAGATGACCGAGGCCATGGACTCCGAGTTCGGCCGCCTGCTGGTGGAAACCGGGCTGGCGCGCCGCGGCGACGACGGCCGGTTGCAGTACGACCCGAAGGCCGCCAACACGGTGATCGTGATCGTCGGCGACAACGGTTCGCTGGGCTCGGCGGTCAAGCTGCCGTTCAGCGGGTCGCAGGCCAAGGGGACGGCCTACCAGACCGGCGTCTGGGATCCGCTCATCATCGCCGGCCCGCAGGTCGCGCAGCCCGACCGCGAAGTCGATCACATGGTCAACATGGTGGATCTGTTCCAGTTCTTCGGCGAGGTGGCGGGCATTGACGCGCACGCGGCGGTGCCGCGCACGATCGACTCGGTGGCCATCCTGCCCTATCTGACCCACCCCGACCAGCCCAGCCTGCGCACCGTCAATTTCACCATCGGCGGCTACAACCAGCAGGCCGATGGCGGACGCAACGGCGCATGCGTGATCAACACGAGTTGCACCCAGATCCCTGTTTCCAAGAGCGTGTGCGAAGACAACCAGGGCACATGGTGGGGCGCGGGCTACGACGATCCCTCGGTGGTTCCCAATGGCGGCGCCGGCTATGGCTCGTGCTGGAGCGTCAACCAGGCGCTCTACAAGGCCGACCGCGACCAGCTCGAAATCCTGCCCGAGATTTCGGCCGCGATCCGCGACGACCGCTACAAGCTGGTCCGCAACACTCGCCAGGCCTACGACAGTGCCAGTGACAGCGGCACCTCGGTCGTTACCGAGGAGCTGTACGAGGTCGACCAGGCCGTACCCACGCCGCTGCTGGACACGCCTGACCGCGACCTGCTGGTGGCCCCGACCGCTGAAGTCAACGCCGCCTACGCCAACCTGCGCGCCAAGCTCGACGAGATGCTCGCCGCCGATCCGGACTGCCCGGGCGACGGCAATCGCGACGGCGTGGTCGATGCCGAGGATCTCTCCAACTGGAGCCGGCTGGCGCGGGACTGGGGCTTGTCCAGCGTCTACGACTTCGTGATCGCCAACGTGCTGGATGGGCGCACGAACGACGCCGACGGCCAGATCGTGCGGAACAACCTGGGCAAGACCTGCCCCAAGAGCCATGGCATCTACTGACCCCAAGAACGGCCGCCGGCGCCTGCTGGCCGGCGGGCTGGCCCTGGCGGCCGCCGGCACCGGCGCCGCCGGCGTCATGGGCTGGCAGGCCTGGCGCAGCCGCCCCGCGCACAAGCCGCGCATCCTGCTTGGCGATGGCGTCAAGACGCCCAAGGACATGGCCTGGGTGGCGGGCGGCGCGTTCCTGATGGGCAGCGATCACAAGCTGGCCTATCCCAACGAGCGTCCGACGCACGAGGTGCGCGTGCCGGGTTTCTGGATGGACGTCACGCACGTCACCAACGACCAGTTCGCGCGCTTCGTCCAGGAAACCGGCTACGTCACCACCGCGGAACAGAAGCCGGACTGGGAAAGCGTGCGCGTGCAACTGCCGCCCGGTACGCCGCGCCCGCCCGCCGATGTGCTGGTGCCGGGGGCCATGGTGTTCGTCGGCACCGATATGCCGGTGCGCCTGGACGATTACTCCCGCTGGTGGCGCTACGTTCCGGGCGCGGACTGGCGCCATCCCCAGGGGCCGGGCAGTTCCATCGAGGGCAAGGGCGGCCACCCGGTGGTCCAGGTCAGCCATCCCGACGCGCTGGCCTATGCCAGGTGGGCGGGCAAGCGCCTGCCCACCGAGGCCGAATGGGAGTTCGCCGCGCGCGGCGGCCTGGAGCAGGCCACCTATGGCTGGGGCGACGAGCCGCTGGTGGACGGCGCGCGCCAGGCCAACTACTGGGACGTGCGCGAGCGCCGTTTCCCCGTGGTCAGCCCGCGCGCGGGCGGGGCGGCCGGCACGGTCGAGGCCGGCACCTTTCCGGCCAATGGCTACGGCCTGCTGGACATGACCGGCAACGCCTGGCAGTGGGTGGCCGACTGGTATCGCGCCGACTACTTCGCGCAGCAGGCCAGGCTGCGGGCCCACCCCATCGACAACCCCCAGGGGCCTGCCGATTCCTATGACCCCGGCGAGCCCGGCGTTCCGCTCGATGCGCCCAAGCGGGTCATCCGCGGCGGCTCGTTCCTGTGCAACGAAGACTACTGCCTGTCGTACCGGCCCAGCGCCCGGCGCGGCTCGGACCCCTACAGCCCCATGTCCCACCTGGGATTCCGGCTGGTCAGGACTTGAAAGGGAGAACAAACATGAAAAAGATACCGCGCGGCAAACCGATCATCCTGTGCGCGGCGGCCGCGGCCGCATCCGCGCTGCTGCTGTCGAGCTGCTCGGACGATAGCGGCGCCAAGCCTTCGCCGCAGGCGGAGCAAAAGCCCAATATCCTGTTCATCGTGATCGACGACTTCGGCCTCGACCAACTGACCTCCTACGGCTACGGCGGCGCGGTGCCGCCCAAGACGCCCAACCTGACCGCCATCGCCAAGGCCGGTCTGCAATTCCGCAACGCCTGGGCCATGCCCACCTGCACCCCCACCCGCGCCACCTATTTCACGGGCCGCTATCCGTCCAGCACCAACATCCTGAACGCGGTGGTGTCCACCGACCTGGCCAATTCCGAGATCTCGCCCTACGAGGTCACGCTGCCCAAGCTCCTGCGCACCCAGGGCTATACCAGCGCGCTGATCGGCAAGATGCACCTGACCGGCTCCGACCTGGGCACGGCCGCCAACCTGCCCTACGGCCACCAGACCATGTGGAAGCTGGGGTGGGACTACTTCGACGGCTATCTGGACGGCGCGCCCTATCCGATCGACACGCGGGCGGGCCTGGCCACCGTGGCCGAAGGCACCCACAAGTGCGGCTTCGTGTCGAACACGACGATGGATCCGGTCAATGGCGCCGATGGCGGCGCGTGCTATTTCGCCACGGGCAGTTGCGAGTCCATCGCCCGCGGCAGCGACATCGTCACGCCGGGCCGCAGTTGCATGGAGCGCGGCGGGATCTTCGATCCCGGCCAATCCTGCCAGACCGCCCGGCCCGGCTACATCGACTTCAGCGCGCAGAACGGCTACTACACCGGCGAGTTCATCCAGAGCTGGGCCGATGGCCGTTCGCGCAAGGTCACGGCCACCGACCCGTCCGCGCGCGGCTACCGCAGCACCATGGAGACCGACCGCGCCGTGGCCTGGGCCAAGGGGCAGTCCAAGGACACGCCCTGGATGATGTCGGTCGGCTATTCCGCCATCCATGCGCCGCTGCAAGTGCCGCCCCTGTCGCTGGTGTCGGAATCGACCCCGGGCCGCAACGACAACCTGCTGTGCTCGCCGGCCAGCGACATCGAAGGCGCCCCGGGCCAGATCACGGCCCTGGTCGATGACCACATCGTCACCAACCTGATGGTGGAGGCCATGGACAAGGAGATCGGCCGCCTGCTGGTGGAACTGGGCCTGGCCACCTGGAACGATGACGGCACCTTGAACTACCAGCCGGAGAAAACCAATACGATGGTGGTCGTCACGGGCGACAACGGCACCTACGTCAACAGCGTGAAGTTCACCGCGCCGGGCCGCTTCGATCCCACCCGCGCCAAGGGTTTCCCGTATCAGACCGGCGTGTCGGTGCCGCTGCTGGTGGCCGGACCCATCGTGAAGGAACCGGGCCGGGAAGTCCCGCACCAGGTCAGCTCGCCCGACCTGTACCAGTTGTTCGCGGAAATCGCCGGGGCCGACGTCAAGGCCAACGTACCGGCCAATCGCCCGGTGGATGGCCAGCCCATGCTGGCCTACCTGAACAACACCGGCCAAGGCGCCATCCGTGCCCTGAACTTCTCCGAGATGGGGACCAACTTCACCAACCCGGCCACGGACATCACGCCCCAGCCCTGCGTGGTGGAGGGCGCCCAGGTCTGCTTCACCATCTTCCCGAACAAGGCTCTGTGCGAAGACCAGAGCGGCGTCTGGTATGGCGCCGACTCCGGGCTGGCGGGCGTGCCCGCGGAAGGCTTCAGCCAATGCGGCCAGGTGCTGTCCTACCGCAAGGCCCTGGAGGCGGACGACCCCGTGGACATCCTGCCCGATTCGCAGAAGGCCGTCAGCGACGGCAGCTACAAGCTGGTGCGCCTGAACCGCAAGGCCTACACGATGGATACCGCCAATCCGGTCAACTCGGCGTACGTGGAAAACAAGAACACCGACGAGCTCTACCGGATCGACATGGCGGTTCCCAACCCCACGCTGGATCGCAGCGGCAGCGCCATCGCCACGGGTTCGCCCACCATCACCGCCGCGTTGGATGGCGAGGCGCAGCAGGCCTATGCCACGCTCAAGGCAGAAATGGACAAGCGGGACCGGGTGGCGGACTACAACTACAACTACGATACGCAGAACTGCCCGGGCGATGGCAACCGCGACGGGGTGGTCGACCAGAAGGACCTGGACAACTGGACCGAACTCAGCCGGTTGAACCTGCACGAGGGCGTCGCCCAGTCCAGCTGGTACGACTTCAACCATGATGGCAAGACCGACGACGCGGATCGCGCCATCATCCAGGCCAACATGGGCAAGGCCTGCAAGCCCGGTGTCGCCGGTTGATGGGGAGGCCAATTGACGGGGCGGACCGGATGGCCGCGAGGCGTCGGGTCAGACCGTCCTCAGCCATCTTCCACGATTCTTGCGCTGCTGGCTGGCCAGCGGCGGCAGGTCGAAGAGACCGTCCTCGTCGAACGACGATTCGTGCGGCGTCCTGATCAGCCCGGCCAGCTTGTAGGGCGGATGGGGCAGCGGCTCGAAGCGCCGGCCCGTGCGGACCAGCCGGTTCATCTTGTCGGCGTTGTACAGGCGCCAGCCGGGCGGGTCGCCCGAGCGGCCGTCGAGTTGCCAGGCGATCACGATCAGGGTGCCGTCGGTGGTGGCGCCCAGGCAGTGGGGATGGGCGACGCGCGTGGCGCCGTGGTAGTGGAACTGGAGTTCGGACCGGACGGCAATGGCGGCGGACAAGAGGGTGGAGCGGGTTTCGTTGTGCATCGCAGCTCGGGGAATCCTGATGGATTCCCTGGATGGTAGCGCCTGAAAAACCGGATCGCCAGAAAAATGTTGCGATGCACAAATTCGGGTCGAAACGCACCGGAACGGCGCGCGCGGGGCCCCGTTCCGGTGCTCCGCCGACAGGCGGCGGAGCACCGGGCCGGTCAGGGTTCGACCAGCTTGCGGTTGCCTGCGCCCGGCAGCGTCGCCAGGCTCTTGCCCAACGACGCGCGATAGGCGCGGGCATGCACCGTGTCGACGTACTGCCAGTCGGCGCGGATGCGTTCGGGCGTGACGGTCAGGACCATGTAGCCGCGCAGGCTGGTGTCGGCGTACTTCAGGCTGCCGGCCCACTTGTTGCCCGCGGGCAGGGTGGAGAGGTTGGCCAGGCCGGTCAGCAGGGCGGCCAGTTGGGCGGGCGGCACGCCGTCGCCCAGGTATTCCTCGAAGCCGGGCGAGGTGACCGACGAAGCGGCGAACTCCACGCCGATGGCGGCGCCGTCCTTGTCGCGCAGGTCGCTGGCCCAGGCGTTGTGGGTGTCCCCGGCCAGCACGACCAGGTTCTTGTTCAACTGGCGCGCCATGCCCAGCACGGTCTCGCGCGCGGCCCAGTAGCCGTCCCAGGAGTCGAGGTTGTACGGGATGCAGGGCATGGCCAGGATGGCGCGCTCCTGCGCGGTCAGGGTCGGGTCACCGGCCTGCTGCCGGGCCGCCAGCCGGGCGTAGGCGGCGGGGTCCATCGCGAACTGGGCGGGGATCTCGACGTCGCCCAACTGGCCGGTGGCGGCCAGGAGGCCGAGCAGGACCGGCATGGGCAGGTGCACCGGCGCCATCAGCACCTGCTGGCCCAGGACCTGCCAGGTCGCGTTCGAGGCAGCCAGGCGGTCGCGCAGCCAGGCGGTCTGGGCTTGCCCCATCAGTTGCCGGCCGGGCGCGGCGACGTCGGCGGTGAATGCGGCGGCGAATTGCGCGAGTCCGGCGGCAGGATCGGGGTTGCCGAGCAGCGCGCCGAAATAGCTGGTGTAGGACAGTTGTTTGGCGCGGGCCAGGACGCGCGTGTCGAGCATGTGGAGCGACAGCAGGTCGCCGAAGTCGAAGCTGCGGTAGATGACGTTCGGCGCCGACTGCGGCCGCGTGGGCAGCCACTCGTGATAGGCGCGCACCGCGGCCGCCTTGCGCAGCGCGAAGTCGCCCTCGGTGTCGGGCTGGTGGTTCTCGGCGCCATTTTCCCAGGTGTCGTTGGCGATCTCGTGATCGTCCCAGACGGCGATGAAGGGCAGCGCGGCATGCACGGCCTGCAGGTCGGGATCGCTGCGGTATTGGGCATAGCGGCGCCGGTAGTCCGCCAGCGACACGATCTCGTTGGCCGGTTCGGACGGCCGGCCCATGGCCTGCGCCTGTTCCGAGGCATAGCCGTCGCGGCCGTATTCGTAGATGTAGTCGCCCAGGTGGACGGCGGCGTCCAGGTCGCCGCGCCTGGCGGCTTCGGCATAGACGTGGAAGTAGCCGGCGGGGTAGTTGGAACAGGAGAAGACCACCAGCTTGACCTGCCTGACCGGGCCGGTGGGCAGGGTGCGGGTGCGGCCGACGCCGGAAACCTTGTCTTCGTGCTTGAAGCGGTACCAGTAGGCCGTGCCCGCCGCCAGGCCGGCGACATCGATCTTGACGGTGTAGTCCTGGTCGGCGCGGGCGCTGGCCGAGCCGCTCTTGGCGACGTTCTTGAAGGCCTCGTCCGTGGCCAATTCCCATTTGATGTCCACGTCGCCGCCGGTGGCCGGGACGGCGCGGGTCCAGATGACGACGCGGTCGGCCAGCGGGTCGCCGCTGGCGACGCCATGGGTGAAGCTGACGTCGACGGGGTGATCGTCGTCGCCGCCGCCGCAGGCGGCCAGGGCCAGGGTGGAGGCGGCGCCGGCGCCGCCCAGGGCAACGCCGCGCAGGAAGCGCCGGCGCGGGAGAGTATCGGTCATGTTCGTCGTGTTCGCGTGGGGAAGACGCCGGGCAGGCTACCTGCCACGGGTGACAACGAAGTGAACGATTCCGCGCCGCGCCGCCGCGCGGCGGGTCAGACCACCGTGAGCGTGACGTCGATATTGCCCCGGGTCGCGTTGGAGTAGGGGCACACGACGTGGGCCTTCTGCACCAGGGACTCGGCCGTGGCACGCTCGACACCAGGCAGCGAGATCCTGAGCTCCACCTCGATCGCGAAGCCGGTGGGGATGGGGCCGATGCCCACCGCGCCTTCGATGCGGGCGTCGGCCGGCAGGCTGACCTTCTCCTTGGCGGCGACGAATTTCAGCGCGCCCAGGAAGCACGCCGAGTAGCCGGCCGCGAACAACTGTTCCGGGTTGGTGCCGGGACCGCCCGCGCCGCCCAGTTCCTTGGGCGTGGACAGGCGCACGTCCAGCGCGTTGTCGGAAGAGGCGGCCTTGCCGTCCCGGCCGCCGGTGGCCGTTGCGTGGGCGACGTAGAGGACTTTTTCGATCGACATGATGCAACTCCTGTTGGGGCTTGAAGAGCCTTTGGGGGCGGGGGGAAGCCGTGGCTGATGATGGAGTACAGCGCGAAGCAGGGCGGGTTGTCCAGTGGCGGCTAGGGCGCGGCGGGGGCCGGGTCGCCCAGGACGTCCTGGATGAGCGCGCGCAGCCAGATGCTCTTGGGGTCGTGGTGGAAGCGCCGGTGCCAGTACTGCTTGAGGTCGTAGCGGCGGATGGGGAAGGGCGGTTCGATGATGCGCGCGTTGGCGCTGCGCACGTGCAGTTCCGCCACGGCGCGGGGCAGCACGACGATCAGGTCGCTGTCGTTGACCAAGGTGCCCAGGCTCATGTAGTGCGAGGTGCGCAGCGCGATCTTGCGTTCGATGCCGCGGGCGGCCAGTTCCTGCTCGAACATCTCCTGGCTGCGCCCGTCGTCGCGCACCAGTACGTGGTCCATGCCCAGGAATTCATCCAGCGTCATGCCTGGGCCGGCCAGCGGATGGGCCTGCCGCACGAGGCAGGTCAGATCGTGTGAATACAGCCGCTGCTGGAAGATGAAGTTGGATTGCAGGTCGGGGAAGTAGCCCAGGACCGAATCGGCGCGGCCTTCGTACAGGGCGCTTTCGAGCTCGGCCGGCAGCAGGCCGATGGTGCGCAGCCGCGCGCCGGGCGCCTCGGCGCGGATGCGCCGGTAGAGGGCGGGCAGGAAGACCGCTTCGCCGATCTCGCTCATGCACAGCGTCAGTTCGCCGTCGAAGCGGGCCGGCGAGAACTCGGGGTTGGGCAGGATCTCGTGGTCGATGACCTGGATGACCTCGCGCGTGCGGGCAATGATGTGTTGCGCGCGCGGCGTGGCTTCCATGCGGGAGCCGCGCCGCACGAACAACTGGTCGCCCAGCGAGGCGCGCAGGCGCGACAACGCGGCGCTGGCGGCCGGCTGGCTCATGGCGAGGCGCTGCGCGGCGGCGCTGACGCTGCCGGTGTCATAGATCGCGACCAGGACGCGCAACAGGTTCAGATCGGTCTTCACGCGCCGAATATTATCCGAAAATCAAATACTCATTATTGAAAATATTTGCTATTGAAATTATGTGGGCGCCGGTAGATTGCTGGCTGGGCCCGGGTCTGGGTGGGCCTTTCGAGAACGAGGCGCCACGCGCCGACAGGAGACGATTCATGCAGAAGAATTATCCGCTGGCCGCGGCGCTGGTCCTGGCATGCCTGGCCCCGGCGGCGCAGGCCCAGGTCAAGATCGGTTTCATGGGAGAGCTGTCCGGCCCGCAGGCGATGCTGGGCCAGGACATGTACGACGGTTTCATGCTGGCGGTGGAGCAGGAGGGCGGCAAGCTGGGCGGCATCCCCGTCGCCATCGTGCGCCGGGACAGCCAGCTCAAGCCCGAGGTCGCCACGCAGATCGCCGACGAATTGATCGAACGGGAGAAAGTGGCGCTGGTGGCTGGCATGACTTTCTCGAACGTAGCCATGGCGGTGACCCGCAAGTTCGCCTCGGCGCAGGTGTTCATGGTGTCGGGCAACGCCGGGCCGTCGCCCACGGCCGGGTCCGCCTGTACGCCTTTCTTTTTCTCGGCGGCCAAGCAGAACGACCAGTTCGCCGAGGCCAGCGGCACCTATGCCAGGCAGCAGGGCTATGCGCGCGTGATCGCGCTCGCGCCCAACTACCAGGCCGGCAAGGATTTCGTCGCCGGCTTCAAGCGCAACTATGGCCAGCCGCTGGCCGACGAAATCTACACCCCGCTGGCCCAGCTCGACTTCTCGGCCGAGATCACCCGTATCGCGGCCGCGCGGCCGGACGCGGTCTATGCCTTCTACCCGGGTGCCAACGGCGTGGCCTTCGTGCGCGCCTACGGCCAGGCGGGCTTGCTGGGCAAGATTCCGCTGCTGACCAACGCGGCGGCCGACGGCACCAACCTGCCCGCGCTCAAGGAAGCCGCGCTGGGCGTGTTCAACAGCAGCAACTGGGGGCCGGACCTGCCCAATGCGGAGAACAGGCAGTTCGTCGCGGCCTTCGAGGCGAAATACGGCCGCATTCCGTCCGAGTACGCGGCGCAGTCCTACGATTCCGCCCGGCTGATCGGTTCGGCGCTGAAGGCCACCGGCGGCAAGGTGGACGACAAGGCGGTCCTGGGCAAGGCCTTGCGCGCGGCCGATTTCAAGTCGGTGCGTGGCAACTTCCGCTTCAACACCAATAATTATCCGATCCAGGATTTCTACATGTTCGTGGCCGCGCGCGATGCCCAGGGGCGGGTCAGCCTGAAGACCGTGTCCAGGCCCCTGTCCGACGCCAAGGATAGTTTCCACGCGCAATGCCGCATGTCGTGAGGATGGCATGGAGTTCCTGAGGAATTGCTGGTACATGGCGGGCTGGAGCGAGGAGCTTCCCGCCGGGACGCTGCTGTCGCGCACTTTCCTGGAGCAGCCGGTCGTGCTGTTCCGCCGCGAGGGCGGCGCGCCTGTCGCCCTGCTGGACCGCTGCCCGCATCGCGTGGCGCCGCTCAGCCGCGGCACGCTGGCGGGCGATACGCTGCGCTGTATCTATCACGGCCTGCGCTTCGATGCCGGCGGGCGCTGCGTGGAGAACCCGCACGGCGCCATCCCGGCCAAGGCCAGCGTGCCGGCCTTTCCGATGGCCGAGCGCGACGGCATTCTGTGGATCTGGATGGGGGCGCCGGAAGTGGCCGATCCCGCCCGGGTGCCCGACCTCGGCCACATGGCCCGCGTTCCCGCCACCGCGCAGTCGCGCGGCGCCATGCCGTCGGCCTGCCACTATCAATTGATCGTCGACAACGTCGCCGATCTCAGCCATGTCGAGTACCTGCACGCGACCACGCTGGGCGGCGGCGCCTTCGTCGAAAATCGCCCCGCCGTGTCCGAACAGGGCACGGAGGTGGTCGTCGAACTGCGCAGCCGGGGGCAGGCGGCCCCGCCGGTCTACGACCGCTTCTTGCCGGAGCCCGGCGTACCCGTGGATTTCGTCAATCGCGTGACCTGGTGCCCGGCCGGACTGCTCCGGCTGGACATCAGCGTCACGCCCATGGGGGCGCCGCCGGAGCAGGGCCTGCGGACCTTCAATGCCCATATCGTTACGCCCGAGACGCGCACGTCGTCCCATTACTGGTACTGGCTGACGCGCGAGTACCGGCAGGACGACGAGGAGATGACCCGGCTGCGGCATGCGCTGATGACGCGCGTCTTTGTCGAGGAGGACAAGCCTGTCATCGAGGCGCAGCAGCGCCTGTTGGGGACCGCCGACCTGTTCGACGCCCAGCCGGTGCTGCTGGCCACCGATACCGGCTCGATCCGTATCCGCCGCGTCCTCAAGCAACTGCTGGCGCAGGAGTCCGGCCCGACGGCCTGACCGCGGCGGTGTCGTGCCGGCGGGACAGTCCGCCCAGCTCATTGCAACATCGTCCGGCCCGCGCCGTGCCTGGGGATTCCGGCTCAGGACCGGCGCGGCTACACGTTTGATTACGTATGTAGCAATGTATCAATATTGCCGCGGTGTACAGTCAGCTTGCCGAAAGCCAAGTGTGCTCGCCCGTGCGGTGCGGTGCGGCGCAGGGTTAGAAGGAAACGACATGATGATCAAGAAAACGGTGGTGATCGCGATGGCCTGTGCCGGCCTCGCGCTGGGCGCTGCGGCCCAGGCCAAGGGAGACCGCTGGGACCGGGGCCACGGCCACGGCCACTACGACAAGCATGACCGGGGAGATCGTCGCGGCTGGGACGATCACCGCCGCGACCGCGACTATCGCCATGGCTATCGCGACGGCTACCGCGATGGGCCGCGCGTCGTCCACCGCGGATGGGCGCCGCCTCCGCCGCATCGCTGGGCGCGCGGCGACCGCCTGCCCAACTACCATCGCGGCGGTTATTATGTCGTGAACGACTGGCACTCGCGCAGGCTCTATCGGCCGCAGCCGGGCTACCAGTGGGTACAGATGGGCTCCGAGTACCTGCTGGTCGCGATCGCTTCCGGCGTCATCGCCAGCATCATCCTCAACAACTGACGACCCCTGTCCGCAAGGACATTGGAGCGGGATTCCATGTCCATGCGGCATACGCGCCTCGCGGCGCGCGTGGCGGTCCTGGCGCTGGCGGCGGCGACGCCGCTGTCGGCGCAGACCATTCTCCACAACGAAAAATCGGCTTTCGAGGACATCGTGGTCTACGAGTCCGGGGGCGAACGCTGCATGAAATTCGGCAGCGTGCAGGCGCCCGGGCGCCAGACATGCCAGTTGCCGGCGCGGCCCCAGGAACTGCTGTTCGACTACACCCGCATGATGATGGCCTCGTTGTACCTGCGCCCGGATCCGCGCCGCATCCTCGTGATCGGGCTGGGCGGCGGCAGCCTGCCCATGGCGCTGGCCAAGGCCGTGCCCGAGGCCAGCGTCGACGTGGTCGAGATCGATCCGGCCGTGGCCCGCGTGGCCGAACGGTTCTTCGGTTTCAGGACGGGGCCGTCCATGCGGGTGGAAGTGGCTGACGGGCGTGCGTTCGTACAGGCGGCGGCGCGGCGCGGCGACCGCTACGACATCGTCATGCTCGATGCCTTCGACGAGGCCTACATCCCCAGGCACCTGTCGACCGTGGAGTTCATCCGCGAGGTGCGGTCCATCCTGCAGCCCGGCGGCGTGCTCGCGGCGAATACGTTTTCGTCCAGCGGGTCGTATGCGAACGAATCGGCGACCTATGCCGAGGTGTTCGGGGCGTTCTACAACCTGCGCAGCGCCAACCGGGTCATCCTGGCGTCGGCTGGCGCGCTGCCCGATACCGAAACGGTGGCGGCGCGGGCCCGGACACTGCGGCCCGTCCTGGCCCCCATGGGCATCGACCCCGGGCGCCTGCTGCCGATGTTCTCGACGGGCCGCGACTGGCCGCAGGACGCGCGGCCGCTGCACGACTGACGGGGGGCCGGGGCCCCGGCGCTCAGCGCAGCAGCGACGCGGGGTCTTCGCGATGCAGCCGGCGGACCGCGAACAATCCCGAGATCAGCGCGATGGCCATGACGAGGAGGGCGCATATCGCGGCCACCGCCGGCGTCATGCGCACCGGCACGTTCTGCGCGCGCGCGATCGTGAGCAGCACGACGCACAGGATGGCGGCCAGCGCCGTGCCGGTCACGCCGACGCCGAACGCCTGCTTCAGCACGACCGTGCGCAGCGACGAGACGCTGACGCCCATGGCCTTGAGCGTGGCATAGGCGCGCATGGAACCGGCGATGGCGGCGATCAACGTCTGGCTGGTGATGGCCGCGCCCGCCAGGAACACCACCCCGGCCAGGAACAGCACGCCGGCGCCGGCGCCGGTCTGCAGCAGCCAGTACAACTGTGTTTTCCTGGAGAACTCCTTGCTGCTCCAGACCTCGTAGGCGCCGAAGCTGCGCTGGTTGGCGATGCGCGCGCGCGCCGCCTGCGCCTCCGACGGGTCGCGCAGCTTGGCGACGAAGTAGGTCGGCAGGTCGCCTTCGTCCGGCGTGCTGATCAGCCGCGCCGTGTCGGACGAGGCCAGCACGTTGGCGCCGTCCAGGGCGCGCAGGCCGCTGATGACGCCGATGATGCGCACCGGATGGCCGTTGAGCGTCGCCTGCCCGCCTTGCCGCGTTCCGAGCTTGTGCAGGTCGGCGCGGTCGACCACGATGGTGCCGATCTCGGCCAGGCGTTCGCGCAGGTCGGGCGACAGCAGCCGGGAGAAGAGCATGCCGTCCGGCCTGACGTCCAAGCCCGACACGGCCACGCTCATGCCGCCGCGTACCTGGGGGCTGCGCCATTCGGCCGAGCGCAGGTAGAAGGGCTCCACCGCGGCGATGCCGCGGTCCATGCGCAGGGGCATCTCGATGTCGGGGTTCAGCGGCAGCCCCTGGTCGATGCTTTGCGTGCCGGGCGAACCTATCCAGAGATCGGCGTTCGACGCGGTGATGTAGACCGCCGCGTTGCCGAAGATGCCCAGCACCAGGCTGGCCTGGGCCAGCAGCAGCAGGCCCGAGAAGGCCACCGCCACCACCGCGGGCAGGAAGCGCGGCCATTCGTGGATGAGAGTCTTGCGTGCGAGCATGTCAGTCCCGACGAGCCCCCCCGGGGGGCAGCGAACGAAGTGAGCGTGGGGGTCGTAGCATGTCAGTTCCGGGAGGACGACTGTTCTTCCCCGCGCCAGGCCGGGGCGCCGCCCACGGCCTTGTGCAGCGAGATGAACGCGAGGTCCTGCGCCAGCGTGGTGGCCGACAGCGCCAGTTGGGCCTGGATGCGGCGCGCGGCGAGGTCGGCGTTGTCGAATTCGCTCGACAGCTTCGAGGCCGTCAGCCGCCCGGCGTGGTCGGCGGCCCGTCCGAGCGCCTGCAGCGCGCGCTCCTCGGCCTCGCGGCGCTGCCGGTACTGGTCCAGCTCGACCAGCGCGGACTCGGCCTCGGACAACCCTTCCAGCACGGCCTGGCGATAGGCCAGCAGCGCGGCGTCGAGTTCGTCGCCGCGGGCGTGGGCGGCGGCCTGCCGCTGGCCCCAGTCGAACAGGGGGATGTCGATCAGGGGGCCCAGCGAGAAGATCGTCTGGGTATGGGTGGGCGTGTTGCGCCGGTTGAAGTTGTTCGCGAAGTTGCTGGCCACGGTGAGCGAGCCGCCTATGCCCAGGCGGGGGTAGAGGTCGGCCCGGGCGATGCCCAGTGCGCCCGCGGCGTCCAGTACCCGTGCCTGGGCCATCTGGATGTCGGGGCGGGTGCGCAGCATGTCGGCGGGCGTGCTGGTGATGGCCGCCAGCACGGCGGGGTTCGTGGCGTCATCCGGCTCGCGGGTCCAGGCGGGGTCGGGTTCGTGGCGCCCCAGGAGCACGGCCAGCTTGAGCGCGCTCTGCCGGATGGCCAGGCCGGGGTCGGCCAGGGAGGCGCGCGCCTGTTCCAGCGCGGCCTGCGTCCGCTCGACCTCCACCCGCGACGCGAGGCGCGTGCGCTCCCGCAGCGAGATCAACTCCACCTGGCGTTCCTGCAGCGCGACCGCTCCCTTGAGCAATCGTTGCCGGGCCTGGGCGCTGCGCAGTTCGCGCCAGGCACGCACGACTTCGGCGGCGACGCTGACGCGCGCGCCTTGCAGGGTGGCGGCCGCGGCCTCCACGTTGGCGCGGGCCAGGCGCTCGGTGGCTTCGCCCCGGCCGAACAGGCCGAGTTCCCAGGTGGCATCGAACCCGGCCTGGAAGTACGAGCTGCTGGCGTCGGCCGCGACGGCGTCGCGCGTGCGGAAGTTCAGGTTGGGCAGATAGGCCGCGTCGGCCACGCCATGCAGCTTGCGCGAGGCCTGCAGGCGGGCATGGGCCTCGGCGATGGTCAGGTTGCCGGCCAGTGCCTGCCGGACCAGGTCGTCGAGCTGCGGGTCGGCGAATGCTTTCCACCATTCGGCGGGCGCGGCCGCGCCCGCGGCGGCCGGCGCGGCGTTGTGCCACTGCGCGGGAACGTCGGCATGCAGGTCCGGGGCAGGAGCGCTCGCGCATCCGGCCAGGGCGGCGACGGCCAGGACCAGCGTCCGCCGAAGACCGGGATGGGAAAGAGGGGACTGCGGAAAGCGGAAAAAGGGCATGACCAGGCGCGCAGAGGGGCTGTGGGGCGAGGAGGTGGCATGCGGCCCGGCGACGAGGGGCGCAACGCGACCAGGCGTGATCTTACTCTGACTGCCTGCCGGGCATCGGGAGCGAGCGGGACGGCCAGGGCAACTGGCGGGCTATACTGCCGCAGTCCAGGAATTCCCTAACCCAATGGTAATGGAAATGTCTATCTCGGCCGTTTACCCTATGCGCCTCTTGCAACAGGCGCAGCCCACCGGCCGCGTCGACAAGGGCACTCCAAGCCTTTTCTGCGATACTGCGCAACGGCGGAGGGCCGGGAAGGTCGCCGGGGACATTCCCGCGAGCCTCCCCAGAACGATAAGCGGTGGGCGCTCAGCCCACAAGGCCCGCGGCCGCAACTGATCTCCCCGAGGTTTCCCTTAATGAGCTCCGAATCCCAACTGCTTGCCGACGAAGCGCAATACTGCTCGTTCGGTGATACCGTCCATTACGTCAATCCGCCGAAGATCTTCGATCGCTGCGAAGGCAGCTACATGTACGATGCCCAGGGCACGCCGTACCTGGACCTGCAGATGTGGTATTCGGCGGTCAACTTCGGCTATGGCAACCAGCGCCTGAACAATGTGCTCAAGCAGCAACTGGACGTGCTGCCCCAGGTCGCCAGCCAGTACCTGCATCCGACCAAGATCGAACTGGCCAAGGTCATCGCGCAGGACGCCGAGCGCAAGTTCGGCTACAAGGGCCGCGTGCACTTCAACGTGGGCGGCTCGCAGTCGGTCGAGGACTCGCTCAAGCTGGTGCGCAACGCCACGGAGGGCAAGAGCCTGATGTTCGCCTTCGAGGGCGGCTATCACGGCCGTACCCTGGGCGCTTCGGCCATCACCTCCAGCTATCGCTATCGCCGCCGCTACGGCCATTTCGGCGAGCGTGCCCATTTCGTGCCGTTCCCGTATCCGTTCCGCCGCCCGCGCGGCATGACGGCCGAGGAATATAGCGAGCACTGCGTGGCCGGTTTCGCCCGCCTGTTCGAGACCGAGTACAACGGCGTCTGGGATCCGAAGGTGGGGCAGGCCGAATACGCCGCGTTCTACGTCGAGGCCATCCAGGGCACCGGCGGCTACGTCGTGCCTCCGGCCGGTTTCTTCAAGGGCCTGAAGAAGGTGCTGGACCAGTACGGCATCCTGCTGGTGGTCGACGAAATCCAGATGGGTTTCTACCGTACCGGCAAGCTCTGGGCCATCGAGCACTTCGGCGTCCAGCCCGACATCCTGGTGTTCGGCAAGGCGTTGACCAACGGCCTGAATCCGCTGGCCGGCCTGTGGGCGCGTGAAGAACTCATCAACCCCACCGTGTTCCCGCCGGGATCGACCCACTCCACCTTCGCGTCCAACCCGCTCGGTACCGCCGTCGGCCTGGAAACCATGAAGATGCTGGCCGAGGTCGACTACGAGTCCATGGTGATGGCCAGCGGCAAGCACTTCCTGGAGGGCCTGAAGGACCTGCAGAAGCGCCACCGCGAGATCGGCGACGTCGACGGCCTGGGCCTGGCCCTGCGCGCCGAGATCTGCACCGAAGACGGTTTCACGCCCAACAAGGCGTTGCTGGACCGCATGGTCGACATCGGCCTGTCCGGCGACCTGGACTACAAGGGCAAGAAGATGGGCCTGGTCCTGGACGTTGGCGGCTACTACAAGAACGTCATCACGTTCGCGCCTTCGCTGCACATCACGCCGGAAGAGATCGACCAGGGACTGGCGCTGCTCGACCAGTTGCTGACTCGTGCAAAGAACGGCGGTTGAGGTGGCTGGTCCGGGGGCGACCCCGGACTTCCTGCGGCCGTATCTGAACCGGTTGGAACCCGAGGGGCTGGTAGGCCATTTCCTGGCTTGCCCGCCCCAAGGCTTTTCTGCGTGGGTGACCGCCAGCGGCGGTCCGATGTTCCGCGCGCGCTTCGACCTGCTGACCACCGCCGACGACGGCGCCAAGCGCCTGGTCCGGCGCCTGCCGGGTTTTCGCTTCTGGCGGGGCCTGTTGCAGCCGCGCACCGCGTTCGTCGGCACGACCGTATCGGAATACGCGCTGCTGGCCGCGGGCACGGCGCCGGCCAGCCTGGCCGAGCAGTTGAAGGCCGAGTACGGCGGGCAGCAGCCGTTCCTGATCGTCAAGGACCTGCCGCAGGATTCGCCGCTGCTGAGCCGTGAAGAAAACGACTACGCCGCGGCGCTGGCCCAGGCCTGCCAGGCCGAGGGCTTCGTGCTGGTAGAAGGCCAGGCGCTGGCCTATGTACCCATCGATTTCGCCAGCCTGGATGGCTATCTCGAAAGGGTGTCATATTCGCGGCGCAAGAATATCCGCCGCAAGCTGCGCTCGCGGGCGGCGCTGGATATCGAGCGGGTCCGGACCGGCGATTCCCGCTTCGCGCAGCCCGACGTGCTGCGGGAGTTCTACGCGCTCTACCGGAATGTCTACGACCAGAGCGAGATGCATTTCGACCTGTTGACGCAAGGTTTCTTCCAACGGGTCCTGCAGGACGGGGACAGCGGCGGGATCGTGTTCGTGTACCGCCGCGAAGGCCGGATGATCGGCTACAACATCTGCTTCGAGTGCGACGGCAACCTGGTCGACAAGTACATCGGATTCCAGTATCCCGAGGCCCGGGACAACAACCTGTATTTCGTCAGCTGGATGGTCAATCTCGACTACGCGCTGGAGCGCGGCTTGCGCCACTACATCGCCGGCTGGACCGACCCCGAGGTCAAGTCCTACCTGGGGGCCTCGTTCACCTTCACGCGGCACGCGGTCTATATCCGCAATCCCCTGCTGCGGGCCGTGCTCAAGCGCTTCGCGGGACGCTTCGAGGGCGACCGCACCTGGAGCGAAGGAGACGGGAAGGCATGAGCATGGCCCCGCTGGTGCTCGACTTCGACGATGCCTGCGGCAAGGTGGACGGCGCCACGGTGCTGCCGCTGCAGTCCTGGCAGGAGGCCGTGCGTTTCGGCTGCTCGCTGGCTACGTTCCGCGCCCTGCGGCGCGAGCTGGACGGCGTCATGCCGGCGTGCCATGGCACCGTGCTGATGGGCAGCGGCGATTTCCACCACCTGAGCTGGCCCCTGATCGAGCGTATGCGCGCGCGCGGGCCGTTCCGCGTGGTGGTGTTCGACAACCATCCGGACAATATGCGCTACCTGTTCGGCATCCATTGCGGCTCGTGGGTGCGGAAGGTGGCCGCGTTGCCCTTCGTCTCGCATGTCCACGTGATAGGCATCACGTCGGGCGACGTGGGGTGGTCGCACAGTTGGGAAAACTACCTGCGTCCGTTGGCCGGCGGCAAGCTCAGCTACTGGTGCATGAACGTGGACGCGGGCTGGGCCCGGCTGCTGGGCCTGGGCGGCGCGGTGCGAAGCTTCGACGGCCCGGATGCGTTGATGGACGCGGTGCTGCCGGTCCTGGCGGCGTCGTCCGAGCCCACTTATGTCTCGATCGACAAGGATGTGTTCCACCCCGATGTGGCCCGTACCAACTGGGACCAGGGCATCCTGCGCGAGGAGCACGTGGCCCGGGCGCTCGCGGCGCTGCCGGGCAGGGTGATCGGCAGCGACATCACGGGCGAGGTCTCGCACTACGAGTACCGTACCCGGTGGAAGCGGTGGCTGAGCGCCGCCGACGGGCAGGAGGCGCCGTCTCCGGCGCTCCTGGCCCAATGGCAGGCCCAGCAGCACGCGCTCAATGCGCGACTGATTGGCCTGTTGGCTGCCGCATCGCCGCACTGATCGCGCAATCCGCGGCAATGCGCTGCTCGATGTGGGCCAGCGCCTCTTCCACCTGATCCACCAGGATCAGGCACAGATCGCCCGCCGCGAGTTCGTCCATGGCCGTGTCGATGGCCAGGAATTCTCCCCGGATCTCCCGCACGTCCTGCGCACGGGTCGCGCCCGCCAGCCCTTCGCGCAGCAGCGTCAGCACCTCGCCGTCTTCCCGGCCGCGCTGGCACTGGTCTTCGTACAGCACGACCTGGTCGAAGGCGGTGCCGAGGATTTCCGTCTGCCGGCGGATGTCCACGTCGCGGCGGTCGCCCGCCCCGCTGATGACCACCGATCGCCGCTTGGCTGGCATGCGTTCGATCGCGCGCACCAGCGCCTGGATGGCGTCGGGGTTGTGGCCGTAGTCGGCGAAGATCGTGGCGCCGCGGAACTCGAAGCGGTTGAAGCGGCCGGGCGCGGTCTGCGCGTCGTTGACGAAGCTGGCCAGGCCGCGGCGGATGACCTGCCAGTCCAGGCCCAGGGCCCAGGCGGCGGCGATGGCCGCCATCGCGTTCTCGACCTGGAAGTCGATGGCGCCGTCGTAGGTCAGGGGAATGTCGGCCAGCGCGATGCGATGTTCTTCCGCGCCGCGTGCCGCGACGATGGCCTGTCCGTCGCGGTAGACCACGCGCTGGTTCTTGGCGCGCTGGGTGGTGATCAGCGTGTGATGGCGGTCGCTGGAGAAAAAGATGACCGAGCCGGGGCAACTGTCCGCCATGTTGGCGACGTTGGGATCGGTGGCGTTGAGCACGGCGGTGCCGGTGGGCGCCACGTTCTCGACGATCACGCGCTTGACCACGGCGAGGTCTTCGACCGTGCTGATGAAATTCAGGCCCAGGTGGTCGCCCATGCCGATGTTGGTCACCACCGCCACGTCGCAGCGGTCGAATCCCAGTCCTTCGCGCAGGATGCCGCCGCGCGCGGTTTCGAACACGGCCGCGTCGACGTCGGGGTGCAGCAGCACGTTGCGCGCGCTGCGCGGTCCGCTGCAGTCGCCCACGTCGATGCGCTGCTGGCCGATGTAGACCCCGTCGGAATTGGTCATGCCGACCAACTGGCCGTTGACGCCCTGCAGGTGGGCGATCAGGCGCACGGTCGTGGTCTTGCCGTTGGTGCCGGCCACCGCGACCACGGGGATGCGGCCGTCGTCCTCGGGCGCGAACATGTCGGCGATGACGGCTTCGCCCACGGCGCGCGGCTTGCCGTAGGACGGCGTGAGGTGCATGCGCAGGCCAGGGGCCGCGTTGACTTCCACGATGGCGCCGCCCTGGCTTTCCAGCGGCTTGATGACGGTGCCGGCCACGACGTCCACGCCGCAGATGTCCAGGCCCACCGTGCGCGCCGCCGCGATGGCGTGGGCGGCGAACTCGGGATGGACCTCGTCGGTCACGTCGGTGGCCGTGCCGCCGGTGCTCAGGTTGGCGTTGTTGCGCAGGATGACCAGCGCGCCGTTGGGCGGGATCGACTCGGGCGTGTAGCCCGCCTTGGCGAGCGTCGCGATGGCGATGTCGTCCAGGCGGATCTTGGTCAGGCTGGTGGCATGGCCTTCGCCGCGGCGGGGATCCTTGTTCACCTCGTCGACCAGTTGGCGGATGGTGTGCACGGCGTCGCCGGATACCTGGGGCGGATCGCGCCGCGAGGCCGCGACCAGCGTGTCGCCGACCACCAGCAGCCGGAAGTCGTGGCCGGGGATGTAGCGCTCCACCAGGACGGCCGATCCGTACTTGTCGGCTACCGCATAGGCCGCCAGGATTTGCTCACGCGTCGAGATGTTGACCGCGACGCCCTTGCCCTGGTTGCCGTCGCGCGGCTTGACGACGACGGGCGCGCCGATCTCCTGGGCCGCCGCCCACGCATCCTCGGCATCCTCGACCGGACGCCCTTCGGGAACCGGGACGCCGGTGGCATGCAGCAGGGTCTTGGTCAGTTCCTTGTCCTGGGCGATCGATTCGGCGATGGCGCTGCTGCGGTCCATCTCGGCCGCCTGGATGCGTCGTTGCTTCTTGCCCCAGCCGAACTGGATCAGGCTGCCTTGCGTCAGGCGGCGATACGGGATGCCGCGCTGGACCGCCGCCTGCACGATGGAGCCGGTGCTGGGGCCGATGCGGATGTCCTCGTCCAGGTCGCGCAGTTGCGTCAGCGCGGCGTCGAGGTCGAAGGGCGTGTCATGCTCGGCGGCCTGGCACAGCTCGAGCGCGAACTTCAGGGCCAGCCGGCCGACTTCTTCCTCGGTGTACTCGACCACGACCTGGTAGATGCCGGCGTCCAGCGTGGGCACGGTGCGCACGAAGGTGACCGGGCAGCCGGCCTGCGATTGCAGCCCGAGCGTGGCCAGCCCGAGCGCGCGGGCCATGGAGACGGAGCGCTCCTGCCCGGCCGGCTGCAACAGGCCGATGGCCGGAAAGCGGGCGCGCAGGCGCGCCTCGAAGCCGGAGATGCCGGCGATGGCGCGCTCGGCTTCGGTGCACGAGACGATCGCCTCGAGCGCGGTGCGCCGGCTCCACAGATTGGGGCCGCGCAGTGCACGGATACGTGAGACTTCCATGATGTTTTCCTGTGATGCGGGCGCTCGGCGCCGTGCTCGTTTCCCTGGTTTTCAGGCCGTGGCGGCCACGGGGGCCGGCGTGCCGTGGGTTTCGATCCCGGCGCGGATGCAGTCTTGCGGCAGGTCCAGCGCCCAGCCCGCGGCCACGGCCGCGAGGACGCTTTCGATCGGCAGGCCCGGCTGTTCGGTCAGGCAGGGCACGCAGGCCAGGGGAGCCAGGCGAATGTCGTTCGCGCCGTGGGCCAGCACGATGGCATCGGCGCGCACGAACACCGCGCGCTTGCCGGCGGCAAGGTGTTCGGCGATGCGGGGCAGTTCGCCGTCGCGCGCGAATAACACCACGTCGCCGTCGCACAGCCTGGCCATGTCGGCGACCAGGTCGTCGGCGGCGTTCAGCACCGCGCAGCCGCCGGGCAGCACGACGTCGACCTGGGTCCGCAGCACGTTGTAGATCTGCTGCGGTTCGACGATGGACAGGTCGGGATGGGTCTGGGCGGGATCCAACCCGGTCACCACGCCGACCTGGCAGCGGTCGTAGGCCAGGCCCTGCGTCAGGATGGCGCGGGCGCCGTTCTCGATGACGGCCGCCTCCATCATGGGGTTCATCAGCGCGCGCTGTGCCGCGCTCCAGTCGGCGGGGGCGCGGTCGACCTGCCGGTGGTCGAAGAACAGGCCCTGGCTGGACGCGACGGCCACGCGGCGGCCCGCCAGCCGCAGGAACTGTCCGATCAGGTGGGCCACGCCGGTCATGCCGTGGCTGCCCGACACGCCCACCAGCGGGATGCGGCCTTCGCCGCCGTTGGGGAACAGGTGGTCGACGATGGCGCGGCCTACGGGGCGAGGCTGGCCGTCCGCGGGTTTCAGGTGCATCAGCAGGCCGGGGCCGGCATTGACTTCGACGATGGCGCCGCCTTGCTCCTCGAGCGGCCGCGAGATGTCCTCGGCCACCAGGTCGACGCCGGCGATGTCCAGGCCGACGATGCGCGCCGCGAGCCGCACGTGCGCCGCGACCGAGGGATGGACCTCGTCGGTCACGTCGAAGGCGACGTTGCCGTTGCGCTGGATCAGGACTTCTTCGCCAGCGGGCGGGACGGTGTCGCCGTGGTAGCCCTGGCGCGCGAGTTCGATGCGGGCCGCGGAGTCCAGCGCGACCAGGTTCAGCGGATGTTCTTCGGTGTTGCCGCGCCGCGGGTCCGAATTGAGCTGGCTGGCGATCAGCTGCTGGATCGTGGCGCGGCCGTCGCCGATGACCGAAGCGGTCTTGCCACGCGCCGCGGCCACCATCCGGTCGCCCACCACCAGCAGGCGGTGTTCGTTGCCGGGCACGCAGCGCTCGACGATCACCCCGCTGCCTTCGCCGCTGGCCACGCCGAACGCGGTCTCGATGGCCTCGCGCGTGCGCAGGTCCAGGAACACGCCGCGGCCGTGGTTGCCATCGCTGGGCTTGACCACCACCGGCAGGCCGATCTCTTGCGCGGCTTCCCACGCGTCGTCCTTGCTGTCCACCGCGCGGCCCTGGGGCACGGGTACGCCGCAGGCTTGCAGCAGGCTCTTGGTCAGGTCCTTGTCGCAGGCGATGCCTTCGGCCACGGCGCTGGTGCGGTCGGTCTCGGCGGTCCAGATGCGGTGCTGCGCGGCGCCGTAGCCGAATTGCACCAGGTTGCCCTGGTTGAGACGGATATAGGGAATGCGGCGGTCTTCGGCGGCCTGCACGATGCTGGCGGTGCTGGGGCCCAGCCAGTATTCGTTGACGAGGTCGCGCAGGGCCTCGATGGCCGCCGGCACGTCGTAGGGCTGGTCTTCGATGGCCGCCATGACGAGATCGCGCGCGGTGTGGAGCGCGGCGCGCGTGACTTCTTCCTGGTAGGCGCTGACGATCACGCGGTAGACGCCGCGCGTGGAGGTCTCGCGCGCCTTGCCGAAGCCGCCCGGCAGCCCGGCCAGGTTCTGCAATTCCAGCGTGACGTGTTCGAGGATGTGGCCCGGCCAGGTGCCCTCGCGTACGCGGCGCAGGAACCCGCCGCGCTCGTCGTAGCTGCAGCGGTGCTCGATCAGGGTCGGCAGCCAGGCTTCCAGCCGCTCGTAGAAACCGGGAATCAGGTTGGACGGAAAGTCCTCGAGCTCCCCGATGTCCACCCAGGCCTCGAGGACGGGCGGATAAGTCCACATGCTGGGTCCGCGCAGGGACAGCACATCGAGGAATTCAATGTGTTTGCGTTTCATGACGAAAATGGGTCTGGGGCGGGCGCACGGCGCGGAATGGAAAACCGGGGCGTGCAGGCGGCGCGGGCAGGCTGCGAAGTTGGGACGAAGGTCCGGAGGGCACGATGCGAGCTGGGTGTACGCTCTCGGGGCGTACTCGAGTCAATCCGATGACGGTCAGATGAGCGGAAATGTATTGCCCCCTTGCCTGGCAGGCAAGATGGAATACATGGTTTAGGGAATCCCCTAGATGCGGCACTACAACGCATCGGTTTCTCGAACAACGGAAGTTGGTGGGAACTATAATACTTACGTGAGACTGACATATTTCCATGAATTATAAATAGTTACAAATACTATGTTGCTTATTTGGGGCACCTCCCGCCGATGACTGCCGCGTCTCTTTCGTTGTCCTCCCTGCCCGATGCCTGGCGTGGCCAGGCGGCCCCGCCGCTGGCCGAGGGCGAAACTGTCTGCGCCTGGCTGGAGTTGGATCTCGATACGGAATTGCGCTATGCCCGGGGCGCGCTGGTGCTGACCGAAACCCGGCTGCTGGCGGCCTCGGCCGATGCGCCGGGGTGGCGCGACTGGCCGCTGCGCGAGGGCATGCGGCTGGCGTTGTCCGACCATGCCGGCGTGGTCGGGGCCGAACTGGTCGACGCCCACGCGCGGCTGGCCATGTGGCGGACGACCATGGCCCACCATGCCGGCGCCGTCCGGCTGGCCGACCAGTTCGAGCGCCAGCTGGCGGCGCTTACGCAGGGGGGCGTGGCGGCCCGCCTGGCGCCGGCCTGCCCCCGTTGCCATGCGCCGCTGCCGGAAGGCGAACAGGATTGCCCGGCGTGCGAGGCGGACGCGCCGCCCGAGGACCGGGGCTGGGCCCTGCTGCGGCTGCGACGGTTCGCGCGCCCCTATCGCGGCAAGCTGTTGCTGGGTTTCATCCTGACGGTCCTGTCCACCGCCGCCACGCTGGTTCCCCCCTACCTGACCATGCCGCTGATGGACGACGTGCTGATTCCGTTCCAGAACGGCAAGCCTATCGATTACCACCTGGCCGCGTTCTACCTGTCCGGGCTGCTGGGCGCGGCGCTGGTGGCCTGGGTGCTGGGCTGGTCGCGCACCTATATCCTCGCCTGGGTCAGCGAACGCATCGGGGCCGACCTGCGCACCACCGCCTATGAACACCTGCAGCAGTTGTCGCTGGAGTACTTCGGCGGCAAGCGTACCGGCGATCTCATGACGCGCGTCGGCAACGAAACCGACCGCATCTGCGTCTTCCTGTCGCTGCACCTGCTGGATTTCGCGACCGACGTATTGATGATCCTGATGACGGCGGCCATCCTGATCTCCATCGATCCCTGGCTGGCGCTGGTCACGCTGCTGCCGCTGCCCTTCATCGCCTGGCTCATCCACCTGGTGCGCGACAAGCTGCGGCACGGGTTCGAGAAGGTGGACCGCAACTGGGCCGAGATCACCAACGTCCTGGCCGACACGATCCCGGGCATCCGGGTGGTGAAGGCCTTCGCCCAGGAAAAGCGCGAAGTGGCGCGTTTCCGCGAGGCCAACAACCACAACCTGGCGGTCAACGACAAGGTCAATACCGTGTGGTCGATGTTCTCGCCCACGGTGATCCTGCTGACCGAGGTCGGCCTGCTGGTGGTCTGGATATTCGGCATCTGGCAGATCGCCAACCACCACATCTCGGTGGGCGTGCTGGCCGCGTTCCTGGCCTACATCAGCCGTTTCTACCTGCGGCTCGATTCCATGAGCCGCATTGTCTCGGTCACGCAGAAGGCGGCGGCGGGCGCCAAGCGCATCTTCGACATCCTGGATCGGGTCTCCAGCGTGCCCGAACCGGCCCATCCGGTTCCCCTGGGCCGGGTGGAGGGCCGCATCCAGATCCGCGAGGCCACCTTCCGCTACGGCACGCGCGCCGTGCTGCGCGGCGTGGACCTGGACATCGCGCCGGGCGAAATGATCGGCCTGGTGGGGCATAGCGGCTCGGGCAAGAGCACGCTGGTCAACCTGATCTGCCGCTTCTACGATGTCTCGCAGGGGTCGATCAAGGTGGACGGGGTCGATATCCGCGCGCTGTCCATCCCCGGGTACCGGCGCAACATCGGCGTGGTGCTGCAGGAGCCCTTCCTGTTCTTCGGCACGGTGGCCGAGAACATCGCCTATGGCAAGCCCGAGGCCACGCGCGAGGAAATCATCGCCGCCGCGCGCGCGGCCCACGCGCACGAGTTCATCCTGCGGCTGCCGCATGGCTACGATTCGCTGGTGGGCGAGCGCGGGCAGGCCCTGTCGGGCGGCGAGCGCCAGCGCATCTCCATCGCCCGGGCCTTGCTGATCGACCCGCGCATCCTGATCCTGGACGAGGCCACCTCGTCGGTCGACACCTCGACCGAACAGGAGATCCAGAAGGCGCTCGACAACCTGGTGCAAGGGCGTACCACCATCGCCGTGGCACACCGGCTCAGCACCTTGCGGCGGGCCGACCGGCTGGTGGTGCTGGATCGTGGCCGCATCGTCGAGCAGGGACGCCACGAAGACCTGATCGCCAAGGGCGGCGCCTATTATCGCCTGCACCAGGCGCAGACCCGGCAGCTCGATCCGCCCGGCAGCGACAGCACCTGGGACGGCGACGACGAGGAGCAGGCATGAGCTTTCCCTATACGCTGAGCCGCAACGCCTATGGCCGGCTGATCTGCGCCCCCGCCGATGGCGGGCCGGCCGAGGAAGTGACGCCCGTGCGCGCCTTCCCCATCGATACCGAATCCGAGGACATCTCGCTGGTCGGCCCGGGCGGGCACGAAGTGGCGTGGATCTCCCGCCTGGCGGACCTGCCGCCCGCGGCGCGGGAACTGGTGCGGGAAGAACTCGGGCAGCGGGAATTCATGCCCGAGATCCAGCGCATCGTGCAGGTGGCGAGCTATGTCACGCCCACGACCTGGACCGTCCGGACCAACCGCGGCGAAGCCCGGCTATGGCTCAAGAGCGAACAGGACATCCGGCGCATTTCCCAGTCCAAGCTCCTGATCTCGGACGGCCACGGCATTCACTTCCTGATACGCGACCTGGAGCGCCTGGACCGCGCCAGCCGCCGCATCCTGGACCGCTTTCTCTGAGTTCCGGCGCACCGGCGGCGCGTCAGGCCGCCAGGAGCGCGGCCAGGGTTGCGCAGATCGCTTCGAACCGCTCGTCGTCCAGCCAGTGGCTGTTGGTGATCGACAACGCGCGCGCCGCGAAATCGCGGGCGTGGGGCACCGGCGCGTCGGCGACGATGGGGCGCAGGTAGCCGTAGTCGGGCAGGGTGTGCACGAACAGCGGGCCCACGCCCAGTCCCGCGCCCCACAGCCGGTCCAGCGCCCGCTGCCGCGTTTGCGCGTCGGGCAGCAGCAGCATGAAGAACGGCCAGACGCCGTCGCCGCCGGCGGTGTCCTGCATGACGCGTACCCCGGGCAGGTCTCGTAGCCGTCCCAGGCGGCGCAGGGCACGGTCCCGGGCGTCGTCCAGGAACGCCGGCAGGCGGCGGGCCGCCCGCGCGCCCACGCCGCGGCGCCAGCGGCCGACCCGGTGGATGGGGATGTCGAGTGAGAAATCGTCGCCGGCGGCCCGGACGGGATCGCCGGCGCGCAAGGCCGCGCGCTGCGGGTTGCCGTAGGCCAGGCGCATGCCGCGCGGCCCGTACAGCAGCGCGTAGGCCAGGAGTTCCAGGCTTCGGCGGGCTTCCCATCCCGGGCGGCTGCCGACGGCGCGCGCGCTGGTGGCCCGCAATTCGTCGCGCAGCGCGGGATCGCGCGCCAGCAGCAGGCCGCCTTCGTAGATGCTCAGGCCCTTGCCCGCGGCCAGGCTGAAGAAGCCGATGTCGCCATCCAGGCCGACGCTGCGTCCGTCGCGGCGGGCGCCCAGCGCTTGCGCCGCGTCTTCGATGACGGCCGCGCCGCACCGGGCCGCGCAGCGCAGCGCGGCGCTGGTGTCGGCCACGCGGCCGGCGAGGTGGGTGACCACGATGGCCAGCGTATCGTCGTCGCAGGCCGCCTCGAGCGCGGCCGGGTCGAGGTCGAAATGTCCGGGGGCGAGGTCGCACAGTTTCAGCCGCAGCCCGCAATGGTGGACCGCCAGGGCCACCAGCGGGCAGGTATAGGCGGGCAGGATGACGGTCTTGCGCGGGCTGCGCCGGGCCAGCGTCAGCAGCGAGACGACCAGGCTGGAGGTGCCGGAGCATTCCAGTTGCAGGGCCGGGGTGCCCAGCCAGGACGCGATGCGAGCCTCCAGGTCCGCCGGACCGCCGGGCAGGAGGTCGTTCCAGCGCAGCGGCAGGCCCGCCGTGGGCGGAATGTCGCGCCCGTGGGCGCCGGCCGCTAGCCTAGGCGTCGGCACGGCCGGACTCCGGGTGGAGGCGCCGCGATTCGCCGGCCTCGCCGAAGGCCAGGCAGACGATGCCGCCGATGATCAGCAGCGCGCCCAGCATCTGGTTGGTGGTGATGTGTTCGTCGAACAGCCAGACCGACACCAGCATGACGGTCACGACTTCGAGGTGGGAGGCGGCGAAGGCCGGGCCGATGGGCGCGCGCTTGAGCAGCGACATCCAGGTGAAGAACGCGCCGATGTAGCCGACGAAGGCGCCGTAGATCCACGGCTGGCCGAACACCCGCGCCAGCCATTCCAGGTCGGCCGCCAGCGGCATCGCATGGTTGGCGGCGTACTTGAAGCTGATCTGCGCCAGCGTGTCGAAGGCCATCAGCAGGCCGAAGCCGATCAGGTAGAAGCGGCGCATCACGGTATCCCCACGACCGCCACGCCGGCGGCGATCAGCGCGATGCCGGCCACCCGCAGCGGCGTCAGGTGTTCGTTGAACAGGAAGCGGCCGGCGATCATGATGGCGACGATATTGATCGAGCCCAGCAGCACGCCCTCGGACAGCGGCACCAGCGACAGGAAGGCCAGCCAGACGACGAACTCCAGGATATAGCAGGCGATCCCTATCCAGATCCAGGGGCGCCGCCCCAGTTCGCGCCAGTAGCGCAGGCCGCGGCCTTCGGCCGGCGTGGTGGCGGCCGCCTTGAAGGCAAGCTGGCCGCCGGTGTCCACCAGTACGTTCAGGGCCCAGAGCAGGGCGACGAGCGGCGTCATCGCGCCGCCGCCCGGGGTGCGGCGTCTTCGCGCCGCGCCGCGATCTCGGAGAAGAATTCCGCCGACTCGCGGATGACCTCGCGGCGTTCGCGGTCCACCGTGATCATGTGGTAGCTGTCGTGCAGCAGCACCAGCTTGGCGGGGCCGCTGACGCGGTTCATGACCAGGCGCGCGTTGCCGACGCTGGCCATGTCGTCCTCGGCGGCGTGCATGACCAGGCAGGGCGCGCGTACCTGGGGCAGTTGGCGGCGCACCGTGGCCGAGAGGTCGATGAGCTCGGCCAGGGAGGACCAGGGGTTGCCGGGCAGGCCGGCGTCGGCGCTGTCGCCGCCCAGCATGCTGGAGGACACCGCCGCGCGCAGCCGTTCGTCCTTCAGGCCGTAGGGCGGCTCTTCGTCGAAGGTCTTGTCCTGGAACAGGTTGAAGCGCTTGAACCAGGGCAGCAGGAACGACAGGCGCCAGTACCAGGGAATGTTCCAGCCGTCGTAGCGGAAGGTCGCGCCGTAGACGCCCACGCCGGCGATGTCGTCGGGCCGGTCGGCCGCGGCCTTCAGGGCCAGCACCGCGCCCATCGACAGGCCGGCGACGAAGCAATGGTCGACGTCGCGGCGCAGCCGGTCCACGCCTTCCAGCACGCTGGCGTACCAGTCCTTCCAGCCGGTGCGCACGAGGTCGTCGACGTCGCCGCAGTGGCCCGCCAGCTGCATGCCGTAGACCGTGAAACCGGCCCGGTGCAGGCCTTTGCCCACGGTACGCATTTCATTGGGGGTGCCGGTCAGGCCATGAATGAGCAGCACGCCCGCGCGGCCGCCTTCGAAATAGAAATCCGCAGATTTGATCATGAGGTGAAGAATGGACCGCCCGGGGTTCAGGCGGTGCTGGCGGCCGCCGGAGCGATCGTGAAGCCGCGCGGAGGTTGCGCGATGGCGTGCAACTGGCCTTTCAGGATGAAGTCGAGCGCATTGCGGGCTTCGTCGAAGCCGGCGATGGGAATGTGTACCAGGCCATGCTCGCGGCAATAGTCGATCAGGCGATGCTTGGCCAGCACGAAATCGACGGTGCCCGATACGCAGAAGTCCGAGGCGCCGTCGCCCACGTACAGGATTTTCTCGTGCAGGCCGCGCACGCCCGAGCCGTAGGAGCACTTGCAGGTGCCGCTGGCCTTGCGGCAGGCGGCGTCGGCGTAGGGGAAGGTCAGCCGCCAGCTGCGCGGGCCGGCCTGCTCGAAGCGGTTGGCCACCACGGGCAGGTCCGCCAGGCCATGGCGGTCCATGATGGCCGTGATCACGCCCGCCAGGCCGTCGCTGACGATGTGCACCGGTGTGCCGAGGCGGCGCGCCTGGGCCACGAATTCGGGGAAGGCCGGGTCGATCTCGATGCCCGCCACCAGGGCGTCCAGTTCTTCCTTGCTGGCGTCCAGCAGCGCGATCTGCTTGGCCATGCACTCGCGCGAGCCGATCTCGCCCTGTTCCCAGGCGGTTTCCAGCTCCTGCCATCCCGGCCGGCCAAAATGTTCAAGCAGGGTGTCGGTGACATCCTGCTTGGAAATGGTGCCGTCGAAGTCGCACAACACGATCCATTCGGATCCGGGCTGTTCGTCGGCAGCGTACTGACTGAGCAACATGGCAAGCCTTTAGGGAAGGAAACGGACCAGCACCCGCTGGCCGACACGCAATTTCTCGGGTTTTTCGATCGACAGCAGGCTCTCGACCCCCCGGCGGCTGATCCGTTCCTGCGGATCGTCGCTGGGGGCCATGACCTGGAACACGCTGCCTATGCGCTCCAGGCGGGCGGCGATGGGCGTGCCGCCCGGGGCGGATTCTTCCACGATCTCGGCCTGCATGCCGGTTTTCAATGCCGCGACATAGGCTTCGTTCACCTCGGCCCGGACGATCAGGCGGCGCTTGGGCAGCAGGCGCAGCAGTTCGGTCTGGGCCGTGATCGCGTTGCCGACCTGCACGTCCAGCCCCACGATCTCGCCGTCCACGGGGGCGCGGACCTGCTGGCGTTCCAATGTCCATTGCGCCGCACGCAATTTCTGGCGCGCGACCTCGACCGCCGCCTGGGTCGCCGCCGCCTCGGCCTCGGCTTGCGCCACGGCGTTGCGCGCATCGTCGGCGGCCTGGCCGTCGATGGCGCCGCCGGCCGCGGCCTCGGTCACCCGCTGGGCGCGCTGCTGGAGCCCGGGCACGCGGCTGCGCAGCACGCGTTCCTGAGCTTGCGCCTGGCGCAATTCGGCCTCGGCCGCGTCGACGGCCAGCTGGGCCGCCGCGGGGTTGAATTCGATCAGCGCCTGGCCTTTCTTGACCTGGTCGCCATCGTGGACGGTCACGCGCGCGACGGTGCCGTCCACGGCCGCGCCCACGCGCACCAGGCCGCCTTCGACGTCGACGCGTCCGCGCGCGACGGCCGCGTAGGGGGGCTGGTCGGCCGTGGGGGAGTCGGCCTGCGGCTCGCGGGAACACGCGGCCAGGAACAGACTCCCGGTCAGG
Organism: Pigmentiphaga sp. MLSB6-MA01; assembly: GCF_058793475.1. Taxonomy (NCBI): domain Bacteria; kingdom Pseudomonadati; phylum Pseudomonadota; class Betaproteobacteria; order Burkholderiales; family Alcaligenaceae; genus Pigmentiphaga; species Pigmentiphaga sp. MLSB6-MA01. The sequence goes on along the minus strand of NZ_JBXAFV010000004.1, from coordinate 241,069 downwards.
GTGACCAGGACGCCAAGGCGAAGAGAGGTGAAAAGCTTAGGCACGAGCTCGGGAATTCCTAGGTTTCGGCGACCAGCGCACTGGTGCGCCTGTCGTCCAGGATGCGCCCATCCTCCATGGTCAGGACGCGGTCGGCATGGCTGATCAGGCGCGGATCGTGGCTGACGCACAACACCGTGGCGCCGTGGCGCCTGGCGATGCGGTGCAGGATGTCGATGACTTTCATGCCGTTGCCGGCGTCCAGCGCGCTGGTCGGCTCGTCCGCAAAGAGCAGTTCGGGTTCCTTGGCGAGCGCGCGGGCGATGGCCACGCGCTGCTGTTCGCCGCCGGACAGGCCCGATGGCCGCTGGCGGGCGCGCCCGCCCATGCCGACTTCTTCCAGCGCCGCCCAGGCCTGTTCCTCGGCCTGTTGCTTGGACAGGCCTACGTAGCGCAGGGGCAGGACGACCTGTTCGACAGCCGTCAGCGCGGGAAAAAGATTGAAGCCTTGGAAGACGAAGCCGGTATGCATCAGCCGGAAACGTTCAAGCTCGTGTAGCTGCAACAGGCCAAGGTCCTGGCCCAGGGCGCGCACCATGCCGGCATCCGGACGCAGCATGCCGCTGAGGATGGCCAGCAGGGTGCTTTTGCCGCAGCCCGATGGCCCGGAAATCAATGTCAGTTCGCCGGGCATGATGCTAACCGACAAATCCCGCAGAATGCGCTCGCGCACATTACCGGATAGAAAGGATTTGCTGAGCGACTCGGCGACGAGACTCGGTGTGTTGCCCGGCGTGCGGCCTGTGGCCTGGGGCTCGGTCGCCCGCATGGCAAGGTCTCCAACTGGCTGAAAAACAAAACCCGGCTAAGCCGGGATTGTAACGCTTGTTACGATAACCCAAGTTTTGCGATGGTGGGAAGTCTCGGCGCACCCGGTGCCTGGTCGAATTGTTGCAGGCGCGCCGCATCGCGGGAGCGGGGCGCGGCTTTGCCGCGCCCTTGCCGGGGTCAGTCCTCCAGGCGGTTGTCCTTGGTTTCCTTGACGAACAGGGTACCGATGACCAAACTCATCACGGCAACCGCGATGGGATACCACAGCCCATTATAGATGTTGCCGGTGGCCGCCACGATGGCAAAGGCGGTGGTGGGCAGGAAGCCGCCGAACCAGCCGTTGCCGATGTGGTAAGGCAGGCTCATCGAAGTGTAGCGGATGCGGGTGGGGAACATTTCCACCAGCATGGCCGCGATCGGGCCGTAGACCATCGTGACCAGGATCACCAGCAGCGTCAGCAGCACCACCAGCATGGTCTTGTTGACCTGGGCCGGATCGGCCTTGGCCGGGTAGCCGTGGTTGCGGATTTCCGTCGTCAGGCGCGCCTTGAGCTCGTCGCCGCGCGTCTTGAATTCGGCCGCCGGCAGTCCCGCGCCCTCGAAGGACTCGATCGTGGTGTCGCCTACCTTGATCTTGGCCACGGATCCCGGCGGAGCCGCTTCATTGCTGTAGTTGACCGAGTTCGAGGCCAGGAAGGACTTGGCCTGGTCGCAGGAGCTGACGAACTTGGCGGTGCCCACCGGGTTGAACTGGAATGAGCAGGTCTTGGGGTCGGCCACGACCACCACGGGAGCCTTGGCCTGCGCCGCTTCCAGCGCCGGGTTGGCGTAGTGCGTGATGGCCTTGAAGAGCGGGAAGTAGGCGATGGCGGCGATCAGGCACCCGGCCATGATGATGGGCTTGCGGCCTATCTTGTCCGACAGGGAGCCGAACACCAGGAAGAAGGGCGTGCCGATCAGGAGGGCGATGGCGATCAGGATGTTGGCCGTGGTGGCGTCCACCTTCAGGGTCTGGGTCAGAAAGAACAGCGAGTAGAACTGTCCCGTGTACCAGACCACGGCCTGGCCGGCGGTCAGGCCCAGCAGCGCCAGCAGGACCACCTTCAGGTTGCCCCACCGGCCGAAGGACTCGGTCAGCGGCGCCTTCGATTGCTTGCCCTCGGCCTTCATGCGCTGGAAGGCGGGCGACTCATGCAGCTTGAGCCGGATCCAGACCGAGATCGCCAGCAGGAAGATGGAGACCAGGAACGGGACGCGCCAGCCCCAGGCGGCGAAGGCTTCCTCGCCGGTGGCGTTGCGCACGCCCAATATCACCAGCAGCGACAGGAACAGGCCCAGCGTGGCGGTGGTCTGGATCCAGCTCGTGTAGGCGCCGCGCTTGCCGTGCGGGGCATGCTCGGCCACGTAGGTGGCCGCCCCGCCGTACTCGCCGCCCAGCGCCAGGCCCTGGGCCAGCCGCAGGATGATGAGGATGACGGGAGCCGCGATGCCGATGGACGCGTAGGAGGGCAGTATCCCCACGATGAAGGTCGACAGGCCCATGATCAGGATCGTGATCAGGAACGTGTATTTGCGTCCGACCAGGTCCCCCAGCCGGCCGAACACCAGGGCACCGAACGGCCGGACCGCGAAACCCGCGGCGAATGCCAGGAGCGCGAAGATGAAGGCCGCCGTGTCATTGACGCCCGAGAAGAACTGCTTGGCGATGATGGCCGCCAGGGAGCCATATAGGTAGAAGTCGTACCACTCGAATACCGTGCCTAGCGACGAGGCGAAGATCACGCGCCGCTCTTCCTTGGTCATGGGACGCGCGGCCGGAGTCGGCGCCCCTGAACTGTTGACGGTGGTGCTCATGAAGGAATGTCTCCTGGGTGGGCCTGCTGGGAATGAGTAATAGTTGATATGCAGACTGGCCCTTAGCCACGGGAGCCTCGGGCTTGAAACCAGAGTAGAAATACTTGCTGACGCGGCACTGACGAGTTACTGACGGGGAACTGAATCTTCACGAACTGGTGATATGTCCGGGCCTGGCCCGTGCCGGCCACCCGCGCGGCGCCTGGGGGCGGGGCGGGCGCGGGCGCGCCTGGGAGTTTCCCGCAGGCTGGGCGGCGGGGCCAAAGCGTGGCGGCGGCGAGACGCGGCCCGCCGCTGGCGGGACTCAGCCGGCTGGCGGGACGTCCGGCCGCAGGTGCCCGGCCAGCCAGTCGACCAGGGCGGCGACGCGGGCGACGTGCTGTTTGCGCCGCGGGACGTAGGCCTTGAACCAGGTCTCCTGCAGCGGGAAATCGTGCAGTACCGTCTCCAGCGTGCCGGCTTCCAGGGCCGGGCGGGCGACATACGAGGGCAGGGCGGCGATGCCGAGTTCCGACAGGGCGGCATCCCGCAGCGTCAGGTTGTCGTCGGCCACCAGACGAGGGGGAATGTCCACGCTGATGCCGCCGCGGGCGCTGCGGAAGTGCCAGGCCCGGCCGGATGGCTTGAAGACCAGGCAGGCGTGTTCGGTCAGGGCCTGGGGGTGGCGCGGCCGGCCGTGGCGCGCGAGATACCCGGGCGCGGCGCACAGCACGGTGTCCACCGGGCACAGGGGAATCTCGACCACGCCCTCGTAGCTGGCGGGCCGTCCGCTGATGGCGAGGTCATAGTCCCGTTCGGCGGGGTTGGTGGAGTGATCGACCAGCGAGATCTCCATGGTGATGCCGTCGTGCCGCCGCAGGAAGGCGTTGAACAGCGGCCCCAGCCGCACCGTGGTCAGCGTGGTCGGCGTGGCGATCCGCAGGTGGCCCACCAGCTTGGAGGCGTCCCGCTCCACGCTTTGCACCAGGTCTTCGAAGCTGGCCACCAGCACGCCCGCGCGCGCATGGAGTTTCTCGCCCGCTTCGGTCAGGCGCACCGTGCGGGTGGTCCGGTCGAACAGCCGCGCGCCCACCGTCGCTTCCAACTGGCGGATGCGCTTGGCCACGACCGAGGGCACGACCGCCATCTGCCGGGCGGCCTCCGAAAAACCGCCGCAGGCCACGACGGTGGTGAAAGTGCGCAGTTGCGTGATGGCGTCCATTTGTTCTCTATCGAGCTTACTGATAGCTATTTTTTGAATAAATGTTCTCTATTATTCCTTAATAAAATCCTTTCCCACAATCGGGCGCGAGCGACGCCCACCGTACCCACCCTGGGAAGAGGAGACCAAACATGTCCAAATCGTGGATCTCGCGCATGCTGGCCGCTGGCGTCCTGGCGGCGTCGTCGGTTGCCGCCGCCGCCGCGCCGGGCTATCCGGTCCGGCCGGTCAAGATCGTGACGCCATTCGCCGTGGGCCAGGGGCCCGACGTGCTGCTGCGCATCGTCGCCGAGAAGCTGACCGCCACGCTGGGGCAGCAGGTCATCGTCGAGAACCGGCCCGGCGCCAGCGGCTTCCTCGCTTTCGAGGCAGGCCGGCGCGCCGCGCCCGACGGCTACACGCTGGTCCACATGGACAGCTACCACGTGGGTACCCAGCCGCACCTGTTCGCCAGGCTGCCCTACGACGTGCGCAAGGATTTCGATCCGGTCACGCCGCTCGTGCGCAACTACTTCTTCGTCGTGGTGCCCGCCGGTTCGACGTGGCGGACGATCGGCGACCTGATCGCCGCCGCCAGGACCAAGCCCGGGGGCGTCTCGTACGGATCCTGGGGCGTGGCCAGTCCCGCGCACCTGGGCGGGCTGCTGTTGGCCGCGGCCACCGGCACGGACATGATGCACGTGCCTTACAAAGAGTCGGCGCAGTTGTTCCAGTCGGTGGCCGTGGGCGACGTCAGCTGGACGCTGGGAACGCCGGTGTCGGCCGGCCCCGTGTACCAGTCCGGCAAGGTGCGTTTCCTGGCCGTGGCGGCGCCCCGGCGCCTGCCGGGCTATGCCGAGGTGCCCACCGTGGCGCAGGCCGGCGGCCCGGCCGGCTTCGAGGTGGGCGGCTGGAATGGCCTGTTCGTTCCCAAGGGTACGCCCGCCGAGCTCGTGCTGCGGCTGAACGAAGGGATAGCCGCCGCCCTGGAAGCGCCCGACGTGCGGCAGAAACTGGCCACCTTCACCTATGAGGCCTACGCCATGTCCCCGCGCGACATGGCCCGGCTGGTGGATGAGGAGATCGCCAAGTGGGGCCCGATCATCAAGGGTGCCGATATCCGCCTGGATTGACGGCGAACAGGAGGACAACCGTGGCAAGCAAGCACATCGAGGCCGTGGTGGCCGGGGTCCGGCCGCTGACGCCGCGCATCAAGGAATATCTGCTGGCATCGGCCGATGGCCGGCCGCTGCCGCGCTACGAGCCGGGCGCGCATGTGGCGCTGCACATGGTGTCGCCGGCGCGGGGTCCCATCGTCCGGCACTACTCGCTGATCGGCGGGCTGGCGGGGCAGGACGATCCGCGGCATGTCTATCGCATCGCCGTGCAGCGGGAAGACCGGGCGCGCGGCTCGGCCTTCATCCACGACAGCTTCGCGCCGGGCACGCGCGTGCGCATCGCCGCGCCGGTCAACGATTTTCCCCTGGACCGGCGCGACACCCGCACCTTGCTCATCGCCGGCGGCATAGGCGTGACACCCATCGTCGCCATGGCGCGCAGCCTGTCGCGCCGCGGCTGCCGCTACGGTGTCGTGTACGCCGGCCGGGATCCGGCGGCCATGGCCTACCGCGATCTGCTGGAAGAGGTGGCCGGCGATCGTGTCCGTTTCCACTACAGCGACGAAGCGGGTGTGTTGGACGTGCGCGGCCTGCTGGCGTCGCAGCCCGGTGGCGTGCGCGTGTATGTGTGCGGTCCCGCGCCCATGATCGCCGCCGCCCATGAGGCGGGTGCCGCGCTGGGCTGGGACGCCGGGCGCGTGCGCAGCGAAGTGTTCACCGCCGGTCCCACGGGCGATGAAACGGCCTTCGAGGTCGAACTGCGCCGCTCGGGCAGGACTGTCCAGGTGGGGCCCGACGCCAGCATCCTGGACGCGCTGCGGCTGGCCGACGTGCCCGTGCTGTGGGACTGCGCGCGCGGCGAATGCGGCCTGTGCCCGTTGCCGGTCGTCTCGGCCGACGGCCCCATCGACCATCGCGATCGCTACCTGAGCGATGAAGAGCGCGCCGCCGGCGAGACCCTGTGCATCTGCGTATCGCGGATCCGCGGGACGCGCCTGGTGCTGGACGCCTGACCATTCCGTCATTCCCTGCAGGAGCCTGCCATCATGAACCGCATCGCCGACCCCATGCCCGAACTCCGTCCCGATTTTTCCTTCGAGCCCGGCGGTTTCGCCGACCATGCCACGCCGCTGGTGCGCAATTGCTGGTACGTGGCGGGCCTGTCCGGCGAGATCTCCCGCGAGCTGCGCAGCCGGCGCTTCCTGGGCGTGGATGTCGCCCTGTACCGCACGCAGGCCGGCGAGCCGGTGGCGGTACGCAACCGGTGTCCGCACCGTTCCTTCCCGCTGGCCAAGGGACGCCTGGAGGGCGACGAGCTGATGTGCGGCTATCACGGCATGCGCTTCGACCCGTCGGGCCACTGCGTGAAGATGCCGGCCATGCCGCTGGTCCCCACCAATGCGCAGGTGCGCAGCTTTCCCATCGTCGAGCGCGCGCCGCTGGTCTGGATATGGATGGGCGATCCCGACCATGCCGACCCGGCCCTGATCCCCGACACGGGCTGGCTGGCCAGCCCGGCGTGGAAGAGCGTGAACGGCAGCTTCCACATGAAGGCGGACTATGTGTCGATGCACGAGAACCTGCTGGACCAGACCCATTTCCCCTTTCTGCACCCCGGCGCGATCGGTACCCCGGAGTACGCGCGCAGCAAGCTGGACGTGCGCCAGGACGGCGACGTGGTCATCATCGACCGCGCGCTGAAGAACTCGCCGCCGCCGGACGTCTACGGCGTGCCCACCGGCCTGACCGGCAAGCCGGTGGACCGCTATTCGGAAGCGCGTTTCGCTTCGCCGGGCCTGCACGTGGCCTTCGCCCGCATCGTCGATAACCACGATGCCGGTGGCGCGCCGCGCACCTATCGCTTCAATATCACCCACGCCTTCACGCCCGAGACCAACGGCAGCATCCACTACTGGTGGTTCAACAGCCGCGACGCCAATCTCGACGATCCCGCCGCGGACGCCTACCTGTACGAGGCGTCGGCCAAGGCCTATCTCGAGGACGTGGACGCGCTGGAGTGGATACTGGACGTGGTGAAGCGCGACACCGAACCGCAGTTCGATCTGAATTTCGCGTCCGATAAGCCGGGGCTGCTGATGCGCCGCGCGCTGCACGACATGGCGGCGCGCGAGGCGGGGCTGAGTTTTTGAGCGGCCGCCGGCCTCAGGCTGGCGGGAAACGCACGGTGATGCGCGTGCCGGCCGGTGCGCAGGCCGGGTCCTGCGGGTTGTCGGCGATCGCCAGGGTGGCGCCGTGCCGCTGGGCGATCTCGCGCACGATGGCCAGGCCCAGGCCGCTGCCTTCGGCGTTGGAGCCCAGGATACGGTAGAAGCGGTCGAACACCAGTTCGCGTTCTTCGGGCGGGATGCCCGGACCGGAGTCTTCGACATCGAGCGTCGCGCCCGCCTCGGTTGCCGCCACGCGGACGGTGACGGTGCCGCCGCCCGGGGTGTAGCGCAGCGCGTTGTCGATCAGGTTGTTGACCAGTTCGGCCAGCAGCAAGGCGTTGCCGGCGACCGGGACCGGCGTCTCCGGGCCTTCCAGGCCCAGGTCGATTCCGCGCTCCATCGCCTCGTGCACCCAGTTCTGGGTCTGGTCGCTGGCGACGGCCAGCAGGTCGACGTGGGTGGAGACATCCACGGGGCTGCCCGTGTCCTCGGCGCGCGCCAGCGCGAGCAACTGGTTGACCAGGCGCGTGGCCCGTTCGGCGCCCGAGATCAGGTGCCGCAGGCTGGCCTCCATGTCTTCCGGGCTCGCATTGCGCAGCGCCAGCTCGGCCTGGGTGCGTATGCCGGCAAGCGGCGTCTTCAACTGGTGCGCCGCGTCGGCGACGAAACGCTTCTGCGCGTCGATGTTGGCCGACAGGCGCAGCAGCAGTTCGTTCATGGCGCCCACCAGCGGCGCGATTTCCTGCGGCACCTCGCGGTCGTCGATGGGCGACAGGTCGTCGGGCCGCCGCGCACGCAGCCGTGCCTGGAGTCTGCCCAGCGGCGCGATGCCGCGCGACAGCCCGAACCACACCAGTACCACGGCCAGCGGCAGCACCACGAATTGCGGCAGCACCACGCCCTTGATGATCTCGTTGGCCAGTTGCGAGCGCTTTTCGAGCGTCTCGGCCACCTGCACCAGCGCCGGCTGCGCGCCCGGGATCGTGGGCAGGGACACCCAGGTATAGGCGACGCGCACCGCGAAGCCCCGCATCACGTCGTCGCGGTATTGCACGATGCCGGGCAGGGGGCGTTCGAGCGACGGCAGCGGCAGTTCCCGGTCGCCGCTCAGGTATTCGCCGCGGCTGCCCAGCACGAGATAGAACACGCTGTCGGTCTCGTCGGCGCGCAGCATCTCGCGCGCAGAGACCGGCAACTGCAGCCGTGCCCGGCCGTTGACGTCCTTGATCTGCTGGGCCAGGGCCAGTACGTTGTTGGCCAGGCTGCGGTCGTAGGGCGCGACGGAGATCGATTGCGCGACCACGTAGGTGATGGCGACGCTGATCGGCCATAGCAGGAACAGCGGGACCAGCATCCAGTCGAGGATCTCGCCGAACAGCGACCGTGCCGGCCGTTCGATGGCGGGGATGGGCTGCGGCCCCTTGTGCTCGTCGTCCATCCGGGGCCGGGTCAGGCCGCGCCGTGCTGGACGCCGGGCTCGCGTTCCAGGCAGTATCCCAGTCCGCGCACGGTGGCGATCTTGACGCCGCCGGGTTCCAGCTTCTTGCGCAGCCGGTGCACGTAGACCTCGATGGCGTTGGTGCTGACTTCCTCGCCCCACTCGCACAGGTGGTCCACCAATTGTTTCTTGCTGACCATGCGGCCGCTGCGCGACAGCAGGACTTCGAGCAGGCTGACTTCGCGCGCGGACAGCTCGACGATCTGCTCGTCGATGGTCACCACGCGCCCGACCTGGTCGAAGGCCAGCCGGCCATGGCGCAGCACCGCCGGCCCGCCGCCCGCGCCACGCCGGGTCAGCGCGCGGACCCGCGCTTCGAGCTCGGACAGGGCAAAGGGCTTGGCCATGTAGTCGTCGGCCCCCAGGTCCAGGCCCTTGACGCGCTGCTCCACGCTGTCGGCGGCGGTAAGTATCAGCACCGGCATGTGCGAATTGCGCGCCCGCAGGCGGCGCAGGACTTCGGTGCCCGACAGCCGGGGCAGGCCGATGTCCAGGATCAGCAGGTCGAAGGGCTGGGCCGCCAGCGCGGAGTCCGCCTCGAGCCCGTCGTGGACGGCATCGACCGCGTAGCCGTTCTGGCGCAGGGAGCGGGACAGGCCGTCGGCAAGGATGTTGTCGTCTTCGGCGATGAGGATGCGCATGGGGGAATTGTAGCGTCGGGGCAATGCATCGAGGTTCCCCGGTGCATTGTCCCCCAGGCGCGCGCCGCCGTCACTATTGCTATTCGATCTGATACATCCCCGTGCGGCGCGTCGCGTCGACCCAGTAGGCGGTTTCCTTGTCCAGGAAGCGTCCGAATTCCTCGGGCGTCATGGGCTCCACGGCCTCCAGGCCGAGCTGGGGCAGCTTGGCGACGATCTCGGGGGTCTGCAGCACCGCCCGCACGTCGGCGACGATGCGCGTCATGGCCGCGGCGGGCGTGGACTTGGGGGCGAACATCCCGTACCAGGCGCGCCCCGGCAGGCCGGTCAGCCCGGAACGGCTGGCCAGCGGCACGTCCGGCATGATGGTGGAGGGCGTGTCGCTGCTGGTGATGGCGATGGCCCGGACCCGGCCGGACTTCACCTGGGGCATGGCGCTGGGCAGGGCGTCGATCATCAGCTTGATCGAACCGCCGATCAGGTCCGTGAACGCCGGCGGGCTGCCCTTGTAGGGCACGTGGACGAGGTCCACGCCCGCCAATTGCTTGAAGACTTCCATGCTGAGATGGCTGGTCGAGCCCGTGCCCGGCGAACCGTAGCTGAACTTGCCGGGGTTCGCCTTCAACTGGGCGATGACTTCGGGCAGCGTGGTGGCCGGGAACTGCGCGTTCACCACCATGAGCATGTCCGTGCCGGCCAGCAGCGCGACGGGCTGGAAATCGCGTCCGACGTCGTAGGGCAGATGTTTGTACAGGCTGGGATTGATCACGACGGGGGAGTTGGACGTGACCAGCAGCGTGTACCCGTCGCCCTCGGCCCGCGCCACTTCCTGCAGCGCGATGGCGCCGTTGGCCCCGGCGCGGTTCTCCACCACCACCGGCTGCCCCCATTTCTGCGCCAGCTTGTCGCCGATGGCGCGGGCGAGGATGTCCGAGCCCTGTCCGGGCGGGAAGGGGACGATCACGCGCACCCGTTTACTGGGGAACGCCTGGTCGGCAAGGACGGGTTGGCCGGCCAGGCCCACGGCCAGGCAGCACAGCAAGAGCAGTTTGTTCATGGGAAGGGTCTCCTCGCGAATGGTGCCATCGTCTGGCTTTTCTGTTTTCTCATTTTGATATATTGTTATAACAAACTCAAGATGTCCTTTTCCAACATTGTCCGGGGAGCTTCATGTCGCTACTTCGCGGGTTCCGCATTCTTGCCGTCGAACAGTACGGCGCGGCGCCTTTCGGCACCCAGTTGCTCGCGGCGCTGGGGGCCGAGGTCATCAAGGTCGAGCAGGCCGCGCAAGGGGGCGACGTGTCGCGGCTGGTCGGCCCGCATTTCCTGGCGGATCTGCCCGACGGCGCGCAAAGCCTGTTCTTCCAGAGCCTGAACCAGGGCAAGAAAAGCATCACGCTGAACCTCGCCCATCCTGAGGGGCGGGCCCTGTTCCGCAAGTTGGCGGCCACGGCGCACGGCGTGGTCGACAACCTGCGCGGCGACGTCGCGGGCAAGCTCGGCCTGACCTACGAAGACCTGAAGGACGTCAACCCGGCCGTGGTCTGCGCCCATATATCGGCCTATGGCCGGACCGGCGAACGCGCGGCGTGGCCGGGCTACGACTACCTGATGCAGGCCGAGGCGGGCTATTTCTCGCTGACCGGCGAACCGGACACGGCGCCGTCGCGCATGGGGCTGTCGCTGGTCGACTACATGACCGGCGTGATGATGTCCGTGGGGCTGCTCAGCGGCATGCTGGAGGCCGCGCGCAGCGGCCAGGGGTGCGACGTGGACACCAGCCTGTACGACGTCGCGCTGTTCAATCTCAACTATGTGGCGGCGTGGTACCTGAACGGCGCCGCCGAGACCGACCGCCAGCCCCGTTCCGGGCACCCCTCGCTCACGCCATGTCAGCTCTATCGCACTGGCGACGGCTGGATCTACCTGATGTGCAACAAGGAAAAATTCTGGCGCAACCTGTGCGAGCGGATCGGACGGCCGGAATGGATCACGGATGCGCGCTTCGTCGACTTCGCCGCCCGGGGCCGGCATCGCGAGGAACTGACCGGACTGCTGGACGAGGCGCTGTCGGCGCGCACCACGGCCGAGTGGATGCGGCACTTCGCCGGCACGGTGCCCGCCGCGCCCGTGTGGTCCGTGGGGCAGGCGCTGGATGCGCCCCTGGCCCAGGCCGACGGCCGCATCCGCCGCGTCGACCTGGCGGGCGGCGGCGCGCTGCGGGTGCTGGACAGCCCGTTGCGCACGTCGCGGCCGGCGGTGGCCGTCGGGCCCGCGCCGGCCATGGGCGCCGATACCCGCGAGCTGCTGGCCAGCATCGGGATCGACGAAGAGGAGCAAGGTAGACTAAGGACCCTTGGTGTTCTCTGACGTGTCGCCCCATGTTCCAGCGCAGTGCCGGCTCGCAGTACAAGCTGTTGGCCCAGACCTTGATCCGGCGGATCCGCGACGGCGAATATCCGCCCGGCAGCCTGCTGCCGACCGAGAACGAACTGGGACAGCAGTTCAACGTCAGCCGTATCACCGTGCGCGGCGCCTTGCGCGAACTGGAAGTGCAGGGGCTGGTCAGCCGCCGCCCCGGCATCGGGACCCGCGTGGAGTCGGCGCAGCCCTCTGGCAATTTCGTGCACGTGGGCAACACGGTGGACGACATCCTGCGCTTCACCCGGGGCTTTCGCTTCCATACCCTGAGCATCCGCGAGGTCGACGGCGACGAGGGTTCGGCCCGCGCGCTTCGGCTGCCCGCCGGCCAGCGCTTCGTCCGGGTGACCGGCCTGCGCCAGGCCGAGGGCGCGCCGCCGGTCGTCTACAGCGAACACCATATTCCGCCGCTGTATGCGGACGCGCTCGAGCAACTGGACGGCTACCGGGCCTCCGTTGCCGAATGGCTGGCCGAGCGGCGCGGCGACCGGGTATGCGAAATCCGCCAGGAAATCGATGCCGTCCGGCTGACCCGGGCGCAGGCCGAGCTGCTGCAGACCCGCTTCAGCACGCCGACCCTGCGCACGCGCACCTGGTACTACGGCACGAAGAAAGACCTGATCGTCGCCTCGGTGGGGCTCTTCCCCGAAGGGCGGCATTTGTTCAGCACCGTGATGCGGCGAGAGCCGGTCGGCTGATCCGATCGCGCGGGCCGCGACCTTGCCTCGGAGAGCCCGCGTGACCCACCCCGTCGTTCCTTCCACCTTCCTGTTCTGTCCCGGCAACCGGCCCGACCGCTACGACAAGGCGCTGCGCGGCGGCGCGCCGGGCGTCATCATCGATCTCGAGGATGCCGTGCCGCTCGCCGACAAGGCGGCCGCCCGGCGCGACGCGCTGGCCTGGCTGGCGGCGTTGCCCCCGGCCGGCCAGGGGGCGCCCATGGTGGCATTGCGCGTTTCCTCGCCGCAGACGCCCGCGGGGCTGGAGGACCTGTACGCGCTGGCCCATGCGGGCGCGCTGCCAGCGCTGGACCTGGTGGCGGTGCCCAAGGCCGAGGATGCCGCCGGGCTGCGCATGATCCACGCGCACGCGGCCGCGGCCAACCCCGCGTTGCGGCTGATGGCGCTGGTGGAGTCGGCGCAGGGCGTGCGCCGTGCGGCCGACATCGCCCAGGCGGGGCCGTGGCTGGCGGCGATGGCCTTCGGCGCCGCGGACTTCAGCGCCGAGACCGGCGCGGACAACACCTGGGACGCGCTGGCCTACGTGCGCGGGCGCCTCCTGTTCGAGATCGCCGGCAGCGGCGTGCCCATGCTGGACGTGCCGCATATCGCCATCGACGACGACGGCGGCCTGCGCGGCGACTGCGAGCGGGCCCGCGCCATGGGTTTCCACGGCAAGCTCGCCATCCATCCGCGCCAGTGGCCCATCATCGTGCGGGCCTTCGAGCCCGATCCGGCCAGGCTGGCGTGGGCGGGCGAGATCACCGCCGCCTACGAGCGCGCGGGCCGCCGGGCCTGCGCGGTGGGGGCCACGATGGTGGACGAGCCCGTCTACCAGAGCGCCCTGCGCATCCTGCGGCGTGCCGCCGCCCCGACCTGACCTGCCGTTGGAGACTTTCATGCATACCGCTTACTACCATCTGGGCGACGGCCTCTACGCCGAACGCTTCGGCCTGGGCTTCGAGCATCTGTCCGCCGGACAGCGTTTCGTCCATCGGCCGGGCATTACCTTTTCCCAGCAGGACAACGTGTCCGAGGCCCTGGATTCGATCAACTCGGCCATGGTCCATTACGACGACTGCTACGCCGGGCTGACGGACTGGAAGCGGCCCCTGATGGTCAGCACGCTGACCCTGCAGCGGTTGATCGGCATGACGTCCAAGACCTTCGGCCGGCGCCGCCGCATCGTGTCCATGTCGAGCATCGCGCTGACCCGGCCCATGTTCGGCGGCGATACCCTCTATGTCGAGACCGAAGTGCTGGCCACCGAACCGGTGGATGCGTTCCTGGGCCGCGCCAGCCTGCTGACGCGCGGTTTCAACCAGCGCGGCGAGCAGGTGGCCGAGCTGCGCTACGCGGTCGAGCTGTGGCATGGCGCGGCGGGACCCGATGCCATCGCGGGCGCCACGGCGGCGGACGACGAGCGCTTCCGGTCGCATGCCGCGCGGGAGGACGGCGCCTGGGTCGAGCAGACCGGCCTCTTTTTCGAAGACCTGCGGCAGGGCGAGACCTTCGTGCACAGCCCGCGCAAGACCCTGCTGGCCGAGGAGGCCACCTTGCACGCGCTGCGCGCGATGGAGTGGCAGCCGCAAAGCCACGACCATGCCTTTGCGCAGGCGCTGGGGCTGCCCGGACCCGTGGTGCCGCAGACCTGGGGGATCGGCGTGGCGGTGGCGCTGTCCACGCGCACCTTCGGCCGGGTCACCGTCAACCTGGGGTGGACCGATGTGGAGTTCGGCGCCGACCTGATGCCCGGGGACACGCTGGAGGCGCGGTCCACGGTGGAGGGCACGCGCCCGTCCGGATCCCGGCCCGACCAGGGCGTGGTGGCGGTGCTGACCGAGGCGCGCAACCAGCGGGGGGAGATGGTCAACCGGTACCGGCGCGCGTTGATGGTGTACCGGCGCGGGGCCAATCCCTACGCCAGGGCGGGATATTAGGCGGGTGTTTCCCCGGGCCGCATGTCGTCGAGCGTCTGCCCCGGCGCCATGCGCGGACGGCGCGCGAGTTCCGCTTCCGGGACGCCGGCCTCGTAGGCGCGGATGAGCGCTTCCGGATCGAGCTTGATGCCCACCGGATTCACGGCGAAGTCGTCGCCATGGAAGAAGGCCGCGGCTTCTTCCTTGGTGCGGAAGTTGTCGACCTGCAATTCGATCTGCGTGCCGTCCGGATCGCGGTAGTAGAACGAGAGGGTCGGGCCGTGGTTGATCGTCCAGTAGGGCCGGATTCCCTGGTTCTTCAGGCGCAGGTAGGTCGACAGCAAGGCGCGCAGCGTCGGGTAGGCATAGGCGAGATGATGCAGTCCCCAGCTTCCGGGGCGGGGCGGCCGCAGCCCCGGGACATGCCGGATCGCCAGCCTGTGATGCTCGTCGTCGTAGGTGAGAAAGCACAGGTCGTGGCGGTCGTAGACCACCTGCGCGTTCAGGACGGTCAGATACCAGTCCCTGACCGCTTCGTAGTTGGCCGTCTGGAGGACGAAGTGCGCGAAGAGCGAGGGCGAGTGGGCGTCAGGCTCCACGCGGGCGCGGGGAGCGGGGGCCGATGGCGTCGTGGTCGTATCCGGCATGGTGTCCGTCCTCGTCAGCGCAGGACGCGCTGATCGCTCAGGTCTTTCGCGCCCACCGTCTCGGCAATCGACGCACCGGTGATGTCGAGGATGGGCAGGTCCGCGAGCGCGTTGACGATGTGGTACATGGTGGGCAATTGCTCCCAGGTCGAGCGCACGAACGCCAGCCGGCCGGTGCCGCGCCGGAACGAGCGATGGCGCATGGGACTGCCGCCCGAGGGCGAGATCACCATCTCGCTGACGGAGGGTGCCGCGCCCGAGATCGCGGGCAGGTACCGATAGTGCAGGACGCCGTCGGCGGCGGGGGCGGCGGGAGGCGTGGCCTCGTCGAGTCCATCGATTTCCATGCGCAGGAATTCGTGGCCGTCCCAACTGGCCGCGTAGCAGTGCGCGCCGCGCAGGATGCGCGGTTCGGGCAATTCGCAGTAGAGCTTGGCGTATCCGAGCTCCTCGCGGCCGGTGATGATGGGCTCGGGACGGTTTTCCCACAAGACGGAAAGGAAAGGCCCGCGCGCCGTTTCTTCGCGCCCCTGGTACCGCACGGGGAACCTGACGCCCAGGAGGTTATAGCCCCGCCCGGCCAGCCATTCCAGTTCACGCAGCATGGTGTGCTCGACGGTCACGACGGGCGGGCCGTCGAGTTCGCAGCCGGGAGGCAACAGGGCTTCCAGGCGCGAGCGCTCGGTCAGGAAGCTGATCGCGGCGGACGTGCGCGGGGCGCGGCTCATGTCGAAAGTCCGGCCGTCGGGTCCCTGCCGGGGGCCGGCGCTGGGACCGAAGACGACGGGCATGCGGTGGCGGCCCGCGTGGGGATCGAAAGTCATGGTTGTATCTCGGAGGTGGGAGGAGGTTGGAAGGATGGCCGGACGGCGGCGAGCCCGTGCAGGAACGCGGCCAGTTCGCGCGTGACGGCCTCGGGTTGTTCGAGCGGCGCGGAGTGACCCGCCAGCGGGAGGCCGGCCAGCCGCGCGTCGGGGACCTGCCCAAGGTAGGCCCGGGCCAGCGCGATGGGGCTGATCAGGTCATCTTCGCCCCAGAGTAGCAGGGTCGGGACGGCCAGGTTGCCCAGCCTGGGAACGAGGTCTTCATAGCTCAGGCCCAGCCTGACCGCCAGCGCCAGCGCCGCCGGGTCGTGGCGGACGAATACCTGCCGCGCGGCCGCCATTCGTTCGGGATGGGCGGCCCGGGTGTGGGGGCTGAACATGCGGTCCGCGATCGACCGGAACAGCTGCTCGCGATCGCGGGCGCTGCCGTGCGCGAGTGTTTCGGAGGCCTGCCGCATCCGGTTCCGGGCGTCGCTCGCCGTTGCGTGAGGCGTCGCGTTCATGATCACCAGCGCGGCAACCCGTTCCGGATGGGCCAGGGCGGTCCGGGCGAAGACGGCGCCGCCCTGGCTCAGGCCCACCAGGATGGCGCGTTCGGCCCCCAGCGCCGGGATCAGGGCGGCGACGTCCTCCACCAGGTCGGCGGCGGTCCAGCCTTGCGGCCGCCAGCCGCTGTCCCCGTGGCCGGGCCAGTCCAGGCGCACGCAGCGGTAACGGTCCCCCAGCGCCTCTGCCTGCCGGGCGAACATGGAACGGTCGAAATACAGACCGTGCCCGAACAGGACCAAGGGTCCCGCGCCCGATGCTTCGTACGCGTAGACGGTGCCGCGGATGTCCAGGGTGCGGATCATGGCGCGGTGTCCGCCGCCCGCCCCGCGAGCACCTCCAGCAGGGCGGGCGGCAGCGATTCGCCGCGCCAGGCGACGTGCTGGTCGGGCCGGATCAGGGCCAGCGGCGCGCCGTAGAGGCGGGCCAGTCCCGCGTCGGGAAGCCGCAGATGGCGCAGCGGCAGGCCGGCCCCGGCGGCGAGGCGCGCCGCCGCCATGCCGGCCTGTGGCGTGCCGGCCGTGTCCAGCAACGTATATTCCGGGCCGAGCCGGTCGTACAGAGGCGTACCGTCCGGCATGCGCCACATGGGCGCGCGATGGCCCGGGGCGGCGTGAGGCGGATAGCGGGTCGAGTCGTAGGCCGGGCCGGGTCCGGCCTCGGCCCGCAGGATGGGCGATGCGCAATAGCGCTGGTCCAGCACGGTGCCGTCCGACCACCACTGGGGTTCGAGGTCGCGGGCGACGGGCGCGCTCAGTTCCGCGCGCCGGTCCCGGGCCTCGGGGCCGGTGTCCACGGCCTGCATGACGGCCGACAGACGGTCGAAGGTGGAGCGCAGCCGTTCGTAGTTGGCGTGGGCCTCCTTCGAGGTGCGCTGCACGATGGGCAGGCGTTCGGGGCTGTAGCTGTCCAGGATGGCTTCGTCGGCCCAGCCGCGCAGCACGTGCGCCAGCTTCCATCCCAGGTTGACCGCGTCGCCCACGCCGAGATTGAGGTTGTGTCCACCCAGGGGAGGGATGAGGTGGGCCGCGTCGCCGGCGAGGAAGACGGGGCCGTGGCGGAACCGCTGCGCCAGCAGTTCGAAATAGGAAAAGGGATAGGTCCTTTCCAGCGTGAACGAGAGGCCGGGGCCGATCAGGCGGCGGATCACCGCGTGGGCGTCGATGTCTTCGCCGCTCCCCGCGGGCGGGCGGTAGGTGAATTCCCAGCGGTCGCCGCAGATCAGCCGCGCGGTGCCGGGCACTTCGGGGCTGGCGCAGAAATACATGACTGAATCGGCGATGCCGCGGCTGCGCATGGCCGCCAGCAGGTCGGGGGCATGGAAGAACATGGATATCTGGCGCGACAGGGCGCCGGCGCCTTCGTACGGGATCCCGGCTGCGCCGCGCACCAGGCTGCGGCCGCCGTCGCAGCCGATCAGGTAGCGCGCCTCCATCGAACGTGTCTGCCCCGTGCGGACGTCTTGGACCGTGGCGGCGACGCGGCCGCCGTCGCGCATCTCGACCGCCGTGGCCCGCGACGAGAACGCGATGCGCGCGCCCAGCTCGCGCGCCTTGTCCAGCAGCAGTTCCTGGACCTGGCCCTGGGCGACCCACAGCGCATCCTCGGCCGCGTCGTCCAGCACCCGGTGCCAGCCCAGTCCTTCGGCGCGCACGCAGGCGAATTGCGTGCCGCCCAGTCCATCGAGGAAGGTGACGTGCGACGGCCACCCCGCCGGCACGTGGTTGACGGCCTTCAGCCGCCCGGCCAGGCCCCAGCGCCGCATGTGTTCCATGGTGCGCTTGTTCATGTTCATGGCCCGGGTCCACCAGTGCCCGACGGCCTCGACCTCGTCGATGACCTGGCATGAAATGCCCCGCAGGCCCAGTTCGACGGCGACGGCCAGCCCGACGGGGCCGGCGCCGACCACCAGCACATCGGGATCGGTCGCCAGGAATGGGGAGTGGGAGAAAGGGCGCTGCGTCATGATCGTCTCCTGCGTCGGGGCGCTTCCATCGTCTTTCATTTTTATTCCTAATA
This sequence comes from Pigmentiphaga sp. MLSB6-MA01, assembly GCF_058793475.1. Classification (NCBI taxonomy): domain Bacteria; kingdom Pseudomonadati; phylum Pseudomonadota; class Betaproteobacteria; order Burkholderiales; family Alcaligenaceae; genus Pigmentiphaga; species Pigmentiphaga sp. MLSB6-MA01. The sequence goes on along the minus strand of NZ_JBXAFV010000004.1, from coordinate 222,705 downwards.
AAGGAATTTATTGCGAGATTCTTGTCGTCATCGAGGGCATTGTCAAGAGCCTTATGCAATGTTGAAACGAGAAGATTGGCCGTCCTTTGCCGGTATCCGCGAGGCATGGAAATTCCTGTTGTTATTTCCTAAAAAAGGAAATAAATTATGCCAACAACGACCGGGAGACATCCATGCATGCAATGAACGACGCCGTGCCGGCGAAGCATCCGCCTGCCGCGGCGGACCAGGGCGGGCGACGCTGGCGGAGGCCGCCGGGGCGCCTCGCGCGCCGGTTCCTGTCCGGCGTCCTGCTGGCGCTGGCGGGCGCGCACGCCGCGCTTGCCGGCGAGTTCCCGGACAAGCCTGTCACCATCATTTCTCCGTTCGCGCCGGGCGGCGCCGATCTGTTCCTGCGCATCGTGGCGCCGAAGCTGGGCGAGCAACTGGGGCAGCCGGTCGTCATCGAGAACGTGCCCGGCGCCGGAGGCATCCTGGGAGCGGAGCGCGTGATGCACGCGCCGCCGGATGGCTACACATTGCTGTTCGCGCCGTCCAGCGTGACCGTCACGGCGAAGTTCCTGTCGGCCAACGTGCGTTTCGACATCCTGAAGGATTTCACGCCGATCAGCCTGATGCACGAGACGCCCCAGGTGCTGTTCGTGCCGGGCGACCTGCCGGTCAATTCGGTGGCCGAGCTGATCCACTACGCGAAGCAGCGGCCGGGCAAGCTGGCCTACGGCAGCGCGGGCATCGGTTCGGTCATGCAGTTCAACGCCGAGCTGTTCAAGATGGAGTCCGGCACGGACATCCTGCACGTGCCCTTCAAGGGCATCAGCCCCATGAATACCGAGATCCTGGGCGGCCGCGTGGCCATGGGGTTCTCCACGCTGGCCTCGGTGGCGCCTTTCGCGAAGGCGGGCAAGCTCAAGGTGCTGGCCGCGCTCGATGCCAGGCGCCTGCCGTTCCTGCCCGACACGCCGGCGATCACCGAGACGTTGCCCGGTTTCCGCACCGTAGGCACCTGGTCTTCGCTGCTCGGGCCCGCGGGCATGCCGAAGGCGATCCAGGAGCGCCTGACGCGTGCCATGAGCGCCGTGCTGGCGATGCCCGACGTCAAGCGTTCGTACGATTTGAACTATGGCCTGATCATTGCCGGCTCGCCCGCGGACCTTACCCGGCGCCTGCAGAGCGAAATCGCGCAGACCACCCGCATCGCCGACACGGCGGGCATCCGTGCGGAATAGCCGTTGCGCCGGAGGAAGACGCCGGCCGCGCAGGGGCGGAGCTGGAAGGGGGGCGTGCGATAATGCCCGCCGGATCGAACCGGGTGGCGGGCATGGCGCGCATGGCAAAGGAAAATTCGGAGTCCGGCGGGGAGCGCAAGCGCGGCAAGGGGCGGCCCTCGGGCGCGGAGTCCGCCGTCGGCCGCAACCGCATCCTCGAACTGGCCGCGGACTTCCTGAAGACCCATCCCGTCTCCGAGTTGAGCACGGTCAACATTGCCAAGGTCGCCGGCGTCGATCCCGCGCTGGTGCGCTATTACTTCGGGTCCAAGAACGGCCTGCTGGCCGAGCTCATCTCCAAGTCCACGGGCGAGCGCACCGCGCTGAGCCTGCGGTACCTGTCCGATGCCGGCACGGCGGACCAGAAGCTCAAGCAGCGCGTCCGGTCGGTCCTGCAGGCCAACGTCGACAGCCCCTATTACCACGAGGTGATGGTGGCCCGGATCTTCAATGCCGACGACGAGGCGGCCCGGGCGATCCTCAACGACCTGGCCCAGCGCGGCCGCTATCTGGCCGAGAAATTCATGGCGGACGGCGAACGCAGCGGCGAACTGCGGGCGGTCGATCCCGCGTTCTTCCACATGCTGGTGGTCGGGGCCTGTTCCTTCTTCGTGACGGGCAGGCCGCTGCAGGAGGCCATGCGCGGCCGCAAGGTCAACGACCGGACCCTCGATGCCTTCGCCGAGTTCTTCGTCGACGTCGTGCTGAACGGACTCAAGCCCCGGCCCTGACGGGAGCGCCGCGGCGCCGCCGGCACGCCGCCGGCCCGGTCCATCGGCTTTCATCCATCCGGGGGGACCATCCATGTTGAAAGAGGGAGCGCCGGGCTGGCGCGCGCTGTGCCCGTGCTGCATCGACTTCCATGCGCACTTCATCCATCGCGAGGTCTTCGAGCTGGCGCAGCCGCACAGCGTGTCCAGCTGCTTCGGGCAGCGGCCGCTGTCGGCCGACAATCCACGCTTCCTGGGCATGCTGGATCCGCACCGGCAGGTCGACGACATGGCGGCGCGCGGCATCGATCGCCATGTGATTTCGTCGGCCGACGTCGTGGCGTCCCGGGCCTGGGCCGAGCCCGCCGAGGAAGCCCGGCAGGCAAGGCTGGTCAACGACATGGCGGCCGACTGGGTGCGCAGGTTCCCGGACCGGTTCGTGGGAACGTTCGTGCTGCCCCTGGGCGACATGGCGCTGGCCCTGCGCGAGATGGAGCGCGCGGTGGCGATGGGGCTGCGCGTGGCCAACCTGCCCAGCAACCACCGGGGCAGCTACCTGGGCGAGGCCCGCTACGGGGAAATGTGGGGCGCCATCGAAGACCTGGCGCTGGTCGCCTTCATCCACCCCGACGGGGTGCGCGACCCGTGGTTCCAGAACCATGCGCTCTGGAATTCCATCGGCCAGTCCATCGAAGAGGTCAAGGTCATGTCCTCGCTGATCTACGAAGGCGTCATGGAGCGGCACCCGGGCCTGCGGATCGTCATGGCCCACGGAGGCGGGTACATGCCCTACTACATGGGGCGGCTGGACCGCAACGCGACGTACCGGCCGGACACCATGCGCAACCTGAGCAAGCTGCCCAGCCATTACCTGCGCGATTTCCACTACGATAGCTGCGTGTACGATCCACATACCCTGGCGCTGCTGGTGCGCTGCGTGGGGGCGGACCGCCTCGTCCTGGGCGGGGATTACCCGTTCGGCGACGCCGACCCGGTCGGCGGACTGTCGGCGCTGGAGCCGGCGCAGCAGGCGGCGGTCGCGGGGGGCAATGCCGTCCGGCTGCTCGATTCCGGGGGCGGGAACTGAGGAAAAGGCAAGGGCGGCCCGCGGGCGGCGTTGTTTATTGCACGTGGCGCTTGCAGTCTCATACTGTTTTTTTATACAGTATCGAGCAGTGCAATAATTCGCCCATCAACCCAAGGATCCCAGAATGGACGACACCAAAGCTTCCAAGGCCGCTGCCGCTGCCCAGAACGAAAAGGCCAAGGCCCTGGCCGCCGCGCTGTCCCAGATCGAAAAGCAGTTCGGCAAGGGCTCGGTCATGCGCTATGGCGACAACGAGGTCGAGCACGACATCCAGGTCGTCTCCACCGGTTCGCTGGGCCTGGACATCGCCCTGGGCGTCGGCGGCCTGCCGCGCGGCCGGGTCGTCGAGATCTACGGTCCGGAATCGTCCGGCAAGACCACGCTCACGCTGCAGGTCATCGCCGAAATGCAGAAAATCGGCGGCGCCTGCGCCTTCATCGACGCCGAACACGCGCTGGACGTGCAATACGCCGCCAAGCTGGGCGTGAACCTGACCGATCTCCTGATCTCGCAGCCCGACACCGGCGAGCAGGCGCTGGAGATCACCGACGCGCTGGTGCGTTCGGGCGCGGTCGACCTGATCGTCATCGACTCGGTCGCGGCGCTGGTGCCCAAGGCCGAAATCGAAGGCGAGATGGGCGACTCCCTGCCCGGCCTGCAGGCCCGCCTGATGAGCCAGGCGCTGCGCAAGCTGACCGCCTCGATCAAGCGCACCAACTGCATGGTCATCTTCATCAACCAGATCCGGATGAAGATCGGCGTCATGTTCGGCAACCCGGAAACCACCACCGGCGGCAACGCGCTGAAGTTCTACGCCTCGGTCCGCCTCGACATCCGCCGCACCGGCTCCATCAAGAAGGGCGACGAGGTCATCGGCAACGAAACCCGCGTCAAGGTGGTCAAGAACAAGGTGTCGCCGCCGTTCAAGAGCGCCGAGTTCGACATCATGTACGGTGCCGGCATCTCGCGCGAAGGCGAGATCCTGGACCTGGGCGTGCAGGCGGGCATCGTCGAGAAGTCCGGGTCCTGGTTCAGCTATAACGGCGAACGCATCGGCCAGGGCAAGGACAATGCCCGCGAGTTCCTGAAAGAGCGCGTTGAAATGGCCATCGAGATCGAAAACCGCGTGCGCGACAACCTGGGGGTTGTTGCCCGGGTCGCCGGCGCTGGCAAAGTGACCGAGCTTGAAGGCGACTGAGGACGGCAAGCCCGCCTCGGGGCCTTCGCTGAAGGCCCGGGCGGTGGGCTACCTGTCCCGGCGCGAACACAGCCGCCTGGAACTGGGCCGCAAGCTTGCCCGTTTCGGGGAAGAGGACGAGGTTCGCGCCGTGCTCGACAGCCTGGAGAAGGAAGGCTGGCTGTCCACCGAGCGCTACGCCCAGAGCGTGGTGCACCGGCTGGCCGCCAAGCAGGGCACCATGCGCATCATGCATGAACTGCGCCAACATGGCGTGGCCGACGCCCAGATCGCCGAGTTGCGGGACACGCTCGACGCCACCGAGCTGGCGCGGGCCCGAGAGGTATGGCGCAAGCGTTTCGGCACGCTGCCCGCCGATGCCGGCCAGCGTGCGAAGCAGGTGCGTTTCCTGATGTCCCGGGGCTTTGGCCAGGCCACCATCAGGCAGGTGCTGCGGGGCGTGGACCTCGACGAGCTGGACTAGGGCCTGTTCACGCTGAATCCCCGTACACTTGCAGCATCCGCTTTCGCCGCGAGGCCGCTATGCGCGCATTGTTGCTGGCCCTGTGCCTGAGTGTGTCCAGCCTGTGGGCCTGCGCCCAGCCCGCCCCCCAGGCGGGCGAAGTGGTCACGCTGGAGGGGCGCCTCGTGCTCAAGGGCAATGAACCCTTCATCGTCGCCGTGCTGGAGTCGGGCGACCGGCAGTGGGACCTGCGGGGCCTGAGCCGGCAGCAGATGCAGGATCTGCAAGCCCGCACCGTCACGGTCACCGGCACGGTGACCCGTTCCGCCGGCGAAGCCGGCGGCGGGATGCCGGCCCAGTTGCAGGTGCAATCCATCCGCTAGCCCACCTGCCATGGTATGTTGCGCGGAAGCTTCTTCGGCGGGGGCAAGATGAATCGCAACACCGTGTTTACCATCCGGGCGCTGGCCGGGATCTCGTTGGCGACACTGCTGGCCTCCTGCGGAGGCGGCGGGGGCGATGCGGTATCCGGGTCGGGCGCGTTGTCCGTGGCGTGCAGCGGCGCGCAATGCGGCGCCTCCGACGCCCAGACCTACCGCGGCAGCGGCGTGGGCATCTGGCGCTACGACAATAGCGGTTCGAACTCGGGCACCTCGGTACCGATCGCCCTCAACGGCGTCGGCGGCCGCACGGTCACCCTGGTCTTCACCAATGTGTCCGACCGCGATGCCGGCATGGCCTCGATCAGCGCATCCGTCGCGGACCGGCCTGCCACCGCGTCGAAAGTGGAAGCCCCTGCCGATCCGGACCACTTGCCGGGCGTCAACCAGATTCCCGCGCACATCCGCGACTACCAGCCGCCGGTCGACCGCGCGTCCCAGCCCCAGTCCTCGGCGCGGCAGGGGCCCGCCGCCGTGGTGCGCGCCGCCGTCGAGGGCGACACGCGGGAATGGCAGGACAGCGGCGGCATGCGGTTCCAGGCCACGCTGGCCCGGCGCTGGGCGGCCTCCGACGGGCGCTGGCTGAACATCTGGGTGCAGGATGGCGAGCGCTCCGGCGCGAAAGTGAGCGAGGCCCTGCTCGACAGCCTGCGGAGCCGGTTCTCGTCGAACCAGGATTCCGTCTATCCCATCGTGACCGACCTCGCGGGCGCGCCCTGGGGCGCCACCGTCGGCAGCGGGTATATCGGTGCCGACCAGGACCTGCACATCGTGCTGTCCAACATCACGCCCGATGGCAAGCCCTGGGGCGTGATCGGCTATTTCTTCAGCGCCAATGCCTTCCTGAAGAGTTACGAGGCGCTCAGCAACGAGGCGGTGGTGTTGTTCCTGGACACCGAGACCATGTACCTGGGCGGCCAGGCCGGCCGGAACACGGGCTATACGACGCTGGCGCACGAGATGACCCATATGGTCAATTTCTACCAGCGCGCCGCGCGCACCGGCGTGAGTCCGGACAACCGCTTCGCGGTCTGGCTGGAGGAGACCACGGCCTTGATGATGGAAGACCTGGCGTCGGGCCGGGTGGTGCCGGGCTTCAACCCGCTGCGGGACGGGGACTACGGCAACTGGCTCCATCAAAGCCAGAACTGCGACTACATCCGGGGCTGGGACGCCAGCGTGTCATCCAGCTGTTTTTCGTATCCCATCGCCGCCAACTACGGGGGCTATCTGCTGAGGCAATACGGCACCGGTTTCTATCGCGACCTGCTGCGGCGCACCTCGTCCACCGATTCGTTCACGCTGCTCGACCAGGCGGTCAAGCAGGCGGGCGGCGCGGGCGCGCGCGCCGCCTTGCGCGACTGGGGCGCGGCGCTTGCCCTGCTGCCCGCGTCGTCGCCGGCCGGGTTCGGCTATCCCCGCCGGACGCAGGACGGCTACGACCTGCCCGCGATCAACGGCCCCGACTACGCTTCGCTGCGCAACCTGCCGTCCAGCTCGCCCTCCACGCTCAAGGCCTCGGGCCATTTTCCCCTGGTGCGCCGGCCGTCGGGCGCGTCGTATTCGGAAACCGTCGCGGTGCCGGCGGGCTCGGCCCTGACCGTCGTGGTCCAGTAGGCCGGGGGCCCCGGGGGGCAGGGGTGCTATACTCTCGCCGTTTTATCGCCTGCCCATTGCCTCCCGGCCACGCCCGGAACCCGCCGGCGCCCCCGATGCAATCGGCACCTTAGCGCATGCCCGTAACCGCCAATCGCCTCGCTATGCGACAGCCCGCGACTTTGCTCGTCCAGAGCACAGGTCCGTGGGCTTTTGTTTGCCCGGCCGCGGCTACGCCTGGGCTATCCCCATCCGTATCCAGGCGCATGACCCGTCATGGCGCTGGTCTTTTCCAACCGAACATTCAACGTCTACCCGACAGCGAAGGCTCCGCATGAAAATCCACGAGTATCAGGGCAAAGAGCTTCTGAAGAAATTTGGCGTCACCGTTCCGCGCGGCATCCCCGTGTTCTCGGTGGACGAGGCCGTCAAGGCCGCTGAACAACTGGGCGGCCCGGTGTGGGTCGTCAAGGCCCAGATCCATGCGGGCGGCCGCGGCAAGGGCGGCGGCGTCAAGCTGGGCCGTTCCATCGAGGAAGTGCGCACGCTGGCCGGCCAGATCCTGGGCATGCAGCTGGTCACGCACCAGACCGGTCCGGAAGGCCAGAAGGTCCGCCGCCTGCTGGTCGAGGAAGGCGCCGACATCAAGAAGGAACTGTATGTCGGCATCGTGACCGACCGCAGCTCGCAGCGCGTCTGCGTGATGGCCTCGAGCGAAGGCGGCATGGAGATCGAAGAGGTCGCCCACGCCACCCCCGAGAAGATCCTGAAGGTGTTCGTCGATCCCGCCAAGGGCCTGACCACCGAAGAGGCCTCGCAACTGGCTCGCGGCATCGGCGTTCCCGAAGGTTCGATCGCCGACGCGGCCGACCAGATCCAGAAGCTGTACACCTGCTACGTCGAAACCGACGCCGACCTGGCCGAGATCAACCCCCTGATCGTGACCGGTTCGGGCAAGATCATCGCCCTGGACGCCAAGTTCAACTTCGATTCGAACGCGCTGTACCGCCACCCCGAGATCGTGGCCTATCGCGACACCGATGAAGAGGATCCCGCCGAAATCGAAGCCAGCCAGTTCGGCCTGGCCTACATCCAGCTCGACGGCAACATCGGCTGCCTGGTGAACGGCGCCGGCCTGGCCATGGCGACCATGGACACCATCAAGCTGTTCGGCGGCGAACCGGCCAACTTCCTGGACGTCGGCGGTGGCGCCACGGCCGAGAAGGTGACCGAAGCCTTCAAGATCATGCTGAAGAACCCCGGCCTGAAGGCCATCCTGGTCAACATTTTCGGCGGCATCATGCGCTGCGACGTCATCGCCGAAGGCGTGATCGCCGCGTGCAAGGCCGTCAGCCTGAGCGTGCCGCTGGTGGTGCGCATGAAGGGCACCAACGAAGAGCTCGGCAAGAAGATGCTGGCCGACTCCGGACTGCCCATCATCAGCGCCGACACGATGGCCGAAGCCGCCACCGCCGTCGTGGCCGCCGCCAAGTAAGCGCACGAGCGCACAGCACAGGATATTAAGGACTCGAGATGTCTATTCTGATCAACAAAGATACCAAGGTCGTCACGCAGGGGATCACCGGCAAGACCGGCCAGTTCCACACCCGCATGTGCCGCGAGTACGCCAATGGCAAGAACTGCTTCGTGGCCGGCGTGAACCCCAAGAAGGCCGGCGAGGACTTCGAAGGCGTGCCCATCTACGCCAACGTCTCCGAAGCCAAGGCCGCCACCGGCGCCAACGTGTCGGTCATCTACGTGCCGCCCGCGGGCGCCGCCGCCGCGATCTGGGAAGCCGTCGAGGCCGACCTGGACCTGGCCATCTGCATCACCGAGGGCATCCCCGTCCGCGACATGCTGGAACTGCGCAACCGCATGCGCGACGAGAACAAGCGCACGCTGCTGCTCGGACCCAACTGCCCCGGCCTGATCACCCCCGACGAAATCAAGATCGGCATCATGCCCGGCCACATCCACCGCAAGGGCCGCATCGGCATCGTCAGCCGCTCGGGCACGCTTACGTACGAAGCCGTGGGCCAGGTCACGGAACTGGGCCTGGGCCAGTCCAGCGCCGTCGGCATCGGTGGCGATCCCATCAACGGCCTGAAGCACATCGACGTGCTGAAGATGTTCAATGACGATCCCGACACCGACGCCGTCATCATGATCGGCGAGATCGGCGGTCCGGACGAAGTGAACGCCGCCCAGTGGGCCAAGGACAACATGAAGAAGCCGGTGGTCGGCTTCATCGCGGGCGTGACGGCTCCGGCCGGCAAGCGCATGGGCCACGCCGGCGCGCTGATTTCCGGCGGCGCCGATACGGCCGAGGCCAAGCTCGAGATCATGGAAGCCTGCGGCATCAAGACGACCAAGAATCCGTCCGAGATGGGCAAACTGCTCAAGTCCGTGCTGTAATAAAAAACTCGACGGGCGCGGCCAGACCGGCTGCGCCCGTCGGCATTTCAGGAGATAGGTGTGGAATTCGGATCAGCGGCCTTCATACTGGCCCTCATACAAATCATCTGGGTGAACATCCTGTTGTCGGGGGACAATGCGGTGGTCATCGCGCTGGCGGCTCGTTCGCTGCCGGCCCATCAACAAAAGAAAGCAATCGTGATCGGCTCTGCGGCCGCCATCGTGATGCGGATCGTCCTGACGCTGGTTGCGGCCCAGTTGCTGCAACTGCCCTGGTTGAAGCTGATCGGCTCGGTGCTGCTGCTGTACATCGGTATTTCGCTGTTGTTGCCGGAAGGTGAAGAGGACGGAGGCAAGCTGGCCAAGGATGGCCTGATGGCCGCCATCCGCACCATCCTGATCGCCGACCTGGTCATGAGCCTGGACAACGTGATCGCCGTGGCGGCCGCCGCCATGGGCAATACCGTGCTCCTGGTCCTGGGCCTGGCCATCAGCATCCCGTTGGTGATCTTCGGCAGCACGCTGCTGCTGAAGGTCATCGAGCGCTTCCCGCTCATCGTCTGGCTGGGCGCCGCCCTGCTGGGTTTCATCGCGGGCGAGCTGTTCGTCAATGATCCGGCGTTGCACACCGAGGCCCTCGAAGCCTCGATGGGCCTCACGCATCATGCCGCGGAAATCGGCGCGGGCGTGCTGGGCGCCATCATCGTGCTGGTGGCGGGCAAGGTGCTGATGTCGCGGCGCCGGTCTGGCGACCAGCCTGCCTGACGGGTTGCAGTCGTAGTGCGTCGGCCTGGCCTCGGGGCGCCAGGCCGGCTTCGTCTTCGCGGTGGGGATGTCCGGGCATGCGGGTGCCTGGAAATGCCCACCGGGCAGGCGCGATGAATTCTAAAAACAAGGAAGAACCGATCTTCCTCACAGGAAGATTCGCTCGTCCGGATCTGGCTTAGGGAGCTACACGTGCTTGAATTTTTACAGACGCTCAGTTGGGCGGCGGTATTGCAGATCATCCTGATCGACATCCTGCTGGGGGGCGACAACGCGGTCGTCATCGCGCTGGCCTGCCGCAATCTGCCGGCCAAGCGGCGAATGCAGGGCATTCTGTGGGGGACGGCGGGCGCCATCGTGCTGCGCGTCGTGCTGATCGCTTTCGCGGTCACGATGCTCCAGATTCCGTTCCTGAAGATCGTGGGCGGCGTGCTGCTGTTCTGGATCGGCATCAAGCTTCTGGTGCCCGAGGATGAGTCGCACGACAATATCGAAGGCGGCGCCACGCTGCTGGGCGCGATCAAGACCATCATCATCGCCGACTTCGTCATGAGCCTGGACAACGTCATCGCCATCGCGGGCGCGGCCCAGCAGGCGGACGAGTCCCATCAGATCGGGCTGGTCGTGTTCGGCCTGCTGGTGAGCGTGCCCATCATCATCTGGGGCAGCACGCTGGTCCTGAAGCTGATCGATCGCTTCCCCGTCGTGGTGACGCTGGGCGGTGCGCTGCTGGGGTGGATTGCCGGCGGCATGCTGGCGACCGACGTCGCGGTCCAGTCCCATGTGATCCAGCCGAGTTCGCTGGCCGCCTACAACACGCAGATCACCTATGCCGCGGAAATCCTCGGCGCGCTGATCGTCGTCGGGGTGGGGATGTGGCTGGCCCGCCGCAAGAAGGTGGGGCAGCCCGGCCACGCCTGATCGGAACGCGGGGCCGCGAGGCCCTGGCGCGGCACGCCCTGCCTCGGCAGGGCGTTGTCGTTTGCGGCCGGTCATTCGCGGAAAAGGGCTGCTTGCCCGGCGAGCCGTGGCGTTCCAGGCAGGCGGGCCTGGCGGGCGCGGGCATGACGCGGGAAGGCCGGGCCCTTCCCGGCCAGGTCAGCGCCAGCCGCCGTGATCGCCGGCCATGGGTGCATCCCGCGCCTGAAACAGGCTAACCTATTGCCCCGCCGGGTTCCGGATCTCCCGCGCATCGGGACAGAGCCCGATAACCCGGTATTTTTTTATTGCCGCGCTCGCGCGGCGGTGTCAGAGGATGGAATGAAGAGCTTGCAGAAAGGGTTGACGCTGATGCAGATGCTGGTGGTGATCGGCGCGGTCGGCGTGGCGATCGCGGTCGTGGTTTCCTACCTGCGCTAGGTACTGGCAACGGGCTGCGGCTCGCGGTGGCCCAACGCCAGCGACAGCTCCCGCGCGGCCCGCACGACGGCGGGGATCACCGTCCCGGCAACGACCTCGTCGGTGAAGGTGTAGATCATCGAGGTTGCGTTCAGTCCCGCCACGACTTCTCCTCGGGCGTTCAGGACCGGCGCGGCGATCGAACGCACGCCCCGGTGGAATTCCTCGTCGTTGTAGACGTAGCCGCGTTCGCGCGCGGTATCCAGCAGCGCGCGGAAGGCGGCGGGGTTTACCGTCGATTTTTCGGTCAGGGCGGGAATGGGCGCGCCGTCCAGGATGCGGTCGATGTCCGCCTGGGGCTTGTAGGCCAGCAGGATCCGTCCGATCGAGGACGAGTGCGGCGGCATGCGGGACCCGACATGGATGTCGATCGAGGTCGGCAGCGGAATGCGGGCCTGTGCCACGTAGACCAGCTCGTCGCGGTCCAGGATGGCCATGTGCACCGAGGCGCCGACCTCGGTGCGCAGCCGGTTCATGATGGGCTGCGCCAGTTCGACCAGGGGAAGACGGTTCAGGTAGGCGAAACCGAGCTTCATCGCATGCGCGGTGAGCCGGTAGCGCCGGCCGACCTCCTCGCGTTCGAGGAAACCCAGCTTCTCCAGCGTATGGACGAAGCGATGGGGCTTGCTGCGGCTCCAGCCCAGGCGCTGCGCGAGTTCGGTCAGAGTGAGCGAGGGCTGTTCGCAATCGAAGGCTTCGAGCACGGACAGGCCCTGGGCCAGCGCGTCGACCCAGTAGGGATCCTTGCGGGGAGTGGAAGCGTTGTCGGGCGGATCGTCGCCGTCGTCGATAGCCGGCAGCAGGGGTTCGGTCATAGGGGGCAGATAGGACGGGGCGCAAGGCGAACGCCCCGCGCCCGGTCATTTTATAGTCTACGCAGCCCTATCCGGTCGATCAGCAGTTTTTCCTTTTGCATGGTGTCCGCCGCGAAGCGGGTGAACTGTTCGCTGCTCAGGTAGGCGGGCTCCAGGTCGTACTGCTTGAGCGCGGCGCGGTAGTTGTCCATGTCCATGGACTGCTTGAAGGCGTCGTGCAGGATGCGGACCACGCCTGGGTCGGTGTCGCGGGGCGCGGCCAGCCCGAAGGGGGCGTTCTGCACGATGTCGTAGCCCAGTTCCCTGAGCGTGGGCGCCGACGAGAAGCGGGCGCTGCGCGCTTCGCCGCCGGTGGCGAGCAGGCGCAATTGCCCGGACTCGACGTATTGGGCCCAGCTCGGACCGTCGGCGAGCGACATGATGTGGCCGCCCAGCAGCGCGGCCAGCGCCTCGGCGCCGCCCTTGTAGGGTACGTGGTTGAACTTCACGCGGGCCTGGAAGGCCAGGTCTTCCATGGTCAGGTGGGGAGAGGACAGGGTGCCCGGCGTGCCGTAGGTCATCGTGCCCGGATTGGCCTTGGCGTAGGCGATGTAGTCCGCCACCGTCCTGATGGGCGAGGAAGCCGGCACCACGAGGCCGAAGGGGTAGGCCGCCAGGCCGATGATGTATTTCAGGTCCTTGAGCGGATCCCAGGCGGTCTTGACCAGATAGGGCGTGCGGAACACCGATACCGCGATCTGCGCGATGGTGTAGCCGTCGGGCGCGGTGGCCTGCATCATCTGGGCGGGAATCACCATTCCCGCGCCAGGCTTGTTCTCGACCACGACGGGTTGCTTCAGGATGGCGGCCGCATTTTGCGCCAGGACGCGGAACGCGACGTCGGTGGCGCCGCCGGGCGCGAAGCCGACCAGCATGCGGATGGGCCGCGAGGGGAAACCGGGTTGGGCGCGCGTGGCCGGGGCCGCGCCGGCCCCCGCCGCCGCGATCATGGTGCCGAGGAAATGTCGTCTGTGCATGGCAAGGACTCCGCTAGGAAGGGAAGGGTTCAGTGCGCCCGCTCGGGCAGCGGTTCGGTCCAGGCGTCGTAGCCATAGACCCAGTCGGCGTTCGTGTCCGAGCGCAGCCAGTCGTTCTGCAGCGAGCCGCGCTGGATGCGGCTGGCGCGTTCCAGCCGGGCCTGTTCGTAGCGCAGCAGGGCGGCGGGCACGTCGTCCTTGGCCTGGCCCAGGCAGCGGCTCAGGACCGCGGCGTCCTCCAGGCCCATGGCGGCGCCCTGGGCCATGAAGGGCAGCATCGCGTGGCAGGCGTCGCCCAGCAGGGTGACCCGGCCATGGGTCCAGCGCGCCATGGGGTCGCGCGCGTAGAGCGCGGTCTTGAGGACGACGTCGCAGCCTTCCAGGATGGCGAGCGCTTCCTCGTGGAAGCCGGCGTACGCGCGCAGCAGTTCGTCCTTGTGGCCCTGGATCGACCAGGATTCGTGCGTCCATTCGGTTTCGGGCACGGTGGCGAACACGAACAGTTCGCGCTGGCCGCGGTCGATCAGGAAGGTGAATATCTGGCTGGAAGCATCCGGTCCCCACCACTTGGTCGTGGGGGTCAGGTCGTAGCGGGCCAGCGGTGCGGTGGGGACGATGGACCGGAACGCGACCTTGCCTGTGAAGCGGGGCGCCTCGGGTCCGGCGATGGCTTCGCGCACCACGGAATGGATGCCGTCGCAGCCGACCACGGCGCGCGCGGCCACCCGCGACCCATCGGCCAGCTCCAGCCATGCCTGGCGCCCGTCCTGGCCGACGCTGGCCACCTTGGCGCCCAGGCGGACCGCGCCGGCGGGCAGGGCCGTTTCCAGCGCCGACAGCAGATCGGCGCGGTGGATGGTCAGTTGCGGCGCGCCGTAGCGCCGTTCGCCCTGGGCGTGCAATTCCAGCCGGGAGGTTTCCTGGCCGCTGTCCCATAGCCGGCTGACCCGGCTGGTGGGTTCGTAGGCGGTACCCCGGAGCACCGCGCCCACGCCCAGTCCGTCCAGCACCTTGACCGCATTGGGCGTCAGATTGATGCCGGCGCCCACGCGCCCGAACCGGGGCGCCTGTTCGTAGACCCCCACCGTGAATCCCGCGCGATGCAGGGAGATGGCCGCGGCCATGCCGCCTATGCCCGCTCCGACGATCGCGATGTCGACTTCCGTCATGCTGCTCATCCTGATTTGTTTTGTATGAGAAAACTTTTTTTGAATATAAAACTTAACTGCGCGGGGAAGCAATAGGGGGAAGCCACGAAGGCGAGCGGAGGCGCATGCGCCGGGACGCGGCGCATGGCAGGGGGAAGAGGGCGTGGCGGCCGGCCGGAGGGATCCGGCCGGCCAGGGAGGGAGCAAGGCGGCGGGTCGGCGGCCGGCCCGCTCCGGCCGGGGTCAGCCGGTGTTGCGCAGGCCCGCGGCGATGCCGTTGATGGTCAGGTGGATGCCGTTCTGGGTTCGCCCGGCGGGATCCGCCTTGGTCCGGCCCGCCTTGCCGTGGGTGGCGCGATAGCGGCGGAGCAGTTCGATCTGCACGTGGTTGAGCGGATCGATGTAGGCGATGCGATCGCGGATCGAGCGCGCCAGGGACGGGTCACCGGCCAGCAACTGGCGCTGGCCGGTGATCAGCTTCAGCGCGCTCATGGTGCGCTTCCATTCGTCGCTGATCGCGCCGAAGATGCGCTTGCGCAGCGCGGTGTCAGGCACCAGCTGGGCATAGCGGGAGGCGATCACCAGGTCGGTCTTGGCCAGCACCATTTCCATGTTGGACAGCAGCGTGCGGAAGAACGGCCAGTCGCGCGCCATGGCCCGCAGGTGCTCGACGCGCTCGCGCTTGGTGCCCTCGCCGTGGCGCAGGTAGTCGTCGATGGCCGCGCCCATGCCGTACCAGCCCGGCAGCAGCAGCCGGCATTGGCCCCACGAGAATCCCCAGGGAATGGCGCGCAGGTCCTCGATGCGTCCGGTGGATTTGCGCGAGGCCGGGCGCGATCCGATGTTCAGGCCGGCGATCTCGGAGATCGGCGTCGAGGCGAAGAAGTAGTCGGCGAATCCCGGGGTCTCGTAGACCAGGTTCCGATAGCTGCGCATGGCAATCCCGGACAGGCGGTCCATGGTCTGTCCATAGCTGGCGAACAGCGCGTCCTCGGCCGAGGCGCTTTCGGTGTGGTCGGCCAGGCTGGCTTCCAGCGTGGCCGCGGTCAGCAACTCGAGATGCCAGCGGCCGATGTCGGCGTCCTTGTACTTGCTCTGGATGACCTCGCCCTGTTCGGTCAGGCGGATCTGGCCGGCCACGGTGCCGGGCGGCTGGGCAAGGATGGCGTCGAAGCTCGAACCGCCGCCCCGGCCCACGGTGCCGCCGCGGCCATGGAACAGGCGCAGCCTGACCTTGCGGGCGCGGAAGACCTCGACCAGCGCGCGCTCGGCCTGGTAGAGGGACCAGTTCGACGTCAGGAAGCCGCCGTCCTTGTTGCTGTCGGAGTAGCCCAGCATGACTTCCTGCACGCCGCGCTGGGCGTGGCGCACCCGCGCCTTGACTTCGGGCAGGTCGAGGAACTGCGCCATGATGCCGGGGCCGTTGGCCAGGTCGGGAATGGTCTCGAACAGCGGCACCACCATCAGCCCTTCGCCGTCGGCGGGAACGTGGCCGCTCGTAGAGCCGCCTCCCGGCGCGATCAGGCCGGTCTCTTGTTGCAGGACCAGGACTTCCAGCAGGTCGCTGACGGTTTCCGTATGCGACACGATGGCATGGTGCACGGCCTGCGCGCCGAAGCGCTGGCGGGCGCTGGCGGCCGCCCGGAAGATATCGAGTTCGCGGGTGGTTTCCTCGCTGTAGCGCAGCCAGGGCGAGACCAGCGGGCGCACTTCCTTGAGTTCGCGCCGCAGCAGCGCGATCCGGGCGGTTTCGTCCAGGCTGGCGTAGTCGGGTTCGACTCCGGCGCGCGCGAACAGTTCGGCCACCGTGCGTTCGTGCACGTCGGAACTCTGGCGCAGGTCGATCGTGGCCAGGTGGAAGCCGAACACGTCCACCGCCTGGCGCAGCGCCGACAGGCGCAGCCGGGCGATGGGCGAGGCATGGTGGCCGTTGAGCGAGTCGGCGATCACCGCCAGGTCGGCGGCGAAGGCGGCCGGTTCGGCATAGGGCTGGGCGGGCGGAGCCGCGCGGCGGGCCAGGTCGCGGCCGGTCAGCGCGCGCGCCGACGCCGCCAGGCGGGCGTAGATGCCGACCAGGGCGCGGCGGTAAGGTTCGTCGCGGCGGTGCTCGGAAAGATCGCCGCCTTGCTCGGCCAGCGCGGCCAGCGCATGCGAGGCGGGCGTCAGCAGTTCGCTCAGGGACAGCTCGGCGCCGAGCGCGTGGGTCTCGTCCAGGTAGTACTCGAAGGCCGTGGTGCTCTGGCGCAGCAGCGCCAGGTTCAGCGTCTCGGCGTCGACGTTGGGGTTGCCGTCGCGGTCGCCGCCTATCCAGCTGCCCATGCGAAGGAAGGACTTGAGCGGGGTGGGGTGGGGGCCGAACGGATCGGCCGGCTCGCGGCCGAGCAGGCGCGAAAGATGGCCGTACAGTTGCGGGATGACGGACAGGAAGGTGCTGCGGTAGTAGGACAGCGCGTTCTCGATCTCGTCGGCCACGGTCAGCCGGGAGTTGCGCAGCATGCGCGTCTGCCACAGCGTGGTGATGCGGCCCAGCAGGGCCAGGGTCTGCTCGAAGGATTCGTCGGTGGTGCGCGGGTCGTCGCGTTCCTGCAGCAGGTGGGCGATTTCCTTGTGTACGTCCAGCGTGCTCTTGCGCTGGACCTCGGTGGGGTGGGCCGTCAGGACCGGCGAGATCAGCGTCTCGTCCAGCAACTGGCGCATGCGCGCGTTGCCGATGCCCGCCGCGCGCAGCCGGGACACGGCGTTCTGCAGGCTGCCGCGCGCGGGGGCGTCCTGCTGGAGCAGCGTGGCGCGGCGGCGGCGGTTCTGGTCGCGGTCCTCGGCGATGTTGGCCAGGTGCAGGTAGTAGGTGAAGGCGCGGACCACGGAGTTGGTTTCGTCGGCCGCCAGCAGCTTGAGGCGTTTTTCCAGCGCGCGGCCGTCGGTGGCGTTGCCGTCGCGGCGAAAGCGCACCGCCGTGCGGCGCACGGTCTCGATGGTGTCGAAGACGCCCGCGCCTTCGCTGGCGCGGATCACGTCGCCCAGGAGGCGGCCCAGCAGTCGGATGTCGTTGCGAAGAGGCAGGTCGGGATCTTGAAGCGATGAGGTCATGGAGCGTCGCGCGAGTTGTCGTTGGAGTCGGCTGCTGCAAATGCTTGGAGAGGCGGCCCGGCGGCAAAAGACGCGGTACGGGCGCCGCCAAAGCATGCCATGAAAAATGGCCGCATATCGAATACTTCTATAATCCCGAAGGGGGGCGCCGCGAGAGCGGAAGCCTGGCCGCACCGCAATCGAGATCTCCGTATTTTGAAAAACGATCGTTTGATCATCGCCACCCGCGAAAGCCAGCTGGCGCTCTGGCAGGCCGAGCATGTGCAGGCGCGGCTGCGCGCGCTGTATCCGCAATGCACCGTCGAACTGCTGGGCATGACCACCCGCGGTGACCGCATCCTGGACCGCACGCTGTCCAAGGTCGGCGGCAAGGGCCTGTTCGTCAAGGAACTGGAAACCGCCCTGCAGGACGGCCGGGCCGACCTGGCCGTGCA
This sequence comes from Pigmentiphaga sp. MLSB6-MA01, assembly GCF_058793475.1. Lineage (NCBI taxonomy): Bacteria > Pseudomonadati > Pseudomonadota > Betaproteobacteria > Burkholderiales > Alcaligenaceae > Pigmentiphaga > Pigmentiphaga sp. MLSB6-MA01. Next base: position 204,889 of record NZ_JBXAFV010000004.1, on the reverse strand, counting down.
TTCGCTCAAGGACGTGCCGGTGGACCTGGCGCCGGAGTTCGCGCTGTCCACCATCATGGAGCGCGAGGATCCGCGCGACGCCCTGGTGTCGGCGCGCTACGCGGAGCTGGCCGAGATGCCCGCCGGCGCGGTCATCGGCACCTCCAGCCTGCGCCGCGAGTCGCAGATCCGGGCCCGCCATCCTCATCTGCAGGTCAGGCCCCTGCGCGGCAACCTGCAGACCCGGCTGGCCAAGCTCGATCGCGGCGAATACGACGCCATCGTGCTGGCGGCCGCGGGCCTGCGCAGGCTGGGCCTGGGCGACCGCATCCGGACCCTGCTGGCGCCCGAGGACAGCCTGCCGGCAGCCGGGCAGGGCGCCCTGGGCATCGAGATCCGCGCCGACCGCGAAGACCTGCGGGCCGCGCTGGCTCCGCTGGCCCATGCCGCGACTACCGCCGAAGCCCTGGCCGAGCGCGCCGTGTCGCGGCGTCTGGGCGGTTCCTGTCAGGTGCCGCTGGCCGCCTACGCGCAGGCGCAGGGCGAGTCGCTGCGCCTGTGGGCCCTCGTCGCGACGCCCGACGGCGGGCGCATCGTCCGCGCCGGACGCACCGGCGCGGCACGGGACGCCGAGGCCCTGGGCCTGGCCGTGGCCGAAGAGCTTCTTGCGGCCGGCGCGGCGGACATCCTCGCTACGCTGGGCTGAGCCGCGATGCCGGCCCAGCCATCCGCGCCGGCCCCCGGGCGCACCGCCATCCTGACCCGTCCCGCCGGCCAGAACGACGACCTGGCGCAGGCGCTCACGGCGCGCGGATGGCGGACGCTGGACCTGCCGGCGCTGCGGCTGACCCCCGAGGCCGGCCCGGCGCCCGATCCCGCGGATGTCGGCCTCGTCGTCTTTGTCAGCGGCAATGCGGTCCGCATGTTCCTGGACAAATGGCGCGCATCCGCCGGGCCGGACTGGACATGGCCCGCCGCCACCGCCGCCGCGGTCGTCGGACCCGCCAGCGCGCGGGCGCTGCGCGAGCACCCGGCCTTCGGCGACGGGCCGAGGTTGCTGCAGCCCGCGCCCGACAGCCTCCACTTCGATTCCGAGGCGCTGTGGGCCATCCTGTCCGCCGCGCCGCTGCCTGCCAGGGTCCTGATCGTGCGCGGTGGCCGGGGCGAGCAGGGCAGCGGCCGGGACTGGCTGGCCGGCCGCCTGCGCGACGCCGGCGCCAGCGTGACCCTGCACCGCGCCTACCGGCGGGTTCCCGAGGCCTGGACGCCCGCCCTGGCCGGCCGCTTGCGCGAACTGGCCCGCGCAGCTATCCCCACGACCTGGCTGCTGACCAGCGCCGAGGGCGTGGACGCGGTGCGCGGACAACTGGCCGCCCTGGAGTTGCTGGACTGGTGGGCAGATTGTCGTCTCGTTGCAACCCATCCGCGGATCGCCCGGCATCTAATAACGGTGATCGCCGAAGCGTTGCCTGCTCGCGGCGTCCCGCCAATGTTACAAACTTGCGCGCCCCGGGATGAGGACATCCTGGCCGCGATAGAATCGGTGTCATGACTGCATCCGAGAACGCATCTCCAGCATCCGCGCAGGGTCCTGCGCCCAACGATACCCGTTCCGCAACCGAGCGCGCCGGCCGTGCCCCCAAGGGCAGGGCGTCCAGCAGATCCTTTCCCTGGCTGGGGACGGTGCTCGCTTTCGCGCTGATCGTGATCGTGGTGCTGGCCGCCGCGCTGTGGCGCCAGCAGCAGCTCGTCGATGCCATCGGCCGCGAATCGGCGCGCCGGTTCAACGAACTCGATTCCTTCTCCCGCGATGCCCAGGCCCGCGCCCGCCAGGCCCTGTCCATCGCCCAGGGCAACACCGACAAGCTGGCCGTGCTCGAATCCAAGGTGCTGGAGTCGCAAAGCCAGCAGGCCGCGCTGGAGCAGCTCTACCAGGAGTTGTCGCGCGGCGAGGACGAATGGACGCTGATCGAGGTCGAGCAGGCGCTGTCCATCGCGGCCCAGCAACTGCAACTGGCCGGCAACGTGCAGAACTCGATCGCCGCGCTGCAGGTGGCCGATGCCCGCCTGGCGCGCGCCGACCGGCCGCAGTTCACCGCCGTGCGCCGCGCCATCGCGCAGGATCTCGAACGGCTGCGCGGACTGCCGTCGGTGGATGTGTCCGGCCTGGTGGTCAAGATCGACCAGTTGATCGGCCTGCTCGATCGCCTGCCGCTGCTGGCCAGCGTGCAGCCGGCCCATGAAGCCGACGATCAGGTCCCGCCGCCCGTGGTCGACCCGGCGCAGGCCCCGGCCGGCGATGCGCCCTGGTGGAAGCGCGCCATCGCGTGGTGGGGCCCGCTGCGGGACGGTTTCCTGGGCGACATGCGCGATCTGATCCGCATCCGCCGCATCGACAAGCCCGACGCTCTGCTGGTGTCGCCCGAACAAGGCGCCCTGGTGCGCGAGAATCTCAAGCTCAGGCTGCTCAATGCCCGGCTGGCCCTGCTGTCCCGGCAGGAGCATGCCTGGCAGGCCGACCTGGACGCCGTCGTCCAGGCCCTGCCCGCCTACTTCGATGTGAACGCGCCGGCCACGCGCAATGCCCAGGCCCTGCTCCGGCAGATCCGCGAGACCGATATCTCCATCGAGCTGCCGACCCTCAACGACAGCCTGTCGGCGGTGCGGTCGGTGCTGCCGCGCAATGCCGTTTCCGGCGCGCAGAGGTAAGGCATGCGCACCTGGTTCTGGACCTTGTTGCTGCTGGTGGCCGCCGTCGGGCTGGCCGTCGGGCTGCGTTATCACGCCGGCAATGTCGCGCTGCTGCTGCCGCCCTACCGGGTCGAGCTGTCCGCCAGCCTGGCCGCGCTGATCCTGCTCGCGTTGTTCGCGGTGCTGTACGCCGCGCTGCGCGCCATTTCGTGGACCCTGGAGCTGCCGGTGCGGGTGCGCCGCTGGCGCGCGCGCCGGGCGCTGGCGCAGCAGCAGGAACTGCTCGAGCGCGGCTGGATCAACCTGCTGGAAGGCCGCTACGCCAAGGCCGAAGCCGACATGAGCAATGTTGCCGGGCAGACCGACGTGCCGTCGCGCCGAGTCCTGGCCAACCTGTCGGCCGCCCGGGCGGCGCACGCGATGCAGGAGTTCGCCCGCCGCGATCTGCTGCTCGCGCAGGCCCGCGAAGCGGCCGAGGCGGATGCCGGGCTCAAGCCCGCCGTCGTCCTGGTCGAGGCCGACATGCTGCTCGACCAGCAGCGGCCCGAGGAAGCGCTGGCGCTGCTGTCGCAGTTGCACGAGGGCGGCCCCAAGCACATGCATTCGCTGCGGCTGACCCTGCGCGCCCACCGTGACCTGGGGCATTGGGCCGAGGTCCTGAAGCTGGCGCGCACGCTGTCCAAGCGCAATGCCCTGCATCCGGCCGCCGCCACGCGCATGATCGCCGCCGCCGCGGCCGAACTGCTGCGGTCGGCCAGCGATGCCGCCACGCGGCGCGTCATCTGGAAGGACCTGAAGGACGACGAACGCGTCCTGCCCGAAGTGGCCCGGGCCGGCGCGGAGGTGTTCGAGGCCGATGGCGACGAGGTGCGCACCCGCCGCATCCTCGAAGCCGCGCTCGACGCCCAGCTCAGCGCGGTCCTGTTGCAGGCCTATGCCCGCTGCAGCGCCGAACAGATATCTCCGCGGCTGGAGAAAGCCGAAAGCTGGCTGCGCCAGCACCCCAACGATCCCGACCTGCTGCAGGCGCTGGGCACGCTGTGCCTGTGCGGACGCCTGTGGGGGCCGGCGCAACGCTATCTCGAACGCAGCCTGAGCGAGCGCGACGACCCGCGTACGCACGCGTTGCTGGCCAGCCTGTACGATCGCACCGACCGCGCCGTCGATGCCGTGCGGCACTGGCGTCTCGCCACCGAAGGCGTCATCGGCCTGCCGGTGCTCAAGGCGGACGAGGGGGTGCTGTTCGGCCCCGCCGCCGCGCGTCCCCAGTTCGAGAGCGAAGAGGACGTAGCGCCCGATCGCGCGGCCGGCCTCTAGCGGCGGTTTTTTTCGATGTCGTGCCGGCCCCGGGCCGGTCCACCTGTTTTTTTCAACTTTCCAGGCAGTTATGAATCTCGATCGAGTCGGTCCCGGCAAAAAGGCGCCGGAAGAATTCAACGTCATCATTGAGATCCCGATGAACGCGGATCCGATCAAGTACGAAGTCGACAAGGAAACTGGAGCCTTGTTCGTCGATCGCTTCATGATGACCGCCATGCACTACCCGTGCAACTACGGCTACGTGCCGCAGACCCTGTCCGACGACGGCGACCCCGTCGACGTGCTGGTCATCACGCCCCATCCGGTCACCGTCGGCGCCGTGGTTCGCTGCCGCCCCATCGGCATCCTGAACATGGACGACGAAGCGGGTGGCGACGCCAAGCTGCTGGCCGTGCCCGTGGACAAGGTCCTGCCCATCTACCGCCACTGGCAGAAGCCGGAAGACCTGCAGCCCGAATACCTGCTGCGCATCCAGCATTTCTTCGAGCACTACAAGGACCTGGAGAAGGGCAAGTGGGTCAAGATCAAGGGCTGGGACGGCCCGGACGCCGCCCGCCAGGAGATCGTTGGCAGCATCGAGCGCTACCAGCAGGCAGGCAAGTAAGTCGACGGTCGTACCGTTGTGCGAAGACCTCCCGCCAGGGAGGTCTTTTCATTTCAGGCCGGCGGTATTTCCGTTCATCGAGGTCGAGTTGCGTCGGTGGGGCCGGTATCGATCCGGCCAGCCGCTTCCATGGGGATGAGCACCGTGACGCTCAGGCCGGTCTGCGTTGCCTGGTCGGAAAAGTCGAGGCGGATCTCGGCGCCTGTGCGGTCGGCAATTGTCTTGACGATCGAAAGCCCCAGGCCCGAACCCATCTGTCCGCTGCCCGGCGTGCGGTAGAACGCGTCGAAAACCCGTTCGCGCTCGGCCGCCGGAATGCCCGGACCGGTGTCCCGGACGCACAGCACGGCATGGTTTGGCGCCACCCCGACGGAGAGGTCGACCCGTCCGCCCTCCGGCGTGTAGCGAATGGCGTTGTCGACCAGATTCCGGGTCAAGGCGATCATGTCCACCTCGCGTACCCAAACCCGCGCATCCTGGTTTCCCTCGACCCCGATGTCGATGCGCCTGGCCTCGGCCAGCGGCATGAGGTCCTCCAGCACCCGGCGGTAGATGCCTTGGACGGACACCGGCGAGGTCGGCGGATCCGGCGCCGACTGGGCCTTGGCCAGGGCCAGCAATTGATCCAGCAGGCCGCGGCCGCGCTCGATGCCCTGGCGCAGCAGCATCAGCCGTTCACGGGCCTGGCTCGACATTTCCGCCTCTGCCAGCCGTTCCGCTTGCAGCGACAGCGCCGTCAGCGGCGAGCGCAACTCGTGGGCGGCGTCCGCCACGAAACGGCGCTGCGACGCCATGGACTGCCCCACGCGGGCCAGCAGGCGATTGATCGCTATGGTAAAAGGCCGCACCTCGATGGGAAGGTGGCGGTCTTGGACCGGGTGCAGCGCCTGCTCGGCGCGCTGATCGATTTCCTTGGAAAGCGCCGCAATGGGCCGGAACATGCCGCGCACCAGATTGGCGACGATCAGCAGCAGCACCGGCACCAGGAGCAGGAAAGGCAGGACGGTGCGCAGCGCCCCATCTCGGGCGATTTCATTGCGGAAGTCGGATTCCTGGGCCACGGCGATCCGTTCGCCGGCGGCCGTCGTCCTGACCAGGACGCGGAACGCTTCTCCGCCGACTTCCAGGGTGTGCAGGCCGTCGACCAGCGTTGCCGGGAGCGCGAGCGTTCCTCCCGCCTCTTTGCCTGGGAGAGCCGGGCCGCCGTCCCCGAGGCGCTGGACGATCACGCGCGACGCGTCGTCGCCGCCCTCGGGTCCGGCCGCGTTGGCGGGCGCGGCGGGGGGCAGGCGCTGCCGATCCATGAGTTGCGCGACCTGGCGCAAGACATCGTCCTGGAGTTCGTGGGCTTCATCGAAGGCCGAAAGGAACGAGAAGATGCCGGCCGCTGCCGCGACCACGAGGATGGCCAGCGACAGGGTGAAGGACAGCTTGAGCTGCACCGATTCGTTCAGGCGTTTTTGGAGACCATCCATCCCACCCCCCTGACGTTCTTGATCGTCTCGCTGCCCAGCTTGCGCCGAAGTGCGTGAATCAGATATTCGACGGCATTGCTTTCCACCTCTTCGCCCCAGCCGTAGATGCGATCCTCCAGCTCGCCGCGCGAGAGAATGGCTCCCGGCCGAACCAGCAGGGCTTGCAGCAGCGAGAACTCCCGGTGGGACAGTAGAACCGGGGCACCGTCCTTGACGCGGGCTTCTTTCGTGGCGGGGTCGAGCGATATCACGCCGTTGCCCAGAACGGGCGCGGCGCTTCCGCCCTTGCGCCGTAGCACGGCGCGCATCCGGGCCAGCAGCTCGGCCATCTCGAACGGCTTGGGGACGTAGTCGTCGGCCCCGCCGTCCAGGCCGCGCAGACGGTCATCCAGGCCATCGCGGGCCGTGATGATGAGCAGGGGGACAGGATTGTCCCGGGCGCGGAGGCTGCCCAGCACTTCGAGCCCGTCCTTGCCGGGCAAGCCCAGGTCGAGCAGCACCAGGTCATAGTGCTGGCCCGCCAGCGTCGCCAGGGCGGTTGCGCCATCCCGCACCCAGTCGGCGGCATAGGACGCATCCTTCAAGGCGCCCTGGATCGCTTCACCGATCATGGCGTCGTCTTCGACCAGCAGCACCCGCATGTTCTCTCCTGTCGTGGTGTCCCATTCGCCATGCATGCATGGCTGCTGTCAGGATCGTATTGAAAACGGGACATGACGGCACTATTCAATGCGCCGTCCGGGCCGCCCGCTGCCTGAGCAGCAGAATAGCGGTCAGCATGAAGGCCAGCAGCGCGGCAGAGGCCCAGTAGCGGCTCAAGGCCAATCCTCCCGCGCTCAGCGGCTTGTCCAGGAAGTCACCGACCACGGCGCCCAGCGGACGGGTCAGGATGAACGCCGCCCAGAACAGCAGCGTGCGCGATACACGAGTCCAGCGATAGGCTGCCAGAATCAGGGCGAGCCATCCCACGAACACGATGGCCGCGCCGGTGTAGCCCAGGCCGGCCGTGTCGGCCGTCCAATCGCCCAGCGCCGTCCCCAAGGTCTGGGAGAACATGATCGTCATCCAGTAGAAGGCTTCCGCCTTGGGCGTGCTGACGGTGCTTACCGATACCGAACCCAGGGTGCGATGCCAGGCGAGGAGCGTGCCGAGCAGCATGGCCAGCAGCAGGCACGAGCCGCCAGCGTAGCCGATGCCCAGCGAGCGGTCCGCGAAATCGGCCAGCGTCGTGCCGACCGTGGTGGTGGCAATGATGGTGGTCCAATACAGGAAAGGGTGGAATCCCTTGGCCTTGATCTGCGCGATCACGGCCGCCAGGAAGATCGCCGCGAAAATGCCGGTGCCGATCAGATAGCCCAGGTTCATGGACATCGAGACGGCATCCCCGCCGGTTTCGCCGAGCGTGGTGGCGGCGATCTTGATGAGCCAGAACCCGAGCGTGACTTCGGGAACCTTGGCCAGCGCGTGGTCAGTGGATGTTTTCATGAGGAACCTCGCAGCCTGGACCCCGCCTTGGCGGGGGTCGGAGGCTGGCAACGGATTGGCCCTGGCCGCAGGCAAGGTGGAACGGCCTGCGGGCAGTCTGCCGGGGCTGGCTTAGCCGGGCCATAGGTTCACTCACGGACCGATCCGCGCGGGATCAAGCGGCCGGCAATCCGGCGAGGGGCCGGCCGACGCCGCCTGGCGGCCTGTCCTAGCCGTGCTTCTGCTCAGCCAGGCAATGCGGGCAGTAGCGGGAATGCGGCTTCAGGTAGCGGTCGCAGTCCAGGCACAGCGATCCTCCTCGCAACTCGATCTCCCGCAGGCGCCGCCGCTTGCGCCAGGACGATCGGAACTTGAGCAGGCCCAGCAGGAAAGCGACCGCGAGCGAGCTATAGGCGAGGGTGGTCATGAAGCCTCGAAAACGAGGAATAGGGACCGTTTATTCTAGGTTTTTCCTGTTTCATCTTGTAATTATTTCCGAAATGTAATGTGCTGTGGCGCTTTACATACGGATACAGGAAGGCGGGCGCCGCAGTCGCGGCCGGTGTTACCGGGGATGCGGCTCGTGGGGCAGGGTGAAGCGCAAGGTGGCGCCCTTGCCGGGTTCGCCGTGGGCGACGATGCGCCCGCCATGGCGCTCGATGATGCGGCGGCAATGCGCAAGCCCCACGCCGGTGCCGTCGAAATCCCGGTTGGAATGCAGCCGGCTGAACATGCCGAAGAGCTTGGCCGACTGCCGCATGTCGAAGCCGGCGCCGTTGTCGCGAACGTTGATGGCGATCGTCTGTTCGTATTCGTCGGCCCAGATCTCGATCAGCGCGTTGGGCGTGTAGCGGGTGAACTTGACCGCGTTGTCCAGCAGGTTGACCATGACCAGCCGGATCAGGTGGGGATCGGCGAAGACGCGTGGCAGCTTGTCGATGCGCCAGGAAACCGACCGGTCGCCGACGTTGGCGGCCAGTTCCGACTGGATCTCCTGCACCATGGTGCCGAGCGGCCAGAGTGAAGGCACGATGCCGGCGCGCCCCAGCCGCGAGAGTTCCAGCAGGGCGTCGATGGTGCGGTTCATGCGCTCCGCGGTGGTCAGGAGCGCCGACAGCATGGGCTTGATGTCGCTGCCGGGCTGCTCGCTCTTGCGCAGCATGATGTCGGCGGCAGACATGATCTGGCGGGCCGGCGCGCGCAGGTCGTGGCTGACCGAGCTGGTGAAGGCTTCCAGCTCGGCCGTGCGCTCGGCCACGCGCAGCTCCAGGGTTTCGTTCAGTTGCCGGATCTTGTCCTCGGCCAGCCGGTGTTCCGTGACGTCGACGCAGAACAACTCCACCCGCTGCCTGCCGTCGCGCGTGACGCTGATCGCGGCAAGCTCGACGTCGCGTTTCTGGCCGTCCAGCGCCACCAGCCGGTAAGGCCTGAATTCGGCGAAGCCGGGGGCCTGGGCGAGTTCCTCGATGCGGCGGCGGACCTTCTCGCGGTCCTTGTCGACGATGAAGTCCGAGAACGGCCGTCCGATGGCGCGGCCAGGCCAGTCCGCCGACAGCATGAGCAGCGCCGCGGGATTGGCATAGATCAGCAGGCCGTCGACCTGGCTCAGGATACCGATGGGCGCGTGCTCGATGACGGCCTTGTACATGGATTCGCGCTCGATCAGGCCGTGCTTGGCGCGCACCGCGTCGGTCACGTCGACCAGCATCATCAGCGTGGCCGGGGCGCCCGCGGCCGTGTCGGCGTGCGGCGACAGGAAGACGTCGAACTCGCGCTTGACGTTGTCGGGCGTGGTGAAGGGCAGGCGGAAGCTCACGGCCTTGCCTTGCGCGGCCTGTTCGAGATGGGGGGCGTACAGCGAGGCCGCGCGGCGCGGCCAGAGTTCCTGGGTGGTGCGTCCCAGCGCGATGGCGGCGGACTTGTCGATCAGCGCCAGGTAGGGGGCGTTGGCGTAGGTCAGCGCCCCGTCGGCGCCGGCGATCGCCATGGCGTGGGGCAGCAGGTCCAGCAGCGGCTCCATGCGCGCGGCGGTCGAGCCCGCCGCGGGCCGGTCGAGCGTGTCTCGCGCCGCCGGTCGCCGGGCCGCCGCCTGGGACGCCGACAGGCAGAGATGGACGACGGCCACGGACAGCAGCGTGGTCACGGCGAACAGCGGCGCAACGGGGACGTCGGGCACGCGCCAGATCAGCGGCAGGGGGCCGATCACCCAGGTCCAGAAGTCCAGCAGCGAGGTAAAGACCACGGATACCATCGAGAGCAGCGTCGATTCGCGCAGGGGCAGCACGATGACGCCGGCGACCAGCGCGGAGATCAGGGGCAGCGCGATGGGCCATTGCAGGCCGCCGGTGACCGCGCAGGCCAGCAGGCCGAGCACGGAGCATCCGTAAATCAGGCCGCGTCCACGGACGGGGGGACGGACTTGGGCGGAGGCAACGGCATCGCCTGCCAGGACGCTTGCTCGGTCAGCTGGCATGGGAGCTTGGTATCAATTGAAATAATGGGTTACGTGTGGCAGCCGCGCCGGATTGTACCGGCTTCCCTCCGGGCTGGGAATCGTCGCGTTCGTCGAAAGGCAGGTCCGTGCCCGGACCAGGTGCCGTCCGGGGGCAGGACGGCCTTTGGCAAAAAGGAGCAGGCCCTAGGCCTGGAAGCGTTCCGCCGTCAGTCCGTCCAGGTCGATGGCGGGCTGCCGGCCGGCAACGATGTCGGCGACGATGCGGGAGGTGCCGCAGGATTGCGTCCATCCGTTCGAGCCGTGGCCGCTGTTCAGGAACAGGTTGTTCCAGCGCGTGCGGCCCAGGATGGGCGGGCCGTCCGGCGTCATGGGCCGCAGGCCGGCCCAGAATTCCACCTGGTCCCAGTCCAGTCCCCGCGGGAACAATTCGCCCACGACGTCGACCAGCAGTTTCTTGCGCGCCGGGTTCAAGCCCAGTCCGTAGCCGGTCAGCTCGGCCATGCCGGCGGCGCGTATGCGGTCGCCCAGGCGCGAGATCATGATCTTGTTGTGCTCGTCCATGACCGCCATGCGCGGGACCGCGTCGGGGTCGGACACGGGCACGGTGATGGAATAGCCCTTCAGGGGGTAGACCGGCAGGTTCAGGCCCAGCGGCCGCACCAGGAAGGGCGCGTGGCTGCCCAGCGCGACGACGTAGGCATCGGCGCGCAGCGGGCCTTGCGACGTGCGGACCGCGCCGATGGCATCGCCCTCTCGCTCCAGCGCGTCGATGCGCACGCCATAGCGGAAATCGACGCCGCGCTGCTGCAGGAACGCGGCCAGGCCCTGCGAGAATTTGTAGCTGTCGCCCGAGGCGTCGGCGGGCATGTGCAGGGCGCCCGCCACCGTGGCGCGGCTGTGCGCCATGGCTGGTTCCAGCGCGCTGATGTCGGCGGCGTCCAGGATGCGCCAGGGTACGCCGTACTCTTCCAGGGCCTTGGCCGACAGCCGGCCCAGGTCGAGTTCGGCGGGCGTGCGGAAAATCTGCAGCGTGCCGCCTTCATGAAAGTCGAACGACGGCAGCTCCTCGCTGCCGGCGATCTCGCGCAGGCACTGCAGGCTGTAGTGCGCCACGCGCTGCATGCGCAGCTTGTTGATGCGGAAACGCTCGGCATTGCAGTTGCGCATCCATTGCAGCACCCAGGCCACCTTGCGGGGCTCGGGCAGCGGCGAGAACCGGATGGGGGAATCGCGCTGGACCGACAGCTTCAGCACCTTGGCGATCATGCCCGGCGCGGCCCAGGGGCCGGCGAAGCTGGGACATAATCCGCCCGCGTTGCCGTAGCTGGTTTCCCGGCCGGGGCCGGGCTGGCGCTCGACCACGGTGACTTCGTGACCGTCCTTCCACAGGTAGTAGGCGGTCGCGACGCCGACCACGCCGGCGCCCAGCACGAGTACTTTCATGAACCTTGCCGCTTATTCGACCGTGATCTTGGCCGCGTCGATGATCTTCTGGTAGCGCGCCATTTCCGAGTCGATGTACTTGGCGAAGTCGGCCGAGTTCTTGTAGGCCGATTCGAAACCCAGGGACGCCAGGCGCTCCTTCATCTCGGTCGATGCCATGATCTTGGCCGTGGCGGCGTCCAGCTTCTTCAGGATGGGGGCCGGCACCTTGGCGGGCGCCCACAGGCCGTACCACGAGTAGAACTCGAAGTCCTTGAAGCCGGATTCGCGCATGGTGGGCACGTCGGGCAGCAGCGGGCTGCGTTCGCGGCCGGTCACGGCCAGGGCGCGCAGCTTGCCGGACTTCACGTGCGGCAGCGAGGACAGCATCGGATCCATCATGGCGGACACCTGGCCGCCCACGAGATCCTGGAGCGCCGGCGCGGCGCCCTTGTACAGCACGATGGGGATGTCGCCGGTCAGGTGGGCTTCATGCAGGAACTGCGCCGCGCCCAGGTGGCCGGCCGAGCCGAAGCCGCTGGTCACGAAGGTGTACTTGGTGGGGTTGGCCTTCAGGACGGAGACGAATTCCTGGACGCTGTGGGCGGGGACCGTGGGATGGACGCTGAAGATCAGCGCGCCCTGGGCCAGCATGCTGACGGGGGCGAAGTCCTTGACCGCGTCGAACTTGATGTTCTTCTTGTACAGCAGGGGATTGATGGCGTGGATGGAGGCGTTGAAGTACAGCGTGTAGCCGTCCGGCTCGGCGCGCGCGACGTAGGCGGCGCCGATCATGCCCGACGCGCCGGCGCGGTTCTCGACCACGATGGATTGCTTGAGTTCGTCCTTGAGCTTTTCGGCGAACAGGCGGGCCGTGTTGTCGACCGCGCCGCCAGGCGCGTGCGGGACGACGATGGTGATCGGGCGGGCCGGATAGTCGCCCTGCGCGAAGGCGGGGCTGGTCAGGGCGGCAGCGCTGGCGGCGGCCAGGGCGGTATTCAGGAAAGTGCGGCGGGTCGTGCGTTTCATGATTTCCCCATATTCGAAAAACAGAATTGTCTCCGTTTTCTATATATTTTGCGGTTATTAGAAAATGCTCCGGTTTCCCCTGTCGGGGTGGGCCGGAGCCCGCGCATCCTGGGCCATCCCGCGGGCGGGACGGCACGGACGCCTTGTTGTTCTCCTGTTTTCCTTCTTATTCCCGGATCGACGCCCAGGTGCCCGTCAGAACGTGCCCGGGTAGCCGCCGCCGTCTATCAGCAGGCTCTGGCCCGTGATGTAGCCCGTGTGCGCCGAGCACACGAAGGCGCACAGCGCGCCCAGTTCCTCGGCGCGCCCATAGCGGCCGGCGGGGTTGTTGCTGCCGCGTTCCGCCCAGAGCTGGTCGAAGGTCTTGCCGGTATCCTCCAGCATGCCCTCGATGTGGCGGCGCTGGGCGTCGGTGGCGAACACGCCCGGCAGCAGGTTGTTGATCGTGACGTTGTGGCGCACCGTCTGGCGGGACAATCCCGCCACGAAGCCCACGAGACCCGAGCGCGCGCCGTTGGACAGGCCCAGTTCGATCTGCGGCGTCTTCACGCTGCGCGACACGATGTTGACGATGCGGCCGAATTTGCGTTCGACCATGCCGTCGACCGTGCGGCGGATCATTTCGATCGGCCCCAGCATCATCGAGTCCAGCGCCTGGTGCCAGTCGTCCAGCGTCCATTTGCGGAAGTCGCCAGGCTCGGGACCGTCGGCATTGTTGACCAGGATGTCGGGGGCGGGACAGGCGGTCAGCGCCGCGTCGCGTCCCGCTTCGGTCGTGATGTTGGAGACCACGTAGCGTACCGGCGTGCCGGTCTGCGCCGTGATCTCCGCCGCCGCTTTTTCCAGCGTGGCCTGGGTGCGCGCCGCGATGGTCACGAGCACGCCTTCCTGCGACAGCTGGAGCGCGCAGGCGCGCCCCATGCCGCGGCTGCCGCCGAATACCAGTGCGCTTTTGCCTTGGATGCCGAGGTCCATGAGTCGCGTCCGTCCGTCAGGCCGACTTCAGCTCGGGCGAGCTCCAGCCGTATTTCTTGTCCAGCTCGAGCTCGCGCACCACGCGCAGGCCCTTCTGCAGGGCCTCGGGAGCCAGGCCCTTGAGCGGCTTGCGCAGATCGCCGGCGGGCAGGCCGACGGCCTTCATCAGCGACTTGATCGCCACCGGGTTGATGGCCGAGTACGAGAAGTGCAGCATGGGCAGCATGTGCAGGTACATGTCGCGGAAGCTTTCGGACACGTCGGGCGTCTTCCAGGGCTTGGAGATCGTGGCGATCTCGGCCGGGGCGATGTTGCCGGTCATGTTGGCGGTGCCGTGGCCGCCCAGGCTCATGGTCGGAACGACCAGGCCCAGGTTGGGCGAGTCGCAGCACATCACGGCCACGTCGGGGCGGGCGCGCAGCACTTGCGCGACCTGGCCCACGCGGGTGGTCGATTCCTTGTGCACGACGTAGTTGGGGTGCTTGAAGATGCGCAGCAGGTTGTCCCAGTGCAGGTCGGTCTTCACGCGCGGCGGGTTGTTGTAGATGCCCAGCGGCAGGTCGGTGGCGTCGGCCACTTCCAGGAAGTAGTCCTCGATGTCGGACTCGGAGCCGCAGATGTAGGCCGGCGCGGCCAGGATGGCGCCGTCGGCGCCGTTGGCGCGGGCAAAGCGCAGGTAATCGATGGTGGTGGCGGTGTTGTTGCCGGTGCAGCCGTAGAAGAACTTCATCTTGCCGTTCTTCATCTTGGCCGTCTCGGCGATGATCTGCTGGCGCTCTTGCTGCGACAGCATCGAGACCTCGCCCGTCGAGCCCATCATGAGCACGGCGGAGGTGCCGTTGTCCTCATGGAACTTGAGCAGGGTGCGGAAGCCTTCGAAATCGACGCTGCCGTCTTGATTGAAAGGGGTGATCAGGGCAACGAACGACCCTTCGATTTTCATCTTAGCCATGACGATTCCACCAATTGGATAACTGTTACATGATACCTTGCGGAGGTCTTCCGCTTTTCCCCTGTGGGCGCCGCGGATCCGGCTTTGCCGGTCCGCCAGCGCCGCCCCCTGGGGGGTGCGCCTAAGCGCGTAGGGGGGTGCACACCTCAACCTCCGCCAGCGCGGCGAAGCCGCCTTCCAGGTCGGCGATCAGGTCGGCCGGGTCCTCCAGGCCGACGTGCAGCCGCAGCGCCTGGCCGGTGTAGGGCCATTTGGCGGTGACACGGTCGCCCGACGGGTTGAAGGGGATGACCAGGCTTTCGTAGCCGCCCCACGATACGCCGATGCCGAACAGCTGCAAGCTGTCGATGAAGGCTTCCACCGCGGCCGGCGAGGCGGGCTTGAGCACTACCGCGAACAGTCCGGCGGCGCCCAGGAAGTCGCGTTTCCACAGCGCGTGGCCGGGATGGCTGGGCAACGCGGGGTGCAGCACCTTTTCCACCTCGGGCCGGGTTTCCAGCCACGAGGCCACCTCGATGCCCGACTTCCAGTGCTGCTGCAGGCGCACGTTCATGGTGCGCAGGCCGCGCAAGGCGAGATAGACGTCGTCGGGGCCGGCGGTTTGGCCCAGGTCCTGGGTGGTGCGCTTGATCAGCGGCCAGGTTTCCTCGGTGCAGGTGACGATGCCCAGCATGGCGTCGGAATGGCCGACGATGTACTTGGTCGCGGCCTGGATGGAGACATCCACGCCATGCTCGAAGGGCTTGAAGAACAGCGGCGTGCCCCAGGTGTTGTCCATGACCACCCTGGCGCCGTGGCGATGGGCCACGGCCGCGATGGCGGGGATATCCTGCATGTCGAAGGTCTCGGACCCGGGAGATTCGACGTAGACCACGCGGGTGTTGGGCCGCATGCTGGACTCGATGCCGCCGCCCGAGGTCGGGTCGTAGATGGTGACTTCCACGCCGAAGCGGCCCAGCACGCGGGTCAGGAAGGTGCGGGTGGGAGAATAGGCGCTGTCGGTCAGCAGCACGTGGTCGCCGGCGGCCAGCAGCGCGGTCAGCGCGGTGGCGCAGGCGGCCAGCCCCGACGGGAACACCTGCGAGCGGTAGCCGCCTTCCAGTTCGGCGATGGCTTCTTCCAGCGCATGATGGGTGGGCGTGCCGAAGCGGCCATAGGTGGTGGCGCCTGGCTCGTCGGCGGCGCGCCGCTTCTTCTTTTCTTCCCATTCGGCCATCGACCCGTGAAGAATGGTCGACCCGCGGAAGATCGGGGTGTTCACGAGTCCGGCGAAACGCTCGGGGTGCCTGCCGGCGGTAACCAGCCTGGTCTTCTCTTTCATTGCTGCGGTTGTCCTCGAATACACAGACGGCGCCGGGGCGCCGGATCCCATCCGCGATACGGTCGGGCATGGAGAAAGTGTAGGCGGGAAGGGGATTAAATTTTTTTCCTTCTTGACACCGATTTGTCAAAAAATGGGAAAATTATTTATCCTATAGTCTCTAGAATGGTGATTGATTCCCCATGGATAAAAAAGACAGCAATATTCTTTCTATCCTCCAGGAAGACGCCACGCTGTCGGTCAACGAGATCGCCGAGCGGGTCAGCCTGTCTCCCACCGCGTGCTGGAAACGCATCCAGCGCCTGACGCAGGAAGGCGTGATCCGCAAGCAGGTATGCCTGCTCGACAACCGCAAGCTGGGCGTGGGAGTGACCGTGTTCGTGGCCGTCAAGACCAACCACCACGACCTGCAATGGCTGCAGAAATTCGCCGCCGGGGTGCGCGACATGCCCGAGGTGGTCGAGTTCTACCGGATGAGCGGCGAGATCGACTACCTGCTCAAGGTCGTGGTGCCGGACATCCAGGGCTTCGACATGGTGTACAAGAAACTCATACAGGTCGTGGAACTCTTCGACGTCAGTTCGAGTTTCGCGATGGAAGAACTGAAATACACGACGGCGCTGCCGTTGGATTACGCCTGACCCCGCCGAGACCGCCATGGCCGCAGACATCAAACGCTTTCCGTCCCTCTCCCACTGGGGCGCCTTCACCGCGGTCGTCGCCGACGGCCGCCTGCAGGCCTGCGAGCCGTTCGCGCTCGACCAGGCCCCGTCGCCCATCCTCCAGTCCATGCCCGGCATGGTCCATTCCCCCCTGCGCATCGCCCGCCCCGCCGTGCGCGAAGGCTGGCTGCGCGACCGCGAGCGGGCCGATCGCGGCGCGCGCGGCAGCGACCGGTTCGTGGAAGTGGAATGGGACGTGGCCTTGAAACTCGTGGCCGACGAACTGGCGCGGGTGCGGACCACCCATGGCGACACCTCGATCTTCGGCGGGTCCTACGGCTGGTCTTCGGCCGGCCGCCTGCATCATGCGCGCACGCAGACGCACCGCTTCCTGAACGCGGGGGGCGGCTGCGTCAACCAGGCCGGCAACTATAGCTGGGGCGCCGCGCAATTCCTGTTGCCGCACGTCATCGGCACCTATTCGCCGGTCACCGGGCGCGTGACCGACTGGAACAGTGTCGCCGCGCACACCCGGCTGTTCGTGGCCTTCGGCGGGATACCGCTGCGCAATACGCAGATCACCTCGGGCGGCGCCGGCGAGCACTCCGCGCCGCGCTGGCTGGCGCGCGCGCGGGAAGCGGGCGTGGAATTCGTGGTGGTCAGCCCCACTCGCGCCGATGTGCCGGAGGGCATCGAGGCGCGTTGGATCCCCATCCGGCCCAATACGGACGCTGCCCTGATGCTGGGGATGATCCACACGCTGCTGACCGAAGACCTGCACGCCGCCGATTTCACGCGGACACATTGCGCCGGCTTTGACCGTTTCGCCGACTACGTCCTGGGCAAGTCCGACGGCCAGCCCAAGAGCCCCGAATGGGCGCAGGCCTTGTGCGGCGTGCCGGCGGCCGACATACGCGGCCTGGCGCGGCGCGCCGCCGGCACGCGCACCATGCTGACCTGCACCTGGTCGCTGCAGCGCGCGCATCGCGGCGAGCAACCCTATTGGGCCTCGATCGCGCTGGCTTCGGCGCTGGGCCAGATCGGCCTGCCCGGCGGCGGCTTCGCGTTCGGCCATGGCTCCATGAATGGCGTCGGCAACCCGCGGCCGGCCGCCGCCTCGCCCGAGATGTCCTCGGGCGCGAATCCCACCGGGCGCTCGATTCCCGTGGCGCGCATCGCCGACATGCTGCTGCGGCCGGGCCAGCCCTTCGAGTTCAACGGCCGCACCGACGTCTATCCCGACATCCAGATGATCTACTGGGCGGGCGGCAATCCTTTCCATCACCACCAGGACCTGAACCGCCTGGTGCGTGCCTGGAGCAAGCCCCAGACCATCGTCGTGCACGACAGCTGGTGGACGCCCACGGCGCGCCGCGCCGACATCGTGCTGCCCGCCACCACCACCCTCGAACGCAACGATATCGGCGGTTCGTCGCGCGACCGTTTCGTGCTGGCCATGCACCAGGCGCTGGTGCCCCACGCGCAAAGCCGCAACGACTTCGACATCTACCGCGAACTGGCGGCCATGGGCGGCTACGAGGCGGCCTTCACCGGCGGCCGCGACGAGTTCCAGTGGATACGGCACATCTACGACGGCATGGCCGCGGGATGGCGCGAAGCGGGTTTCGATGCGCCGGCCTTCGAGGACTTCTGGCGCGCGGGCCACCTGGAGTTGCCTGAACCGGCGCGCGAATTCGTGCTGTTCGAGGACTTCCGCCGCGATCCGGCGGCCCATCCGCTCAAGACCCCGTCGGGCCGGATAGAGATTTATTCCGAGCGCATCGCCGGCTTCGGCTACGACGACTGCCCGCCCCATCCGGCCTGGGTACCGCCGGCTGAATGGCTGGGCGCGGACCTGGCCGCGCGTTTCCCGCTGCACCTGGTCACCTCGCAGCCGGGCGACAAGCTGCATTCGCAACTGGACGCCGGCGTCGTGTCCGCCGCGAACAAGCTGCACGGACGCGAACGCGTGCGGATGGCGCCGGAGGACGCGGCGGCGCGCGGAATCCAGGACGGCGACCTCGTCAGGGTTTTCAACGATCGCGGCGCCTGCATCGCGGCGGCGCTGGTGCTGGACGGCGTGATGCCCGGCGTGGCGATCATGTCCACCGGCGCGTGGTTCGACCCCCTGGACGCGGCGCTGGAGCGCCATGGCAATCCCAATGTGCTGACGCTGGACGCGGGCACCTCGCGCCTGGCGCAGGCGCCCAGCGCGCTGTCGGCGCTGGTGGACATCCGCAAGTGGGAAGGCGAGGCGCCGGCGGTGGAGGCCTTCGAGGTGCCGGAGATCAGCGTCCGGGCGGCGTGACCGGTTCGGCGCTTCCCAGCACGGCCTTGCGGCGCGAGTACAGGAAATACACCGCGAGGCCCGCCAGCACCCATACGCAGAAGGCCAGCCAGGTGACGTGGTCCAGGTGGGCGATCAGGAACACGCAGCATGCGACGGCCGCGAGCGGGACATAGGGGACGCCGGGGCAGCGGAAGCCGCGCTGCAGGTCGGGATGGGTCTTGCGCAGCACGATGACGGCCAGCGAGATCAGCGCGAAAGCGGTCAGCGTGCCGATGTTGATGAGCTCGGCCAGCACGGCCAGGGGGACGAGCCCGGCGATCAGCGCGAATAGGAGCCCGACGGACCACGTCAGCGCGAAGGGCGTCGCGTAGCGTGGGTGCAGGCTGGCCAGCCGCCTGGGCAGCAGGCCGTCGCGGGCCATGGCGTAGAGGATGCGCGTCAGGCCGTAGCCCATGACCAGGATGACCGTCGTCATGCCCAGTATCGCGCCCAGGTCCACCACGCCGGCCAGGCCGAGCTGCCCGGTGCGCTGCAGGGCCAGCGATACCGGGTGGTCGGTGTTCTCGGCGAAGTCCCGGTAGGGCACGATGCCGGTCATGACCAGCGTCACGAGCACGTACAGCACGGTGCAGATCAGGAGCGAGCCCAGGATGCCGAGCGGCAGCGAACGCTGCGGATCCCTGACCTCCTCGGCCGACGACGCGACCGCGTCGAAGCCGATGAACGCGTAGAACATCAGGGCCGCGCCGGCGTAGACGCCGCTCATGCCGTAGGGCATGAAGGGGGTCCAGTTCTCGGTCCGCACGTGGGTGGCGCCGGCGGCGATGAACAGCACCACCACCAGGATCTTGATCGCCACCATCGTGTTGTTCACGCGCTTGGACTGGCGGATGCCCAGCGAGAGCAGGGCGGTGATGGCGGCCAGGACCAGGAAGGCGGGCAGGTTGAACAGCGAGGCGCTGCCGGCCACCGCGCCAGGCGCCGCGCG
Source organism: Pigmentiphaga sp. MLSB6-MA01 (assembly GCF_058793475.1). NCBI lineage: Bacteria > Pseudomonadati > Pseudomonadota > Betaproteobacteria > Burkholderiales > Alcaligenaceae > Pigmentiphaga > Pigmentiphaga sp. MLSB6-MA01. The sequence continues at coordinate 185,262 of NZ_JBXAFV010000004.1, read as the reverse complement.
CAGCGCCTCGGGCAGGTGCAGGCCGAAGCCGGCGACCAGCGATTGCAGGTAGCCGGACCAGCCCGCCGCGACGGCCGAGGCGGCCAGGCCGAACTCCAGGATCAGGATCCAGCCGATCAGCCAGGCCGGCAGCTCGCCCAGCGTGGCATAGACATAGGTGTAGACGGAACCCGATACCGGCAGTGAGGACGAGAACTCGGCGTAGGACAGGGCCGAGAAGAAGCAGGCGATGGCCGCCAGCACGAAGGACAGGGACAGGGCGGGACCGGCGATCAGGCTGCCGGTGCCGGTAAGAATGAAGATACCCGAACCGACGACCGCGCCCACGCCCAGCATGACGAGATCGAAGGTGGAGAGGCTTTTGCGCAGGCCGGCGGTCTGGCGCTGCGCCAGCATGCTGTCTATGCTTTTGACGCGGAACAGGTCCATGGTCGCCTTTCGCTGGAGGTGGTGTTGGCGCGTTCCCGCCCGGTCCATTGCCCGCATTCTCACATAGGTGGGATTGCCGAGGCGATTCTTGTCCCGGGGGCCTTTCTGCTGGTACAGTAGCGGGCTTGCGTCCCTGTAGTTCAATGGATAGAACAGGTTCCTCCTAAGAATCAGATCCAGGTTCGATTCCTGGTGGGGACGCCATCCTCCGCTTCCCTCCTTCCCCCGGTCACCCCCCGATTCGCATGGAATCCTGCCTTTCAGCGGATGCCGCGCCCAGGTTCGATATGCCGAAGACATTGGCGCGATCGAGCCGGGCGAATTCGGCGTGGAGCAGTTCCTGCACCGCATCGTAGGCGGCCGGGCTGTCCCGCTCGATGCGGCGGGCCAGCACCAGCATGCGGTTCAACTGCACGCCCGTGATTTCCGAGCCGGTCACCCGGCCAGCGGCGACCAGATCCTTGAAGACCGAGATCGGCATGATGGTGGCCCATCGGCCGCGGCACACCAGTTCCCGGATGGCATCCACCGAGTCGATCTCGGCCTCGAGCGTCAGGTCCATGCCCAGGGGCATCAACTGCCTGTCCACGATGTCGCGATGCAGGGAGGTCATCAAGAGCGGTATGCGATGCAACTGCGTGGCGGGGATGACCGGGCCCAGGCCCAGCGCGACGTTGGCGATCAGCGCGAAGGGTTCGCCCAGCAGCGGTTGCAGGGCCAGCGAGCCGCCCGGGGCGGGGTTGGTGACCACGGCCAGGTCCACCATTCCGCGCTCCACCCATTCCAGCAGGGACGGGGTGAAGGCTTCGCGCACCTTGATATGGATGCCGTCCAGGCCGCGCCGCGATTGCTCGAACAGGCCGGGCACCAGGACCGCGGCCAGGGTGGGCGAGATGCCGATGGTGACGGTGGTCGCGGCGCTGGCCGGGCGCTGCGTCATCTGGCGGCGTAGCCGGGCCGCCTCGGCCAGCATGCGCTGGGCGGACTCGTACAGCGTCAGCCCGGCGGCCGTCAGCCGCACGCCGCGGGCGCCCCGTATCAGCAAGGGCTGGCCCATGTCCCGTTCCAGTTCCCGGAGCTGGCGGCTGAGCGCGGGCTGGGCGATGGATATCGCTGCGGCCGCGGCGCTCAGGCTGCCGGCATCGACGATGGCGACGAAGTACCGCAACGTGCGCAGATTCATGGCAAACCCGAAGAAACCATATCAAGATGATATGGCCTGGAGCGAATTCTGTATTGGATTTCCCGCATGCCGCTCTCTAGCATTGGCCGGTAATGGGCAATGGCATCGACGGATATGGGTGAAGATAGCAATTCGATATCGGTTTCACAGGAACAACTGGAGCGGTTCATCGCGTCCGCGCTGCGGCGGGCGGGTCTGCCCGAGGGCGACGCATCGGCGGTGGCGGGGTTGATGGCGCAGGCCGATCTGCAAGGGTCGGACGGCCACGGCGTTATCCGCCTGCCCCAGTACATACGGCGGATCCGGGCGGGCGGCATCAATGTCCGGCCCGACATCCGGGTGGTGGCCGACATGCCGGCCATGGCCATCGTGGACGGCGACAACGGCATGGGGCACCTGGTGGTCTCGCGCGCGACCGAGATCGCCATCGGCAAGGCCCGGACCCAGGGAGTCGCGTGGGTCGGCACGCGGCGCAGCAACCATGCCGGCCCGGCATCGCTGTACTCGGCCATGCCGTTGCGGCACGAGATGATCGGCATCTACTTCGCCGTGGGCAACGCCAATCATCTGCCGCCCTGGGGCGGCACCGAGATGCTGTTGTCGACCAATCCCATTTCCGCCAGCGTACCGGCGGGCGAGGAACCCGCCGTGGTCCTGGACATGGCGACCACGGTCGCCGCCTACGGCAAGGTCAAGGCCAAGGCCAAGCGCGGCGAGATGATGCCCGAAGGCTGGATGATCGACCGCGAGGGCAAGCCGCTGCTCGACCCCACGCGTTCGGACGACGGTTTCCTGATGCCCATCGGCGGCCACAAGGGCTATGGCCTGGCCCTGATCGTGGGCCTGCTGGCCGGCACCTTGAACGGCGCCGCGATGGGGCGCGAGGTCGTCGATTTCAACAAAGACCATGTGACGGCCACCAATACCGGACAGGCCATCCTGGTCCTGAACCTGGCCGCGTTCGGGCCGGTCCAGGCGTTCAAGGGGGCGGTCGACCGGCTGGTGGAGGACCTGCGCGGCAGTGCCCGCATGCCCGGCACCGATCGGATCTGGATGCCCGGCGAACAAAGCCATGCGCGCCGCCGCCGCTACCGGGAAACGGGCATCCCCGTGTCCCGTGGCGTGGCGGCCGAGCTGGACCAGCTTGCCAGGGAACTGGAGATACCGCCCCTGGCAGCCTGCTGATCGACCATTCGTTCCCAGACATCATCCGCATAGACGGGGGAGGAGACAGACATGAAGTCCATCATCGCAAGCGTGGGCATGGCGTTGCTGGCCTGCGCGGGCAGCGTGCCCGCGCAGGCGGCCGATACCTATCCCGCCAGGCCCGTCCGCATGGTGATCCCGCTGGCCGCGGGCTCCGCGGTGGACAAGGCGGTCCGGATCGTGGTCCAGAAGATGTCCGAGGACCTGGGCCAGCCCTTCGTGGTCGAGAACATTCCCGGCTCGTCGGGGCTGATCGGCGCGGACAAGGTGGCCAAGGCCGCGCCGGACGGCTACACGCTGGGGGGCTTCAACGACAGCATCCTCACCATGATTCCGCACATCTATCCCAACATGCCGTGGCATCCCCTGAAGGATTTCGATCCGGTCTCGCTGGTGGCGACGGTCGAATGGGGGCTGGTGGCGCCGGCGGACTCTCCCTACAAGACGGCGGCCGATTTCATCGCCGATGCGCGCGCGAATCCCGGCCGCATCAACTACAGCTCGGGCGGCAACGGCAGCCCGCAGCACATCGCGATGGCGCTGTTCGCCAAGAAGGCCGGCCTGGACATCGTGCACGTGCCCTACAAGGGCGCCACGCCCGGCGCCGTCGCGGTGGCGGGCAAGGAAGTGCAGGCGGGTTTCCAGGGGCTGGGAACGGTGGCCGGGCTGATCCAGGGCGGGAAGGTGAAGCTGCTCGCGGTCTCCACGAAGGAGCCGCTGGCGCAGTTCCCCGGGGTGCCGACGGTGGACACGTCCGGCCTGCCGGGATTCTTCTTCGATTCGTGGGCCACGATCGTCGCGCCGCACGGCACGCCCCGGCCCATCGTCGACCGCCTGCACCAGAGCGTGGTGAAGGCGCTGGCCGCGGCCGACGTCAAGGCGCAACTGGCGCCGCTGGGCATGACGCTGCGCGGTATCGGTCCCGACGAGTTCGGGGCGGCCACGCGCGGCAACTTCGACCTGTACCGGCAACTGATACACGATGGCAACATCCAGTCCAACTGAGGCCGAGGAACCCACGATGAACATCACGCCGTCCCGGGCCGTCCTGCTCAAGGCAGCCGAGTTGCCAGTTCACGACCGGGGCGGCGGCGCGCGCACCACGCCGCTGGTCGGCCGTCAGACCGGTGCCCAGGGTTTCCTGACCGGCTATACCGAATTCGCGGCGGGGGCGCAGATCCCCTTCCACTTCCACAATTGCGAGGAAAGCGTCGTGCTGATCGAGGGCGAGGCCGTGCTGGACATCGACGGCGAGTCCCATCCGCTCAGGGCGCACGACGCCACCTATATCCCGCCGGGCGTGCCGCACCGCTTCCGCAATCTGTCGGCGACGCGGCCGATGAAGATCCTGTGGATCTACGGCTCGCCGGACGCCACCCGCAGCCTGGTGGAGACCGGCGAGACCCGGCCGATCGCGGCCGAGCACGGCAAGTAGCCGTCCGTCCGGGGTTCTCGGCCCGCTGTTCGCGCCCCTGCGCGAAGCCGCCGCCTCAGGCCGGCGGTTCGGTGCTCAGCAGTGCTTCCTCGATCGCGGCGGGCGTCAGGTCCGGCGCCAGCTTGCCGACGAACTCGTACAGGTGGCGCGGCCAGTAGGCGCCGCGCCGCGCCAGCGCGTAGACGGTGCTGGTCGGGAACAGGTGGTCCACCGGACGCGCGTCGAGCTTGCGGTCGCGCGTGCGGGAATAGGCCAGGAGCGGGATGACGGCCAGGCCCACGCCGGTGGCGGCATAGCTTTTCATGATTTCCACGTCGGTGCCGCGCATGGCGATCTTGGGCGCCAGGCCGGCGGCGGCGAAGGCTTCGTTCACCCGCCGGCCGATGGCGTGCTGTTCGCTATAGGTGATGAGCGGGTGGCGGGCGATGGCCTCCAGCGTCAAGGGCGAGGTCTCGAACACGGGATGGCCACGCTCGCCGATCAGCACGTGCTTGAGCTTGTAGCAAGGGATGGTGGCCAGCGACGGCGGCAGGATCTGCGGCGCGGTGGACAGGCCCAGGTCGACTTCGCCGGTGGCGACCAGATCGGCGATCTCGGACGGCGTGGCCTGGACCAGGTGCAGCCCCACGCCCGGATGGCGCCGGGTGAATCCCAGCACGATGTCCTGCAGCGCGTAGCGCGCGTGCGTGTGCGTGGTGGCGATGGCCAGCCGGCCGCCGGCTTCGCGGCGGTGATCGGACACGATGAGCGAGATGTCGTCGGTTGCCGCCAGCATGCCGCGCATGCAGCGCAGCACCTGGCGGCCCACGTCGGTCAGCCCCAGGATGCGGCTCTTGGCGCGGATCAGCAGCGCCACGCCCAGGCTGTCCTCCAGTTGCCCGATCTGCTTGCTGACCGCCGACTGGGTGGTGTGCAGGGCGCGCGCCGCCCGCGACACGCTCATGTCATGGTCGACGACGGCGCAGAAGGCCCGGATCTGCTGGAGTTTCATCGGGGTATTCCAGAGGTTCGTTTCCAAAATGGAATAGACATCCGCAATTTATCATTTCTCGGAAATAAGGGGCGAGTCTACGATGGGCTTCGTACAAGAGAACTCCAGCGAGACACCATCGTGACCTCCGACACCACGCCCGCGGCACTCGACGCGTTGCAAGCCTGGGTGGGCCGCAGCGAGACGAACGCCGACGCCGTCACCCCCCAACTGGCCGAACGTCTGTCGGCCACCATCGAGTCCTCGCGCGGCGCCGCGTTCGCCCGGGGCGCCGAATTCCCGCAGATGTGGTACAGCGTGCTCTTCCCGCGCGTCGTGCCGCGCTCCCAGCTGGGCCGCGATGGCCATCCGGCGCTGGGCGATTTCCTGCCGCCCGTGCCGCTGCCCAAGCGCATGTTCGCCGGCAAGCGCATCCAGTTCGTCGCGCCCATCCGCATCGGCGACGAACTGGAGCGGGTGTCCACCATCGCCTCGATCACGCCCAAGCAGGGCAGCTCGGGACCGCTGGTGTTCGTGACCGTGCGCCACGTCGTCAGCAACGCCGCCGGCGCGGTGGTGATCGAGGAGCAGGACGTCGTCTATCGCGACAGCACGCTGGCCAAGGACGGCGGCGCGGCCAGGCCCGCCGCGCCCGCTTTCGAGGCCCTGCACCGGTCCGACACCATCGTGGCCGATGCCGTGATGATCTTCCGCTACAGCGCGCTGTGCTTCAACGGCCACCGCATCCACTACGACCAGCCCTATGCCACCCAGGTCGAAGGCTATCCCGGCCTGGTGGTCAACGGCGGCCTGGGGGCGCTGTGCGCCGCCGAGCATCTGCACGAAGCCTGGGGCGGCGTCCGGCTGGCGCGCCTGACCACCCGCAATACGGCGCCGCTGTTCGAGGGCGTGCCCTTCCGCATCGAGAGCCGCGAGGGCGCGGAGCCCGGCGCGATCGAATTCCGTGTCGTGACCGAAGCGGGCAAGACCACGCTGCAGGGCTCGGCCACGAAGGAGGGCGCATGATGGCGTCCGTTTCGCAGCAGGCGGGGCGCGCGCCGCTCGAAGGCCTGCGCATCGTCGACCTGACGCAGGTGGTGGTGGGGCCGTATGCGACGCAGTTCCTGGCGGATTTCGGCGCCGAGGTCATCAAGATCGAGCATCCCTCGGGCGATCTGGCGCGCTGGATAGGCGGGCGTTCGCCCACGCCCGGCATGGCCGCGAAATACCTGCACCTGAACCGCAACAAGAAGAGCCTGGCGCTGGACCTGAAGAAGCCCGGCGCGCTCGATGCCCTGAAGAAGCTGATCGCCTCGGCCGACGTGGTGGTGCACAACATGCGGCCGCCCGCGGCGGCGCGCCTGGGGCTGTCGGCCGAAGACCTGATCCGGCTCAAGCCCGACCTGATCTATTGCAGCGTGGTGGGCTTCGGCCAGGAAGGTCGCTATCGCGACAAGCCGGCCTACGACTCCATCATCCAGGGCGCCTCGGGCCTGGCGGCCATCAATAACGGCGGCGACGGCCAGCCGCGTTTCGTGCCCATGGTCATCGCCGACCGCACCGTCGGGGTGATGGTGGCCAACAGCATCCTGATGGCGGTGGTGCAGCGGCTGCGGCACGGCGGTCCCCAGGTGGTGGAAGTGCCCATGTTCGAGAGCATGACCGCCTTCGTGCTGGCCGAGCACATGTTCCTGAAGACCTTCGACCCGCCGCTTGGCGCCACCGGCGACTCGCGCCTGCTCGACCCCAATTCGCGGCCCGTGCGCACCGCCGACGGCTATCTGTGCGTGACCGCGAACACCGACGCGCAGGTCTTCGCGATGTTCGACGCGATGGGCCGGCCCGAGCTGCGGACCGATCCGCGCTTCGCCGAGAAGCGTGCCCGCTTCGAGAACATCGGCGAGATGTTCCGCATCCGCAACGAGGTGTTCGCGACGCGGACCACGGCCGAGTGGCTGGAGGTCCTGGAAGCCGCCGACATTCCCGCGATGCCGCTGCATACGCTGGATTCGGTGCTGGACGATCCGCACCTGGCGGACACCGGGTTGTTCCAGAAGATCGAGCATCCCACCGAGGGCACGATCACCAACCTGCGCAACCCGGTCCGCTTCTCGACCTACGAGCCGGCGCTCAAGTGGCCCGCGCCGCATATCGGGGAGCACAGCGTCGAACTGTTGCGCGCCGCCGGTCTCGGCGACGGAGACATCCAGGCCATGGTGGCCAGCGGCGCGACGGTCGATCATGCCGCCGCCCGGGAGGAGGCACGATGACGAGCATGGCAGAACAAGCCAAGCAGCGCGAACTGCCGGTCTGGCGGTCGTTGCTCTACGTGCCGGCGAACGTGCCGCGCTTCATCGAGAAGGCGCACACCCGCGGCGCGGACGCCATCATGCTGGACCTCGAGGACAGCGTGCCGGTTTCCGAGAAGGCCGCGGCGCGCGAGGCGGTCACGGCCGCCGCCGCGCAGGTGCGGCGCGGCGGCGCCGACGTGCTGGTGCGGGTGAACCGCCCGCTCGGCCTGTGCGTGCGGGACGTCGAGGCCAGCGTGGGCGCGGACGTGGACGGCATCGCCATCACCAAGGTGGACGGTCCGTCGCACGTGCGGCTACTGGACGAACTGGTGACCGAACTGGAGGCGGACCGCGGCCTGGCCATGGGGCGCACGCGCTTCCTGGTCATGATCGAGACGCCGGAGGCGTTCGAGCAGATGACCGACATCGCCCGCGCGTCGCCGCGCGTGGCGGCCATCAACATAGGTGGCGAGGATTTCGCCCTGAACGGCGGTTTCGAGCCCACCGACGAGGCGCTGCTGATGCCCAAGCAGCGCATGATCCTGGCGGCGCGCGCCGCCGGCGTCATGCCGCTGGGCTACATCGGCACCGTGGCCGATTTTTCCGATTGGGACCGGTTCCGGACCATGGTCGCGCGATCGAGGCAATTCGGTTTCGACGGCGCGAGCTGCGTGCATCCGGGGCAGGTCGCCATCGTCAACGAGGAGTACGGGCCGCGGCCTGGCGACGTGGCGCATGCCATGCGCGTCATCGAGGCGGCGGAGCAGGCGCAGGCCGAAGGCCGCGCGTCGTTCCAGCTGGACGGCAGGATGATCGATATCCCGGTCATCGAACGGGCCCGAAGGCTGATCGCGCGCCAGCGGCGCATCGAGGCCCGGGGAGCCCGTCCCTGAGCCGCGGGGCGGCGGGCTTGGGGGTCCGCCGCTCATCTATATCAATACACACAGGAGACCCATCGCCATGTTCAAGCAAGTCATTACCTCGGCCATCGTCTGCGCCGCTTTCGCGGCCCCGCTGCACGCGGCCGACAACTACCCGTCCCGGCCCATCACCCTGGTGGTTCCCTTCACCCCGGGCGGCAGCACCGACATCATCGCGCGCGTCATGAGCAAGCAGCTGGGCGCGGCGCTCGGCCAGCCCATCGTCGTCGAGAACAAGCCCGGCGCGGGCGGCATCGTGGGCACGCAATACGCGAAGTCGCAGCCGGCCGACGGCTACACCCTGATCATGGGCGCCATCGGGACCTTCGGCGCCAACGCCACGTTGTACCGCCGCCTGCCCTACGATCCGGTCAAGGATTTCGCCCCGATCTCGCTGGTGGCCGGCGTGCCCAACGTGCTGGCGGTCAATCCGGCCAAGCTGGACGTGCGCACGGTGGACGAGTTGATCAAGGCCGTGCGCGCCAAGCCCAATGGCTATGACTATGCCTCGGGCGGCAACGGCAGCGCGGCGCACCTCGCGACCGAATACTTCAAGCTCAGGGCCAACATCCAGGTCCAGCACGTGCCCTACAAGGGCACGGCGCCCGCGCTGAACGACCTGGTCGGCGGCGTGACCTCGATGGTGCTGACCGGCTATCCGCCGCTCTCGCCGTTCTTCCAGGCCGGCCGCCTGCGTCCCATCGCCGTGGCGACCGCCAAGCGCCTGCCGCAGTTGCCCGACGTGCCGACCATCAGCGAGACCAAGGGCCTCGAAGGCTTCGAGGCCAGCCAGTGGTATGGCCTCCTGACCATCGCCGGCACGCCCAAGCCCATCGTGGATCGCCTGAACAAGGAAATCGTGGCCGCGCTGAAGAATCCGGAGACCCTGGAGCAGTTCCGCAAGGAAGGCCTGGAGCCGATGTCCAACACGCCCGAGGAATTCGCCCAGTACATCAAGGACCAGATCCAGCTCTGGCGGCCGGTCATCCAGAAGGCCAACATCATCATCGACTGATGGCCGCGGCCGGCGGCGCGGGGATATCGCTCCGCCGGCCTCGTGCTACTGCTTGAGATTGAGCTTGGGCACCAAGGTCTTGAATGCCTGCCCCTGCCGGGCCACGTCGGACGAGAACTCGGACAGGTCGGCGTAGGCCGGCGTCAGGTTCTGCTTGCGCATGGTGGTCTGGAACTCGGTCGACTGCGACAGGGTCCGGGCCGCCGTGCGCCATTTCTCCACCGCCTCGGCGGGGGTGCCCTTGGGGACCCCCACGCCGCGCCAAACGCTGAACAGCAGGTCATGGCCCAGTTCCTTGAAGGTCGGGACCTGGCCCAGCGTCTCGATCCGCTTGTCCGACATCACCGCCAGCGTGCGCAGCTTGCCGGCTTCCACATGCTGGCGCAGTTCCGCGTAGGCCACGGTGGTGGCCTGCACGTCGCCCGCCAGCAACCCCATGATGGCCGGTGCCGATCCCTGGTAGGGGACGTGCGTGAACGCGATGCCCGCCGATTCGCCCAGCGCCGCGGCCGCCATGTGCGGCACCGTGCCGTTGCCGGCGTTCGAGATCGCGACGCGGTCCGGATTGGCCTTGGCATGGGCCAGGAATTCCTGGATGGTCTGCCACGGCGCGTCAGCGCGGACCGTGATCGACGACGGATCGTCGGTGAAGCGGGCGATGGGCTGGAATTCATCCACGGTGGTCTTGCCTATGCCCATCAGCGGCACGACCAGCATCTCCGGCGTCATCAGGACCAGCCGGTAGCCGTCGGCCGGGCCGGTGGCCACGTAGGACCAGCCGATCGAGCCGCTGGCGCCGGGTTTGTTGACCACGTAGACGGTCTGCGGAAAGATGGGGCGCACCGCGTCGGCGATGGCGCGGGCGGTGTTGTCGCTGCCGCCGCCGGGCTGGTAGGCGACGACGAGTTCCACGGGCTTGGCCGGGTAGCCGGCGGCCCAGGACGAAGCCAGCGCGGACAGGCTGGCGAGTGAAGCGCAAAGCAGGCGGGCGAGGTTCATGGTGCGGTCCTTCTGCTGTGGGAAAGCCCCCGGGTGGCGCCTGGCGCCGAGGGGGCGGGGGGATCAGTAGTCGTATCCCAGCCGGCGCAGGCCGGCCTGGGTCTCGCGGACGATGGCGATGGTGCGCTCCCGCTCGGCGCCCGACAACGGGAGCCGAGGGGGCTTGACGGTTTCCGCGCTGCCGCCGATCAGGTGCTCGGCCAGCTTGATGTGCTGCACCAGCTTGGCCACGGTATCCAGGTGATAGAGCGGCGTCAGCACGCGATACAGCTCGCGTGCCTTGTCGAAATCCCCCGCGGCGGCCAGCGCGAGCAGGTCCACCGATTCGCGCGGCACCGCGTTGGCCATGCCCGACACCCAGCACCGGACGCCCAGCGCGGCGCTCTCGACCACCAGGTCGTCCACGCCGCACACCACGGCCAGGCGGTCGCCGAAGCGGGTGATGAGATCGGTGACGCGCGTGGTGTCGTAGGACTCTTCCTTGAGCGCGACGATGGTCGGCTCTTCCAGCAGGCGGGCCACGACATCGGGCACGAGGTCCACGCCGTAGCCGCGGGGATTGTTGTAGAGCAGGATGGGCAGCGGCGAGGCCTGCGCCACCGCGCGGTAGAAGGCCACGGTCTCGTCGGCGTCCGACTTGTAGGTCAGCCCCGGGAACACCATCAGGCCGTCCACGCCCAGCGCCTGCGCGTCGCGGGCGAAGGCCGCGGCCCGCTCGGTGCTGGTCTCGGCCACGCCGGACAGCACCGGCACGCGGCCCTTCACGGTGTCCAGCGCGAGGCGCAGCACCTGCTGCTTTTCCTGGGGCGACAACTGGGCGTTCTCGCCCACCATGCCCATCATCAGGACGCCGTCCACGCCACGGGCGATCAGGCGTTCCAGGCCGGCGCGGATCGCCTCGGCATCCAGCGAGCAGTCGGGTTTGAACTTGGTCGTGACGGCGGGAAACACGCCTTGCCATCGGATCGTCATGCGGGTGCTCCTTGGAATCTTCAATTCGGATATTGACTACTTTATATTGGATCCAATTTGAAGGTCCATGAAAAACGGCCACGGGGGCCGTCACCAGCCCGACCTGATCGGTCGGTAGCTGTTGGATAGTGGATCCAATATACTTATATTAAAACCCAAGCCCGCCGCGCGTCTGTCCGGGTTTACCTGGACCCCGTCATTTCCCTTTCCGCCATGCCCAGAAACGACATTCCCCCGTCTTCCCTTCCGGCTGCCAAACCGTCCGCCACCAACCGGCTGGTGCGCCGGACCACGTCCGAACTGGTGGCCGAGGCGCTCCGCGACCGCATCCTGTCGGGAGCGATCCCCCCCGGGTCGCCGCTGCGCCAGGAACTCCTGGCCGAGGAACTGGGCGTCAGCCGGATTCCGGTCCGCGAGGCCATCCGGCAGCTCAGCGCCGAAGGGCTGGTGGACGCCATTCCTCACCGCGGGGCTTTCGTTTCCATGCTGTCGCGCGCCGAGGTCGAAGAGTTGTTCGACATCCGCCTGCGCCTGGAGCCCTGGCTGATCCACGAGGCGGCCACGCAGATCTCGGAAGAGGAACTGGCGCTGGCCGAGCAATGCGTGGCGCGCATGGATACCGCGGGACCCGAGCAGTGGGGCCAGCTGAACTGGCAACTGCACGAAGGACTGTACCGCGCGGCCCAGCGGCCCGCCGCGCTGGCCATCGTGCGCGGCCTGCACGAGAAGTCCGAACGCTATTTCCGCTTCCAGGTGGTCAACGCCCCGATCCGGCAGCAGGCGCACCAGGAGCACATGGCCCTGATCTCGCTGTGCCGCGGCCGGCAGGCCGACCAGGCGCAGGCGGTGCTGGAGCGCCACATCGGCGATGCCGCGGAGCAGATCCTGGCCATCGTCGAACGCCTGCTGGACCAGGCGCCGGGCCGCGATCCGGCGTAGCGGGGGCGGTGCGACTACAATGCGCAGGCCGTGGCCGGTCGCGCACGCACCGGCGCCACGGTTTTCCACGATCCATTCCTTCATGCCGTCGCAGCCTCTTTCTTCATCGATCCCGTCGTCCCGCCCAGGAAACATCGTCGTCTGCGCGTCGCTCGTGCTGCTGTTCGCCATGGGCGTGCGGGCGACCTTCGGCCTGTTCATGCAGCCCATGGGACTGGTCCACGGCTGGGGACGCGACGTGTTCTCGCTCGCCTTCGCCATCCAGAACCTGGTGTGGGGCGTGTCGGCCATCCTGATGGGATCGGTGGCCGACAAATGGGGGTCGGGCCGGACCATCGTCATCTCGGCGCTGCTGTGCGCCCTGGGCCTGGTGGGCACGCGCTACGCCGGGTCCGAGGCCATGCTGTACCTGTGCGCCGGCGTGCTGGTCGGACTGGGGCAGGCCGGCACGACGTTCGCCGTGCTGTTGCCGGTGGTGGCGCGCGCCGTGCCGCCGGCGGGCCGGAGCACGGCGATGGGCATCGCCAGCGCGGGCGGCTCCATGGGCCAGTTCGTGGTCGTTCCCGCCGGGCAGTTGCTGATCGACCATGTCGATTGGACCGGCGCGCTGTGGGTGTTGTCCGCGCTGATGCTGCTGGCGCTGCCGCTGGCCACGCGCCTGACGGGCAAGCCGGCGCAGGTCGCGGGCGCCCAGTCGCTGGGCGCGGCGGTGCGCCAGGCCATGGGGCACGGCTCCTATCATTACCTGTTCTGGAGCTACGCGGTCTGCGGCTTCCACACGGCCTTCATCACGCTGCACCTGCCCGCCTTCGTGGTGGACGGCGGCCTGAAAGCCTCGGACGGCGCGCTGGCCATCGCGCTCATCGGCCTGTTCAACGTGTTCGGCTCGTACTGGGCCGGCCGCATGGGCGGCCGCCACAGCAAGAAGCACCTGCTGGCGCTGCTGTACGCGACGCGCTCGGCGGCGATCATGCTGCTGATCCTGTTGCCGCTGACGCCGGCGGTGCTGTACGCCTTCTCGGCCCTGATCGGACTGGTCTGGCTGGGAACGGTGCCGCTGACCACCGCGTTGGTGGGACATATCTACGGCATGCGTTATGCCTCTACCCTCACGGGCATCGTCTTTTTCGGCCACCAGATCGGCAGCTTCGTCGGGGTCTGGCTGGGCGGCAAGCTGTATGTCGCCACCGGCAGCTACGATGTGGTCTGGTGGATGTCGGTCGCGCTGGGCCTGATCGCCGCGGCGCTGTGCATGCCCGTGCGCGAGCGCGCATTGGTGCCGGCATGAGTCCCGCCGGGAACAGGAGGCAAATCCATGGCCGATCACAGCCGGCAGGCACAACCCGGGAGGCGCGGGCGCGTCTGGCGGAAAGTCCTTGCCTGCGCTTTGCTTGGCGCCGTGCTTGCGGTAGCCTTCCTGGGCTATTTGCGCCCGCAACTCGTCGTCGGATGGGACGGGCTCATGGCCCTGTGCGGCTTTTGAACGCCGCCGGCCGGGAAAGGGAGGGGTGCCCAAAAAATGGGCGTGCCAGTCCGACCCGCATGGTTAGGCCCTCCATCCGTAAAATATCCTTCATTTTCCACAGTCGCTGGGGATAACTTGGCCACTCGCTACAACGAAGCTTCCATCCGGGTGCTGAAGGGGCTGGAGCCCGTCAAGCAGCGCCCGGGCATGTACACCCGAACCGAAAACCCCCTGCACGTGGTGCAGGAAGTGATCGACAATGGCGCCGACGAGGCGCTGGCCGGCTACGGCAAACATCTGCAGGTCACCCTGCATACCGACGGCAGCGTGACCGTCGAGGACGAGGGCCGCGGCATTCCCGTCGGCATGCATCCCGAGGAAAACGCGCCGGTCGTCGAACTGGTCTTCACCCGCCTGCACGCGGGCGGCAAGTTCGACAAGCAGGGCGGCGGCGCCTATTCGTTCTCCGGCGGCCTGCACGGCGTCGGCGTCTCGGTCACCAACGCGCTGTCGTCGCGGATGGAGGTCACGGTCTGGCGCGACGGCGCGGCCCACCGGCTGGTGTTCCAGCACGGCGACGTGGTCGAGGAGCTCGCGCAGGTGTCCGACCTCGCGCGCAAGAAAAGCGGCACGCGCGTGCGCTGCTGGCCGGATCCCAAGTATTTCGACAGCGGCGCGATCCCCATGGGCGAGCTGTCGCGCCTCCTGCGCAGCAAGGCCGTGCTGCTGCCTGGCGTGAAGGTCACGCTGCGGGTCGAGAAGACCGGCGAGACCCAGACCTGGCTGTACGAGCAGGGCCTGCGCGGCTACCTGACCGAGGCGCTGGCCGGCGCCGAACTGCTCATCCCCCTGTTCGAGGGCGAGCAGTACGCCGGCAGCGACAACGAGAACTTCGCCGAGGGCGAGGGCGCGCAATGGGTGGTGGCCTGGACCGAGGACGGCAACGTCGTGCGCGAGTCCTACGTCAACCTGATCCCGACGCCGGCCGGCGGCACGCACGAGGCCGGGCTGCGCGACGGCCTGTTCAACGCCGTCAAGGGCTTCGTCGAACTGCACAACCTCAGCCCCAAGGGTGTCAAGCTGTTGCCCGAGGACGTGTTCGCGCGCGCCAGCTTCGTGCTGTCGGCCAAGGTGCTCGATCCGCAGTTCCAGGGCCAGATCAAGGAGCGCCTGAACAGCCGCGACGCGGTGCGCCTGGTGGGCGGCTTCTCGAAGCCCGCGCTCGAGCTGTGGCTGAACTCCCACGTCGAGTACGGCAAGAAGCTGGCCGAACTGGTCATCCGCCAGGCGCAGTCGCGCGTGCGGGCCACGCAGAAGGTCGAGAAGCGCAAGAGCTCCGGCGTGGCGGTGCTGCCCGGCAAGCTGACCGATTGCGAAAGCAGCGATGCCACCCGCACCGAGGTCTTCCTGGTCGAGGGCGACTCGGCCGGCGGGTCGGCCAAGATGGGGCGCGACAAGGAATTCCAGGCCATCCTGCCCTTGCGCGGCAAGGTGCTCAACGCCTGGGAGGTCGAGCGCGACCGCCTGTTCGCCAACAACGAGATCCACGATATCGCGGTGGCGATCGGCGTCGATCCCCACGGGGCCAGCGACGATCCCGACCTGTCGGGCCTGCGCTATGGACGCGTCTGCATCCTGTCCGACGCGGACGTGGACGGTTCGCACATCCAGGTGCTGCTCCTGACGCTGTTCCTGCGGCACTTCCCCAAGCTGGTCGAGGCCGGGCACGTGTACGTGGCGCGGCCGCCGCTGTTCCGCGTGGACGTGCCGGCGCTGGGCAAGCGGCCGCCGCGCAAGCTCTATTGCCTGGACCAGGGCGAACTGACCGCGGTCGAGGACAAGCTGCGCAAGGAAGGCGTGCGCGAAGGATCCTGGAGCATCAGCCGCTTCAAGGGCCTGGGCGAAATGAGCCCCGAGCAGCTTTGGGAAACCACGATGAACCCCGACACCCGGCGCCTGTTGCCGATCACCTACGGCGAGCTTGGCGCGGACGAGACCACGCGCATGTTCGACATGCTGATGGGCAAGGGTGAGGCCGCGCAGCGGCGCTCGTGGCTGGAAGAGAAAGGCGACCTCGCCGAGGTGGATATTTGATGACGGACGAACAACAACCCGGCTTGTTCGAGATGCCGGGCGGCGATGCCGCGATCACGCTGGCGCGCTATGCGGAACAGGCTTATCTGGATTACGCGGTATCGGTGGTCAAGGGTCGGGCGCTGCCCGACGTCAGCGACGGCCAGAAACCGGTGCAGCGGCGCATCCTGTACGCGATGCAGGCCATGGGGCTGGGCGCCAACGCCAAGCCGGTGAAGTCGGCCCGCGTGGTGGGCGACGTGCTGGGCAAGTACCACCCCCATGGCGACCAGGCCGCCTATGACGCGCTGGTGCGCATGGCGCAATCGTTCTCGCTGCGCTATCCGCTCATCGACGGACAGGGCAACTTCGGTTCGCGCGATGGCGACGGCGCCGCGGCGATGCGCTACACCGAGGCGCGGCTCACGCCCATCGCCCGGCTGCTGCTGGACGAACTGGACGAAGGCACGGTCGATTTCGTTCCCAACTACGACGGGTCGTACCAGGAACCCAGGCAGTTGCCGGCGCGCCTGCCCGTGGTGCTCCTGAACGGCGCCTCGGGCATCGCGGTGGGCATGGCCACCGAGATCCCGCCGCACAACCTGCGCGAAGTCGCGCAGGCCGCGGTGGCGCTGCTGAAGAATCCCAGGATCGCCGACGACGAACTCTACGGCCTGCTGCCCGGCCCCGATTATCCCGGCGGTGGCCAGATCATCACGCCACGGCCCGAGATCGCCCAGATCCTCGGCACGGGCCGCGGCTCGATCAAGGTGCGCGCGCGCTGGAAATTCGAGGAAATGGCCCGGGGCCAGTGGCAACTGGTGGTCACCGAGCTGCCGCCGTCCACCTCCGGCCAGAAAGTGCTGGAAGAGATCGAGGAACTCACCAACCCCAAGGTGAAGGCGGGCAAGAAGAGCCTGTCCAACGACCAGCAGCAGACCAAGGCGGCCTTGCTGAGCCTGCTCGACGCGGTGCGCGACGAGTCCGGCAAGGACGCCGCGGTGCGGCTGGTGTTCGAGCCCAAGACCTCGCGGGTGGACCGCGACGAATTCGTCAACACGCTGCTGGCCCACACGTCCATGGAAAGCAGCGCGCCCATCAACCTGGTGGCGGTGGGCAACGACGGACGGCCGCGCCAGAAGTCCATGCGCGAGATCCTGGACGAGTGGCTGGCCTTCCGCACCCAGACCGTCACGCGCCGCTCGCGCCATCGCCTGGACAAGGTGCTGGACCGCATCCATGTGCTGGAAGGGCGCATGGTGGTCTACCTGAACGTGGATGCCGTGATCAAGGTCATCCGCGAATCGGACGAGCCCAAGCCCGCGCTCATGCAGGCCTTCAAGCTGTCCGAGCGCCAGGCCGAGGACATCCTGGAAATGCGCCTGCGGCAATTGGCCCGCCTGGAAGGCTTCAAGATCGAGCAGGAGCTGAAGGACCTGAAGGAAGAACAGGGCAAGCTCGAAGAACTGCTGGCCAATCCGGCTTCGCTCAAGCGCATGATCATCAAGGAAATCGAAGCCGACGCCAAGCAGTACGGCGACGACCGCCGCACGCTGATCGAAGCGGCCGAGCGCGCCACCATCGAAGCCAAGGTCATCGACGAGCCCGTTACTGTCATCGTGTCGCAGAAAGGCTGGCTGCGGGCCCGCCAGGGCCACGGCCATGACGCCAGCCTGTTTACCTTCAAGGCGGGCGATGCGCTTTACGGCGCGTTCGAATGCCGGACCACCGATACGCTGATCGCGCTGGGCAGCAACGGCCGCGTCTATTCGGTGGCCGTCAGCGCGCTGCCGTCGGCGCGCGGCGACGGCGTGCCGGTGACCACGCTGATCGACCTGGAGGCCGGGGCCCGCATCCTGCACATGATCGCGGCGGCGCCCGAGAGCCGCTGGCTGCTGGCGACCGGACGCGGCGTCGGCTTCGTCACCCGCCTGGGCGACATGGCCACGCGCCAGCGCGGCGGCAAGCAATTCATGACCCTGGACGAGGGCGACGGCCCGCTGCGCCCCGTGCCGGTGTTCGACGGCGCCGACTCGCTCGCGCTGCTGACTGACAAGGGCCGCTTCCTGGTGTTCGGCCTGGCCGAGGTCAAGGCGTTGTCGTCGGGCGGCCGTGGCACGGCGCTGATGGACATCGATCCCAAGGACAGCCTGGCCCAGGTCGTGCCGGTCGGGCCGGCGGGGTTGCGGATCACGGGCATCTACCGCAACAAGCCGCACGAAGAGATCCTGTCCGCCGGCGGGCTGGCGGCCTACGTCGGCAAGCGGGCACGCAAGGGCCGGCTGCTGGATGCCAAGCCCAAGCAGCCCGTGCTGTCCCCGGTGTTGTAGCAACATGATGGCCCGGGGGGTGGCGGCGGTCCTGGCGGCTTGCGCGGTGGCGGGGTGTTCCCCCGTCAATCCGTACTATGACCCCGCCCAGCCGCACCATACCCCGCACGGGTTCCGCAACCTGTACTCGTATGCCCATCCGGGCACGCTCGATTTCTGGCGCTGGCAGTTCGACCGCTGGGCGCAGGGCCTGCCCCCGCCTCCGACGGAGTCCCTGGTGCCGGTCGTGGCGGACACCGCGTGGCTGAAGGAGTCCTCGCCCGACGTGCGGGTGAGCTGGGTGGGGCATTCCACCCTGCTGGTGCAACTGGGCCGCTTCAATCTGTTGACCGATCCGGTGTTTTCCGAGCGCGCGTCGCCTTTCGAGCTCATCGGACCCAGGCGCCATCAGCCGCCGGGCATCGCGCCGGCCGACCTGCCGCATATCGATGCCGTGGTGATCTCGCACAATCACTACGATCACCTGGATCTCGCCTCGGTCAAGGCGCTGGCGGCCCAGCCCGGCGGTCCGCCTGTCTTCATGGTGCCCCTGGGCGTGGACGTGTGGTTTCGCCAGTACGTGCCCGAGGCCACCGATCTGCGTCCGCTGGACTGGTGGGGCCAGACGGTGGTCGGCGATGCCATCCTGACGCTGTTGCCCGTCCAGCACTGGAGCGCCCGCACGCCGTTCGACCGGAATGTCTCGCTATGGGGGGCGTGGGCGGTCCAGACCCGCGAACCCGCTTTCAACTTCCTGTTCGGCGGCGACTTCGGCTATTCCAGGGACATCGCCACCATAGGCGAGCGCATGGGCCCCTTCGACCTGGCCGCGCTGCCGATAGGCGCCTATGCGCCGCGCTGGTTCATGCGCGGCCACCACATGAATCCCACCGAGGCCGTGCAGGCGCACCGGGAACTGCGCGCCAAGGCCTCCGTCGCCATCCACTGGGGCACGTTCGAGCTCGCCGACGAGGCGCTGGACCAGCCGCCCCGGGACCTGGCGCGGGCGCGCCGCTACGCGGGCGTGGCGTCCGACGAGTTTTTCGTGATGCACCACGGCGAGAGCCGTGTCTGGCGCGACGGGCGCTGGCTGATCCGCGCGCCGGGGGATTGAACCCCCCCTACGCGCTGACGCGCGCCCCCCAGGGGGCGATGCGGGCGGACTGGCGGAGCCAGATCCGCCGCATCCTGGGTCTGCATTGTTTGTCTCGGTGCGAAGTGCCGTGTTCTTACGCGGTGTCGGCGGGGTGGATGTTGTGCGGAATCGGCATTTGTCTTGATTTGGTCATTGATGCGCTGTATAAAAAACCAGTAAAAGATAGCGATAGGCAATCCACACAGGAGAAAACTGTGGCTCATCTGGTTCTCGCGCTCGATGTCGCCGGCACGCCGGTGCATTGGGTCGACATCGAAAAAGCCATCTGCCTGCACGTGGCGGGAAGGGTGGCGTGGGAACTGGGGGATACCACCGTCACCTATCGCGGGGGGACGAACCGCCTGACCGGGCTCGTGTCCACCGCCAGCACCGCCAGCATCATCGCGGTGCGCGGCCGCGAGTTCCGCGGCGATCGCTCCGCCTCCATCAGCATCAGCCGCGAGCGCCTGTTCTCGCGCGACATGCATGTCTGCGCCTATTGCGGCGGCTGTTTCCCGGAATCCGAACTGACCATCGAGCACGTCCGCCCCGAGTCGCGCGGCGGCGCCAATACCTGGGAGAACGTGGTCACGGCCTGCCGCTCGTGCAACCAGCGCAAGGGCAACCGCACCCCCGAGCAGGCCGGCATGCCGCTGCTCTACCTGCCGTACCGGCCCAACCGCTGGGAGGGCATGATCCTGCGCAATCGCCGCATCCTGGCCGACCAGATGGAGTTCCTGCTGGCCGGCGTGCCGATTACCAGTCGGTTAGGGCCCCCCCCTACGCGCTGAGGGGGAAAGCCCACCCCCTACGCCCTTCGGGCGCCCCTGCAGGTAGTCCACCCCACGCGGCCTATGGCCGCGCCCCTCAAGGGGCGGCGCTGGCGGACCGGCGGAGCCGGATCCGCGGCGCTCAGGGTCAGGGTGGGGCTGTTATGCTTGAAAAAGGTGCGCGCGGCCTTATCTAGGCCGCGTGAGCTTTTTGCTTCAGCCGAACAACTTCCTTTCGTCAACCGCCATGCCTGGCGCGCCTGAACCTGGCGCGCCGGGATGGGCCTTGTTATTGCCATGAGTCAGACCAACACCTCCGAAACCCTGGGCTTCCAGACCGAAGTCAAGCAGTTGCTGCACCTGATGATCCACTCGCTGTACAGCAACAAGGAAATCTTCCTGCGCGAGCTGGTCTCCAATGCGTCCGACGCCTGCGACAAGCTGCGTTTCGAGGCCATCGACCGGCCGGAACTGCTGGAAGGCGACGGCGAGACGGCCATCCGCGTGGGCTTCGACAAGGCCGCGCGGACCATCACGATTTCCGACAATGGCATCGGCATGACGCGGGACGAGGCCATTGCCAACCTGGGCACCATCGCTCGTTCGGGCACGCGCGAGTTCTTCCAGCAACTGACCGGCGACAAGCAGAAGGATGCGCAACTGATCGGCCAGTTCGGCGTGGGGTTCTATTCGTCGTTCATCGTCGCGCGGAAGGTCACCGTCATCAGCCGCCGCGCGGGCCTGCCGGCGGACCAGGCGATACGCTGGGAATCGGCCGGCGACGGCGAGTTCACGATCTCGGCGGCCGAGAAGGCCGGGCGCGGCACGGACATCATCCTGACGCTGCGCGAGGACGAGGACGACTTCCTGTCGTCGTGGAAGCTGCGCGACATCCTGCGGCGCTATTCGGACCACATCTCCGTTCCCATCCTGATGAAGAAAGAGGAGTGGGACGCCGAGAAATCCGAGCAGGTCACGCGCGACGAGGACGAGACCGTCAACCAGGCCAGCGCCCTGTGGACGCGCAGCAAGTCCGAGATCACCGACGAGCAGTACGCCGAGTTCTACAAGCACGTCGCGCACGATTTCGAGGAACCGCTGGCCTGGAGCCACAACCGGGTCGAAGGCCGCAGCGAATATACGCAACTGTTGTACGTGCCCCGGCGCGCCCCGTTCGACATGTGGGACCGCAACAAGAAGCACGGGGTCAAGCTGTACGTGAAGCGCGTCTTCATCATGGACGATGCCGAGCAACTGTTGCCCGCCTACCTGCGCTTCGTGCGCGGGGTCATCGATTCGGCCGACCTGCCGCTGAACGTGTCGCGCGAGATCCTGCAGGAAAGCCGCGACGTGCGCGCCATCCGCGAAGGCAGCGCCAAGCGCGTGCTGGGCCTGCTGGAAGACCTGGCGGAGAACCGCAAGGACGACTACGCGACGTTCTGGACCGAGTTCGGCCAGGTGCTCAAGGAAGGCGTGGGCGAGGACGCGGCCAACCTGGAGCGCATCCTGAAGCTGCTGCGCTTCGCGTCCACGCAGGACGGCACCCCCGCGCAGACGGTATCGCTGGCCGACTACGTGGCCCGCATGAAGGAAGGCCAGGACAAGATCTACTACGTCACCGCCGAGACCTTCGCCGCGGCCAGCAGCAGTCCGCACCTGGAAATCTTCCGCAAGAAGGGCATCGAGGTCCTGCTGCTGAGCGATCGTGTCGATGAATGGATGCTGTCCTTCGTCAACGAATTCGACGGCAAGCCGCTGACCTCCATCGCCAAGGGCGGCCTGGACCTGGGCGCGCTGGCCGACGAGGAAGAGAAGAAGCAGCAGGACGAGGTCTCGGAAGAGCTCAAGCCGGTGGTCGAGCGGCTCAAATCCGCGCTGGGCGAGGCGGTCAAGGACGTGCGCGTGACCTTCCGCCTGGTCGATTCCCCCGCCTGCGTGGTGGTGGACCAGCAGGACATGAGCCAGCACCTGCAACGCCTGCTCAAGGCGGCCGGTCAGGCCGCGCCCGAGTCGCGCCCCATCCTGGAGATCAACCCGGGCCATCCGCTGATCGCGCGCGTGCGGCAGGCCGGCGATGCCGATTTCGGCCAGTGGGCCCGGCTGCTGCTGGACCAGGCCTTGCTGGCCGAGGGCGCGTCGCTGGAGGATCCGGCCGCGTTCGTGCGCAGCATGAACAGCCTGTTGCTGAGCCAGGCCTCTTGAGCCGCGGGACGCAACGGTCCGGGCCGGACCGGCGGCGGGCCGCCGGTCCCAGCGAGCTCGACGAGCCGACCTTCTCGGAAGAGGGGGGCGTTCGCTACCTGCATTTCGGCAGCCCCTGGATCCAGGGCGCGATGCGGATACGCAGTCCCTTCACGCTGGAGCTGGAATACACGCGGCAGATGATGGCGTGGCTGCTGTTCCTCGATCCGCCGCCGGCCGGCGGCGAGCAGGCCATCGGCACGCTGGGGCTGGGCGCGGGGTCCTTGACGCGCTTCTGCCTGAAGCACACCGACAGCCTGGTCCACGTGGTGGAATGGAATCCCAGCGTGACCGCCGCCTGTCGCGCCTATTTCCGCCTGCCCGCCGACAACGAGCGTTTCACGGTGACGCATGACGACGCGGGTGCCTGGGTGGAGGGCATCGCCAACCGAGGCAGTTGCCGCGCCTTGATGGTGGATTTGTACGACCATACCGCGCGTGGCCCGGTGCGTGATTCCGTCGAGTTCTACCGTGGGTGCCGGCGGGTGGTCAGCGCCAACGCGAGCCAGGCCGGCATCGTGACCGTCAACCTGTTCGGCGCCCACGACAGCTACGAACACAATCGCCGCAATCTCGATGAAGCGTTCGAGGGGCGGGTGGTCGAGTTGCCGGAAATCGAGGAAGGCAACCGGGTGGCGATCGCCCTGGCCGGCCCGGCCTTGCGGATCGACGCGCAGGCGCTGCTGGCGCGTGCCGACGAGGTGGAAAACCGCTACGGCCTGCCGGCGCGCAAATGGGCGCGTTCGCTGGCACCGGACCTGGGGCGATTGTGAGCGCCGCGGCGCAGGCCCAGCTCAGCGGTTTTCCGCCGGTCTTGGCGGCCGACGCCGAAGTGCTGGTGCTGGGCAGTTTCCCGGGGGTGGCTTCGCTGAACATGGGCCAGTACTACGCCCATCCCCGCAACCAGTTCTGGCGCCTGCTGGGCGCCTGCCTGGAGGTCGAGGCCCTGCACCAGATGCCCTACGAGGAACGCCTGCGCGTCGCCATCCGGCATCGCGTGGGCATCTGGGACGTCGTCGCCAACTGCAGGCGCCAGGGCAGCCTGGATGCGGCGGTGACGGCGGCCGAGGTCAATCCGCTTGCCGCCTATCTGCGGGAACATGCGCCACGGCTCGAATGCATAGGCTTCAACGGCGGCCTGTCCTGGAAGCTGGGCCATCACCTGGCCGACTACGGCTACCGTGTGTTCCGGCTGGCTTCTTCGTCGCCGGCTGCCGCGATGTATAGCTTCGAGCAGAAACTGGAGCAATGGCGGCCCCTGTTCGCATGTCGGTCGTGATCTCCTGCGCCAGCAGGTCGTCCGTCAGGTGGCGGATTTCCTGGATCAAGGCCTTGCTGGCCGTCGACAGCATGGTGTCGCGCCGGTAGGCGACGCCGATCATGTGGGTGCTCAGCAGTTTCTTGCTCACTGCCGGCTGGAGCGGCAGTTCCACGATGTTGCCGGTGTGTTTCTCCAGGCGGGCGGAGTCGTAGCGGGCCAGGCCGATGCAATCGCTCGCCACCAGGGTCGAGCGGAAGAAATAGAAGGAATCGGTGCGGATCACGCTGTTGGCGAAGGGCGTGCCCTGCGCGCGCATCATCTGCCTGAGCATGACTTCCAACTGCGAGCATTCCGACAGCACCAGCCAGGGGTAGTCGGCCAGGTGGCCGCCGGTGCCGTCGAAGGTTTCCAGTATCGGATGGTCGGCGCGCACGAACAGGGCGGTGCGATCGGGAAACAAAGGCTCGGAGACCAGTTCGTCGGCGTATTCGTCGTCTTCGATCCCGACGATGACGAAATCCAGGTCGCCGCGCAACAGCGGGCCCAGCATGCTGCTGCGATGGCCGAACCGATAGTTCACCGTCAGCCGCCGGGCGCGCTGCGTCAGGTTCAAGGTGGCCTTGGGCAGGATCTGGTTCTGCAGCAGGCCCGGCACCACGCCCACGTTGACCTCGCCCATCGAGACGTCGCGCAGCGCGCGCGCTTCGCTTTCCAGCTTGCGGAATTCAGCGTCGACCAGCTTGGCGCGGGTATAGATGGTTTCGCCGAAGGACGTCAGGCTGACGCCGCGCGCGTTGCGGGTGAACAGCTCCACCCCCAGCGCTTCCTCCAGGTCTTGCAGGTCTTTCGTCAGTGACGGCTGCGAAACGTTCAGGTGCGCGGCCGCCTTGTTGATGCTGCCGAGTTCGGCGATGGCCAGGAAGCGTTTGAGCGTGCGCAGGTTCATGGCGCCAGCATATCAATATTTCCGATAGCTGGTGGATAAAATTGTATTTGTTGTCTATATCTGGCCTGCGTATTCTGTCGCCCATGACGAGTCCGCCGAGAGCGGACGCCAGAAACGACAGACCGGGCCGCGGGCGCCCGGCGGGAAGGTGGGAGAGACAGCATATGAGTGCGAAGCTCAGGGACGAGCGGGGTACCCGTTTGCGCGCCGCCATGGAGCGGGCAGGCCTGGACCTGCTGGTGGTGACGGGCAATGCCTGGCGTAGCGACTATCTGCGCTACGCGCTGGATGTGACGCCGATGGAAGGCCAGGCCGTGGCCTTCGTCACCGCGGACGACGCCTGGCTGATGGTCGAGACGCCGGCCGAGGCCGAGCGCATCGCGGCGGAGCAGCCGGGCCTGAAGGTGGAGTGGAGCACCGACCTGCTGGTCCGGGCGCGGCATGCATTGGATGCCGTCAGGCCCGAGCGCACCGGACTCGCGCCCGCGCATTCGACACCGGTGCTGCTGGCCCGCAGCGCCGCGGGGGCCGGCATGCAGGCGGCCACCGCCATGCTCGATGGCTTGATGGTGCGCAAGACCGCCGCCGAGGCGGACCGGGTCGAGCAGGCGGTGCGCCTGGCCGACGAAGGCTATGAGGTCTTTCGCGCGGCTGCCAGGGTGGGCAAGCGGGAGTTCGAACTGGTGGGCGAGCTGGAAGCCTGGCTGCGGACCCAGGGCTGTCCGGAGAATTTCATGATCATGGGGTCGGGCGGCAAGGAAGTCCGCACCATGCGCCCGCCGGGCGAGCGTCGCCTGGCCGAAGGCGACCTGGTCACGACCGAACTCACGCCCTGCCTGGAAGGGTATTACGCGCAGATCTGCCGCACCCTGGTGCTGGGCGCGCCCACGCGCGAGCAGCTCGATTCCTACCAGGTGTACCTGGACGCGCTGGAAGCCGGCATCGCCGAGGTGAAGCCGGGCAATACCCATGGCGACGTGGCGCGCGCGCAGAACGACGTATTCCGCCGCCATGGCCTGGGCGAGTACGTGACCTCCAAGTACACCCGTGTGCGCGGCCATGGCATGGGGCTCTACGTCGACGGTCCGCACGTGCTGGAAGACGTCGATCTGGTGCTGGAGCCCGACATGACCCTGGTCGTGCATCCCAACACCTACCACCCGGTGGCCGGCTACATCGTGCTGGGCGACACCGTGCGCGTGACCGCCAGTGGCTGCAAGGTGCTGACCCGCACGCCGCGCGAGTTGCGCAGCGCCCCGGCCGGCCTGGCCTGATCCGGTATCGGAATTCACAGAAGGATTCGTTTTATGCGTCGCGGACTCATGAGCTGGTCGCGGGAAGAACTGCCGGCCTCGGTGCTGGACGAGCGCGTTGCGCGCCTGCGGGCCGGGATGAATCGGGAAGGCCTGGCGGCCGTGCTGGCCTATACCTCGTTTGCCGAGCCGGCCGCCGTGCACTGGCTGAGCAATTTCACGCCGTACTGGAGCGAAGCCATGCTGGTGGTGCTGCCGGACGAGGCGCCTATCCTGCTGGCGTCGCTCACGCCGCGCGTGCACGGCTGGATACGCGAAGTCTCGCATCTGGGCGAAGTCGTGTCGGCGCCCAAGCTCGCCCAGGGCGTGCTGGACATGCTGGCCGCCAAGGGCGTGCAGTCCGGCTCGCGCCTGGGCGTGATCGGCCTGGACAGCCTGCCGGCGGCGGTGGCCTTGCCGCTGATGAAGGCCTGGGGAACCGCGGCCATCGTCGATGCCGCGTCCTTGTTCGCCTCGGTGCGCCAGCCTTGCGGCAAGGAAGAACTGGCGCTGGCGGACCGCGCGCTGGGCATCGCCCGGCACGCCGTGGCCGGGGTGCCGGGCGATGTCCGGAACACGTCGGCGCTGGCGGCGGCCATCGAGGCCAGCGTGCGTGCCGCCGGTGCCGAGGAAGTGCTCTATCGCGTGGCGCCCGACCTGTCGCGCAGCGGCGCGCTGCGACGGCTGGAGGGGGAGTTTCCGCTCGGTCCGGCCTATGCCCTGGAGTTGTCGGTGGCCTACAAGGGCCATTGGATCCGCCTGGGGAGCAGTCGTGCGCGGGGGGAGACGCCCGCTGGCTGGGAGGCCGCCCAGGCCGGGTTCGCCGGCAGCCTGGCGCGGTTGGCCGAAGAGGGCGCCGATGGGCTGTCCGCCGCGCCGGCCGGTTTGTCGCGCTGGACGCTGGAGTCTTGCCTGGGCGTGCAGCCCCTGACCCTGGCGCGCACGGATGAACAGGAGTTCGCGCGCTTGCCGCCGGGCAGCCTGGCGGTGTTCTCCGCCCACGCGGCGCTGGACGGCGGCCACTGGTACCAGAGCGCGCCGCTGACGCTGGGCGGCGGCGGGCAGCGCGGGCAGGTATTGCGCGGCTGACACACGGCCCGGAAACGAACGTGGCGCATGGACGCGCCGATACACAAGGAGACAAGACTATGTCCAAGCACATCGTGCGGCGGCTGCTGGCGGCCGCATCGCTGGCCCTGCCCTGTGCCGCGATGGCGGCCGGCTATCCCGATCGGGTGATCAAGGTCGTCGTGCCGGTGCCCGCAGGCGGCGCGGCCGACACCCTGGCGCGCCTGGCCGGCGAGGGGATCCAGAAGAAATGGGGCCAGCCGGTCGTGGTGGAGAACCGCGCGGGGGCCAACGGCAACATCGGCGGCGAGGCGGTCTACCGCGCCGAACCCGACGGCTATACCTTCCTGGTTTCACCGCCCACGGCGATCGCGATCAACCAGAGCTTCTACAAGAAGCTCGCCTTCGACCCGAACCGTTTCGTGCCGGTGTCCATCATCGCCGCCAACCCGAACGTGCTGCTGGTCAATCCCAAGGTACCGGCGAAGTCGCTGAAGGAACTGATCGCCTATGCCAAGGCCCATCCCGGCAAGCTCAACTTCGCTTCGGGCGGCACCGGCTCCACGCCGCACCTGGCGGGCGAACTGCTGAAGATGATGGCCGGCATCGACATGGTCCACATCCCCTACAAGGGCGGCCCGCCGGCCTATGCCGACCTGATCGCCGGCCAGGTGGAAGTGATGTTCCAGGGCCTGGCCACGGCCTTGCCGCAGATCCGCGAGGGCAAGCTGCGCGTGCTGGCCATCGGCAGCGAGAAGCGCCACCCGGCCTTGCCCGACGTGCCCACGCTGAACGAGACCATGCCCGGCTTCATCTCGGTGTCGTGGACCGGCATGGTGGCGCCGCCGGGCACGCCGGCCGACATCGTCGCCAAGGTGTCGGCGGCGATACGCGAGGAACTGATGGTCAACGGCGCCGGCAAGGAGGTCAAGGGCCTGGATGCGCGCGACCTGATCGCCAGCAGTCCGGCCGAGGCGGACCGTTTCATCAAGGAAGAAGTGGCCCGCTGGGGCAAGGTGATTCATTCGACCGGCATCAGCATCGACTGAGCCCGGTTCTTTCAGGAGATTTGTTCATGCGTGCAGCCATCACGGGACCGGCCACCTGGCGCGGCCCCGAAATCAAGGACAGCAAGGCCTGGGTCTACGAATTCACCCAGGCCGAGATCGACGAAATCGACGCCGCGCTGCGCAATGTGCGCAAACAGGGCAAACTCATCTCGACCATGACGCGCGAGGACTTCCCGCTGCCGACGGTGTCGAAGGTGATAGACCACACCCGCGAGCAGATCGAGAACGGCCTGGGCCTGCAATTGCTGCGCGGCATCCAGGCCGAGCGCTACGGCAAGGACGACCTGCGCATCATCTACTGGGGCATCGGCCAGCACATGGGCACGGCCGTCTCGCAAAGCGCCAAGGGCGACATCCTGGGCGACGTGCGCAACCTGGGCATCGATATCAACAGCCCGCAGGGCCGGGGCTACACCTCCAACCAGAAGCTGACCTATCACACCGACTCCTGCGACGTGGTGGCGCTGTTCGTGCTGCGCACCGCCCGCGCCGGCGGCCTGAGCATGATCGCCAGCTCGCAGGCCATCCACAACGAGATCCTGAAGCAGCGTCCCGACCTGCTCGACGTGTTGTACCAGCCGTTCCACTGGAGCTGGCAGGGGCAGGAAGAGCCCGGGCAACCGCCGTACTACCAGCAGCCCGTGTTCTCGATGCATGAAGGCAAGTTCTCGTGCCGCTACGTGCGCACCCACATCCGTTCGGCCCAGCGCTTTCCCGACGTGCCGCGCCTGACGCCGATCCAGGAAGAGGCGCTGGATTTCCTCGACAGTCTGTCGGGCAGCACCGATTTCCATTTCTCGATGATGTTCCAGCCGGGCGACCTGCAATTCCTGAACAACCACATGATGCTGCATTCGCGCACCGCGTTCGAGGACTTCGACGAACCGGAGAAAAGGCGCCACTTGCTGCGCATGTGGCTGTCGGTGCCCAACAGCCGCGCCCTGAGCCCGGCCCTGGACACGATCTACCGCGACCAGCGAGCGGGCGCGGTGCGGGGGGGCTTTCCGTCGCGCACGGGCAAGCTGATCTACGAAACCGTCGGTAGCATCGAGTAAGGCGGAGGGCCTATGCCGTACGAAGCTGAGCGGGGCCGTATCAAGCTGGCGTTGGTCGGCGACATGATGTTGTCCAGGGCCTTGAAGCCCTATGCCGAAGACGACTATCTGGCGCTGGTTGATCTGCTGAGGGACGCCGACGCCAGCTTCGGCAACCTGGAGACCACCGTGCGCGAGGCCGGCGAAGGCGTGCCCAATTTCACCCAGGGCACGCCCATGAGCACCGCGCCGGCCTTGCTGGAAGACTTGAAGTGGATGGGCGTGGACATCGTGTCCATCGCCAACAACCATGCCACCGACTACGGCGTCTCGGGCGTGCTGGCCAGCCTGGCGCACCTGGACCGCGCCGGCATTCCGTATTCCGGCGCGGGCCGCACGCTGACCGAGGCGCGCCGGCCGGGCTACCTGGAAACGAACGCCGGCCGCGTCGGCCTGGTGTCGGCCACGTCGTTCTACCGGCCCTGGAACCGCGCGGCCGACGCGCGCTCGGACAGCGCCGGCCGCCCCGGCATCAATCCCCTGGGGTTCGCCACGTCCTACACGGTGGACGACGAGTCGCTGGCCGCGCTCCGGCGCATCAGCGAAGAACTGGGCATGGCGCAGGAGCAGGTGCGGCATCGCTCGCAGTTCTACGCGCCGCACGAGGTGCCCGGGAACGACGACGACAGCGTGGCGCTGCTGGGCGCGAAGTTTCGCCGCGGCAAAGGCTTCGCCGTGTCGACCAGGGTCGACGCCAAGGATGCCGAGGCCAACCTGCGATTCATCCGCGAGGCGCGCAAGCAGTCGGACTGGGTGGTCTTTTCCTTCCACTGCCACGAGTTCGGCAGCGCGGGCAAGCGCACCGCGCCCACCGACGTGGAGCTGGAGGAGTCGGCGCAGTTCGCCATCGAGTTCGCCCGCGCGGCCGTGGACGCCGGCGCGCACGTGGTGGCGGGCCATGGCCCGCACCTGACCATGGGTGTCGAGGTCTACAAGGGCGCGCCCATCTTCCACAGCCTGGGCAATTTCATTTTCCAGAACGAGACGATCAACGCCTTTCCCGCCGAGGCTTATGGTCGCTTCGGGCTGGATGCCGCCGCCACGCCTTCCGAGTTCCTGGACGCGCGCACCGGCAACGACAGCCGGGGCTTTCCGGCCACGCGCGAGTTCTGGGAAGGGTGCCTGGCCACCTGTCAGTTCGACGCCGGGACGCTGGCCTCGGTCAGCCTGTACCCCATCGATATGGGATTCGGGCGGCCACGGGGCCAACGCGGCCGGCCCATGCTGGCCAGGGGAGACGACGCGCGGCGCATCCTGGACCGCGTCGCCCGGCTGTCCCGCCCCTTCGGCACCCGCCTGGACATCGAGGGGGACGTCGGCGTCCTGCGTCTGCCATGAAGCGCCTGGCCATCCTGGACGACTATCTGCACCTGGCGCTGCGTTCGGCCGACTGGTCGGTGCTGGAAGGGCAGTGCCGGATCGACGTGATCGACCGCAAGCTGGAGGGGCCGGACGAGGCGGCGGCCGTACTCGCGCCCTATCACATCCTCTGCCATCTGCGCGAGCGCACGCCCATGCCGCGGGCGCTGCTGGAGAGGCTGCCCAATCTCGAATTCATGACCGTGACGGGCAAGGCCCACCGCACGCTGGACCTGCGGGCGGCGACCGAGCGCGGCATCGTCGTGTCCCATGTGTCGTCGGCCGTCCACGGGTCCAACGCCACGCCCGAACTGGCCTGGGGGCTGATATTGGCCACCGCCCGCCACATCGCCTATGAAGACCGCAGCGTCCGCGAGGGCGCCTGGCAGCGCACGGCGGGGATGCTGCTGGATGGCAAGACGCTGGGACTGCTGGGGCTGGGACGGGTGGGGCAGCGCATGGCCGCCATCGGCCAGGCCTTCGGCATGCGGGTCGTGGCCTGGAGTCCGAACCTGACCGACGAGGCCGCTGCCGCGTTCCAGGTCCAGCGGGTGGACAAGGACGTGCTTTTCGCGCAATCGGACGTGCTCAGCATCCATGTCGTCTTGAGCGAGCGGTCCCGCCATCTGGTCGGACGGCGCGAACTCGCGTTGATGAAACCCGATGCGCTGCTGGTCAACACCGCCCGGGGGCCGATCGTGGACGAGGCGGCGCTGGTCGAGGCATTGACGCAGGGGCGGCTGGGCGGCGCGGGGCTGGACGTCTTCGAGACCGAGCCGCTGCCGGCCGGCCACCCGCTGACCCGGCTGGACAATGTCGTGCTGACGCCGCACCTGGGCTACGCCACGCGCGAGACGATCGCCGGCTTCTACCAGGCCAGCGTGGCGGGCGTGCAGGCCTACCTGGCGGGCGCGCCCGTCGGCGTGCGCGAGCCCTGACCGGCACGGTCGGGCGGCAGTTCGCGCGGCGGGTGGCCTTCGTACACCGGCAGGAACTGCCGGGGGATGGGCCCCTTGTTGCGTCCGCCCTGCTCGTGCTGTTCCCAGGCATGGGCCAGGATGCCCACCGAACGGGACAGGCAGAACAGGCCGCGCGCGAGTTCCGCCGGAAAGCCCAGCTCGGCATAGACGGCCGCGGTGGCGCCGTCGATGTTCATGGGAAGACGGCGCCCCTTGCGCGCCTGGAGTTCGGACTCCACCGCCCGCGCGATGGCGAGGTGGCGGCCCGGCACCACGCCTTGCCCCACGGCCTCGTCCAGCAGCGCCATCAAGCGGACGGCACGCGGATCGATGGGGTGGAAGCGATGGCCGAATCCCGGCACGTATTTGCCGCGGCGCGCGATACAGTCGTCCAGGCCGGTGCGCACGGCGCTGGCGAGATCCGCGCCGGCCTCGAGCCGCCGCGCGATGTCGCCGTACAGTCCGACCGCCTGTTCGCCTGCGCCGCCGTGCACGTCGCCCAGCACGTTGACGGCCGAGCCCATGGCGTTGTTGAGCCCGACCCCGCAGGTCATCGCCATCCGCGAGATGGCGATGCTGGGCGCCTGCGGGCCGTGGTCCACCGCCGCCATCAGCGCCGCGTCCAGCAGGGCGCCTTGCCCGGCCGCGGGCAGTTCGCCGCGCAGCATCAGCCAGATCATTTCCGCGAAGCCCAGGTTGCCGATCAGGTCCTGCACGGCATAGCCGCGATAGCGGATGCTGCCGGGCCGCATGTCGATGATGCCGGTGCGCCACCACTGGCCGCAGGCCTGTTCTTCGTTGCCGGCGTGATCGTTCATATCGCCCCCTCGGTTTTCAGCACGGCGATCTCGTCGTCCGTATAGCCCAGTTGCGTCAGCAGCGCCACGGTGTCCTGACCCAGTTCGGGCGGCGGCGCATCGACCGCCGGTGGCTGCCCGTCGACCTTGTATCCCCCGCGCACGACCGCGATGTCGCGCCCGGCGCCGGGCACTTGCGTGAAGCGGCCGATCAGGCCGCGGTCGCGTATCTGCGGATGCGCCAGTATCTCGTCCACCTGGTAGACGGGCCCGGCGGGTATGCCCCGCTCGGCCAGCAGGGGCCACCAGTCGTCCGCCGGGCGGGCGGCCAGGGCCTGTTCCAGCTCCGCCTTGAGTTGATCGCGATGGGCCAGGCGCGCCTGCCGGTCGGCGTAGCGGCTGTCGCGCGCCAGTTCGGGCCGGCCCACGGCCTGGCACAGGGCCTCGAATTGTTCCTGCTTGTTGGCGGCGATGTTCAGCAGTCCACGGCCCGTCCTGAAGGTGCCCGAGGGGCTGGCGGTGAAGTTCTCGTTGCCCAGCGGGCGGGGCCGGTGCCCGGTGTTCAGGTAGTTGGACACCACCCATCCCATGGTCGAGATGACCGACTCCAGCATGGATACGTCGATGAAGCGCGCCTCGGTGCGGGTGCGGTCGGCCAGCTCGGCGGCGATCGCGAAGGCCGCCGTCATGCCGCCTATGGTGTCGCCGATGGGGTAGCCGACGCGATAGGGCGCGGTGCGCGCGTCGCCCGTGATGCTCATCGTGCCGGACATGCCCTGGATGATCTGGTCGTAGGCGGGCAGGGCGCTCAGCGGGCCGTCCTGTCCGAAGCCGGAGATGGCGCAATAGACCAGGCGCGGCCGGTGGCGGCGCAGGACCTCGTAGCCCAGGCCCAGGCGGTCCATGACGCCGGGGCGAAAGTTCTCCACCACGACGTCGGCGGTCGCCACCAGCCGCAGGAAGGCCTCCTTGCCCCGCCGGTGCTTCAGGTTGACGGTGATCGAGCGCTTGCCCGCGTTCTGGGCCAGGAAGGACAGGCCCATGCCGCGCCGGTTGAGCCCGGGGTCGGCCCCGAGCTGGCGGGCGAGGTCGCCGGAACCGGGCACCTCCACCTTGATGACGTCCGCGCCCATCAGCGCCAGCTGCTGGCAGCAGAACGGTCCCGCCAGCACGTTGGTCAGGTCGAGGACGCGCAGGGATTGCAGGGGCTTGCTCATGGGTGTGTCACTTGATCTGGATGTTGGCGTCCTTGATGATCCCGGACCATTTGGCGGAATCGCCGGCGATGGTGTCGGTGAATTCCTGCACAGTTCCTCCCAGCACCACGTTGCCTTCGTCCATGATCTTGCGTTGCAGGTCCTGGCTCTTGAGCACCTCGTTCACCGCCTTGTTGACGGCGTCGATGGCGGCCTGCGGCGTGCCGGCCGGCATCAGCAGGCCGGTCTTGGAGGCGGCCTCGAAGCCCGGCAGGGTATCGGCCAGCGGCGGGACATTGGGCAACTGCGGGATGGGCTTGAGCGTGGTGATGGCCAGCATCCGCACCTTGGGGTTGTCGACCTGGGACATGGCCGCGGGCGTCGAGGCGAAGAAGATGTCCACCTGGCCGCCCAGCAGGTCGTTCATGGCGGGCGCCGCGCCCTTGTAGGGCACGTGCAGGACGTCGATGCCGGCCTCGTGGGCGAAGTAGCGGCCGGTGATGTCGCCCACCGTGCCGGTGCCGGCGTTGCCCACCGACAGCTTGCCGGGATGCGCCTTGGCGAACTTCACCAGGTCGGCCACCGATTTGTACGGCCTGTCGGCGCTGACCACCAGGACCATGGGCTGGGATGCCACCGATACGACGGGGGCGAAGTCCTTGGCGACGTTGTAGGAAACGTTGGCGTACAGGTAGGGATTGATGGACAGGTTGGAGGTCTGCCCCAGGGCCAGGTTGTAGCCGTTGGCGGGCGCTCGCGCCAGCGCGCCCAGGCCGACCATGCCACCGGCGCCGGGGCGGTTCTCCACGATGACGTTCCACTTGTATTTTTCCGTCAGGGCGGCGGCGACGAAGCGGGCCATGGTGTCGGTGCCGCCGCCAGGCGGGAAGGGCACGAGCAGCTTCAGGAGTTGGTTGGGGTAGGCGTCGGCGGCGTGCGCGGCGGATCCCGCCGCCAGCGCGCACAGGGCCAGGGTGGTCGCGGCGGCGTGTTGTCGATAGCGGTTCATGTTTGTCTCCTCGTATTGTTCGGATGGGAAAGGCCGGCGCTACACGGGCAGGCCCTTGGCTCGCAGGACGGCGTCGAATCGTTCGGGATCCGAGGTGCCATGCTCGTTGGCGTGCCGGATGGCCTCTTCGCGCCGCAGATGCGCCTGCACGCGAGGCAGCAGCGCCTCCACTTCGTGGGCGGGAACACTGATGACCCCGTCGGCGTCGCCCATGACCAGGTCGCCGGGCAGGACCGACAGGCCGGCGCAGGCGATGGGGACGTTAATGCGGCCCGGGCCTTCCTTGCTGGGACCGCGATGGGTATGTCCCCGGGCATACACGGGCAGGCGTCCGTCCGCCCACTCGACCAGGTCGCGGATGGCGCCGTCGATGACGAAGCCGCCGATCCGGCGGGCCAGGGCAGTCGTGCGCATCAGGCCGCCGATCAAGGCCTGGGTCAGGTCGCCGCCGCCGTCGACCACGATGATGTCGCCGGGCCGGGCCATCATCAGGGCCTTGTGGATCATCAGGTTGTCGCCGGGGCGCACCTGCACGGTCAGCGCGGGACCGCAGAGGCCCAGGCGCAGGTTCTCGTGATAGGCCTTCAGGCCCATGGCGCCCAGCGAGCGTCCCATGCAGTCGCCGGCCACGGCGACCGGAACGCCGGAAAAGCGGGCGATCAGCTCCGGGTCCAGGTGGCGCGGCATTTCCTCGATGCCGTAGCCGGGCGGCCAGGTCTTATTGCCGGACATGCTTGTCTCCTTGGTGGATGTTCGACAGATCGTCGATGTTCACGACGCAGCCCTCGGGCAGGATGCCCCGGCTGAGGTAGTCCAGGACGTTGCGTGCCGCGCCCTGCGCCATGGCGGCCAGCGCCGCCTGGGTCGAGGCGCCGACGTGGGGCGTCAGCACCACGTTGGGCAGGCGCC
Source organism: Pigmentiphaga sp. MLSB6-MA01 (assembly GCF_058793475.1). Classification (NCBI taxonomy): domain Bacteria; kingdom Pseudomonadati; phylum Pseudomonadota; class Betaproteobacteria; order Burkholderiales; family Alcaligenaceae; genus Pigmentiphaga; species Pigmentiphaga sp. MLSB6-MA01. The sequence goes on along the minus strand of NZ_JBXAFV010000004.1, from coordinate 149,950 downwards.
GCAGCGGGTTGTCCCGCGTCATCGGTTCGACGGCCAGGGTGTCCAGGCCGGCGGCGTGCAGGCGGCCGTGGACCAGCACGTCCGCCAGGGCCGTCTCGTCCACGACTTCGCCGCGCGCCGTGTTGACCAGGATCGCGCCCTCGGGAAGCAGGGCCAGTTGCTCGGCGCCGATGAGGGCGCGCGTCGCCGGGGTCAGCGGAACATGCAGGCTGAGCACGTCCGATGCCCGCAGGAGTCCTTCCAGATCGGATCGCATTTCGGTGGCGTCCCCCGGTGCCGGCCGGACATGCGGGTCGTAGGCCAGCACGCGCATGCCCAGGGCCGACCCGTAGGCGGCGACCAGGCGGGCGACCTGCCCGTATCCGACCAGGCCCAGGGTCCGGCCGCGCAACTCGATGCCGGTCCGCAGCCGGGTCCAGCGCCCGGCGCGCATCTCGGCGTCCATGTGCGCGATGCCGCGCGCGGCCGCCAGCATCAGGCCCAGCGCCAGTTCGGCCACCGACCGGGCATTGGCGCCGGGCGTCACCATCACCGGGATGCCGCGTGACGTGCAGGCCGGCACGTCGATGTTGCTCACACCCACGCCATGCTTGGACACGACCTTCAGCGTGGGGCAGGCCGCGATCGCGCCGGCCGGCAGATCGACGGTGCGCGATATCACCGCGTCCACGGATTCGCGCGCCAGCACGGCCTCGACTTCCTCGACGCTGCCGGCGCGGGTCATGAACAGGACGCGGCACCCCGCCTGATCGAGGACCCGCCGTCCGGCCGGGCTCAGGGTGGTGTCGGTGACGAAAACGGTAGGGGGCATGGGGCGCTTCTCGATGCGGCTCGGGCTGAGCTTTCGCGCCATTACATCCGAGCGTAATATGAATATCTATTCGATAATTTTGATGGATCGATTCCTGCGGGGAATGGTTTGAACATCGAGATCCGGGATCTTCGCTACTTCGAGGTCATCGCCGAACTGGGCCACCTGGGCCAGGCGTCCGAGGCCCTGCACCGCAGCCAGCCGGCGCTGACCAAGTGCGTGCAGCGGCTGGAGGAAGAGCTGGGCGCGGATTTGTTCGAGCGCAAGGGCCGGGGCCTGGCGCTGACCGCGGTCGGCAAGGAGTTCTACCTGCGGGCGAAGAAAATCCGCGAGACCAACGACCGCACCCTGAGCGACATGAAGGATTTCGTGGCGGGCTCGGCGGGCAAGGTGCGCGTGGGCTGCGGCCCCATCACCGCCGACTATCTGCTGCCCAGGCTCTGTAACCTGGCGCTGCGGCACCTGCCCAAGGTATCGCTGGAAATCATGATCGGGACCAGCTACTTCCTGAAGGAGCAGATACGCGAAGAGCGCCTGGACATGATCGTGGGCGTGATCGAGAACGACAGCGAGTTCGCCTGTCGCGGCTTCATCGACGATACCGTGGTGGTCGCCGCGCGCCAGGAGCACCCCATCTTCGAATTGCGCGCGCTTCGCCTGCGCGACCTCGAGGGCTACCACTGGATATTGCCCACGCCGCCCGTGTCCAGCCGGAAATGGCTGGACAGCGCCTTCGCGGCGCGCGGCCTGCCCAAGCCCACGCCGCACATCGAAACCAACTCCCTGCCGTCCATCCACGACCTGATCGGCTCCACGGACCTGCTGTGTTTCCTGTCGCGATTGACGCTGGAGCACCCGAAGACGCGGGGCATGCTGCGAGAGGTCCCGCTGAAGGAGACGACCATGACACGCCAGCTCGGCATCACCTACCCCCATGGGCCGCTCACGCCCGCCACGCAGCGGCTCATCGACCTGCTCGACAGGCTGGCCGCGGAATGACCGCTCGGGCGGGGCACCTGTCTACAATGCGAGGTCCACGGTTCACGCAAAGGCGGGCAGGGCGATGTCGCGGTACTCATTGATCGGCAACCTGGTCGTGCTGCGGCCCCTGGCGCGCGAGGATGCCGCGGCGCTGGTGGCGGCGGCGCGGGACCAGGACGCGTGGCGCACCATCTATACCCAGATCCCCGCCGAGCCGGCCGTGGCCGAGGCCTACATCGAGGCCGCGCTGCACGCCCGCGGCATAGGCGAGTCCATGCCCTTCGCCACCACCTTGCGCGAGGATGGCCGGGTGGTCGGCGCGACCCGCTATTGCCGCATCGAGCCCGCGCATCGCAAGCTGGAGATCGGCTACACCTGGATAGGCGGTTCGTGGCAGCGGACCTTCGTCAACACCGAGGCCAAGTACCTGATGCTGCGCCACGCGTTCGAAGGGCTGGGCTGCCAGCGCGTACAGTTGCAGACCGACGAACTGAACCAGCAGTCCCGCCGCGCCATCGAACGGCTGGGCGCCCGGCTGGAAGGCATCCTGCGCAACGATCGCATCATGCCCGACGGGCGCAGGCGGCATTCGGCCATGTACAGCATCCTCGACGAGGAATGGCCGCGGGTGCGCGCCGGGTTGGAGGCGGCGATGCGCAGGCGGGGCATCGAGCCCGCGATGGACGTCGTGGCGGGCTGAGTCCCCGGGGGCCCGCACACTAGCCGGCCAGCAGCCCGCGTCGCTTCAGGATGTCCTGGATCTGGTCCAGGCGGCTTTCAGGATCGTCGTCGGCCAGCAGGTGCCGTTGTTGCGGCGGCAACAGCGGCAGCATTTCCGCCCAGCGATTCGCTACCCATCCGCATTCGTCCAGCCGGAAAGGGGGCGCGATGGGCAGGTCGGCGCCTGGAGCCTGGCGCTGCTGGATATCGGCGATCAGGCGGCCCAGCGTATTGGCCGCGGGCTGCAGGAAATCCGGGATGGGGAGCACGGGGTCGTCGGCCAGCGGCTCGACCTGTCCGGTCCAGAGGCCGTACTTGCGCTGTTCGCTGGAGACCAGGCGAAAACGTGTCGTGCCCACGCAGCGCAGTTGCAGCAGGCCCGGCATGGGCGCATCCCACTGTTCGATCCTGGCCATGGTGCCGAAGTCGGCCAGGATTTCCTTGCCTTCGGGCGTGCGGACTTCGTGGCCGGCCAAGAGCGGCACGACGCCGAACGAGGTCTGGTCGGCGATGCACTGCTTGATCATGTCGAGGTAGCGGATCTCGAAGATGCGAAGGTGCAGCACGCCCTCGGGATAGAGGGCCCGGCTGAGCGGGAAGATCGGGGTCGGGTTCATGGCGGAGACGCGGTTGATTGCCCCAGGCTCCAGGATAGCGCGTGCCGCCCGCCGGCGGTGGCCGCGGGCGGGCGGCCGCGCGTAACAAGGAAATACGGCCTAGTCCAACGGCAAGACCGTCTGGTCCGCGCAGGCTCTCAGCAGGCGGTCCACCCGCCCCTGCGGCAGCGCCATGTCCGGATCGATGTCCGACAGGGGGCGCAGCACGAAAGCGCGCTGGTGCATGCGGGGATGGGGCAGGATCAGCCGCGGGGTATCCAGGCGCTGGCCATCGTAGGCCAGCAGGTCCAGGTCCAGCGTGCGCGGGGCATTGCGGTAGGGGCGTTCGCGGCCGTGGCGCCGTTCGATGTCCTGGAGCAGGTCCAGCAACTCCAGCGGGGGCAGCGTGGTGCGCAGGCGCACGACGGCGTTGACGTAGTCCGGGCCGCTGGAGTCGACCGGCGCGGTGCGGTAGAAGCGCGACAGCGCGTCCTGCCGCACCTGGGGATGGGCGGCCAGCGCGGCCAGCGCCTCGCGCAGCGTGGCCGCCGGATCGCCCAGGTTGGCGCCCAGTCCCACCCAGGCCATCCGCCACGCGGGGGTGTTCATCCGGCTTCCGGCGTGCCGCCTTCCGGGCCGCTGCCGGCCGGGCCTTCCTGGCGCGACCGGCCACTGCGGCGGCGGCGCTTGCGGGCCGGCGCGTCAGCGGCCGCGCGCGGCTGGCGGGCCAGTTCTTCCAGCATGTCGGCGCGCGCCGAATCGTTGGCGTCGGCCAGGTCCATCCACCATTGCGCCAGGGTGCTGTCGACCTCGCCGGCGGCCGCGCGCAATTGAAGGAAATCGCAGGCGGCGCGGAAGCGCGGCTGTTCGAGCATGCGCCAGGCGCCCTTGCTCTGCCGCCGTTCGAAGCGCGGCTGCATGAACCAGATCTCGCGCATGTCGGAGACGAAGCGGCGCTGGATGGCCAGTTTCTCGGTCTGGTCGTCAAGCACGGAGTCCACGGCCATGCCCAGGGCGGGCATGGGCAGCTCGCCGTCCGCGCGGTACTGCTGCCAGCGATGGTTGACCTGCTGCCACAGCAGCGCGGCGAACAGGAAGCTGGGGCTGACCGATTTGCCGCCGCGCACGCGCACGTCGGTGCGCTCCAGGGCCAGTTGCACGAAGCGTTCGCCGCCCGGCTGTTCCAGCACCACGTCCAGCAGCGGCAGCAGGCCTTTGTGCAGGCCCTCGGCGCGCAGCCGGCGCAGGCAGTCCAGCGCGTGGCCGCAGGTCAGCATCTTCAGCATCTCGTCGAACAGCCGCGACGCGGGCACGTTCTCGATCAGGTGGGCCATCTCGCGTATGGGCGAGAGCGTGGCCGGGGCGATGGTGAAGCCCAGCTTGGCGGCGAAGCGCATGCCGCGCAGCATGCGGACCGGGTCCTCGCGGTAGCGCTTGGACGCGTCGCCGATGATGCTGACGGTTTTCTTCTTCAGGTCGGCCACGCCGTCGTGGTAGTCGATGACGATCTCGGTGGCCGGGTCGTAGTACAGCGCGTTCAGCGTGAAGTCCCGCCGCGCGGCGTCTTCCTCCAGCGTGCCGAAGACGTTGTCGCGCAGGATGCGGCCGTGTTCGTCGGTGGTCTGTTCGTCCGACCCCGAGGCGCGGAAGGTGGAGGTCTCGATGATCTCCTGGCCGAACACCACGTGCACCAGGCGGAAACGGCGGCCGATGATGCGGGCGCGGCGGAACAGCGGCTGTATCTGTTCCGGCGTGGCGTTGGTGGCCACGTCGAAGTCCTTGGGCTGGGCGCCCACGATCAGGTCGCGCACGGCGCCGCCGACGATGTAGGCCTCGAAGCCGTTCTCGTGCAGTACGTCGCAGACTTTGATCGCATGGCGCGAGACCAGCCGGCGGTCGATGCCGTGCTTGGCCTGGGGCACGCGCAGGGGCGCATGCCGCTTGACGCTCAGGATGGGGCGCGCCGCGCGGGGGGTGAAAAGCTTGCTGATGAGCTTTTTGATCATGCGAACAGGTCCGTGATGCGCCAGCCCCGTTCGCGCGCCAGTTCGCGCAGCGCGGCGGAGGGGTTGGCGGCGATCGGGTCGGTCACCGCTTCAAGCAGGGGGACGTCGTTCATCGAGTCGCTATAGAAGAAAGACTGCCGGAAGTCGGACAGTTGCCAGCCGAGCCCGGCCAGCCATTGGTTGACGCGCGCCACCTTGCCTTCGCGGAAGCAGGCTATGCCGTCGATGCGGCCGGTGTAGCGGCCGGCGGTGTATTCCGGCTCGGTGCCCAGCAGCACGGGTATGCCGAACGCGCGCGCGATGGGCGCGGTCACGAAGGTGTTGGTCGAGGTGGCGATGGCGCACAGGTCGCCCGCCTCCAGGTGCTCGCGCACCAAGGCGATGGCCTGGGCGGAGATGGCCGGGCGTATCACCTGGGCCATGAAGTCCTCGTGCCAGCGGGCGAGATCGTAGGGAGTATTGCCGGCCAGGAGGCCCAGCATGAATTCGGCCGACTCCGCCGCGGTCAGCTTGCCGGCGTCGTAGCGCCGCATCAGCTCCTCGTTGCGGGCGCAGGCGGTGGCCGGATCGCCGACGTGGCCGGCGCGGGCGAGAAAATCGGCCCACCGGTAGTCGCTGTCGAGCGGCAGCAGGGTGTGGTCCAGGTCGAACAGGGCGAGGCGGGCGGGCGGCGCTTGGGTTGGGATCATGACAACGAAGAATACGACTGAATGGAGGGCGGTTGGGGCTGTTCGGCCAACATGGCGCGTAACAGCGGCAGCGTGATCGGACGTTTGGCCGCCAGTGAATAGCGGTCCAGCGCATCGAGCAGGGCGGACAGCTGGCGCATGTCCCGCTCGTAGTGGGTAAGAATCCAGTTCACCACCTCGGGCGCGAGCTGCAGCCCGCGGCTGGCGGCCTGGCGGATCAGGGCGTCGGTCTTTTCGGCGTCCGACAGGACCTCCAGCCGGAAGACCAGGTCCCAGCCCAGCCGGGTGCGCAGGTCCTCGCGGATCTCGAGCTGGCCCGGGGCGCGCTCGCCGGCCACGATCAGCGACAGGGCGATGTCGGTGGCCGACGTCTCGCGCCAGCGGTTGTACAGCGAGAATACGCAGGCCAGCCGGGGTTCGTCCAGGAGGTGCAGGTCGTCGATGGCGATCAGCGCGGGGCGGGCGTCGGACTCGTCGGGCTGGGCGGTGCGCCGGTAGGCCGAGACGGGGCTGTGGCTGTCCAGGTAGACCGCGCCGGGCCGATCGGACAGGGCACGCAGGAGATGGGTGCGGCCGCACCCGGCCGGTCCCCAGAGGTAGACGGCCCGGCCAGGTGCCAGGGCGCGCAGGGTCGCCAGGGCCTCGATATTGGGGCCCGCGACATAGTTTTCCAGGGACGGAGCCGGCGCGGCAAGAACGTCGAGTAGCAACTGCTTCATGGGAGGCGGCTAAGAGACCCGCAGCGTCGGACGATCATGGCGTTGGGGGGCGACAGGTCGGGCCGGGCAAGGCTGCGCAGGCAGAAAAGGAACGCGGGGCGCGGCGGGTGCCACCGGGCGTTGGCCCGATGTAAATCCCTGTCCGCTGCATGGGAATACCAATCATCGTAAAATTATAGCTTTCAGGCGCTCCCGGCTGGTTTTTTGCCGCGAGGGCCCGCGCCCATCCACTTTTCGGTCCATCCCATGTCCGCACAACAACCCAGCGCTTCCTCTCTAACCTACCGCGATGCGGGCGTCGACATCGATGCGGGCGATGCCCTGGTCGAGCGCATCAAGCCCCTCGCCAAGCGCACCATGCGCGAAGGAGTGCTGGCCGGCATTGGCGGATTCGGGGCCCTGTTCGAGGTGCCCAAGAAGTACCGGGAGCCCGTGCTGGTGTCGGGCACCGACGGCGTGGGCACCAAGCTGCGCCTGGCGTTCTCGTGGAACAAGCACGACACCGTCGGCGTCGACCTGGTGGCCATGAGCGTGAACGACATCCTGGTGCAGGGCGCCGAGCCGCTGTTCTTCCTCGATTACTTCGCCTGCGGCCGCCTGTCGGTGGACACGGCGGCCACGGTCGTCGGCGGCATCGCCCAGGGCTGCGAGCTGGCCGGCTGCGCGCTGATCGGCGGCGAGACCGCCGAGATGCCCGGCATGTACCCCGACGGCGAATACGACCTGGCGGGCTTCGCGGTCGGCGCGGTCGAGAAATCGCAGGCCATCGACGGCAGCCGCATCCAGCCCGGCGACGCCGTGCTGGGCCTGGCCTCCAGCGGGGCGCACTCCAACGGTTATTCGCTGGTGCGCAAGATCATCGAACGCGCCGGCGCCACGCCTGACCAGGACTTCCACGGCCAGCCGCTGCGCGACGTCGTCATGGCGCCCACGCGCATCTATGTCAAGCAGGTGCTGACGGCCATCGCCAAGCACGAGATCAAGGGCCTGGCCCACATCACGGGCGGCGGCCTGCTGGACAACGTGCCGCGCATCCTGCGCCCCGGCCTGGCCGCGCGCCTGCATCGCGATGCGTGGAAGATGCCCGAGCTGTTCACGTGGCTGCAGCGCGAAGGCCAGGTGGCCGACGTCGAGATGCACCGCGTCTTCAACTGCGGCATCGGCATGGTGGTGGTGGTTTCCGCCGCCGAAGCCGACGCCGTGGCCGCGACGTTGCGCGAACAAGGCGAAACCGTCTACCGCCTGGGCGAAATCGTCGACCAGCAACCCGGCTCGCCTCAAACCGAAGTGGTGTAAAGACCCAGGGTGCGGCGGATCTGGCTTTGCCAGTCCGCTCGCATCGCCCCCTTGAGGGGGCGCCCGAAGGGCGCAGGGGGTGGGCTGCGCTGGCGCGTCAGCGCGCAGGGGGGGACACTATCTCTTTCAGCGCGCCTAGCAGCGCATCGCATTCGGCGTCGGTGCCGACCGTGATGCGCAGGTACTGGTCGATGCGCGGCTGCTTGAAATGCCGCACCAGCACCTTGCGGTCGCGCAGCGCCTTCAGCAGGGCGGCGCCATCGTGCCCGGGATGGCGGGCGAAGACGAAGTTGGCGGCCGACGGCAGCACCTCGAAACCCAGCTCTTCCAGCTTGCCGACCAGGCGCGCGCGCGAGGCCATGACGGCCTGGCGGGTACGGTCGAAATAGGCGGTGTCTTCCATGGCCGCGGTCGCGCCGGCCATGGCCAGGCGGTCGAGCGGATAGGAGTTGAAGCTGCTCTTGACCCGTTCCAGCCCCTCGATCAGGTGGGGCTGGCCGATGGCATAGCCGACCCGCAGGCCCGCCAGCGAGCGCGCCTTCGACAGTGTCTGCACCACCAGCAGGTTGGGATGGGCCGCCACCAGCGGGACGGCCGACGTGCCGCCGAAATCGACGTAGGCTTCATCCACCACGACGACCGAATCCGGATTCGCCTTCAGCAGCGTCTCGATGTCCGCCAGGGGCAGCAGGCGGCCGGTGGGGGCGTTCGGGTTGGGGAAGATGATTCCGCCGTTCGGCTGGCCGTAGTCCTGTACGCGCAGGGACAGGTCGTCGGCCAGCGGCACGGTGAGGTAGTCGATGCCGTACAGGCCGCAATAGACAGGGTAGAAGCTGTAGGTGACGTCGGGGAACAGCAGCGGCAGGTCGTGTTTGAGCAGGCCGACGAAGACGTGGGCCAGCACTTCGTCCGAGCTGTTGCCGACGAAGACGTGGTCGGCCGGCACGCCGTGGAAGCGCGCCACCGCCGCCTTGAATACATTGGCGTCGGGATCGGGATAGCGGCGCAATGTCTCGTTGGTGGCCTGGCGGATGGCCTCCAGGGCGCGCGGCGAGGGTGGATAGGGATTCTCGTTCGTGTTGAGTTTGACGAGTCCGTCTATCTGCGGCTGTTCACCGGGGACATAGGGCGTCAGTTGCTGAGCGACGCGGCTCCAGTACCTGTTCATGAATCTTGTCTTCGAAAGCGCAAAGCGCGGCAACGGGCCGCGCACGCATCCAGCATAGCAGGGCCGGCGGCCCGGCGCACGCCGCGGCGGGCGTGGCGTGGCGCGGGTGCGCCGTCAGTCCGGGTCGCCCGTGGCTTCGAGCGCCGCGTCCAGCATGGCGGCCGCGGCGTCGACCACGCGCGCCGTGCTGTCCTGCGCCAGGCAATCCACCACCAACCGGCCGGGCAGCGCGCGCAGCCAGGTGATCTGGCGCTTGGCCAGTTGCCGGGTGGCGGCGATGGCCTGGCCCCGCATCTCGGCGCCGTGGGTTTCCCCGGCCAGATAGCTCCAGACCTGGCGATAACCCACGCATCGTATGGACGGCAGGTCGGGACCCAGGTCGCCGCGCGCCCGCAGGCGGCGCACCTCGTCGACCAGGCCGGCTTCGAGCATGGCGTCGAAGCGCTGCTCGATCCGGGCATGCAGGCCGGCCCGTTCCGAGGGCTCCAGGCTGAGATTGACGTAGTGCAGTCCGGTGTCGCCGGGCGCGGCCTGGCCGGTCAACAGGGCCGACATGGGCTGGCCGGTCAGCGCATGGATCTCCAGCGCGCGCTGGATGCGCTGGCTGTCGTTGGGCGAGAGTCGCGCGGCGGTGGCGGGATCGAGGCGCGCCAGTTCGGCGTGCATGGCGGGCCAGCCGATATCGGCGGCGCGGGCGTTCAACCGCGCGCGCAGGACGGCATCCGCCTGCGGCAGGTTGTCCAGGCCCTCGCGCAGCGCCTTGAAATACATCATGGTGCCGCCGGCCAGCAGCGGAATACGGCGCCGGCCGCGGATGTCCGCGATCAGGCGCAGGGTCTCGGCGCGAAACTGGCCGGCCGAGAACGTTTCAGCCGGATCGCGGATGTCCAGCAGGTGCTGCGGCACGCGCCGGCGTTCCTCAGGGTTGGGCTTGGCCGTGCCGATGTCCATGCCGCGATAGATGGTGGCGGAGTCGACGTTGACGATCTCGAGCGGCCAGCGGTCGGCCAGCGCCAGCGTGGCCGCGCTCTTGCCGGCGGCGGTGGGGCCCATCAGGCACAGGATGGGGGAGGGGCTGCGGTCGGTCATCGGGGCAGGGGCTCAGCGCCCGCGCAGGAACAGGCGGTCCAGATCGCCTACGCTGAGCTGCACCCAGGTCGGGCGGCCGTGATTGCACTGGTCGGCGCGTTCGGTCGCTTCCATCTGCCGCAGCAGGCCGTTCATCTCGTCATGGTTGAGCCGGCGGTTGGCGCGCACCGCGCCATGGCAAGCCATGGTCGCCAGCAGTTCGTTGCGCTGCTCGGTCAGCAGGCGCGACGCGCCCACCTCGGCGAAATCGCGCAGCACCTCGCGCGCCAGGGTCTCGATGTCGGCCTGGGCCAGCGGCGCGGGAACGGCGCGCACGGCGACCGAGGCCGGCCCGGCCGGCCGCAGTTCGAAGCCGAGGCCGGACAGCGCTTCCTGTTGTTCCTCGACCAGCGCGACGTCGCTTTCGGAAGCCCGGAACACGACCGGCACCAGCAGGTTCTGCCGCGGCATCTCGCGCGCGTCCAGCGCGTTCTTCAACTGCTCGTACACGATGCGTTCGTGGGCCGCGTGCATGTCGATCACGACCAGCCCGTGCGCGTTCTGGGCCAGCACATAGATCCCGTGCAACTGCGCGATCGCCATGCCCAGCGGCAGTTCGGCGCCGTTGGGCAGCGGGCGGGGCTGGCCGTCGGCCAGGACCCGGGCCATGCCGGCGGCGCTGGGCGAGGCGGGCAGTGGCGCGGGCGCCAGGGGCTCGTGCAGGGCGAGGATGCGCGCGCCCGATTCGGGCCGGTAGGCGGGCGGGGCATCCTGCAGCCTGAACGGCAACTGCGAGGACGATGCCAGCGCGGGCGCCACGGGGCGCGCGAAGCCCGGTTCGGACGAAGATGCCGGCAGGGCGTCCGGACCGTCGAGGTGGCCGGGGGCGGCCGGATGAAGCATGCCGCCGGCCAGGACCGCGTCGGACGGCGGCGCGTCGGCGGCATCCATGCCGGGAGCCGCTCCCGCGGCATGGGCCAGGGTCTGGCCGATGGTCTGCGTCACGAAGCGATGCACCGCGCCGCTTTCGCGGAAACGCACCTCGTGCTTGGCCGGATGCACGTTGACATCGACCGCCGCCGGGTCCAGGTCCAGGAACAGCACATAGGCGGGCTGGCGGTCGCCGTGCAGCACGTCCGCGTAGGAGGCGCGCATCGCATGGCTGACCGTGCGGTCGCGCACGAAGCGGCCGTTGACGTACAGGTACTGGCGGTCGGCGCGGGCGCGCGAGGCCGTGGGGCGCGAGACGACGCCATGCAGCCGGATCGCGCCGGCGTCGACCTGTACCGGCAGGCCGCCCTGGCCGAACTCCGCGCCCAGCACGTCGTGGATGCGGCGCACCGGATCGGCGGGCAGGTGCTGCTGGTAGGCCCGGTCATGGTGGAACAGGCGGAAGGCGATATGGCAGTGCGCGAGCGCGATGCGCTGGAAGGCCTCCACGCAATGGCCGAATTCCGTCGCTTCCGATTTCAGGAACTTGCGCCGGGCCGGCACCAGGTCGAACAACTGGCGCACGTCCACTGTCGTGCCCGGCGGGCCCGAGGCAGGGGAGACCTGGCCGTCTTCCCATTGCCAGGCGTTGTCGGCGCTGGCCGTGCGCGAAATCAGGGTGAGCCGGGCGACGGAAGCGATCGAGGCCAGGGCTTCGCCGCGGAATCCCATCGAAGCCACCGACTCCAGCTCGTTCAGCGACCGGATCTTGCTGGTGGCGTGGCGGGCGATGGCCAGGGGCAGTTCATCGGGGGGAATGCCGCCGCCGTCGTCGCTGACGGCGATCCGCCGGATGCCGCCGCCTTCGAGCCGCACGTCGACCGCGCGCGCCCCGGCGTCGATGGCGTTCTCCATCAGTTCCTTGAGGACCGAGGCAGGGCGTTCGATGACTTCACCCGCCGCGATCTGGCTGATCAGGAGGTCGGGAAGCTGGGCGATGGGGCGACGTTCGGACATGGCCGGATTATAGTGGCCCCTCCCGGGCAGCAGGGATCCGGTCATGCTTTGACATACGCGCAAGCCCCTGCGTCGGCTATAGTGCCCGCTCGCCTTTTTCCTCGTCCCTTACCTCCGGCTTCCCATGCTCGAATTCCTTCAGATGTTGATCCATATCGACCAGACCCTGGGCGTGTGGGTCGCGCACTATGGCGCCTGGATCTACCTCATCCTGTTCCTGATCGTCTTCGCCGAGACCGGTCTGGTCGTCCTGCCCTTCCTGCCGGGCGACTCGCTGCTGTTCATCGCCGGCGCCTTCGCCGCCACCGGCAGCATGCACCCCGGGCTGCTGATCGTGCTGCTGCTCATCGCGGCGGTCACGGGCAACACCGTCAACTACTACGTGGGCCGCTACATCGGTCCCCGCGTCTTCTCGCAGAACATCCGTTTCCTGGACCGCGCGGCCCTGATCAGGACCCACGCCTTCTACGAGAAACACGGTGGCAAGACCCTGATCATCGCCCGTTTCCTGCCCGTGGTCCGGACTTTCGCGCCCTTCGTCGCCGGCGTCGGCTACATGACCGTCGCCCGCTTCCAGTTCTTCAACATCATCGGCGCGCTGCTGTGGGTGCTCTTGCTCGTCCTGGCCGGCTACTTCTTCGGCAACCTGCCCCTGGTGCGCGAACACCTGAACACCATCGTCCTGATAGGCCTGGCCGCCGCCATCGTCCCGGTCGTACTGGGCGGCCTATGGAAGTTGATAGGCGGGCTGCGATCGAAACGCGCCTGAAAAACGAAACGGCCTCACACGAGGCCGTTTTCTTGTAAAAACCCCCACCCCCAGGCGGCCTTTGGCCGCTTCCCCTCAATGGGGCGGCGCTGGCGGACCGGCAAAGCCGGATCCGCGGCGCCCAGGATCAAAGCAAGAACGCGGTGCTCCGCACCGAGATATCCCCACCCAGACCCAGGATGCGGTGGATCCGGCTCCGCCGGTCCACCCGCATCGCCCCCTGGGGGGCGCGCGAAGCGCGTAGGGGGGGGCTCTACGTCAGTTTGTTCTTCGACAGCGGCGGGTTCTTCGCGAAATAGCGCTGGATGCCCTGCATGATGGCGGTGGCCATGCTGCTCTGGTAGGACACGTCCGACAGGCGTTTTTCCTCTTCCGGATTGCTGATGAACGCGGTCTCGACCAGGATGGACGGGATGTCGGGCGCTTTCAGCACGGCGAAGCCGGCCTGTTCGACGCGTGGCTTGTGCAGGCGGTTGATGTTGGACAGTTCGTCCAGCACCGCGCGGCCGAGCTTGAGCGAATCGTTGATCTGGGCCGTGGTCGACAGGTCCAGCAGCACGCGGGCGATCTGCTTGTCGTGCGAGCCGATGTTGACGCCGCCGATCAGGTCCGAGGCGTTTTCCTTGGCCGCCAGCCAGCGCGCCGCGCTGCTGCTGGCCCCGCTTTCCGATAGCGCGAACACCGACGAACCGCGTGCGTCCGGCTTGATCCAGGCGTCGGCGTGCACCGAGACGAACAGGTCCGCCTGCACGCGCCGAGCCTTGGCGACGCGCACGTGCAGCGGCACGAAGTAGTCGCCGTCGCGGGTAAGCATGGCGCGCATGTTGGGTTGCTGGTCGATCATGGCCTTGAGGCCGCGGGCGATCCTCAGCACGACGTCTTTTTCCCGCGTGCCGCCGCGTCCGATGGCGCCCGGGTCCTCGCCGCCGTGGCCGGGGTCCAGCGCCACCGTGATCATGCGCGCGACGGCCTGCGCGGGATCGGAGCGGCGGCGGATGGCGGGCGCCTCGGGCGCCGCTTCCGGGATGGGCGCGCCGTTGGCGCTCGCGCCGGTGCCGGGCGCGGGGATGTTGTCGCGCTCGGATTGCAGGTTGTCCAGGATCTGCGCCATCGGGTCGTCGCCGCCCTTGTTCGCCAGCGCGAGCAGGGGATCCTGGGCCGCCTTGGGATACAGGTCGAGCACGAGGCGGTGCTTGTACTCGCCCACGGGCTTGAGGCTGAAGACCTGGGGAATGGTTTCCTGCTTCAGGTCGAGCACCAGCCGTACGACGTTCGGGCGGTTCTGTCCCACGCGCAGGCTGGCGATGTAGGGGTCGTCCGGCCGGACCTTGGATACCAGGTCGCGCAAGGTGGCGTTCATTTCGACGCCTTCGATATCCAGGACCACCCGGTCCGGATTGTTCAGCACGAAATGCTCGGTCTTGAGTTCGGTATCCAGTTCCAGCGTCAGCCGGGTGTAGTCGGGGGCGGGCCACAGGCGCACCGCCACCAGTTCGGCGGCCCGGCTGGCCGTCGGGACCAGGGGCACCACCAGCGTGGCGGCCAGGCCGGCCACCAGCCGCCGGCGGGAGATGCCGCGCGGCGCCAGCACTCCCTGGGCCTGGGCGTAGGACACGGCGGGGGAGCCGGCCGCCGGATGGTCGGGATCGGGTTCTAGCCCATCGCGTCGGGAAAAAGTGTGTTCAGCCATGCCTGCCCTTTTGCGGTGTGGGCATTGAGCGTCACCCCGCGTCCTGCGCCTTCATAAGACAGCGCAATGTCCAGGTCCGGGACCGGGAGCGCGCCGCCTGCGCGTTCCGCCCATTCGATGAGCACGAGGGCGTCATCGCGCAGGGCATCCCGGAATCCGGCGTCGAGCCACTCGCGTGGATCGGTAAAACGATAAAAATCAAAGTGATAGCAGTATAAGTTCGAAACTTTGTAAGGTTCAACTAGCGTGAACGTCGGACTTTTGATTCGACCTGTAACGCCGACTCCTCGCAACAGTGCCCGGGCGAAGCTGGTTTTGCCCGCGCCGAGGTCGCCGTGGAGGTGGATGCGGCCCCCCGTGGCGACCAGCGGAGCCATCCGGGCGGCCAGGTTTTCGGTGGCGGATTCGTCGGGCAGGTAGAGATGGCGGGAGTCGGACATGGCGGCTGGAAAGGCAGGGTTCATGGGCAATGGGCTACCATGACAGTATGTCAGCGTCGCCCCCGTTTGCCCCCGTTTCCACCCCGGCCGGCCCCGATCTGGCCGCGCTGGCCGAGACCATACGCGGCTGGGGACGGGAGTTGGGTTTTTCCGCGGTGGGGTTCGCCGATCTCGACCTGGAGGCGGCGGGACAGCGGCTGGCTGCCTGGGTGGCCGAGGGCATGCATGGCGAGATGGATTATATGGAGCGCCACCTGCCGCTGCGGCAGGATCCAGCCCAATTGGTCCCGGGAGCCCGGTCCGCCATCATGGTGCGGATGGACTACGCGCCGCTGGACGGGCCCGCGCTGGCGGCGCGCCAGCGCCAGGCGCTGGAGGCGGGCGACCGGGCGGTCGTCGCCACCTACGCGCTGGGCCGGGACTACCACAAGGTGCTGCGGCAGCGCCTGCAGCGGCTGGCGGACCGCATCGCCGCGCATGTCGGCGCCTTCGGCTACCGCGTCTTCACCGATTCGGCGCCGGTCATGGAAGTGGAGCTGGCGCGCAAGGCCGGACTGGGGTGGCGTGGCAAACACACGCTGTTGCTGTCGCGCGACGGAAGCTGGTTTTTCCTGGGCGAAATCCTGACCGACCTGCCCCTGCCCGCCGACAGCCTGGAGACGCCGCACTGCGGACAATGCCGCCGCTGCATCGACGCCTGTCCGACCGGCGCCATCGTGGCGCCCTACGTCGTGGACGCCCGGCGCTGCATCTCCTACCTGACCATCGAGCTCAAGGGCAGCATCCCCGAGGCGCTGCGGCCGGCCATCGGCACGCGTGTGTACGGTTGCGACGATTGCCAGACCGCCTGTCCGTGGAACAAATACGCGCGGGCCTGCGCCGAGGGGGATTTCGCGCCCCGCCACGGGCTGGACACGGCGTCGCTGCTCGACCTGTTCGCCTGGACCGAGCGGGACTTCGACGAGCGCACCCAGGGCAGCGCGATCCGCCGCATCGGCTACGAGCGGTGGTTGCGGAACCTGGCGGTGGCGCTGGGCAACGCGCCGGCTTCGGCCGAGGCGCGCGCGGCGCTGGACGAGCGGGCCGATCATCCCAGCGAGCTGGTCCGGGAGCACGTGCGCTGGGCGCTGGCGCGCCAGGCGGCCGGCGCGTGAGCGGAGCGCCGTGAGTCAGCGGCAGGGAAAGAGGGCGAGCCGCCAGGAGTTGGGGAAAACGAGAGGTGCCGCACGGACGGCGTGTCAAACGTGTTTGCTATTCTTTTGCGCAGGCCCGCTTGAGCCATGAGGTCAAGCCCCGGATAAGAAAGGAGCCGCATCGAGACCGGCGCGAATACGCATCCGCTTCGTCGCGGCCTGGGCCTATTCCGTGAAGGACCATCCAAAAGAGGAGTACGCATGAAAGCAGCAAGAATCGCCGCTTCGCTGGCGGGGCTGACCGTTTCCGCCACCATGCTCGCCGTGCCCGGCACGGCCGCCGCCCAGTCCTATCCGAACAAGCCGGTCCGCGTCATCGTGCCGTTCGCGCCGGGCGGCTCGACGGACATCATCGCCCGGCTCGTGGGCGAGCGCATGGGCCGTGAACTCGGCCAACCCTTCGTGATCGAGAACCGTGGTGGTGGCGGCGGCGCCATCGGCGCGGGCGAGGCCGCGCGCGCCGCGCCGGACGGCTACGTCCTGAGCATCGCCACCGTCTCGACGATGGCCATCAATCCCGCCTGCAATCCCAAGCTGGGCTACGACCCGCTCAAGGACTTCCAGCCCGTCACCAACTTCGCCCACACGGCCAACGTGCTGGCCATCAATCCCAAGGTCCCGGCCAACGACTTCAAATCCTTCCTGGAACTGGCCAAGAAAGAGCCCGGCAAGCTCTCGTTCGCGACGTCCGGCACTTGCAGCATCAACCACTTCCTGGGTGAACTCTTCCAGTTGGGAACGGGCGCCAAGATCGTGCACATCCCCTATCGCGGCTCGGGACCGGCCATCGCCGACGTGATCGGCGGCCAGGTGCAGATGTTGTTCGACAACCTGCCTTCGTCCATGCCCAACATTCAGGCCGGCAAGCTCAAGGCCCTGGCGGTCGCGTGGGACAAGCGGGTGGATGGCTTGCCCGACGTGCCCACGTTCAAGGAACTGGGCCTGCCGTTGATGAACGACCCGGCCTGGTACGGCCTGCTGGCTCCCGCCGGTACGCCCGCCGACATCGTCAACAAGCTGCGCGACGCCGCGGTGAAGGTGCTGTCCGATCCGCAGGTAAGGGACACCCTGGCCAAGCAGGGCGCCGCCCCGGTCGGCAACACGCCCGCCGAGTTCCGCGTCGAGATCGAGAAGGAGTTGAACAAGGCGAAGGACGTGGTGAAGAAGCAAAACATAAAACTGGAATAAGGTCTCCCCAAGCGCTTCGGCCGCTCCCCCTCAAGGGGGCGGTGCTGGCGGACCGGCAAAGCCGGATCCGCGGCACCCCGGGTCCGGACCGTCCAGGAAAGGCAACGGCCTCGCTTTTTTAAGCGGGGCCGTTTGTCTTGATGGGCTTTTCCTGGCGGCTACAGGCCTCTGGCCATGGCGGCGGCCAGGATGGGGAGGGCGAGCCAGCCGAGGAACTGGAGGCGGATGGCCTGGCGGACCCTGCCGATGTCGGCGGGCGATGGTTGGAAGGCGGCGTTGTGGCGGGCTTGCTGGCGCCAGCGCAGATAGTTGAGGGTGGGCAGGGCGGAGATGGCGCCCACGGCCAGGAAGACCGCGATCTTGGCCCAGAAGACGGGGTTGTCCAGGTAGAAGGCCGCGCCCTTGGGGCCCCAGGCGACACGCGCCGCGCCGATGGCCAGGATCAGCATGGCCAGGCTGCCGTACCAGGCATCGGTCTTGCCGAGCAAGGCCAGCGGTATGGCGGGTCGGGACGGGTTGAGGAGCGCCCATTGCATGGCCAGCGCCGCGGCCATGCCCAGGAAGCAGAGGTGGTGCATCCAGGCAAGAATGAAGTCGGCGATCATGGTCTTGACGATGTCTAGATGGGGGAAGCGCTACGATAGCTTTCGATGTTTACACTGTCAAGAAAAATCCAGGCGGGCGGGCCGTCAATTTGACGGCGTAAAGATTTCTTTGCGAAGATGAGGCATGCGAGCTGATCTTCCCCCGGGCGGCAAGCGCCCCCGTCGCGCCATTGCCCGTCAGGCGGGCTCCTACCACCACGGCGATTTGCGCCAGGCGTTGCTCGACGCGGCGCGGTCCCTGCTCGACGAGCGCGGCCTCGAAGGCTTCACGCTGCGCGAATGCGCGCGCCGCGCCGGGGTGTCGCACGCGGCGCCCGCGCATCATTTCGGCGATGCCGCCGGACTGCTGACGGCGTTCGCAGTCTCGGGCTTCCAGCAGTTGTCGGCCATGATGCAGGCCTATCGCGACAAGGCGCCCGCGGCGCCGGAAGCACAACTGCGGGCCGTGGGCCTGGCCTACATCGATTTCGCCATCGGCCATCGGGCCCAATTCCAATTGATGTTCCGCTACGACCGGTTGTTGCCCGGCGATGCCGAGCTGGAGCGGGCGGGCAGCGAGGCCGCCGGCCACTTGTCCGCCACCCTTTCAGGCGCGTTGGCAGAACGAGGGCTGGACGGGCGGGGCGAGGATTTCGAGCGCCGGTTGTTGCTGGCCTGGTCGGCGGTCCATGGTTTCGCGACGCTGCTGCTCGAAGGCCGACTGGACGGCTGGCGCGGCCGGCAATCCGTCCCGGTGTTCGCGTCCCGGGCCGGGGATGACGTGCTGGCTGTCCTGGAGGTGGCGTTGCTTGCCGTGCCACCGGCCGGTCCGCGGCGGCGGGCCCGGGGACGCGCGGCATGAATGCGGCGCGGGATGGCCGGACCAAGTCCAGGCAGGGGGTGGTCCGGCCGGGCGACGATCCCGGCGTCGCGGCATTCCTCGAAGCCATGTGGCTGGAGGACGGGCTGTCCGACAACACCCTGCGCGCCTATCGCCAGGACTTGTCGGCCTTCGACGCCTGGCTGAAAGAGAAGCGCGCCTCGGTCCTGGACCGGGCCCACGCGCACGATATCGAGGCCTGGTTCGCGGCGGTCCATCATCACAGCAAGGCCACCACGGCCAACCGGCGGCTGGCGACGCTGCGCCGCTATTTCCAATGGGCGCTGCGGCTGCATCGGGTGGACTCCGACCCCTGCCTGACGCTGCGTGCCGCCAAGCAGCCGCCGCGCCTGCCCAAGACGCTATCCGAGGCCCAGGTCGAAGCCCTGCTGGGCGCGCCGGATCTCGACACCGATCTGGGGCTGCGCGATCGCGCCATGCTGGAAACGCTGTACGCGACGGGCCTGCGCGTGTCCGAACTCGTCGACCTGAAATCCCTCGACGTCGGTTTGAACGAGGGCGTGGTGCGCGTGGTCATGGGCAAGGGCGGCAAGGACAGGCTCGTGCCGCTGGGGGCGGAAGCGGCGCACTGGATCACGCGCTACCTGGAGGCGTCGCGCCCGGCGCTGATCGGGGGCAAGGTCAGCGATGCGCTGTTCGTGACCGCCCGCGCCGCCGCCATGACCCGGCAGAGCTTCTGGCTCATCGTCAAGAAGTACGCGGTACGGGCCGGCATACGCGCGGCCCTGTCGCCGCACGTGCTGCGGCACGCCTTCGCCACCCATTTGCTCAATCATGGCGCCGACCTGAGAGTGGTGCAGATGCTGCTGGGACACGCCGACATTTCCACCACGCAGATCTACACGCACATCGCGCGCGAGCGGCTTAAACTACTGCACGAGCGGCATCACCCGCGAGGCTGACGCTGCCGGACTCCTCATCATGAGCAAAGCCAGACACGTTTCAGAAACTCCCGCCACGCAATTCCTGCGCAAGCACGGCGTTGCCTTCACCGAACATGCCTACGAGTACGTCGAACACGGCGGTACTTCCGAATCGGCGCGGCAATTGGGCGAGGACGAGCATGCCGTGATCAAGACCCTGATCATGGAGGACGAGTCCGCCAGGCCGCTGGTCATCCTGATGCACGGGGACCGGGAAGTGTCGACCAAGAACCTGGCGCGGCAGATCGGCGTCAAGAAGGTGGCGCCCTGCAAGCCGGAAGTGGCCCAGCGCCACTCGGGCTACATGGTCGGCGGTACCTCGCCCTTCGGTACCCGCAAGGCCATGCCGGTGTACGTGGAAGGCAGCGTGCTGGAACTGCCGCGCATACTCGTCAACGGCGGCCGCCGGGGCTACCTCGTGGGCATCGATCCGCGCGAACTCGTCCGCCTGCTGCAGGCCGTTCCGGTTGCCGCCGCGCTGTGATGGGCGAGGGGGCGATGGATTTCGTGCGCCTGCAGCGGGACAGTGTCTTGCCCAACCGGTAGAATCGCCGGCTGTCATGCCATCGTCACCGTGACGTGGCCACATAGGCCCAAGGTTCCCCATCCATGATCACCGTCGCCGCCGCCGTCATCGCCTATCTGATCGGTTCCATCTCGTTCGCCGTCGTCGTGAGCCGGGTGATGGGACTCGACGATCCGCGCACCTATGGTTCCGGCAACCCGGGCGCCACGAACGTGCTGCGCTCCGGCAGCAAGGCCGCCGCGGTCCTGACGCTGGTCGGCGATGCCTTCAAGGGATGGGTGGCGGTGTGGCTGGCCCAGGTCTATGCGTATCGCCTCGGCTTTGGCGAGGCCACGATCGCGGTGGTGGCCCTGGCGGTGTTCCTGGGCCACCTGTACCCGGTGTTCTTCCGCTTCAAGGGGGGCAAGGGCGTGGCGACCGCGCTGGGCGTGCTGCTGGGCCTGCAACCCTGGCTGGGCGTGGCCACGCTGGCGACCTGGGTGATCGTGGCGCTGTTCTTCCGCTATTCGTCGCTGGCCGCCATCGTCGCGGCCATCTTCGCGCCCATCTACTACGTGTTCGGCCATGGCGTGGCCTGGACCGCCGACTCCAGGATCGGCACGGCCATCGGGCTGATGGCGCTGATGCTGCTCTATCGTCACCGGCAGAATATTTCCAAGCTGCTCGCAGGCAAGGAAAGCAAGCTCGGGAAGAAGAGTCCCCCCCCTACGCGCTGACGCGCCCCCCCCCAGGGGGCGATGCGGGTGGACCGGCGGAGCCGGATCCACCGCATCCTGGGTCTAGTACGGTTATCTTGGGTTGTGGCAGCGGGGCTTCGTTGGCTGCCAGCTAGGCAGCGCCCAATGGCCACCGGGGTTGCACGGTGAAGCTCGTGTGGCGTTCGCCGGGGTCGGCCAGGCCGGCTTGCAGGCGCAGGGCGCCGGCGAAGGCGATCATGGCGCCGTTGTCGGTGCACAGCTCCAGCGGCGGGAAGAAGGCCTGCGCGCGCAGGCGCGCGAGATGTGTGGCCAGGCGTTCGCGCAGCAGCCGGTTGGCGCCCACGCCGCCCGCGACGACGAGGCGTTTCAGCCCGGTGGCTTCGAGGGCCTTGGCGGCTTTGGCGACCAGCACCGAGACAATGGCATCCTGCGTGGCCGCGGCCAGGTCGGCGCGTGCCTGCGCGTCGTCGGGAGCCAGGGTTTTCATGCGGGTCAGCACCGCGGTCTTCAGGCCGCTGAAGCTGAAGTCCAGGTCGGGGCTGTGCAGTTTCGGGCGGGGCAGGTCGAAGCGGTCGGCGCGGCCGGACTCGGCCAGCCGGGACAACGCCGGCCCGCCGGGATATCCCAGGCCCAGCAGCTTCGCGGTCTTGTCGAAAGCCTCGCCGGCGGCATCGTCCAGGGTTTCGCCCAGCAACTCGTAGCGCCCCACGCCGTCCACCCGCATGAGCTGGGTGTGCCCGCCGGAAACCAGCAGCGCGACGAAGGGGAATTCGGGCCGTGGCGTTGCCAGCAGCGGCGACAGCAGGTGGCCTTCCAGGTGATGGATGGCGATGGAGGGCAGGTCGCGCGCCCAGGCGATGGCCTGGGCCACGCTGGCTCCCACCAGCAGGGCGCCGGCCAGGCCGGGGCCGGCGGTGTAAGCCACGGCGTCCACGTCGTCCAGGGTCAGGCCGGCGTCGTTCAAGGCCTGCCGGGTCAGGGGCAGTACCCGCCGCACGTGATCGCGGGAGGCCAGCTCCGGCACCACGCCCCCATAGGCCTGGTGCATGTCGACCTGCGAATACAGCGCATGGGCCAGCAGGCCGCGTTCGGCGCTGACGACGGCGACGCCGGTTTCGTCGCAGGAGCTTTCGAAGCCGAGGACAATCATTGAAAAATGCGCGTGAACGCGATTATGATCAGAGTTAACCCTAGCGGCAGTGTAGCACCGAGGCTGCGGAAGGGGTGGCAATATGGAAAAGGATCTGCTATATTGGCAGGCTTGATCAACCCCTAGCAACCCCGAGGCAATCGTTACATGCCGACAATTCGCGTTAAAGAAAATGAGCCGTTTGAGGTCGCCCTGCGTCGTTTCAAGCGCACCATTGAAAAGACTGGCTTGCTGACCGAACTGCGCTCGCGCGAGTTTTACGAAAAGCCCACGGCCGAGCGCAAGCGCAAGCATGCCGCCGCCGTCAAGCGCCACTACAAGCGCATTCGCAGCCAGCAACTGCCCAAGCGCCTGTACTGATTGCTGCCGCGCCCTGGGCGCGGCATAAGCTTTCCAGTCGTTTCGCCAAGTTGTTGTCAGAGCCGCTACGGCACGAGCCGGAGCGGCTTTTGGCGTTTTTGCCGTTATCCTAGTCCTGGCTCGCGTCTCCCGTGGCGCCCGGCTTCTTCTCTAATCGCGGAATCTCCCCATGAGCGCAGATACTCTCAAAGCCCGCCTGTCCGATGAAATCAAGAGCGCGATGCGCGCCAAGGCGACCGAGCGTCTCGGGACCCTGAGGCTGCTGTCGGCAGCGGTCAAGCAGAAGGAAGTCGACGAGCGCCGCGAGCTGGGGGATGCCGAGATCGTCGCCATCGTCGAGAAGCAGGTGAAGCAGCGCCGCGAATCGATCACCTCGTTCGAGCAGGCCGGCCGGACCGAATCGGCCGAGCAGGAGCGCGCGGAAATGGCGGTCCTCCAGGAGTTCCTGCCGCAGGCGGCTCCCCAGGAGGAAGTCGAGGCGGTGGTCGCGGCCGCCGTGGCCGAGGTTTCGGCGCAGGGTGTCACTGGCGGCGCGGCCATGGGCAAGGTGATGGGGCTGGTCAAGCCCAGGCTGGCGGGGCGCGCGGACATGGCCGAAGTGTCCAAGCTGATCAAGGCCCGTCTGGGTTGAGCCGGCGGTCCGTGCATTTCCTTTTCGCGCCGCGCGCATGATCCCCGAGTCATTCATCCAGGATCTGCTGGCCCGGGTCGACATCGTCGATGTCGTGGGCCAGCATGTGCAGTTGCGCAAGGGTGGGGCCAACCTGCTGGGATTGTGTCCCTTCCACGGAGAAAAATCGCCCTCCTTCACGGTCAGCCCCACCAAGCAGTTCTATCATTGCTTCGGCTGCGGCGCCCATGGCACGGCCATCCGCTTCCTGATGGAGCACACGGGCGCCGGCTTTCCCGAGGCGGTGCGTTCGCTGGCCGGCATGGTGGGCATGCAGGTGCCCGAGGAAGAGCGCAGCCCCCGCCAGCGGGCGGCGCGGCAGCAGCGCGAAGCCGTGGTGTCACGCCACAGTCAGGTGCTGGAAACCGCGAATACCTGGTACCGGCAGCAGTTGCGCGGCGCCGGCGCCGCCGTGGCCTACCTGAAGGGGCGTGGCGTGTCCGGCGAGATCGCCGCCCGTTTCGGGTTGGGCTGGGCCGGCGGCGAGCGCCAGGGGTTGTCCGCGGTCCTGCCTGGCTACGACGATCCGCTGCTGGTCGAGGCCGGGCTGGTCATCCTGAGCGAAGATGGCCGACGTTACGATCGCTTTCGCGAACGCGTCACCTTTCCCATCCGGAATGCCCGGGGCCACCTGATCGGCTTCGGCGGCCGCATCATTGGCAAGGGCGAGCCGAAATACCTCAATTCACCCGAAACCCCCATCTTCTCCAAGGGGTCCGAGCTGTACGGACTCTGGGAGGCGCGCCAGGCGATCCGCAAGGAAGGCATGGTGGTGGTGGTCGAGGGTTACATGGATGTCGTGGCGCTGGCGCAGCTCGGGATCGAGTGCGGGGTGGCCACGCTGGGCACGGCGACCACGGCCGTGCACGTGCAGAAGCTGCTGCGCGCCAGCGACAGCGTGATCTTCAGCTTCGATGGCGACAAGGCCGGGCGCAAGGCGGCCTGGCGCGCGCTGGAGGCCTGCCTGCCGCTGCTGCGCGACGATATTTCGATCCGCTTTCTTTTTCTGCCTGACGAGCACGATCCGGATTCATACGTGCGCGAATTCGGCGCCGAGCGTTTTCGCAAGGCCTTGCGCGAGGCGATGCCCTTGTCGCAGTTCATGTTGGGCGAGCTGGTCGAGCGGCATCAGATGGACGAGGCCGAGGGCAGGGCGCGCTGCGTGCACGATGCCAAGCCGCTGCTGCAAGCCATGCCTGCCGGTGCGCTGCGCATGCAGGTGCTGCGGGAGTTGGCGCAGCTGACCCGCCTGACCACGGAAGAACTGGCCCAGTTGGTCCCCCTGCAGGACGTGCCCAGCGGCCCGCTGGTGCAGACGCCGGCCCAGATGCGGGGAACTTCCCCGGCGCCGGTTCGCTCAGAGTCTAATAATGGCGTGCAGGACAGTGCCGACGCTCCCGGTTGGGTGCCCGACCACGAACCGCCTGACGACCATTTCTACGAACCTGCCCCGGATTTTCGCGATCGGCCCGCCGGGCCGGCCGCAGGCGGCGGGTTCCGGTCGGGACGCTTCAAGAGCGGGCGTTTCCGGGACCGCGATGGCCGCTACGGCGACGAGCGGGCGCAGGGCTATACGGGCCCGCGGGCCAGGGTGACGCCGATAGCGGGGCGCTTGCTTCAGTTGCTGCTGACACATCCTGGCCTGGTCCGGCATATGGGCGAGGATGCCGAGCGCTTGCTGGAGGCCAACCAAGGGTACGAGTCGGTCAAGGCGCTGCTGGCGCTGGTGCGCGAGACCGGTGCCCAGCATGCGGGCGCGCTGTTGCAGGCTGCCGAGGGCAGCGACCTGTCGCAGACTCTTGTAATGGCGTCGACGGCCACTATCTATGAAGAAGAGTTGCCGGACCCCGACGCGGAACTGCACGATGCGTTGCGCATGGTGGCCTTGCATGCCGCGATCGCCGAACAGCAGCAATTGGCCGTTTCCGGCCTGAAGGATGCGCAGGACAAGATTCGCTACCTCGACTTGACCGAAAGAATCTTAGAGTTGAAGAAGCCGAGAGTGGTAGAATAGAGGGTTTACCGTAGGTCTGATCGGGAGTATTTTTTCCCGCTTTCTGGTATGGATTTTGCTTTGCGCGATCTTTTGCCAGGGACCTTAGCCGGATGCGTGGGGGCGCGGCGGTTGCCGTGCGCCCACCCGGACACAAATATATGCAGTAGCAGGCCGATGTTGTATGCCGCGTGTACCCGGCGGCGGCCGAGATCGGTGCATAGGTGCCGACCCGCGGGTTGGGGGCTGGAGCAATCCGGCCACCGGATGAAATATTAGGAGTGGTTGACCGACCATGGCGAAAACGACAGGCAAGACGCTGACTGTAAACAAATCCAAAGCCGAAGGGCAAGACGCGGCCAAGGAAAAGGCTGCGTCCAAGACGGCGGCCGCCAGCGGCGTCAAGGTGACGGTCAAGTCGGCTGGCAGGGCCCGCACCAAGTTGCTGGACCCGCAAGCCGCGGCCCAGGCGGCCGATGCCGATTTCGATGCCGTGACGGCCGAGCCGACCGAGAAGGCCAAGCCGGCCGCCAAGGCTGCGAAGAAGGCCACCAAGGCGGCTTCCAAGACAGCCGCCAAGACCGCGACGGCCGCCGACAAGAAAAACGCCGAGAAGAAGCTGGCCGAGTTGCTGGCCAAGCCTCCAGGCCGCCGGCCCGGCCGTCCGCCCAAGGACGCCAAGCCGGCTGATGCTTCCTCCGGCGGCGATTTCGACGACGTGGGCGATGGCGATGGTGATGCCGAGCCGATTCCCGAGATCAAGATCCCCAAGGGCCGGGGCAAGCGCGGCAAGGCCGATCCCAAGGACCTGATCGCCCGCGGGCCGGTGACGCCCGAGGAATACGAGGCGCGCCGCAATCGCCTGAAGTTGCTGATCAAGCTCGGCAAGGATCGCGGCTACCTGACCTATGGCGAAATCAACGACCATCTGCCTGATGACCTGGTCGACGCCGAGGCCATCGACGGCATCATCAGCACGTTCAACGACATGGGCATCTCGGTCTACGACCAGGCGCCCGATGCCGAGACCCTGCTGCTGAACGAGAACGCCCCGGTCGCCTCGTCCGACGACGATGCCGAGGAAGAGGCGGAAGCCGCGCTGTCCACGGTCGATTCCGATTTTGGCCGCACCACCGATCCCGTGCGCATGTACATGCGCGAGATGGGCTCGGTCGAACTCTTGACCCGCGAAGGGGAAATCGAGATCGCCAAGCGCATCGAGGACGGCCTCAAGCACATGGTGATGGCGATCTCCGCCTGCCCGACCACGATCAACGAGATCCTGGAAAATGCAGATCGCGTCCGCGCGTCCGAGATCCAGATCGACGAGATCGTCGATGGCCTGATCGACCCCAACGATGGCGAGGAATATGCCGGTTCGGGCGTCACCTCGTCGTCCGACGATGACGATGAAGAGGGCGACGACGCTCCCGCCGGCGGCATGAGCAGCAAGCAGGTCGAAGAGCTGCGCGTGAAGTCGCTGGAGAAGTTCGACAACGTCAAGCGCTGGTTCGACAGGATGCGCCAGGCCTACGAGCGCGAAGGCTACAAGTCGGAAGCCTACATGACCGCCCAGGAAACCATCCTGGAAGAGATGATGGGCATCCGCTTCACCGCGAAAATGGTCGAGCGCCTGGCCGACACGCTGCGCGCGCAGGTCGAGGAGGTCCGCAAGCTCGAGCGCGCGATCATGCAGATCTGTGTGGACCGTGCCGCCATGCCGCGGACGCACTTCATCAAGGCCTTCCCGGGGCATGAAACCAACCTGGAATGGGTGCTTGGAGAAGTCAACGCCGCCCACGATTATTCCGAGACGCTGTCGCGCCAGATCCCGGCCATCCAGGAACTGCAGCAGAAGCTGATCGACCTGCAGGCCCGCGTCGTGCTGCCGCTCAAGGACCTGAAGGACGTCAACAAGCAGATGGCCACCGGCGAGGCCAAGGCCCGCAAGGCCAAGCGCGAGATGACCGAGGCCAACCTGCGCCTGGTGATCTCGATCGCGAAGAAGTACACGAACCGCGGCCTGCAGTTCCTGGACCTGATCCAGGAAGGCAACATCGGCCTGATGAAGGCGGTGGACAAGTTCGAATACCGTCGCGGCTACAAGTTCTCGACCTATGCCACGTGGTGGATCCGGCAGGCCATCACCCGTTCGATCGCCGATCAGGCGCGCACCATCCGCATTCCGGTGCACATGATCGAAACGATCAACAAGATGAACCGGATCAGCCGCCAGATCCTGCAGGAAACCGGCGCCGAGCCGGATCCCGCCACCCTGGCGCAGAAGATGGACATGCCGGAGGACAAGATCCGCAAGATCCTGAAGATCGCCAAGGAACCGATCTCGATGGAGACCCCCATCGGCGACGACGACGATTCGCACCTGGGCGATTTCATCGAGGACACGGCGACGCTGGCGCCCTCGGATGCGGCGCTGCATGGTTCGATGCGCAACGTCGTGAAGGAAGTGCTGGATTCGCTGACGCCGCGCGAGGCCAAGGTGCTGCGCATGCGTTTCGGTATCGAGATGAGCACCGACCAGACGCTGGAAGAAGTAGGCAAGCAGTTTGACGTGACGCGCGAGCGTATTCGTCAGATAGAAGCCAAGGCGCTGCGCAAGCTGCGTCACCCCAGCAGGGCGGACAAGCTCAAGAGCTTCCTGGAAGGTCAGTAGAAACCCTTGTAGTACCGCCCGCCAAGAGAAATCCCTGCCCGCGCCCAGGCGCCGGCAGGGATTTTTTTTCTTCCATTATCAACCAACCGGATGGTTGACTCATGGGGAATTGTGCGTATCATTGGCGCGTATCCAAGGGGTGTTTCAAGCCAAAGCGGAGTGCGTTGCCATGAAACTCGAAAGATTGTTCGCGATCGTGATCTGCTTCTCGATGCTCGCTGTCGGGATGCGGGATGTGCCCGCGCAGGAGGGGCGGAAAGTACTGCGTGTCATCAGCGGCGACGTGACCGAGCTGGATCCCACCCAGGGCAGCAACCGGGTGTCGCGTGTCTATTCGCAAATGGTCTTCGACACGCTGTTCGCGCTCGATGGCAAGCTGGTCGCGAAGCCGATGATGGTGGAGAAGTACACCGTCAGCAGCGACGGCCTGACGCGGGACTACACGCTGCGCCCTAACCTGAAGTTCCACGACGGATCGCCGGTGACCGCGCGCGACGTGGTGGCCTCGGTGAAGCGCTGGGCCGACAACACGGCCATCGGGGCGCAGCTCAAGTCGCGACTGTCGTCCCTGGCGGCCGTCAGCGACCGCGACTTCCGGCTGGTCCTGAAGGAACCGTTCGGGTTCGTGGAGTTCCTGCTGGCCGGAGCGGGTTCGCCCATTCCGGGCATCATGCGGGAGAAGGATGCGGCGCGCCCCTACAACACGCCGATGCCGCTTCCCGTGGTCGGTTCGGGGCCGTTCAAGTTCGTCGATGCCGAGCGGGTGGAAGGCAGCCGGGTGGTATTCGCGCGCAATGCCGACTACCTGTCCCGCGGCGAGCCGGCCGATGGCCTGGCGGGGGGGCGGGTCGTCAAGGTCGATCAGGTCCGCTGGATCATCATGCCGGACGCGACGACGGCGTCGAACGCCCTGGCGGCGGGCGAGGCCGACCTGTGGGCCGAGGCGGACCCGGACCAGATCGCGTTCCTGAGGCAGCGGGGGCTCAAGCTCAGTCCCAATGGGCTGCCCTTCGTCGAGTTCGTGCGGCCCAATTTCCAGCTTCCGCCGTTCAACGACGTCAGGGCGCGCCAGGCGCTGGCGCTGCTGATCGACCAGGACGAAATCATGCCCGCCGTGGCGGGGGACGCGGACTGGAAGCCATGCCATTCGTTCAGCGTCTGCGGCACCGCCTTCGGTACGGAAGCGGGATCCAAGCCGTTCCTCAAGCAGAACGTACAACGGGCCAGGAGCCTGCTGACCGAGGCGGGGTACAAGGGCGAGACGATCGTGTTGCTGAGCCTGCCGGCCGGTCCGAACATGGCCGTCGCGCAAGTGCTGGCCCAGCGCCTGAAGGAAGCAGGCGTCAAGGTCGATCTCCAGGTGACCGATCTTCCCACGCTCCTGCAACGCATCCGGGCCAAGGGCCAGCCTCCGGGCAAGGGCGGCTATCACCTGTTTCCGTACAACGCCACCGGCAGCATCTGGTTCCACCCGTTGACGAACGCCGCGCTCGACATGTCCTGCGGCGGGCACAACTGGCCCGGCTTTCCCTGCGACGAGGCCGGAGAGCGCCTGCGCCAGCGTGTCCTGCGGGCCTTGACCCCCGCCGAGCAGCAGCAGGCGTTCGAAGTCCTGCAAGAGCACATGTGGCAATTCCTGCCCTACGTGCCGGTGGGGCAGTGGGATGTCGTCAGCGCCTATCGGCCCAACGTCACCGGCCTGCTGTCCGCGTACGTCCAGCCCTATTGGAACGTCGAGAAGCGGTGAGCGCGTCCGGAAGGATCATTCCCTAGGAGAAGTCCATGCAGAGTCGTCAGGTAAGTCCCGAGGAAATGCGAAAAAGGGTGGCCGTCTTCAGCGAGCTCCAGGCCAGCGCCATGCCGCTGATCGACGCGGCCAGGCCCGAGTTCCAGCGCGAGCTCCTGAGCATCATCGGCCAGGGCGTGGCCGAGGATGGCGCCATCGTTCCACCCATCACGGATGTCGAGGGCTTTCATCTGTCCATCGTCCGGGTCGAGGCGGGGAAAGGCAGCGCGCTCCACAAGCATCGGACCGTGGAGGTGTTCATGCCCCTGAACGGCCGGTTCTCGGTGCAATGGGGGGACCACGGCGAGCACGAGATCTTCCTCGACCAGTATGACGTCATCTCGCTTCCGGTCGGGGTATTGCGCGGATTCCGCAACGAGAGCCCCGGCCAGGCCTTGCTGCTGGTCATCATCGGCGGCGACGACCCGGGCAGCGTCGAATGGATAGACGAGGTGATGGACGCGGCGCGCCGCCAAGGCTTCGGCCTGGACGAACGAGGCAAGATCACCACCCGTTCCGTGAGCGAGGGAGGCTGAGCCGGCCATGCGACAGGACGAGCTTTGCGGATGCTCCGCGACGCGCCTGGCGGCGCTGATTGCCGCGCGCCAGGTTTCGCCGGTCGAGGTCATCGGCGCGGTGCTCGATCGCATCGATCGAGCCAATCCGCGGGTCAACGCGTTCGCGCTGGTCTTGCGGGAAGAGGCGGAAAGGGCGGCCCGCGCGGCCGAGCAACGGGTGATGGCGGGCGCGGCGCTCGGCCCGCTGCACGGGGTGCCCGTGACGGTCAAGGACAATGTCGCGGTGGCCGGCGTGCCGCTGGGCAACGGATCCATCGCCGCGGCGCCGGCCATCCCGGCGAAGGACGCCGTGGCGGTCGAGCGGGCGCGGGCCGCGGGCGCGATCCTGGTCGGCAAGACGACCTTGCCCGAATTCGCGCACAAGATGGTGACCGAAAGCCTGGCGACCGGGGTGACGCGCAACCCCTGGAACCTGGACCATACGCCCGGGGGATCGAGCGGCGGGGCCGGAGCGGCCCTGGCCGCGGGCATGGGGCCGCTGGCGATCGCCACCGACGGCGGAGGATCCATTCGTTGTCCGTCGGCCTGGAATGGCGTGGTCGGCATGAAACCGACCCTGGGACGCGTGCCGATCGAGGCGGTGGCCGACGGCTTCGGGAATTTCGCCTACATCGGACCCATGGCACGGACCACGCAGGACGCGGCGCTGCTGCTGTCGGTGATGCAGGGGCCGTCCGCCGCCGATCCGTTCTCGACCAGGGGCGCGCCGCCCGCGTGGTCCGGCGAGATCCGTGGCCTGCGCATAGGCTGGATCGAGCACTTCGGCGAATATCGAACCGATCCGGAAGTGTTGCGGATCACGTCGGCCGCGGTGTCCCGTCTTTCGGATCGCGGGGCGTGTGTCGAGGGGCTGCGCGAGGCCTGCTTCGATGGCCTTTATCCCCTGTATGCGACGCTGGCCAGCACGCATCGCGCCGGGCGGTATGGGGCCCTTTTCGACGCCGCGCCGGACAAGATGACGCCCACGCTGCGCGCGGGTATCGCACAGGGACGCGGCTGGTCGGCCATCGAGTTCCTGGCTGCCAGCGACCGGCGCACCGCGCTTTTCCGGTCGGTGCAGGCAATTTTTGAACGTTTCGACGTGCTGGCCATGCCGACGACGACCGTCGCGGCGCCTCGGCTGGATGCCATCGATCCGGGGTATCCGGGGGCCTATCCGCACTGGGCGGCGGCGCTGCATCCGTTCAACCTGACGGGCCATCCCGCGCTTTCCACGCCGGTGGGGTTCACCGGGGCGGGGCTGCCCGTGGGGCTGCAACTGGTGGGGCCGTGGGACGCCGAACAGCGTCTCTTCATGCTGTCCCAGGCGCTGGAGCAGGACCTGGGCCTGTCGGGACGCATCGCGAACCCGGAGGATGCGCCATGCTAGGTTTCATCGTCCGCCGGATTCTGTCGACCCTGCCCGTCATGGGCGTGGTCGCGCTGCTGGTGTTCAGCCTGATGTACCTGGCGCCCGGCGATCCGGCATTGCTCATCGCCGGCGACCACGCCACCCAGGAGGAGCTGGACCGCATCCGGGTCTCCCTGGGCCTGGACGAACCGTTTCCCATCCGCTTCGCCACCTGGGTCTGGCAGCTTCTGCATGGGGCGCTGGGGACGTCGATCTTCACCAATCTGCCGGTGGGCACGTTGCTGCTGGAGCGCATGGAGCCGACCATCTCCCTGATGGCCGTGACCCTGGTCATCGCGACCAGCGTCGGCGTGCCGCTGGGGATCGCCGCGGCGGCCAAGGCGGACTCCTGGGTCGATCGCCTGGTCATGATGGGAGCCGTGTTCGGATTCTCCGTGCCGGTGTTCGTCCTGGGCTATGTGCTGGCCTACGTGTTCGGGCTGCAGATGGGAATCCTGCCGGTGCAGGGATACCGGGCATTCTCGGAGGGGCTGGGGCCGTGGCTGCGCAGCGTGCTGCTGCCTTCGTTCGCGCTCAGCGGCGTCTATATCGCCATCATCGCGCGCACGACGCGTGCCGCGCTGCTGGATGTCCTGCAACAGGGCTACATCCGCACCGCGCGCGCCAAGGGCGTGGGCCGGGTTCGCATCCTCTACGTCCATGCATTGAAGAATGCCGCCCTGCCCATCGTTACCGTCATCGGCATCGGCATGGCATTGCTGGTCAGCGGCGCGGTCGTGACCGAAAGCGTGTTCGCCATTCCCGGCCTGGGCCGGCTCACCGCCGATGCCATCCTGCGCCGCGACTACCCCGTCATCCAGGGCGTGGTGCTGTTGTTCTCGTTTACCTACGTGATGGTCAATCTGCTGATCGACCTCGTCTACATCCTGATCGATCCGAGGGTACGGCTGTGAATGCCCAAGCAACCACGACGCTTGCCGCGGAACTTGCTCCGCCGGCGGCCCGGCCGCTGCCGGACCTGTTTCCCGCGACGCGTCCCGCCGGCGGGGTTTCCGGATTCGTCCGTCGTCATCCGACCATGGTGATCGGCGGTCTCCTGCTCTTGCTGATCATCCTGGTCGCGGTCTTCGCTCCCTGGCTGATGACCCGGGACCCGGCATCCGTCGCGCCGGCGCTGCGCAAGCTGGAGCCGTCGGCGCGCTTCTGGTTCGGAACCGACATCCTGGGCCGGGACCTGTATTCGCGCGTGCTGTTCGGCGCCCGGGTATCCCTGGCCGTCGGCTTTTCGGTGGCGCTGCTCTCTTGTCTGATCGGCCTGGCTGTCGGCCTGGTCTCCGGCTACGTCCGATGGGCGGACAACATCGTGATGCGGGTGATGGACGGCATGATGTCGATTCCGCCCATCCTCCTGGCGATCGCGCTGATGGCCCTGACGCGGGCCAGCATCGGCAACGTGATCTTCGCCATTACGGTGACCGAGATTCCCCGCGTCGCGAGAGTGGTGCGCGGGATCGTGATCTCGCTGCGGGAGCAGCTCTTCGTCGAGGCGGCCATCGCCTCGGGAACCCGGGCGCCGACGATCATGGTCCGGCACATCCTGCCCAACGTCATGGGGCCGCTGATCGTGCAGGCAACCTTCATCTGCGCCAGCGCCATCCTCATCGAGGCCGCGCTGTCGTTCCTGGGGGCCGGCACGCCGTCCAACATCCCGTCATGGGGGAACATCATGGCCGAAGGCCGGAGCATCTGGCAGGTCAAGCCGTACATCGTTTTCTTTCCCGCCTTGTTTCTCAGCGTGACCGTGCTGGCGATGAACATGCTGGGCGATGGCGTCAGGGATCTCCTGGATCCGAGGATGAACGAACATGTATGAGGACACGAGCGTTTCCGCCGCCCCCTTGCTGGACGTCGAGGACCTGCAGACGCAGTTTCTCGCCCGCGATGGGATCGGCCGCGCCGTGAACGGCATCAGCTTCCAGGTGGCCGAGGGGGAAACCGTGGCCATCGTGGGCGAAAGCGGCAGCGGCAAGTCGGTGACGGCGATGTCCATCATGCGGCTGCTGCCCGCCCGCACGACGCGCGTGGCCGGCAAGGTCCGCCTGCTGGGCCGTGACCTCATGGCGCTGACGGAGGAGGACATGCGGAGCATCCGCGGAAATGTCCTCAGCATGATCTTCCAGGATCCCATGTCCAGCCTGAATCCCGTGCTGACGGTCGGCCAGCAGATCGGCGAAGCCCTGGCGCTGCACGCGGGACTGCGCGGCCAGGCGGCGCGGGACAGGGCGGTGGCGATGCTGGAGCTGGTCGGTATCCCCGAGCCGCGGCGCCGCGTCCGGCAATACCCGCACGAACTCTCGGGCGGCATGTGCCAGCGGGTCATGATCGCGATGGCCCTGGCGTGCGAGCCGCGGCTCCTGATCGCCGACGAGCCGACGACCGCGCTGGACGTAACGATCCAGGCGCAGATCCTCGACCTGGTGAAGGACCTGACGCGCCGGACCGGCGCGGCCGTGGTGCTCATCACGCACGATCTCGGGGTGGTGTGGGAAGTGGCGCAGCGCGTGCTGGTGATGTATGCGGGACGGGTGGTCGAGGAGGCGCCCGTCGCGCAGGTGTTTCGCGATCCGCTGCATCCCTATACGCGGGGCCTGCTGGGCGCCGTGCCCACGCTGGACTCCAGCGCGGGCGGTGGACGGCTGGCGGAAATACCGGGCACCGTGCCCGGCATCAAGGAGCGCATCGACGGCTGTGCGTTCGCGGGGCGATGCGCCTTGGCCGTGGATGCATGCCGGGCGGTGGTCCCGGCCTTGCAGGTCAAGTCGCCGGGGCATCGCGTGGCTTGCCACCGGGTCGAGGTGCAAGAGGGGGCAGGTTCATGAACGCACCGCTGTTGAAGGTCACCGGTTTGAAGAAATACTACGCGATCGGGTCTCGTTTCCCCGGCGCGCGCCCCCGGCAGCTCCGGGCCGTGGACGATGTGTCGTTCAGCATCGGACATGGCGAGACCCTGTCGCTCGTCGGCGAGAGCGGCTGCGGCAAGTCCTCGGTCGGGCGGTCCATCCTGGGATTGTTTCCCATCACGGATGGCAGCATCGAGCTGGGCGGGATGAGGATAGACCGGTTGTCGTCCGAGGCCTTTCGTCCCGTCCGCAAGAAATTGCAGGTGGTGTTCCAGGATCCTTTCTCGTCGCTGAACCCCAGGATGAAGGTCCGGGATATCGTGGCCGAGCCCCTGCGCAATTTCCGGCCGGACCTCTCCAGGGCGCAGATCGACCGCAAGGTCGGGGACGTCCTGGACCAGGTCGGATTGCCGTGCGACGCCATCGGCCGGTGGCCACACGAGTTCAGCGGGGGGCAGCGCCAGCGTATCGGCATTGCCCGGGCCCTGTCGGCCGAGCCGGAGCTGATCGTATGCGACGAGGCCGTGTCTGCGCTGGACGTGTCGGTCAAGGCCCAGATCATCAATCTGTTGCAGGACTTGCAGCGGGAGCTGGGGCTGGCGCTGCTGTTCATCAGCCACGATCTGGGCATCGTCGCCCACATGACGCATCGCGTGGCGGTGATGTACCTGGGCAAGATCGTGGAGATCGGCACGCGCCAGGAAGTGTTCTTCCAGACCCGGCATCCCTATACGAAGGCCTTGCTGTCGTCGGTGCCCTCGATGAAGGCCCGCGGCGCCGGGAGCCGGCGCATCATCCTGGCCGGCGATGTTCCCAGCCCGGTGGATCCTCCGCCGGGTTGCCGCTTCCATGCCAGATGCCCGTCCGCGATGGACCGCTGCAAGGTCGAAGAACCGCCGCTGGTGTCCCATGGGGACGGGCATGCGTCGGCCTGCCATTTGAACGATACGCACGGAGTGCCTGCACGATGATCCACCATGTTCCCGCCTCGCCCGAGAATGTCCGGGTCGGCATGTTCGACGCCGGCTTCGAGCCCATCCTGACGATCGAGTCCGGCGATACGGTCAAGGTGGAGACCGTGTCCGGCAAGGCCTCGCTGTTTCCGCAACCCGGGTCGGGAATGACCGTGCCCGCGGCGCTGCGGCGCATCGCCGAGGCGAACCTGCCCATGCTGGCACCGCACATCCTGACCGGTCCGATCGGCGTCGCGGGCGCGGAGCCGGGGGACATGCTGGAGGTCAGGATAGACGCGGTGGAGCTGGGCTCGGATTGGGGGTATAACTACATCCGCCCCTTGGCGGGGGCGCTGCCAGAGGATTTCCCCGACCTGACGGTGGCCACGATCCCCATCGATCGTGAGACCCGCCGCGCGCGCCTCGCATGGGGCATGACGCTGCCGGTCGCTCCTTTCTTCGGTGTCATGGGCGTTGCGCCGCCACCTTCATATGCCTGCATTTCTTCGAAAGAGCCGCGCGTCCATGGCGGCAACATGGACAACAAGGAACTGGTGGCCGGAAGCACGCTGTTTCTTCCCGTCCACGTCCCCGGCGCGCTTTTTTCCGCGGGCGACGGCCACGCGTTGCAGGGAGACGGCGAGGTATGCGTCACCGCGCTCGAAACCTGCCTGGACGGCGAGTTCACGCTGGCCGTCCACAAAGGGGGCGGCGCCGCCGATCCCGTGCTTCGCTTTCCTCGCGCGGAAACGCCGACGCATTACATCAGCATGGGGTTCCATGAGAATCTCGATCAGGCCCTGAAGCAGGCGCTGCGCGAGATGATCGACTTCATCCGTGCGCGAACCGGTCTTGCGCGCGCCCATGCCTATCAGCTGTGTTCGCTTGCCGTCGACTTCCACGTGACGCAGGCGGTGAACGGAGAGAAGGGCGTGCACGGGATGCTCCGCCGGGAAATACTGGACTGACCGGGGCCTGCTCCACTTTTTTCAGGAAGCGTCAAATTGACAGTTCGCAGTACCGACAAGAAAGACAAGCCGGCCTTCTTCATTTCGGCCACGAGGCGTCCGAGCCGCTCGAACGGCGCCCGCGATCCGGAACGCACGCGGCAGAACCTGCTGGACGCGGCTTACCGGGAGTTTTCCCATAGCGGGTACCACGCCGCGAGCGTCGAGAAGATCTGCACCCGCGCCGGCGTCAGCAAGCAGATCCTGTCCCATCATTTCGGCTCGAAGGAGAATGCCTATCTGGCGGTGCTTGAAGCGGCGTACACGGCATTCCGGTCCAACGACCCCAGGCTCGAACTGAACGCCGCCGATCCGCGCGCCGCGCTGCGGGATTTCGTCCTGTTCACGTTCGACCATGTCCGCCACAACCGGGATTTCGTCAATCTGCTCAGCGGCGAGAATGTGAACAAGGGCAAGATCATCCGCAAATCGGAACGCTTGAAATCCATCTACGATCCGATGATCCATCGGATCGGGATGTTGTTGAAGGCGGGGGCCGAGGCGGGGTTTTTCCGGCCCGGGCTGGATGCGCGCCAGGTCTATATCAGTATCAACGCCTTGTGCTTTTTCAGCATTTCCAATTGCCACACGCTGTCGGCGGTGCTGGGTACCGACCTGGCGGACGATGCCGCGCTGGACGAGCGCCGTGAGCACGTCGTCGATTTCGTGATGGCCGCGATCACCGCGTGAAGCGCTTGGGCGGTAGGGACGTTTCGCCTTCCAGCCCGTGCTGCGCCCGGTATTGGGCCGCCTGTCCGGCCAGCCACTGCGCGAACAGGTGCAGGGGTTCATGGTCGGCCTTCCATTCGGGCAGGACCAGGTAGTAGTTCTTGTCCCGCACCGACTCACGCTCGCAGGCCACGATCAGCCGGCCCGATTCGAGTTCCTGCTCCACGATCAGCCGCGGCACGAGGGCGATGCCCTGGCCGTGCACGGCGGCTTCCACCAGCATCGAGAACAATTCATAGCGCGGGCCGCCCAGGTCGTGCGGGTGGCTGACGTTCTGCGCGGCGAACCATTGCCGCCAGGCATAGGGGCGCGTGCTTTGCTGCAGCAGCCGGTAGGCCGAGAACTGTCCGGGCATGATGCGCTTGCGCACGCCCAGCAGCCTGGGGGAGCACACGGGCACCAGTTTCTCGGGCATCAGGAAGACGGCTTCGGTCCCTGGCCAGGGACCGTCCCCGGCGTAGATGGCGGCGTCGAACGGGGTGCCTTCGAACAGGAAGGGCCGGCTCTGGGGGGTGATGTTCAGGACGATGTTGGGGGCCTGGCGTTCGAAGTCGGCCAGGCGCGGCAGCAGCCAGCGGGTGGCGAAGGTGGGCACGGACGCCAGTTCCAGTACGCCGCCTTCGCCGCGCCGGGCCATCAGGTCCAGGGTGTCGCGTTCGACTTCGTCCAGGCGGCGCGCCACGGACTCGCCATAGGTCTGTCCGGCCTGGGTCAGGGTGACGCCGCGCCGGGTGCGGCGGAACAGCTTCAGGCCCAGGAAGGATTCCAGCCCGGCGATCTGGCGGCAGACGGCGCTCTGGGTCAGCGCCAGTTCGGCCGCGGCCTTGGTGAAGCTCTGGTGGCGCGCGGCCGCCTCGAAGGCGGCCAGGGCGGCGGTGCTGGGCAGTTTGCGGCGCATGAGAAGGGCCAGGGATCGGAAGATTCTACTTTAACAAGTGCGTAAAACGCACAGATCAGTGAAAAGAACTCGTTTGGCGCGGTGGCCGAATCCGTATATCTTGCAGGAAATTCGCCGGGAGGACACGGATTCTCCTGTTTCCCCAACTACTTGCGAGACATGACTCTTATGCACAAGCCTGCACAATTCAACTGGGCCGACCCCTTGCTGCTCGACCAGCAACTGACCGACGACGAGCGCATGGTGCGGGAAGCAGCGGCGGCATACTGCCAGGACAAGCTGATGCCGCGCGTGCTGGAGTCGTTTCGCAACGAGCGCACCGATGCCGCCATCTTCCGCGAGATGGGCGAGCTGGGCCTGTTGGGGCCCACGATTCCCGAGCAATACGGCGGCCCCGGCCTGAGCTACGTCTGCTACGGCCTGATCGCGCGCGAGGTCGAGCGCGTGGATTCCGGCTACCGGTCCATGATGAGCGTGCAATCCTCCCTGGTCATGGTCCCCATCCATGAGTTCGGCACCGAGGCGCAAAAGCAGAAATACCTGCCCAAGCTGGCCACCGGCGAGCTGATCGGCTGCTTCGGCCTGACCGAGCCCAACCACGGTTCGGATCCCGGCTCCATGGTCACCCGCGCCACCAAGGTGGACGGCGGCTACCGCCTGAGCGGCGCCAAGATGTGGATCACCAACTCGCCCATCGCCGACGTGTTCGTGGTCTGGGCCAAGCTCAAGGACGAGGACGGCAAGGACAACATCCGCGGCTTCATCCTTGAGAAGGGTTGGAAGGGCCTGTCGGCGCCGGCCATCCACGGCAAGGTCGGCCTGCGCACGTCCATCACCGGCGAGATCGTCATGGACGAGGTGTTCGTGCCGGAAGAGAACTACATGCCCAACGTGGCCGGCCTGAAAGGGCCGTTCACCTGCCTGAACTCGGCCCGCTACGGCATCGCCTGGGGCGCGCTGGGCGCCGCCGAGTACTGCTGGCACACCGCCCGCCAGTACGTGCTGGACCGCAAGCAGTTCGGCCGCCCGCTGGCCGCCAACCAGCTGGTGCAGAAGAAGCTGGCCGACATGCAGACCGAGATCACGCTGGGCCTGCAAGGCTGCCTGCAACTGGGCCGGATGAAGGACGCCGGAACGGCGGCGGTGGAGATCACTTCCATCATGAAGCGCAACTCCTGCGGCAAGTCGCTGGACATCGCCCGCGTCGCGCGCGACATGCTGGGCGGCAACGGGATTTCCGACGAGTTCGGCGTGATCCGCCACGTCGTCAACCTCGAGGTGGTCAACACCTACGAGGGCACGCACGACATCCATGCGCTGAT
Organism: Pigmentiphaga sp. MLSB6-MA01; assembly: GCF_058793475.1. NCBI lineage: Bacteria > Pseudomonadati > Pseudomonadota > Betaproteobacteria > Burkholderiales > Alcaligenaceae > Pigmentiphaga > Pigmentiphaga sp. MLSB6-MA01. The sequence goes on along the minus strand of NZ_JBXAFV010000004.1, from coordinate 110,666 downwards.
CCTGGGCCGCGCCCAGACGGGCATCCAGGCGTTCTGCTAAGCGTCACGGGGCGCCGGTTGGCGCCTCTTTCAGCTTGCGCCACAGCGTGGCGGGGCTGATGCCCAGTATCCGGCAGGCCGCCGCGCGGTCGCCGTGGCAGGCATCCAGCACGCGGCGGGCGTGGGCCGCCTGGCTGGTCCGGGCGATCTCGTCCAGCGACGCGAAGGCGGCCCCATCCGGATCGGCGGGCGCCGCCTCGTCCGTGCCGCCGTACAGCTCGGGCACGGTGATTTCCAGTTCCAGCTCCAGTTCCTTGCGGCCGATCTTGCGGCCCGCGTGCGACACGGCTACCCGCTCCAGCACGTTTTCCATCTCGCGCAGGTTGCCGGGCCAGGCGTAGTTCGCGCACAGCGACCGGACGAAGGCCGGCAGGCGGACCGGCCGCGTCATGCCCAGCCGCCGCTGCGCGCGGGCGTACAGTTCCTCGGCCAGTTCGTCGATGTCGCCCTCGCGCTCGCGCAGCGGCGGCATGGCGATGCGCAGGATGTTGAGGCGGTAGAACAGGTCCTGCCGGAACGCACCGGCGCGTACCATGGCCTGCAGGTCGCGGTGGGTCGCGGCGACCACCCGCACGTTGACGGCCACGGGTTCCAGCGCGCCCACCGGCAACACCTGCCGTTCCTGCAGCACGCGCAGCAGGCGCACCTGCAGCGCCTGCGGCATGTCGCCGATCTCGTCCAGGAACAGGGTGCCGTTGTGGGCGGCCTCGAACAGGCCGGTCTTGCCGCCCTTGCGGGCGCCGGTGAAGGCGCCTTCTTCGTAGCCGAACAGTTCGCTTTCCAGCAGGGGCTCCGGGAAGGCCGCGCAATTGATGGCGACGAAGGGGAAGTCGCGGCGGGGGCTGGCACGGTGCATGCCTTGCGCCAGCACTTCCTTGCCGGTGCCGCTTTCGCCTTCGATCAGCACCGTGGAGCTGACCCCGGCATACAGCCGGGCCAGCTCGCGCACCCGTTGCATGGGGCCCGAGCTGCCGAGCAGGTCGTCCAGGTCGTAGCGCGTGCCGGACGGCCGCGCCGGCGCGCCGGTGCGCAGGTTGCGGTCCACCCGCTGGATGGCCTGGGCGTCCTGGGCCGTGACCACCGCGCCCAGCAGTTCGCCGCCGCTCAGGATCGGGATGCGGTTCAGGATCAGCACCTTGTCGCGGACCTTCTGGATGGTCTCCAGCTCCTTCTGGCCATGGCGCAAAGGGCCGTCGAGCGAGATCGCCGGGGCGGCTTGCTCCAGCGGCTGGCCGATGGCCTGCTCGCGCCGCAGGCCCAGCAGCCGCTCCATGGGCGGATTGAGCGACTGGATGCGGCCTTCCGCATCCACCGCGGCCACGCCCTCGTTCAGGTGGGACAGCACCGTGTTCAGGTATTCGCGGCGGCGCTGTTCGATGCGCGCGAGCCGGGCCGCCTCGATGGCGTCCTCCAGCGCGACCCGTATCGAGTTGCTGGAATACAGGAAGACGCCGGCCAGCCCCTGCTGCTCCGCCAGGTCGGACACCAGTCCGGGGCCGACGATGACCTCCAGCCCGGCGCGCTTGAGCGCCTTGACGCGCGCGGCGGCGTCTTCGATCGTGACGTAGCTGTGGCTGGGGAAGTCCAGCCCGAAGGCCTGCTTGAAGGCTTCGGCCTCGGGAAAGGTGGAGGCGTGCGTGACCAGGGCCAGCCGGCTCGACAACTGTTTGGCCGTGGTCAGGGCGTGCATGACGTCGAAGCCCGTGACCTTGATCAGGATGACGGGTACGTCCACGTGCTGGCGCAGATAGGCGCCGTTCGAGCCGCCCGCGACCACCGCGTCGACCAGCCCCTGGCGCGCGGCCTCGTTGATCGAGCGGGCCGCTGTCTCGAAGCCTTCGTCGACGATGCGGAAATCGGCCTGGCCGGCATACCCGGGTGCCAGTTCGGCGAACGCGCGCGAGACGCGGCTGATACCCATGGTCCAGATGATGGGCCGGGATGGAGGGCGAGCGGGAAGGGCGGTGGCGAGGTCCATGATGGGGTCAGGATAGCAAATTTGATTATATATATTTCAAATATGAAATCCATCAAGGGGGCAGACTCGACGTCGCGAAGGCGGACGAGCACGATGCTTTCTCGGGAAAGCCTTTGCCCGCGCGGCTTCCCGGAGAGACGGACAATACGGATCCACGCATGGCACGGTCTTTGCAGTAAGCTGAGTTTCCCCCAGACCGAGTCATTGCCATGACCTCCTCACGACCCGCCTCGCCGGGCGCCCGCTTCCGCCAGGCCCTGCGCGAAGAACACCCGCTGCAGATCATCGGCGCCATCAACGCCAACCACGCCTTGCTGGCCAGGCGCGCGGGCTTTCGCGCCATCTATGTATCGGGCGGCGGCGTGGCCGCCGGCTCGCTGGGCATGCCCGACCTGGGCATCAACACGCTGGACGACGTGCTGATCGACGTGCGCCGCATCACCGACGTGTGCGACCTGCCGTTGATGGTGGACATCGACACCGGCTTCGGCCCGTCGGCCTTCAACATCGCGCGTTCGGTCAAGAGCCTGATCAAGGCCGGCGCCGCCGCCTGCCATATCGAGGACCAGGTCGGCGCCAAGCGCTGCGGCCATCGTCCGGGCAAGGAAATCGTGTCGGCCTCGGAGATGGTGGACCGCGTCAAGGCGGCGGCCGATGCCAAGACCGATCCCGACTTCTTCCTGGTGGCGCGTACCGACGCCATCGCGGTGGAAGGGCTGGACGCCGCCATCGAGCGTGCCCAGGCCTGCGTGGAAGCCGGCGCCGACGGCATCTTCGCCGAAGCCGCCTACGACCTGCCCACCTACCGCAAGTTCGTCGACGCCGTGAAGGTGCCGGTGCTGGCCAACATCACCGAGTTCGGACAGACGCCGCTGTTCACGGTGGAAGAACTGCGCAGCGCCGACGTGTCCATGGTGCTCTACCCGCTGTCCGCCTTCCGCGCCATGAACAGGGCCGCGGAAACCGTCTACACGGCCATCCGCCGCGACGGGCACCAGAAGAACGTGATCGACATGATGCAGACGCGCGAGGAGTTGTACGATCGCATTGACTATCACGCGTTCGAACAGCACCTGGATGCGTTGTTCAAAAAAGGGGGGGCCCAGGAAGTAGTACCTCCTACGCGCTGACGCGTCCCCCCAGGGCGCTGCGGATCCGGCTTTGCCGGTCCGCCAGCGCCGCCCCCTTGAGGGGGAGCGGCCGAAGGCCGCCAGGGGGTGGGCCTCAACAGTAGTAACAACTGCCAAATGGAGCGAGTGAGACGATGAGCGCAACGGTATCGAATCAGAAGGACCAGCCGGCCGCGGGGCCGAAGCCGAAGAAGTCGGTGGCCCTGTCGGGCGTGATGGCGGGCAATACCGCCTTGTGCACGGTGGGCCGCAGCGGCAACGACCTGCACTATCGCGGCTACGACATCCTGGATATCGCCGATGAGTGCGAGTTCGAGGAGATCGCCTATCTGCTGGTGCACGGCAAGCTGCCCAACCGCAACGAGCTGGCGGCCTACAAGACCAGGCTGAAGGCGCTGCGCGGGCTGCCCGCGAACGTGAAGGCGGCGCTGGAATGGCTGCCCGCGGCCAGCCACCCCATGGACGTGATGCGCACCGGCGTGTCGGCCCTGGGCTGCGTGTTGCCCGAGAAGGACGACCACAACCTGCCCGGCGCGCGCGATATCGCCGACCGGCTGATGGCTTCGCTGGGATCGATGCTGCTGTACTGGTACCACTACAGCCACCGGGGCGAGCGCATCGACGTCGATACCGACGACGACAGCATAGGCGGGCATTTCCTGCACCTGCTGCACGGCAAGCCGGCGCCGGCCTCGTGGGTGCGGGCCATGCACACCTCGCTGAACCTGTACGCCGAACACGAGTTCAACGCCTCCACCTTCACCGCCCGCGTCATCGCCGGCACCGGCTCGGACATGTACTCGGCCCTGACCGGCGCCATCGGCGCGCTGCGCGGACCCAAGCATGGCGGCGCCAACGAAGTCGCCTTCGAGGTCCAGAGCCGCTACGACACGCCCGACGAGGCCGAGGCCGACATCCGCCGCCGCGTCGAGAACAAGGAGGTGGTGATCGGTTTCGGCCACCCCGTCTACACCGTGTCCGACCCGCGCAACCAGGTCATCAAGGGCGTGTCGCACCGCCTGTCCAAGGAGTCCGGCAACATGCGGCTGTACGAGATCGCCGAGCGCCTGGAGTCGGTGATGTGGGACGTCAAGAAGATGTTCCCCAACCTCGACTGGTTCAGCGCCGTCAGCTACCACGAGATGGGCGTCCCCACCGCCATGTTCACCCCGCTGTTCGTGATCGCCCGCACCGCCGGCTGGTCGGCCCACATCATCGAACAGCGCATCGACAACAAGATCATCCGCCCCAGCGCCAACTACACCGGTCCCGAAGACCGCAAGTTCGTGCCGCTGGCCAAGCGCAAGTAAAGAACGCCTGCTTTTTGCATCGACACCTACACCCTTCAACCAACTAAACCCGCACCGCGCAAGCCGCCCACCCAGGGCACCGCGGATCCGGCTCCGCCGGTCCGCTGGTGCCGCCCCCTGGGGGGCGCGCGAAGCGCGTAGGGGGGGATCCATGTCTTCCGCTATTTCTACCGTTCGTCCGAAGCCCGACCAAGTGCTCGTCGACATCGTCGACTACGTCCTGAAAAAACGCATCACCAGCAAGCTGGCCTACGAGACCGCGCGCAACTGCCTGATCGACACCCTGGGCTGCGGCCTGGAGGCGCTGGAATACCCGGCCTGCACCAAGCTGCTCGGGCCCATCGTTCCCGGCACCGTCGTGCCCAACGGCGCCAAGGTGCCCGGCACCCAGTTCCAGCTCGACCCGGTGCAGGCCGCCTTCAATATCGGCACCATCATCCGCTGGCTGGACTTCAACGACACCTGGCTGGCCGCCGAATGGGGCCATCCCTCGGACAACCTGGGCGGCATCCTGGCCACGGCCGACTGGCTGTCGCGCCAGGCCGTCGCGGCGGGCAAGAAGCCGCTGACCATGCGCGACGTCCTGACCGCCATGATCAAGGCCCACGAAATCCAGGGCTGCATCGCGCTGGAGAACTCCTTCAACCGCGTCGGCCTGGACCACGTCGTGCTGGTCAAGGTTGCCTCCACCGCCGTGGTCGGCCAGATGATGGGCCTGACCCGCGATGAACTGATCAACGCCGTGTCCCTGGCCTGGGTCGACGGCCAGAGCCTGCGCACCTATCGCCACGCGCCCAACACCGGCTCGCGCAAGAGCTGGGCCGCCGGCGACGCCACCAGCCGCGCCGTGCGCCTGGCGCTGATCGCGCGCACCGGCGAAATGGGCTATCCCTCGGTGCTGAGCGCCAAGACCTGGGGCTTCTACGACGTCCTGTTCAAGGGCCAGCCCTTCAAGTTCCAGCGCCCCTACGGCAGCTACGTGATGGAGAACGTGCTGTTCAAGATCTCCTTCCCGGCCGAGTTCCACTCGCAGACCGCCGTCGAATGCGCGATGGACATCCACAAGCAGTTGCAGAAACAGGGCCGCAGCGCGGACGACATCAAGAAGATCACCATCCGCACCCACGAGGCCTGCATCCGCATCATCGACAAGAAGGGCCCGCTGGACAATCCCGCCGACCGCGACCACTGCATCCAGTACATGGTGGCCGTGCCCATCCTGTTCGGCCGCCTGACCGCCGGCGACTACGAGGACGAGATCGCCAAGGACCCGCGCATCGACCAACTGCGCGACAAGATCGTCTGCGTCGAGGACCCGGCCTTCACCAAGGACTACCACGACCCCGAGAAGCGCTCCATCGCCAACGCGCTGACCGTGGAATTCAAGGACGGCAAGAAGCTCAAGGAAATCGTCTGCGAATATCCCATCGGCCACAAGCGCCGCCGCAAGGACGGCATCCCGCTCCTGGAAGCCAAGTTCCGGACCAACCTGGCCCGCCGCTTCCCGACCAAGCAGCAGGACGCCATCCTGGGCGTGTCGCTGGACCAGCAGGCGCTGGAGGCCATGCCGGTGCACGAATATGTGGATATGTACGTGATCTGACCGGGGCCCGGCCCGGGGACGCAAGTCGGTGTAGAATTGCGCCCTCGGGCCTCTAGCTCATGCCTGGTTAGAGCAGCGGACTCATAATCCGTTGGTGCTGGGTTCGACTCCCAGGGGGCCCACCAAGATATGTCCTAGCTGTCAAGCAGTTAACAAGCTAACGCCACCTATCCGGTGGCGTTTCTTTTTGCGCGATGGCGTTTGACCAGAAATTGGCATGCTCCGCATGGGCGGTAGCGCTACCTGAGTCTTTGCAGCGTTACCGACAACCCCCTCTTGTGATCATCCACGATGCCTTTTCCCTGGATGATCGCTCCGTCAACCCCTTCCGCTTCCGTACGATATCGATGAACGTCCGGGAACCGTTCCGACTCGGATGTTCCTGTACGCCCAATTCTGGTCGCGCATGCCCAGATACTGCCCAATGGGCCGCAAGCTGCCTCGACCCAATAGCCTTCGTATGCTTCCCGTCTCATATTGCCTCCGGGCAATGTATGCGACGAGCCGCCCGAGGCGCCGCGGCGTTCGGATTGCAGCCATGGCTTCAGGCGCTCTTCGTAAACGTTTTGCCGTCATTTGACCAGACACCCGCAAAGTCAGTCTCCACCTCCACCATCTGACTGAAGGCGGTCCCGTTGGCGCGCATCCTCATCGCGCTTGTCTTGATCCGATTTGGATATATCGTCCGCCTCTTCGTTGGGCTGCGGGGCAGGCTTGTCCGCCTCGGCGGGCTTGTTGCCCAGAGTCCAGTTGAACCGCTGGTACAGTGAAGAAAGTCCATTGGTTTTCATGCCGGGTACCTCGAGCGTTTCATGGCGGTTCGCCATGTCTTCACCATACGCGCGTGCCAATGGAGAACCTATGCTTCATTTGAAACAGATCGGGAGGGTGGCGAGCGTCGGAGGCAGCGCCGGGTCCGGCCCCGCGCCTGGCCTGCAGGAAAGTCAGGTGAGGATCGTCATCGACTCGGGTGTTCGACTTGTACCCGACTCCTGTGGCTAGGCGCCAGCCACTCCGCCGCCAGCTCATCCGCGCTCAGCGCCCGCGAGAAATAAAACCCCTGTCCCAAGGTAAACCCGATCTCCCGCAACTGCACGCGCTGGGCCTCGGTCTCGATGCCTTCGGCCACCATCTCCAGATGCATCGCGCACCCCAGGCCGTAGATCGCCTTGCAGACGATTTCCGCATCGTCGCTGGCACCCAGGTCGTCGATGACGCTCTTGTCGATCTTGATGCAGTCGAACGGCAGGGCTTTCAGGTGGCCGATGTTGGATGCACCGCTGCCGAAGTCGTCCAGGGACAGCGGAAAGCCCAGGGCCTTGATGCGATTGAGGACGTTGATGGACAGGATCGGGTCCGTCATCACGGAAGATTCCGTCAGTTCGAATTCGATCTGCGACGGGTCCAGGTCATGGCCCAGCACGCAGCGCAACGATCGTTCGGGAAAGTCGTCGTCGAGCAACTGCTTGGCGGAAAGGTTGACGGATGTCACCGGGGGGACGAAGCCCAGCCTGCGCCACTCCACGAGTTGCCGGCACGTTTCCCGGAGCACCCAGTCTCCCAGCGGGACGATCAGGCCCGAGGTCTCGGCCACGGCGATGAATTCGTCGGGGGCGACCTTGCCCAGGGCCGGAGAATCCCAGTTGCACAGCGCTTCGACGCCATGGAGCTTGCCCGTATCCAGGTGGACTTTGGGCTGGTATCGAAGCAGAAGTTCGCTTCCGGTCTCGACCGCGCGCCGCAGCTCCACTTCCAGTTTCATGGGGCGGACGGCCTGGACGACGATGTGCTCGTCGTAGACCTGAAGCCGGTTTTCGCCCAGCATGACGGAGCGCGCCAGGGCCTGGTTGCCGTGCGAGATGAGTGTTTCGATGCTGTCCCTGTCGCCCGAGGACGAGCTGATGCCGATGTTCAGGCTGAGGTGCAGATCGTGGCCGTGGGAGTGGAAAGGGCGGCGGAAGGCGGCGAAGACTTTGTCGACCAGCGCGACGGTCTCGTCCAGGCGGTCGGCCATGACGAACAGGCCGAACGTGCCGTCGTCGAATCGCGCCAGGGCCGGATTCTTCACCACGGCATCCAGCCTGCGTGCCGCCTCGGTCAGCAGGGATTCGGAAAGGCGCGGTCCCAGGGTGACGCTGACATTGTGCAGCCGGCGGATGGAAATGAGCAGCACGACGATCTTGTCATCGGTGCCCGAAAGTCTTCGAAGCGCGCCGTCCAGTTCCAGCCAGAAGCCGGTCCGGTTCAAGAGGCCGGATGCCCGGTCCCGGACCAGCAGCGTCCTGACCAGGTCTTCCTGTTCGTTGAGCTTGCGGCCCAGGTTGGTTTTCTGCTGGATGAGGATGAGCATCCCGCCGGCGATCATCGTGACGCAGAACTGGGAGAGGGGCATGGCCACCAGCAGCGGTCCGTGTACCTTGGCCACCCATAGCGCGATGCCCTGGTTCAACGAGGCCCAGGCGCCCATCGTGGCGAGGGCCCGGGCCGATACCGCGCCGGGTTCGGGAGCCAGCCGGGTGCGCCAGCGCGCCAGGAAGAAGATGCCGACGAAGATGGTGGCCAGGACCGCCACGCCTATGGGGGCCGAGGGGCCGCCTATCCAGGTGCGGGTCACGACGCCGACGGCCAGGGCGACGACCGCGGGAATGGGGCCGCCGAAAAGGAAGGCCAGCACCAGGATGGCGCCCCGCATGTCGGCGATCGTGAACTGGCCGTGGTGCACCGAAGACATCATGGCCAGCCACATCGCGGCGCCGAACAGGGCCGACATGTGGAGGTTCCCCTGTCTGCCGCCGGGCAGCCAGGCCCTGAGCGCGACATAGACCGAAGTCAGGGCGATCGGAGTCAAGGCGGAGAAGAGGACAGGGAACAGTGTGCTCATATGCTCCCGCGCGGAAGGTGCGACTCCTCACCCCCCGCACATCGGATGACCGTCGGGTCTTAAAAGTGTAATCGCATAATCGATCCTTGATGGAGGGAGCGGTATTGTCAGGAACCCTTACCTCGGTCCTCCCTGGACGCCAGTTTCTTTTCTCCACAGATCGTCCCGGGGCATGCTGGGGTTGGCCGGCCGCCGGTCGTAGTACGGAATCAGTGGCACATACAGGTGGTAGAGGCGACGCAGTTCCCCGATGGGCTCGTCATGCTCGTCCACCCGCAGGTCCACCCAGGCGTAGGATTTCCGGTTGTGCACCAGCAGCGCGGCGGAGTGCTGGCCGGCCACCTGGCCGCCGGCGTCGCGCGCCGCTTCCAGCACGCGCACCAGGCGGTCGGCCAGCTCCAGGTCGCCGTGCCGTTCGAAGGCTTCGGACATGGCGGCGAGCGTGCGTTCGCTGGTCAGGCGGTTGCCCAGCACGGCATAGTCCTGTTTGGCGATGTGGCCCTTCCAGTCTTCGTTGTCCTTGCCGGTCACGGCGGCGGTGCGGCCGTCCTTGTCGATGACCGCGATCTGCCGCCAGGCGATGTTGTCCTCGCCGTCGCTTTCGATGATGTCGTTCAGCACTTTCCGGGCGGAGTAGCCCTGTTCCAGCAGCGACAGGCCGAGCGGGCCCAGCCGCGGGTCGCCGTTGGCCTGGACGACGAGCCCGCCCAGGCCGGGCCGCAGGAACGGGCACTTGGCGCCGATCGCCATCGGGCGCGTGGCGATGGCGATGCCGAACATGCCCGTGCGCGAGCAGCGGGCGATCACAGAAAACGTCATGGGTGCCTCCTTGGGGGCGGGGTGATGGCTAGTCGACCTTGACGTTGGCCGCCTTGATGATGGCGGCCCACTTGGGGATTTCGGCGCGCAGGTAGGTGTCGAACTGTTCGGGCCCCGCGCCGATGATCTCGGCGCCGAAGCCGTCCATGCGCGTCTTGATGTCGGGCGAGGCGAGCGCCGCGGCGATGTCCTTGTGCAGCCGCGCGACGATCGGCTTGGGGGTGCCGGCCGGCGCGAAGATGCCGAACCAGACGGCGACGTCGTAGCCGGGCAGGCCGGCCTCGGCCACCGTGGGCAGGTCGGGCAGCGACGCGGATCGCTTGGTGCCCGCCACGGCCAGCGCGCGCAGGCGGCCGGCCTGGATGTGGGGAAGCAGGGCGGGCGGGTTCTCGAAGGCCATCTGTACCTGGCCGGACAGGAGGTCGTTCAACGCCGGGCCCGTGCCCTTGTAGGGAACGTGGACGATGTCGACGTGTGCCAGGTATTTGAAGAGTTCGCCGAACAGGTGCTGCGAGGACCCGTTGCCGGTGGACGAGAAGTTGAGCTGCCGGGGATGGGCCTTGGCGTAATCGATCAGCTCGGGCACCGACCGGATCGGCAGCGAGGGGTGGACCACGAGGATGTTGGGCACCACGGCCGCCAGCGTGACGGGGGCAAAGTCGCGCATGGGGTCGTAGGGCAGTCGGGGATACAGGCCGGGCGCGATGGAGTGGGTGGGCGAGCTGCCCATGACCAGGGTGTAGCCGTCGGCCGGTGCCTTGGCCGCGTAGTCCGAGCCGATGGTGCCGGCCGCGCCGGGGCGGTTTTCCACGACCACGGGCTGGCCCAGCGATTCGGTCAGCTTCTGCGCCAGCGCCCGGCAGAAGATGTCGTTGGCGCCGCCGGGCGCCCAGGGGCTGACCAGTTTGACCGGTCGCGCCGGATAGTCTTGCGCGGCGGCCTGGCCGCTTGCCGCGGCTACCCCCAGCAGCAGGTAGCGGGACCACTTCGACAACTTGCTGTTCCATCTGCTCGAGTGCATGGCGTGTCCTTTGAAAGACGACGAGGAATCAGTTGCCGGCTCCCGCCTTGGGATAGAGGGTGGCCGTGTATCGGTAGCGTTCGGGGTGATAGACCGCATCGACGATCTCCACCGGTCGTTTCTGTACGTCGTAGTAGATGCGGGTGGCGCGCAGCACCGGCGTGTTACGTGTGATGCCCAGGCGGGCGGCGATCTCGCTGGTGGCCGCCAGGGGTTCGACGAGCTGGTCGGCGTGGTCGATGCGGACGCCCAGCCGGGTCTGGAGGTACTTGACCGGCGGCAGCGGGCCGGCCACCTCGGCGGCGCCTATGCCGTCGGCCACATGGTCGGCGAAGTAGAAATGCGCGTAGTCCAGCGGTTCGCCGGGCGCCACGTGGTTGACCGCGCGCACGCATTTCCATTTCTGCGTGCCCAGGCCGAACAGTTCGCGCAGCCTGGCCGGCAGGGGCGTCCAGGTTTCGTCCACGACGACGACCTGGTTGCGGGGCAGGACCTCGTCGATCACGCCGATCAAGGTCACGTCCTTGGTGGCCCGGCGCGGGTCGTTGACGAAGGTGCCGACGCCGCGGCGGCGGACGATCAGGTGGCGGGCGAGCAGTTCCTCGACCGCCTTGCGCACGGTGACGCGGCTGACGCCGAATTCGCGGCACAGGCTGTCTTCCGGCGGCAGGGCGTCCCCCGGGGCGAGCTGGCCACTGGCGATGCGCTGGATGAGATGCTCGGCCACCTGGCGGTACAGGGGGGCGCCGCCTTCGGCAAGCAGAGGGAGGGGAAGGCTCATGCGGATGTCATGCCGTCTGGATGTGATGAAATCATGACGGCATGACATCATGATGTCAAGGGCATTGTCCGCCGACTGAAAACCTCATGTCGACAGCCGAGCTTGTTTGTTCGCTTCAACGGACAGGCTGGCCAAGCTGCCCCGTCTCCGCAACGACGATCTGTTCCGGGCGCTGGTGGCGTCGATGTGGATCGGCATCCGGATACGGCTGCTGACGGTTCCCTGCAAGTGGCTGTTTCCCGCCATCGTGCTGTTGTGCACGATAGGCGTCCATTGCCTCTCGAACAGCGCGTTCGCGGTCCTGCTGCGGGCCTGCTTCATTTTCTTCGGCTATGCCGCGCGCAGGCTGCGGTTCGAGGGCGCGCCGCTCATGCTGGGTTTCATCCTGGGCGGCGACATGGAAGAATACCTGCGCAGGTCGTTGACGCTGTCGGGCGGGCGTCGAGGCCGAGGCATAGACTCTTTGGATATTCTTTCACCATGAACAAGGTTTGCATCTTCGGCGCCGGGGCGGTGGGCGGACATATGGCGGCTCATCTGGCGCGGGCCGGCGTCGACGTGTCGGTCGTCGCCCGGGGCGACCATCTGGCGGCCATCCGCCGCGATGGCCTGCGGTTCATCGGCCTGGATGGCGAATTCACCGTGCGTGTGGCGGCCAGTGATCATCCGGCCGACCTGGGGCCGCAGGACCTGGTCATCTCCACGCTCAAGGCTCACGGCCTGCCGCCGGCCGCGGCATCGATGCGGGCCCTGCTGGGGCCCGAAACGCCCGTGGTCTTCGCGGTAAACGGTATTCCGTGGTGGTATCTGGCGAACCTGCGCGACGGCGCTCCCGCCGCGTCCCGGCTCGATCCCGACGGCACGCTGGCGCGCGAGCTGGGCCCGGCGCGGGCGCTGGGCTGCGTGATCCGTTCGCCCAATGAGGTCGTCGCGCCCGGTGTGGTGCGTAACAATTCGCGCACCAGCAGTTTCGTGGTGGGCGAACCCGGCGGCGCACTGTCGCCGCGGCTGGAGCAGGTGGTGGCGCTGATGCGGCGTGGGCTGCCGGGCGCGGCGGCCACCGAGGACATCGGCCGGGAGATCTGGGGGAAGCTCCTGCTCAACGTTCCCAGTTCGTTGCTGTCCAGCCTGACCCAGTCGCCGTCGTCGGGGCTGTTCGCGGATCCCGCCACGCGCGAGTTGTATGCCCGCCTGGCAGTGGAGACGTGTGCGGTGGCGGCTTGCCATGGCGTCGCCATGGCGTTCGATCTGGAGAAGCAGATGGCGGCCGCGGGTTCGAACCGGCATCCGCCGTCCATGCTGCAGGACCTGCTGGCCGGGCGTCCGCTGGAGCTGGACGCACAGTTGTTCGCGGTCCAGGACCTGGCCCGGTCGGCCGGCGTGGATACGCCCATGCTGGACGTGATGCTGGCGTTGCTGGCCCATCGGGCGCGCGCGTAGGCATAGTTTTCTGATTCAGGCAATCTGCTGAAAGCGCCTGATGCCGCGATTCACGCATGGCCCAACAATTCCCGAATGAAGCATGGCTCCATGCTTCATTCCGGGGGGATTTCTTATCATGCATGTGACATCGTGGTTGTCGCGGGCCAGAGTGTGGCTCGGCTGCGCCGTGGCCGTGGGAAGCGTCGTTGCGGGGTGTGGGGGGGACGGGGCGTCGCCCCCTTCCTCCACCATGGGGGGCGGGGGCGGCGCGGCAGCGTCCACCACGATTTCCGGCGTGGCCGCGATTGGTGCTCCCATCGTTGGCGGAGCGGTTTCGCTTGGCTGTTTTGCCGGATCGCCGACGACCACCACCACGGGCTCGGGCGGTCGCTGGAGCACCTCGGTGCCCACGGCCAACTTGCCATGCCTGGTCGCCGTATCGGGGGGGACGGTCGGCGATGGTGGGCCGGCCAACGCGGAGACGCTGATCTCCCTGGCGGCGGGCAGCGGCCCGGCACTGACGGTGAACGTCACGCCATTGAGTTCGCTGGTGCTCGCGGGCATGGACGAGAGTGGCCTGGGCGAGGCATTGTTCGAGCGGCATGAGACCAGCGCTATCGGCCGGGTGGCCGCCGTCATGCGTGCGGCGACAGAGCTACTGGGTGCCAAGCTATCGGCCAATGGTTTTACCGTGCCGTCTGGATTCGACCCGGTGGGAGGAACCTTCACTGCCGCCGCGGGCAATGACTATGACGACTTGCTGGAACAGGTCCGGGACGCCCTGGCCCGCGCGGGCAGGAGTTATCGTGATTTGTTCGACGGCTATGAGCGCAGTGCGGACTACATCGCCAGCATCCCGTATGGCACGACGGCGGGCCAGACCGGCCCCATCGTGTTCGCCAGGACGGGGAGCAATGCCGTTGCCGCGGATATCGCTCCGCTCGTCGGCGTATACAGGGGACAGCAGGGGCGCAGTTTCGTGCCGGGCAGCGATGTCGTCAACACGGATTCGTGCACCATCACGGTCGCGGCCGACGGCAACATGACCGTCGCGGCGAATGGCCGCAGCTACAGCGCATCGATGAATGGCGATCCCGGCGATTTGCTGATGCAGGTGGTGGGCCTGTTCCAGGTGCAGGCCAGCGACGTCGCCAATGACAAGTATGCGCAGGTGACTGTCACGCGCGGCTACGTGACGGAGGCCGTGGCACGCAAGGGAGGATACGGGTTTTCCGATGCGCTGGACCGCGTCGAATGCGTGGTGGCCGACCCGCATCCCTCCGCGCTGGGTTCGGCCATGACGAGTGTGAATGTCACGAATGGCGCGACGGCGAGCGATCTCGACGCGAGCTGGGCGGGTGTCTATGGCGATGGCTCGTGCACGGTCACGATCGACCATCAGGCGCGTGTCCGTGTGGTGAAAGGGGTGGTCGACATACAGGCCCAGCTTGCCGGCGACCAGGACGACACGATCAATCTGTTCCCGTCGATTTCCGCCGAGGTGTTCAGTGCGGCCGACCGTCGCCCGGGCGGCGTCCAGATCGAATTCGAGGTGGTGCGCAAGCCGGACGGCCTGGGCGTGCAGGTCAGGCAGACCAAGCCGCGTCCTATCGTCAATGTGGCGTCGTGCAGCGCATTGACGCGAACTTCGCCGTGACCTGAAACCTGGACGAGCGGGGCGCTGCCGGGATCGCCGGCGGCGGCCTCGGCCGCGGCAGGGAACGGAGGCTCGTCGGTGGCGGGGCGTGGCCGCCCGGGGCGTTAAGCTATTCGACATCCTGAATCCGTAAGATGTCGATACTTCCCGCAATAGGCCCGCCATGCTCCAGAGCTTCCCGCCCGCTCCTACCGACAGCGATTCCCCGCCTCCTTCCGTACTCCAGATCTTCCTGGCTTTCACCAAGATCGGCCTGACCAGCTTCGGCGGCGGACTGAGCGGCTGGATGCTGCGGGAGTTCGTCCAGCGCCGGAGCTGGCTGTCGGAGGCCGAGTTCCTGAGCGGCCTCGCGCTGGCCCAGGCCTTTCCGGGCGTCAATGTGGTCAACCTGGCAATCTGGGTCGGTTTCCGGCTGCGGGGTGGCGCGGGCGCGCTGGCCGGGGCGCTGGGGCTGGTGGTGCCCGCCATGGCGCTGGCGCTGGTCGTGGTGGCCGTCTTCGCGAGCATGGCGAAGTCCGACTCGGTGCATCTGGCGCTGGCTGGCGTGGCGGCCGCGGCCGTGGGGCTGTCGCTGCAGACCGGATTGCGCGCGGCGCGCCGGGCCGCGCGCGGCGTGCCCGCCCTGGCCGTGATGGTCATCACCTTCGTGGCGATCTTCCTCTTGAGGCTGCCTTTGCTATGGGTGGTCGGCGCGCTGGCGCCCCTGTCCATCGGGCTGGCCTATCTGCGCCTGCGCGCCGGCGAGCAGGCATGAGGTTCGCGCAGCTGTTGGAAGTGGTCCTGGTCTTCGCGCCGCTGTCCTTCCTGACGGTGGGCGGCGGGCAGAGCATCGTGGCCGACATCCACCGCCAGTCGGTGGATGTCTATGGCTGGGTCACGAATCCGCAGTTCATGGACCTGTATGCGTTGTCGCGCATCATCCCCGGACCGGGGGCGCTGCTGGTGACGCTGGTGGGCTGGCAGGCGGCGGGCCTGGCGGGCGCGCTGGTGGCGTCGGCCGCGATCTTCATCCCGAGTTCGCTGCTGGTCTATGCCCTGGCTCATCTGTGGACCCGTTTCAAGGGCACACGGTGCATACGCGCGATCGAGGCGGGCCTCGTGCCGGTGGCGGCGGGCATGGTGCTGGCCGCTTCGTGCACCGTGCTGCGCGCCGCCGAGGGCGGCGCCTGGGCCTGGGGCGTGGCGGCCGCCTCGACGCTGACGTTGATGTACACGCGGCTCAGCCCTTTCCTGATGTTGGGAATAGGGGCCGCGGTGTTTCTGGTGGCATTGGGTTGATGGACGATGAGGGCGGCGGATGCCGCCCCGGGGAGCTGGATGTGGAAGATTGGACGTTGCAGGCAAGAGGGTGGGTCAATGAGCGAAATTTCGAGATCGATACCGCGCCGGACGAGGGCGGGTACCGGTTCCAGGTGCGGGTGCTGGGTTTTCCGCTGATGCGGGACAGCGAGGTTTTTTCGTCCGCCGAGGAAGCCCGGGCGGGGGCGGTGGCGTTTCTCGAACGCCAGTTCCAGGCTCCGGTCGAGCTGGAATGAATCAGCCCGGATAGGCGAGCCGGGTCGCGCGGATGAAGTCGCGGACCGCGTCGTCGTAGGCGGCGCCGCTGCGGCTGGCGCCCGAGTGCGAGGCGCCCTCCAGCCAGATGCGCTGCTTGCGCGGCGCCTGCCGCGCCGCCGCCAGCAGCGCGTCGCTCATGGCGGGCGGGACGACCTGGTCCTCGGTGCCGTGCAGCAGCAGGAGCGGTGTGCGCAACGAGCCGATGGCGTCGAGCGAATCGAACGGTTGCGTCACCAGCAGGCCGAACCCGGGAATACCGGCCCAGCGCGTGGTGACGATCATGTCGCGGATGCTGGTGAACGTGGACTCGATGATCAGGCCGGCAACCGGGATCGACGGGGCGTCGCGGGCCAACAGGTCGATCGCGATCGCGCCGCCCAGGCTATGGCCGTAGACGAAGCGGCGGGCCGGGTCGGGCTGGAGCCGGGCGAGTTCGGCCAGGGCGGCCTGGGCGTCCTGTCTGGCGCTGGCCTGGGAGGGAAGCCTGGGCGACGAGTCGCCGAAGCCGCGATAGTCGATGGCGAGCATCGAATACCCGAGCCCCGCCCAATGGTCCATGCGGAATGCGCTGCCGTTCAGGTTCCAGCGCGAGCCGTGCAGGTACAGGACAGTCGGGGCGCCGGGATCGGGGTGCCGCCAATACCAGGTGCGCAGGGTATCGCCGCCGGGCAGGCTCAGGTCATAGACTTCGGTGCCGGCCGGCGGCTCGCGCCACCATGAGCGGTCGCCCAGCTCGACCGAGAAAATCATCCGGCGCTGCCAGCGGTCGAGCGCGACATAGCCCGCGCTGGCAAGCGCGAACAGGCAGGCGAGGGCGACGAGGCGGCGGGTCCACATGCTCATTCGGCGCGCCGGACCCGCCGGAGGTTCCCGCCGGGGGAGGCGGACGCGGTCAATCGGCCTGGATGCCGAATTCCTTGACCACCTTGCCGAAGAATGCGTATTCGTCGGCGGTCAGCTTGCCCAGGGCCTCGGGCGTGCCGGGTTTGGCGAAAGCGCCGAAAACGCGCATCTTGGCGACCACGTCGGGCATTTTCAGGATTTCGGCCATGTGCCCGTTCAGCGTGCGCACGACGTCGGCCGGCGTGCCCTTGGGCGCGTACAGTCCCTGCCAGGCGGCGATGTTGATGTTCTTGTATCCCAGTTCGGCCATCGAGGGCGCGTCCGGGGCGAGCGGGGTGCGTTCCGCCGCGCCGTTGGCGAGGATGTGGATCTTGCCCGAGGGAAGATAGGGCTCCACCGGTCCGTAGGTCATCCAGCTCAGCGCCACGTGGCCGCCCAGCAGGTCGTTGACGGCGGGCGCGACGCCCTTGTAGGGGACGTGGGTGATTTTGACGCCGGCGGCCTGGTTGAAGAGCTCCCCCAGGATGTGCATGGGTGAACCCGAGCCGGGGCTGGCGTAGGTCAGCGCCTTGCCCGCCTTGGCGTCCTTCAGTACCTGGGCGACCGAGGTATAGCCCGAGGCCTGGCCGGCCACCAGCAGCAGGGGCTGGGACGCGGTCTGGGTGATGGGGGCGAAGTCCCGGGCGGGGTCGTAGGTATCGGCCGAGTTGGTCTTGACCACGTGGGTGGCCATCGAGAAGGTGCTGGGGGCCAGCAGCAGGGTGTAGCCGTCGGGCTTGGCGCGCGCGACGTAGTTGCTGCCGATGATGCCGCTCGCGCCAGCGCGGTTCTCGACGATCACGGGCTGGCCCAGGCGCTGCGTGAGCTTTTCGCCGAAGAGGCGGGCCATGGCGTCGGTGTCGCCGCCGGCGCCGTAGGCGACGACGATGGTGATGGGCTTGGCCGGATAGTCGGCCGCCATCGCGGGCAATGACGTGGAAAGCGCGCCGGCGGCCGCCAGCACGGCAGTCAGCGCGAGGGTGGCGCGCCTGCCGGAGTGGAGTTGGGTGAACATCATGATGACCATCTGCATAGAAAGGAGAAGGGCCGGCGGGCGGGGACGGGGCTCGTGGCCCAGCCGGGGGGGGCCGGCCGGCGGCACATGCGCGGGCATGTGTGGCGAGGTTATACCGCAGCCGTTCGCGGCGTGGATCCCGGCTTTGTATCTTCCAGGGAAAGCGATAGGTGGGCGCGCGCAACATGCCACGGGTGAAACGGCGTTGGAACGCGGGGCCGGACAGCGTGTACCGATGGCGTAGACTGGCGGCACAGCATGGTCGCAGGAGGCGAGATGGAGCCAGGCATGGGGACGGGGTACCGGCGCTACGTGGCATGGCTGGCGCTGGCGTTCGCGGCGGTCTGGGCGGCGCTGGCGATCCGGCCGCTCGACAGGTCGGATTGGGCATTGGAAAACGTGCTGGTGGTCGGGTTCTGTGTCGGGTTGGCCGCGAGCTGGAGGCATTTTCGCTTCTCGCGCCTGTCGTACACGCTGATCTTCGTCTTTCTTTGCCTGCATGCGATCGGCGCGCACTATACCTACGCCAAGGTGCCCTACGACGCGTGGTGGCAGGCCCTGACGGGGCGCAGCTTCAACAGCTTGTGGGGCTGGGAGCGCAACAATTTCGATCGCGTGGTGCATTTTTCGTACGGACTGCTGCTGGCCTATCCGATACGCGAAGTATTCCTGCGGGTGGCCGACGCCCGGGGGTTCTGGGGCTACTTCCTGCCCCTGGAGTTCACCCTGGCGACTTCCGCCATGTTCGAGTTGTTCGAGTGGGGCGCGGCCGAGGTCTTCGGCGGCGACCTGGGCGTGGCCTATCTGGGCACCCAGGGCGATGTCTGGGACGCGCACAAGGACATGGCCCTGGCTGCCTGCGGCGCAGTGGTGGCGATGATGGCCACGGCAGCGGTGAACCGCTGGCTGCAGCGGGATTTTTCGCGGGAATGGTCCGAGAGCCTGCGGGTCAAGGACCGGCGCCCCTACGGCGACGAAGCAATCGCCCGCATGATGCGGCAGGCGCGAGACTAGGCTGGGTCACCATGTATGTCCCTGGATGCCAGGGATCGGGTTCTTGAGCCGTTCCTGGCCGGTGGGGCGCAAGCGCCGCGGGCCGGGGCCCGCGGCGAGGCCGGTCTCATGCGTTGCGCTTGAGCCTGCGCAGCAGCAGGGGCAGCACCAGGGCGGCGGCGGCCAGCGCGAGCAAGGTGGCCGAGGTCGGCGTCGAGACCAGGATCAAGGGATTGCCCTCGCCCACGGCCAGGGCGCGCCGCAACTGCGTCTCCGCCATGGGGCCGAGGATCAGGCCGATCAGGACCGGCGCGATGGGGAAGTCGTAGACCCGCATGATGTAGCCCAGCAGGCCGATGCCGAACATCATCGCCATGTCGGCCCACGATGTCGCCACGCCCCAGATGCCCACCATGGCGAAGATCAGGATGCCGGCATACAGGTAGGGCCGGGGGATCAGCAGCAGCCGCACCCACAGGCCCACCAGCGGCAGGTTCAGGACCAGCAGCATCAGGTTGCCGATGTACAGCGAGGCGATCAGGCCCCAGACCAGTTCGCCGCTGTTGGTGAACAGGAAGGGGCCGGGCTGCAGGCCGTAGCTCTGGAAGGCCGCCAGCAGCACGGCCGCCGTGGCGGAAGTGGGCAGGCCCAGCGTCAGCAGCGGCACCAGCACGCCGGCCGCGGCGGCGTTGTTGGCGGCCTCGGGGCCGGCCACGCCTTCGATCGCGCCCTTGCCGAATTCACCCGGGTGCTTGCAGAGCTTGCGTTCGATCGTGTATGAGAGGAAGGTCGGGATTTCGGTGCCGCCGGTGGGCAGCGCGCCGATGGGGAAGCCCAGCGCCGTGCCGCGCACCCAGGGTTTCCAGGATCGCTTCCAGTCCTCGCGGGTCATCCAGGTGCCGCCCGAGAGCGGGTTGATGCGCGGCGGGGCCTTGCTGTAGCGGCTGGCGACATACAGGATCTCGCCCACGGCGAACAGCGACACCAGCACCACCGTCAGTTCGATGCCATCGAGCAGGTCGGCCGAGCCGAAGGCCAGGCGGGCCTGGCCGGTCTGGCTGTCGATACCCACCACGCCCATCGCCAGCCCGAGGAACAGGGAAATGAAGCCCCGCACGCGCGAGGTGCCCAGCACCACGGAGACGGAGGTGAAGGACAGCACCATCAGCGCGAAGTAGTCGGCCGGGCCGAAGACGAAGGCGAGTTCGGCGATGGCCGGCGCGACGAAGCTCAGCGCCAGCGTGGCGATGGTGCCGGCCACGAAGGAGCCGATGGCCGCGGTGGCGAGGGCGGCGGCGCCGCGGCCCGACCGGGCCATCTTGTTGCCTTCGAGCG
Source organism: Pigmentiphaga sp. MLSB6-MA01 (assembly GCF_058793475.1). Taxonomy (NCBI): domain Bacteria; kingdom Pseudomonadati; phylum Pseudomonadota; class Betaproteobacteria; order Burkholderiales; family Alcaligenaceae; genus Pigmentiphaga; species Pigmentiphaga sp. MLSB6-MA01. The sequence goes on along the minus strand of NZ_JBXAFV010000004.1, from coordinate 90,243 downwards.
CGGTCATCATGGAGCCGCTCTCGCCCGGCGCGTTGAGCAGGATGGAGGTGGTCGAGCCGCCGTACATGGCGCCGTACAGGACGCCGGCGAACATGATGAAGGCGGCGGTGGGGGCGATCTGCACGGTGACGGGCAGCAGCAGCGCGATCGTGAGCGCCGGGCCGATGCCGGGCAGCACGCCGATGGCGGTCCCCAGCACGGAGCCGAGGAACGCCCAGAACAGGTTCATCGGTTGCAGGGCGACGCCGAATCCGGAAAGCAGGGCGTTGACGGTGTCCATCGATTACCACCCCGCGGGAGGAAAGGCCGCGCCCAGGCTCACGCCCAGTTGCGAGAAGCCGAGCCAGCAGATCACGCCCAGCACGAGGCCGATGGCGCAGTCGAACACCACTCGCCGCGAGCCGAAGGCGCGGGTGACCAGGGCGAACGAGCCCATGGCGGTCAGGGGAAAGCCCAGGGGCTGCATGGTCAGCAGCGGCAGCGCGGCGCCCGCCGCGGCCCACAGCAGGGCCGGGCGCGAGGCGCCGGCGTCGGCCTCGGCGTTTTCCACTTCCTGGGGAGCGAAGGTCTCGCCGCGGGCGATCTGCACCAGCAGCAGGCCGCCCAGGACGATCAGGGCCGCGCCCACGGCGCTGACGAAGAAGCCCGGGCCCAGCGCGGCATAGCCGCCGATCTGCGGCAGGGTGCCGCCTTCATAGAGCCAGACCGCGCCTATGGCCATGACGGCCAGGCCCAGCCACCAGGGGCGCCTTGGGGGTGTTGTCATCGTGTCGTCTCCGGTGGGCGCCGGCGGCGGCGCCCGGTGCCTCGTGTTGGCTTGGACCCTACTTGACCAGTCCGACGTCCTTCAGCACTTCGGCCTGGCGCGCCTTTTCCTTGGTCAGGAAGGCGGCGAAGTCGTCGCCGGCCAGGTAGGCGTCGTCCCAGCCGCGGTCGGCCAGCGCCTTCTTCCATTCGGGCGAGGCGTGCAGCTTGGCATAGCGCTGCAGCCACATGTCGCGGCCGGCCTTGCTCATGCCGGGCGCGCCGATGATGCCGCGCCAGTTGCCGATGACGACGTCATAGCCGCTTTCCTTGAGCGTGGGCGCGTCGATGCCCGGCAGGCGTTTGTCGGAGGACACCGCGATGATGCGGATGCGGCCCTGGTCGACGAAGGTCTTCAGTTCGGACAGGCCCGAGATGCCGATCTTGCCCTGCCCGCTGGCCAGCGAGGTGACGACTTCCGCGCCGCTGGTGTAGGGCAGGTAGTTGACCTTGGTCGGGTCCAGCTTGGCCGCCTTGGCGATCAGCGCCGCGGTCACGTGGTCGGTGCCGCCGACCGAGCCGCCGGCCACCGCGGTGCCGCCCGGGTTGGCCTTCATCGCCTGGACGGCGTCGGCGATGGTCTTGATGGGCGAGTTGGGCGCCACCACGATCGCGCCGGCGTCGTCGGTCAGCCGCACCAGCGGCACGGTCTGGTCCAGCGTGATGGGGGACTTGTTGGTGATGATGGCGCCGACCAGGATGGCACCCATGGACATGATGGCGTTGTCGTCGCCCTTGCCGGTGCGCACGAATTCCGCCAACCCGATGGTGCCGCCCGCGCCGCCCTTGTTGGTGACCTGGAACCCGTCGGTGAAGATGCCCGCCTGCTGCATGACCTGCAACGGCACGCGCGCGGCGCCGTCATAGCCGCCGCCGGGGCCGCCCGGCGCCATGACCTTGGCGGGGGCCGCGATGCCGGCCAGCGGCACGGCGGCGATGGCGAGGGCTGCAACCGCTTTCTTGACGAACTTCATGCATGTCTCCTTGTTGCGGTGGTCGGCGGAAAGGCCGCCTGATCAAAACGGGAACGGCAAGAGGCCGCTCCGCTACGAATACAGTATCGGTCCAAACCCGCGCGGGGGGGAAGTCATTCCCACGGCGGCACCAGCACCGCGCCGTCCATCAATCGGCGGGCCGTGCGGCTCATGGCCACCAGCGCGACGTTCCAGCGCCCGTCCTGGCCGCGTGCCTGGGCGCCGACTTTCAGCGTGCCCGAGGGGTGGCCGAAGCGCAGTTCGCCGCGGGGGCCGCCCAGCACGTCGGCCAGCACCGTGCCGGGCACGGCGGCGGTGGCGGCGATCGCGACCGCGCCGGTGCCCGTCATGGCGTGGTGCAGCTTGCCCATGGAGAAGATGCGCACGTTCAGGTCGATGTCGCCGGCGCCGACGGCGCGGCCGCTGGAGGCCGTATAGGCGGCGGCCGGGGCGGCGAAGGCGAGCTTGGGCGTGTGCTGGCGGTGCGCGGTGGCATGGGCGGCGTCGGGCGCCAGCCCCATGGCCACGGCGGCATGGGCGCGGATGGCCTCGGCCCTGGCCAGCAGTTCGGCGTCGTTGTTGATGTCGGGTTGCAGTTCGGTGCCAGCCAGCCCCAGGGACGAGGCAGCCACGAAAACGGTGGGGTTGCCGGCATTGACCAGCGTCGCCCGGATTTCCCCTACTTCTGGAATGGTCAGCACGTCGGCCGCCCTGCCGGTGGGAAACATCGCGCCTTCAGGGCCGTCGCCGCCGCCGGGATCCAGGAATTCCAGCCGCACTTCGGCGGCCGGAAAGGTCACGCCGTCCAGTTCGAAGTCACCCAGCTCCTGGACCTGGCCGCCCCGCACCGGCACGTGGGCGATGATGCGCTTGCCCAGGTTGGCCTGCCAGATGCGGACCACGGCGATGCCGTCGCCATTCGGCCGCACCAGTCCGCGATGGATGGCGAAGGGGCCGACCGCGGCGCTGAGGTTGCCGCAGTTGCCGCTCCAGTCGATGACGGGCTGGCCGATGGTGACCTGGCCGAACCAGTAGTCGACGTCGCAGCCGGGGCGGGTGCTGGGGCCCACGATGACCACCTTGCTGGTGCTGGAGGTGGCGCCGCCCATGCCGTCGATCTGCTTCTCGTAGGGGTCGGGGCTGCCGACCACGCGCATCAGGACGCGGTCGCGGGCGGCGGAGTCGGCGGGGAGGTCGGTGGGCAGGAAAAACACGCCCTTGCTGGTGCCGCCGCGCATGTAGAGGGCGGGAATGGCACGTTGTCTGTCGGTGGCGGTCATGGTGGATCGAATTGCCGGTTTCGGATTGTTTTCAGGAAACGCGCCCATATCTGCGAGGTTACTACGAGGCGCGCGGGAATGTCCGGGCTGCCAGCAGGGGTGTGGCGCGCAGCCCCTCCCGGCCTGGCCAGAATCGGTGCAAACTAGCTCCTCCGCCGTTTCCTACCCGGAACCGGCGCGGCTCGCATTTCGTTCCATCAACCTTTCGACGAGATAGCCATGACCCGCAAGACCCCCATCGAGCGCTACCGGAACATCGGCATCAGCGCGCATATCGACGCCGGCAAGACCACGACGACCGAGCGCATCCTGTTCTACACCGGGGTCAATCACAAGATCGGGGAAGTCCATGACGGCAACGCCACCATGGACTGGATGGAACAGGAGCAGGAGCGCGGCATCACGATCACCTCCGCCGCCACCACGGCGTTCTGGAAGGGGATGGCCGGCAACTACCCCGAGCATCGGATCAATATCATCGACACCCCGGGGCACGTGGACTTCACCATCGAGGTCGAGCGCTCCATGCGGGTGCTGGACGGCGCCGTCATGGTCTACGACTCGGTCGGCGGCGTGCAGCCGCAGTCCGAGACCGTCTGGCGCCAGGCCAACAAATACCATGTGCCGCGCATGGCTTTCGTCAACAAGATGGACCGTGTCGGCGCGGACTTCTTCCGCGTGCAGCGGCAGATCGTCGACCGCCTGAAAGGACGGGCGGTCCCCATCCAGATCCCGGTGGGCGCCGAAGACCATTTCGAGGGCGTGGTCGATCTGGTCAAGATGAAGGCCATCATCTGGGACGAGGCCAGCCAGGGTGTGCGCTTCGAATACCGGGACATCCCCGCCGCGCTGCAGGCGACGGCCACGGAGTGGCACGACAAGATGGTGGCCGAGGCGGCCGAGGCCGACGACGAGCTCATGGACAAGTACCTGAACGGCGGCACGCTGACCGACGACGAGATCAAGCGCGGGCTGCGCAAGCGCACCGTGGCGGGCGAGATCGTGCCCATGCTGTGCGGCAGCGCCTTCAAGAACAAGGGCGTGCAGGCCATGCTCGATGCCGTCATCGACTATCTGCCGTCGCCGGTGGACGTGCCGGCCATCAAGGGCGTGGACCTGCACGACGGCGAAATCGAGCGCCATCCGGCGGACGACGAGCCTTTCTCGGCGCTGGCCTTCAAGATCATGACCGATCCGTTCGTCGGCCAGTTGATCTTCTTCCGGGTGTATTCGGGCATCGTGCGTTCGGGCGACACGGTCTTCAATCCGCTCAAGGGCAAGCGCGAGCGGCTGGGCCGGATCGTGCAGATGCACGCCAATGAGCGCCGCGAGATCAAAGAGGTCTACGCGGGCGACATCGCGGCCGCCGTGGGGCTGAAGGAAGCCACCACGGGCGATACGCTGTGCGAGCCGGACCATCCCATCATCCTCGAGCGCATGGTGTTCCCCGAGCCGGTCATCTCGCAGGCGGTGGAGCCCAGGACCCAGGTCGACCAGGAAAAGATGGGCATGGCGCTGAACCGGCTGGCGCAGGAGGATCCGTCGTTCCGCGTGCGCACCGACGAGGAGTCGGGACAGACCATCATCTCGGGCATGGGCGAACTGCACCTGGAGATCCTGGTCGATCGGATGAAGCGCGAGTTCGGTGTCGAGGCCACGGTGGGCAAGCCCCAGGTCGCCTACCGGGAAACGGTGCGGTCCGCGGTGCGCGACGTCGAGGGCAAGTTCATCAAGCAGTCCGGCGGACGTGGCCAGTACGGCCACGTGGTGATCTCGCTGGAGCCCCAGCCAGCGGGCTCGGGCTACACGTTCGTCGATGCCATCAAGGGCGGCGTGGTGCCGCGCGAGTTCATTCCCGCGGTCGACAAGGGCATCCAGGATACGCTGGGCTCGGGGGTGCTGGCGGGCTATCCGGTGGTGGATGTGAAGGTCACGCTGACCTTCGGCTCCTATCACGACGTGGACTCGAACGAGAACGCGTTCCGCATGGCGGGTTCGATGGCTTTCAAGGAAGCCATGCGGCGGGCCGATCCGGTGCTGCTGGAGCCCATGATGAGCGTCGAGGTCGAGACGCCCGAGGATTTCATGGGGAACGTGATGGGCGACCTGTCGTCGCGGCGGGGCATGGTGCAGGGCATGGAGGACATCGCCGGCGGGGGCGGCAAGCTGGTGCGCGCCGAGGTGCCGCTGGCCGAGATGTTCGGCTATTCCACCACGCTGCGTTCACTCACGCAGGGGCGCGCCACCTACACGATGGAGTTCAGGCACTACGCCGAGGTGCCGCGCATGGTGGCCGACGTGGTCATCGGCCAGCGCAAGCGGGGCGGTTGAGGCCGGCGGGCCTGGCGTCCGCTAGGGCTGCGGGATGCCCGGCACGCCGCGCCGTATGGCGGCCGGGAAATCCGGATCGGCGTCGGCGTCCCGCGCCCGCTGCGTGATGCGGCCCAGCCGCGTGAGTTCCGCCAGCGGATGCGAGGTGTCCAGCCCGCGCACGTCGTAGATGTAGCCGGGCAGGTAGCCGGCCAGGACCAGCCGGTAGTCCATGGGCAGGCCGGGGATGATCCGCGTCATCATGTGGTAGACGATGGTCGTGCAGTTGGCCGTGATGGTGTGGTAGAAGCGCGGCGTCGACACGAGCTTGTTGGCCTCGTCCACGTAGGCCAGGAACAGCGACATCATGGCCTCGCGCGGCATGGACACCCGGTACAGGTAGTCGTCCTCGCCGCGGACGTTGGTGCGCACGCGGACGATGTCGCGCTCGTCGGCCGCCACGACGCTGGTCTCGAATTCCTTGAAGAAACCGCCGATGGACGAGAATTGCTCGTGACGTTCCTTGCGGATCTCGACCGAGAACACCAGATGGCGGCCGTCCTCGAAGCCGAACGACACCAGCGTGTGGGCGATGGCCTCGATGGTCCAGTAGGACAGGATCAGGTCCACGCTGGCCAGCCTGGCCAGGTCGTAGCTGCGCGTTTCCCAGCGTGGGGTGTAATCGGTGGCGCTGCGCCAATCGAAGTTGCGCACGTTGCGCAGCGTGACCACGTGGCCGTCGACCTGGCCCGTGGTCATCTGCGCGACGTCGTCGGCCCAGATCCTGTCGTTCGACGGCGCAATGCCGCGCCACCAGGCCAGGAGCAGGCCGAACGCCACGATGTACAGGCCCACGCCCCAGGCCGGGCGTCCCGCCAGCGTCAGCCACAGCATGCCCAGGCCGAACACCGCGCCGGCCATGGCCGCGGCGATCTTGACGGGCAGGGGGCCGGGAACCTGGTAGCGCAGGGCGAAGGCGGCCCAGAGCGTGGTGGGCAGGAAAACCAGGACGGCCAGGGCCGACAACAGAAAGGTTCGCATGGGCCCGAACATACCATTCCCGGCCACCCGGCGGCAGTCCCCGCGCGAAGCCGCCCCGCAATGGCCACGCTAGCTGGTACAGTTGTCGGCGACGTTTCCCGGTTCACCGCTCGCGACCACTCATGACGCTTCCTGTCTTTTCCGCCCGCCTCGTGGCCCGCTGGCTGCTGATCCTGATGCTGCTGGCTGGCGCCTATTTCTTCAGCGGGTTTCTCGTTCCCGGCCTGGCCGCGCTGATCATCGGCCTGGCCAGCTGGCCCCTGTACCGGCACTGGGTCCGGTTCTGCGGCGGCCGCACGACGCTGGCGGCCTCCGGCGCGCTGCTGGTCATCGTGGTCGGGCTGATCGTGCCTTTCGCCTACGCCCTGTCCTATGCCATCCAGGAGGCCAGCAACCTCGTCCGCTGGCTGCTAGAGGCCAACCGCGAGGGCCTGGTCGTCCCGCACTGGGTGACCGGGCTGCCGCTGGTCGGCGAGCGCCTGGCCGGCTATTGGGAGGAACACCTGTCGCGGCCGCACGCGCTGGGGGCCTGGGTGCAACTGATCAGCGGCGAGCACCTGGGCAACATCTACCGCGTCGTGTTGTCCACCACGGGCAACGTCTTCCACCTGGCGCTGACGGTGGTGTTCATGCTGATCATCCTGTTCTTCGTCTACAAGGACGGCGAGCGCATGGTCGGACAGCTCGACACGGTGGGCGAGCGTGTGCTGCCGGTGCGCTGGACCCGGCTCTCGCGCGTGGTGCCGGCCACCATCAGCGCGACCGTGACGGGCATGGGCCTGATCGCCATCGGCGAAGCCGTGGTGCTGGGCACGGCCTACTGGATCGCCGGTGTGCCGTCGCCGGCGCTGCTGGGCCTGATCACCGGCTTCATGGCCCTGGTGCCCGGCGGCGCCCCGCTGGCCTTCACCATGGTCTCGCTGTACCTGATCGGCTCGGGCAAGCTCATCGCCGGCATCGGCCTGTTCGCCTGGGGCACGCTGGAACTCTTCATCGTCGACAAGACCCTGCGTCCCCGCCTCGTGGGCGGCCCCGTCAAGCTCCCCTTCCTGCCCACCTTCATCGGCCTGGTCGGCGGCGTACAGACCATGGGCCTGGTCGGCCTCTTCGTCGGCCCCGTCCTGATGGCCCTCCTGGTCGCCATCTGGCGCGAATGGCTGCGAGAGGAAAGCCCCCCCAAGGGGAAGCCCACCCCCTACGCCCTTCGGGCGCCCCCTCAAGGGGGCGGCGCTGGCGGACCGGCGAAGCCGGATCCGCGGCGCCCTGGGTAGGGGGCAAAACAAAATGGCCTCGCTTCAAAAAAGCGAGGCCATTTTTTCTTCATTTCCAACTGCTGGCAGCCAGCGAAGCACCGGCGTCACAACCCACGAAACCCGAACTAGACCCAGGATGCGGAGGATCCGGCTCCGCCGGTCCTCGCGCATCGCCCCCTGGGGGGGCGCCCGTAAGGGCGTAGGGGGGGGGACTTAATCAATACACCCCTTGCGCCATCATCGCGTCGGCCACCTTCACGAAGCCGGCGATGTTGGCGCCGTCCACGTAGTTGACGGTGCCGTCGGCGCGGCTGCCGTGGCGCACGCAGTTTTCGTGGATGTCCTTCATGATGGCGCGCAGGCGTTCGTCGACTTCGGCGTGGTGCCACGACAGGCGCTGCGAGTTCTGCGCCATTTCCAGGCCCGACACGGCGACGCCGCCGGCGTTGCTGGCCTTGCCGGGGGCATACAGGGTGCCGGCCCGGGCGAAGACGTCCACGGCTTCCAGCGTCGAGGGCATGTTCGCGCCTTCGGCCACGCACAGCACGCCGTTGCCGACCAGGGTCTCGGCATCCTTGTGGTTGAGCTCGTTCTGGGTGGCGCAGGGCAGGGCGATGTCGACCGGGATGTGCCAGGGGCATTTGCCGGCCTCGAACGACAGCTTATTGCGCGAGGCGAAGTCGGCCAGGCGGCCGCGCTGGACATTCTTGAGATCCATGATCTCCTTGAGCATGTCGGCGCTGATGCCGTCCTTCACGTACAGCGTGCCGTCGGAGTCGGACAGGCTCACGACCTTCGCGCCCAGGTCCACCGCCTTTTCGGCGGCGTACTGCGCGACGTTGCCCGAGCCCGAGATCGACACGGACTTGCCGTCGAAGCTCTGGCTCTTGCGGTACAGCATCTGTTCGGCGAAGTAGATGGTGCCGTAGCCGGTGGCCTCGGGACGCATCAGGCTGCCACCGAAGGCCAGGCCCTTGCCGGTGAACACCGCCGCGGCGCTGTTGGAGAGCTTCTTCATCATGCCGGCCATGAAGCCCACTTCGCGGGCGCCCACGCCGATGTCGCCCGCCGGCACGTCGGTGTCGGGGCCGAGGTGGCGGTAGAGTTCCAGCATCAGGGCCTGGCAGAAGCGCATGACTTCGCCGTCGCTCTTGCCCTTGGGGTCGAAGTCGGAGCCGCCCTTGCCGCCGCCCATGGGCAGGGTGGTGAGCGAGTTCTTGAAGGTCTGTTCGAACGCCAGGAAGCGCAGGATGGACAGGTTGACCGACGGGTGCAGCCGCATGCCGCCCTTGAACGGGCCGATGGCCGAGTTGTGCTGGATGCGGAAGCCGCGGTTGACCTGGGTCTGGCCGCGGTCGTCGACCCAGCACACGCGGAACTGGATGATGCGTTCGGATTCCACCAACCGCTCCAGCAGGCCATGCTCGGCGTAGCGCGGATGCTTCTGCAGGAAGGGCCAGAGGCTGGTCATGACCTCCTTGACGGCTTGCAGGAATTCCGGCTGATCAGGATCGCGCAGGGCGACTTGCGAGAGAAAGCTGTCTAGGCTGGCGTGTTTCAATATTGGCTCCGTTGAATGTCCGGGCGCTTGGGGTCATCCTGCCGCAGTGGGCTGCCAGCGGCATCGAGGGCTGCACCTTTTGCGTGCGGCAAGTGTTCTGATGTGGTGCATTGCACCGAAAAAACGCGGCATTGTAATCGTGTTTTTCCGTCATCATGTAGATAAATCACGACTTTATGCACGCATTTAGTGCGATCCTTAAAAAGGGACGGATCATGGTGATTCGACGTTTCCGGGTGTTAAATGGGGACGGAGCAAGGCGGGGACGACCCTGCCGGGAATGACGAATGGGGACGGCCCCGCAATCAGGAAAACAATCATGGCTTGGACCCTTTTGATCATCGCCGGACTGATGGAGGTCGGCTGGGCGATCGGCTTGAAATACACGCACGGATTCACGCGGCTGTGGCCTTCGGTGGGCACGATCGCGGCCATCGTCGTCAGTATGGCGCTGCTGGGGGTGGCGATGCGCACGCTGCCGGTCGGCACCGCCTACGCCATCTGGGTCGGCGTGGGCGCGGTGGGTACCGCGGCACTGGGCATCCTGCTGTTCGGCGAGGCCGCCAGCCCGGCGCGCCTGATCAGCCTGGGGCTGATACTGGCGGGTATCATAGGCTTGAAACTGGCTTCCTAGCGCGCATTTCCATTCCATGATCACCGCCGCCCCCGACGGGCCCTTAGGCATTTTCGACTCCGGCGTGGGCGGCATCAGCGTGCTGAGCGCCGTCCGGCAGGCCTTGCCGCGCGAAGACCTCCTGTACGTGGCCGATAGCGGCCATCTGCCGTATGGAGAGAAAACGCCGGCATACATCGTGTCGCGCGCCCTGCGCCTGGCCGAGTTTTTCCTGTCGCGCCGGGCCAAGGCGGTGGCGATTCCGTGCAACACGGCCACCGCTGTGGCGGTGGAGGCGCTGCGCGACCGCTATCCGGACCTGCCTATCGTCGGCATCGAGCCCGCCGTCAAGCCCGCGGCGCGGCTGACCCGATCCGGCGTGATCGGGGTGCTCGCCACCACGGGCACCTTGCTTAGCGAACGCTTCCATGCGCTGGTCCGGCGCGAGGCGCCGGGCGTGGAAGTGCTGCTCAAGCCTTGCCCCGGGTGGGTGTCGCTGGCCGAGGAGGGGTGGACGCCGGACCGGGACCATCTCGTGGCCGAGCCGCTCGCGGAACTGGTCGAGCGCGGCGCCGACGTGCTGGTCCTGGGCTGCACGCATTTCCCTTTTCTGATCGATCCGATCCGGCGCCATGTGGGGCCCGACGTGGCGGTGCTGGAGACCGGCGTGCCGTTCGCCCGGCAGTTGCAGCGGCAGTTGTTGGCGCACGGACTGGCGCGCGGGGCGGGAGAGGGCGGGGTGGCTTTCATGACCAGTGGGGACGCGGCCGAGACGGCACGGCGCATCGCGCGGCTGACGGGGCGCGAGGCCGCGGTCGAGCGCCTGCCCCGGGAGTATTGCTGACGGTGCCCCACGGTTCCGACTCGGGAGCGGGGTAGGGCCTTTCCGGCTCCGCCCGGGGCGATGGGGTATCCTCACGCCTTCCGCGGGCCTTCGCGCCGCGACCGGCCGGTCCAGCGCCGCCGTTTCCACGGATACCTCGGGAGCCTTCATGTCGCTCGAACAGCACTATACGTCCATACTCGAACAGCTCGGCGAAGATCCGGGCCGGGAGGGCTTGCGCGATACACCCAAGCGCGCCGCCAAGGCCATGAAATACCTGTGCCAGGGCTACACGCAGAATCTCGACGAAATCGTCAACGGCGCCCTGTTCTCGTCCGACACCAACGAGATGGTGCTGGTCAAGAACATCGAACTGTATTCTCTGTGCGAGCACCACCTGCTGCCGTTCATCGGCAAGGCGCACGTGGCCTACCTGCCCAACGGCAAGGTGCTGGGCCTGTCCAAGGTGGCGCGCATCGTCGACATGTACGCCCGGCGTCTGCAGATCCAGGAGAATCTCTCTCTGCAGATCGCCGAGGCGGTCCAGGAAGTGACCGGCGCCCTGGGGGTGGCCGTGGTCATCGAGGCCCAGCATATGTGCATGATGATGCGCGGCGTCGAGAAGCAGAACTCGTCGATGGTCAGCTCCGTCATGCTGGGGGCCTTCCGCGAGAATCCCTCGACGCGGGCCGAGTTCCTCGAACTGATCCGCTAAGGCGGCCGGCGCGGCCGCGCCGGCCGGTCTCGCGCACCGGACGGGTGCGGCTCCCTTCTTTTCCTGAGCGGGCATGGTGCGATGTCGCCCCATCATGGGGCTGCTGCGCCTTGTGCCAGGCCCGAATCGGCCCTGGTCCGGTCTTTGCTAAGTCTTCGGTAGTGGTTTACCCCAGTCGCGCCTGCAAAATCGAGGCGCTATATTTTTGCCACTGTTCCGTATATGAGATGAGGTTTCGTATTTAAGACGAAGAACGATGCCGGACCAGCGATCGAATAACACTATCGCAGTGTCCGGGCCTCCGCAACCGCGGGGCCGGGTGGTTGTGCTCCCCGTTCGTCGCCGTATCGAAGTTCCGGTTCCTACAGGCCAGCACCATGAATGAAATCGAGTTCCGCAAAGTCGGCAAGCGCTTCCAGGACCGCCAGACGGGGCAACCCCGCGCGGCGGTCACCGACGTCAACCTGAGCATACGCCGGGGCGAGGTGGTGTCCATCATCGGGCCGTCCGGCTGTGGCAAGAGTACGCTGCTGAACATGGGCGCCGGCCTCTACCTGCCCAGCGAGGGCGAGGTGTACGTGGGGGGCGAGCGCGTCACCAGGCCCGTGCGCAAGGTGGCGTTCATGCTGCAGAAGGATTTGCTGATGCCCTGGCGCACCATCCGGGCCAACGTCGAGCTGGGGCTGGAGATCGATGGCGCTCCCGCCCGCGAACGCAAGGTGATCGCCGACGAACTGCTGGCCAAATGCCACCTGAAGGGATTCGAGGAACACTATCCCTACCAGTTGTCGGGCGGCATGCGCCAACGCGCCGCGCTGGCCCGCACGCTGGCCGTGGACCCGCAGGTGCTGCTGCTGGACGAGCCTTTCTCGGCGCTGGATGCCCAGACCAAGATGGTGCTGCAGCAGGACCTGGCCAAGATGGTGTACGAGAAGCGCAAGACGGCGCTGTTCATCACCCACGATCTGGTGGAGGCCATCGCGCTGTCCGACCGCCTGTTGGTCATGAGCGAGCGTCCCGGTACGATCATCGAGGAAATCATCATCGACCTGCCCATGCGGGACAACCCGCTGGAGCGGCGCAAGCTGCCGGAAATCGGTCCCTTGCAGGGGCGCTTGATGGAATTGCTGAAGGTGGGCAAGGAAACCGCCGAACTGCACTGAGCCGTCCATTCTCCCGATCACGCACGTCGCGCCCAAGGGCGCCCATTCTCTACAGGAAGCCCTATGAAAAAAGCTCTGGTTTCGTTCAGCTTCAAACTGGCCGCCGTCGCCGTGGCTGTCGCCTCGCCTTTTGCCGTCCACGCCGCGCCCGAGGAAGTGAACTATCTGCTGCCCGCGCCGCCCACGCTGCCGGCCTTCGCCCCGTGGATGATCGCGCAGCAGCGCGGCTACTATGCCGATGAGAACATCAAGGTCAATTTCGTGCTGGGCAAGGGCGGGGTCGACGTCGCCAAGCAGATCGGCGCCGGCAATGCGGTGATCGGCGGCGCCATCGGCGATACGCCCATCATCGTCCGCGCCAATGGCGTGCCGGTGAAGGCGGTCGCGGTGCTGGGCGCCGGCTCGCTGTCGGCGCTGGCGGTCAAGAAGGACGGGCCGATCAAGTCGGTGGCCGATCTCAAGGGCAAGACCGTGACCGTGATCTCCTACAGCGACACGACCTACTACGCGCTGCTGGGCACGCTCAAGAAGTACAACCTGAGCAAGAACGACGTCTCCATCCAGGCCGCGGGCCCGGCCGGCGTCTGGCAATTGTTCGCCGCCGGCAAGTCCGATGGCATGGCCGCCACGCCCGACTGGCTGGTCGATGCCGACGAGGCCACCAACGGCAACGTCGACTACCTGAAGATCGACAAGCCGTTCAACAGCATGGCGCAGGCCATCATCGCCTCGGACGAGACGATCAAGAAGAACCCGGACCTGATCAAGCGCCTGGTGCGCGCGACGCTGCGCGGCATGCAGGATGTGATGAAGGACCCGAAGAGCGCCGCCGCCACCTACGCCCAGGCCGCGCCGGCCTTCAAGGGCAAGGAAGAGAAGCTCGAGCGCATCCTGCGCCTGTACAACAAGTATGTGTACGCGGACCAGAAGGTGCTGGGCCAGATGGATACCGCTCGTCTGGCGGAGGTGCAGAAGTTCTACGTGTCGGAAGGCATCGTGTCCAAGGCCGCGCCCTTGACCGATCTTTATACGAACCAGTTCGTCGGGGTTGAGCGGTAATGTCTGTCTCCGCATCCAACGAAAGCGCGCCCGCCGCGGCGGGCGCCGGCAAGCCGGCGGGCCGCCCATTCTTCTCGGGCAAGGTCGCCACGGCCGCCGGCAGCCTGCTGGTCCTGGTGGTGTTCCTGGCCGCCTGGGAATGGGGGCCCGGCCTGCTCAAGATGCCGGAGTTCATCCTGCCGCGCTTCAGCCGCGTGGTCCAGGAGTTCGGCCACATGTGGCAGACCAGCGAACTGCTCATGCACAGCGGCATCACCGCGTTCGAGGTGATCGTCGGCTTCATCCTAGGTGCCTTGCTGGGCCTGGTGGTGGGCGTGGTGCTGGGCCTGTCGCCCACCACCGAGTCCATCCTGTCGCCGTACATCCTGGCGCTGCAGATCGCGCCCAAGGTGGCCTTCGCGCCGTTGTTCGTGATGTGGCTGGGCTACACCATCTATCCCAAGATCCTGGTCGCCATCCTGATCGTGTTCTTCCCGGTCATGATCAACGTGCTGTCGGCGGTGCGCACCGTGGACCCGGACATGGTCAACCTGGTCCGCACGCTCAACGCCAGCCGCTGGCAGATCTTCCGCCTGGTCGAGTTCCCGTCGGCGCTGCCGGCGCTGTTCTCGGGCCTGCGCATCGCCTCGACGCTGGCCGTCATCGGCGTGACCGTGGGCGAGCTGGTCGGGGGCAACCTGGGCCTGGGCTTCCTGTTGGTCGACGGCGAGGGGCAGGGCAACACTTCGGCCGTGTTCGTCACGATCGCGGTGCTCACGCTGATCGGCATCGTCGCCTACGCGGGCGTCGTCTGGGCCGAGAAGCGCGTACTTCACTATCTGCCGCGCGCGGCCACCACTACGGTCTGAGCGCGGGTAATGGGAGCAATGTTGGATTCAAGCACTATCGGTAATCTCCTGCGGGGCCGCCGCATCCTGGTGACGGGCGCGGCGCGCGGGCTGGGCTACGAGTTCGCGGTGGCGCTGTGCCAGGCCGGCGCGCAGGTGGCCATGGCCGACATCCTGGCCGACACGCTGAAGCAGGCGGTCGAGTCGTTGCAGGCGCGGGGCTTTCCGGTGCATGGCATCGAAGTCGACCTGGGCGACAAGGCCTCCGTCGAGAACTGCGCGGCGCGCGCCACCGAGCTGCTGGGCGGGTTGGACGGACTGGTGAACAACGCCGCCATCACCAACTCGGGCGGACGCACCGCGCACCAGCTCGAGGTCGAGGTGTGGGACAAGGTCATGCAGGTCAACGTGCGCGGCACCTGGCTGATGTCCGTCGCCTGCCACGCGGCGCTGAAGGCGTCGGGCCGGGGCGCCATCGTCAACCTGGCGTCGGACACGGCGCTGTGGGGCGCGCCCAACCTGATGGCCTACGTCGCCAGCAAGGGCGCGGTCACGGCCATGACGCGGTCGCTGGCGCGCGAGTTCGGCGCCGACAATATCACCGTCAATGCCATCGCCCCGGGGCTGACCCTGGTCGAGGCGACGGAGTACGTGCCCGAGGCGCGGCACCAGCTCTATCACGACCAGCGTGCGATCCACCGCGAACAGGTGCCGGAGGACGTGAGCGGATCGGTGATCTTCGCCTTGTCGGATCTCGCGCGCTTCGTCACCGGCCAGCTCCTCCCGGTCAACGGCGGATTCGTGATGAATTGAAAAAAGGCTCGCGGTGTGGCCGGCACCGCCTGTCGGGACCGGTATCATTCCGTCCGCAAGCCATCAGACAGTCGGTCACACTATGAGCAAAGGGAACATTCCGGAGGTCGCGCAGGACAAGTATCTGGTTCCGGCGCTGGAGCGCGGCCTGTTGTTGCTGGGACAATTCAACCACGTCGATCGCAAGCTGTCGGCGCCGGAACTGGCGCGCCGCCTCAGCCTGCCGCGTTCCACCGTCTTCCGGCTGCTGATGACCCTGGAATCCATGGGCTTCGTCCAGCGCGCCGAGGGCGGGCACGATTATCGGCTCGGCCTGGCGGTGTTGCGGCTGGGGTTCGAATACCTGGCCTCGCTCGAACTGACCGAGCTGGGCGCGCCGCTGCTCGAACGCCTGCGGGGCGAGATCGGGTTTTCGTGCAACCTTGTCGTGCGCGATGGCCGCTCCATCGTCTACGTCGCCAAATCGTCGGCGCCCACGCCTTTCACCAGTTCGGTCCACGTCGGCACGCGGCTGCCCGCGCACGCCACGGTGCTGGGCCGGGTCCTGCTGGAAGACCTCACGCTGGACGAGCTGCGCGAGCTGTTTCCCGAAGAGCACCTGGAAAGCTATTCCTCCAGCACGCCCACGACCGTGATGGATCTGTACGAGATCGTGCAGAAGGATCGCGAGCGCGGTTATGTCTTGCAGGAAGCCTTCTTCGAGGCGCGGGTCTCGACGATCGCCGCGCCGGTGCGCGACGCTTCCGGCCGCATCGTGGCCGCGCTGGGCGCCACGATTCCTTCGTCGCGTTTCGAGCCCGAGCGCATCGACGACCTGGTCGCGCGGGTGCGCAGCACCGCCATGGAGTTGTCGCGCCTGTTGAATTATTCGCCCGAGAAGCGGCAGGTCTTGGGCCGGGCCGTCAACCTGTGATCCAGGCGGAATGCCGGCCATGGCCGGACCGTTGACCGTGCCCGCCCGCGCCGCGGTGGTGGGGGCCGGACCCGCGGGCCTGATGGCCGCCGAGGTGCTGGCCGGGGCCGGCATCGCCGTGGACGTCTATGACGCGATGCCGTCGGCGGGCCGCAAGTTCCTGCTGGCCGGCATAGGCGGCCTGAACATCACCCATTCCGAACCCGCCGCCGCTTTCTTTTCCCGCTATGGTGACCGCGCCGGCGCGGTCGCGCCCCTGCTCGAGGCGTTCGGCGCCCAGGCCGTGCGCGACTGGGCGCATGGCCTGGGCATCGACACCTTCGTCGGATCATCGGGCCGGGTCTTTCCCAAAGAGATGAAGGCCGCGCCGCTCTTGCGGGCGTGGCTGCATCGCCTGCGGGGTCTGGGCGTGCGCCTGCACATGCGGCATCGATGGCTGGGGTGGGGAGCGGGTGGAGCGCTGGACTTCGACACGCCCACGGGGCGCGCGGCCCATCGCCCCGATGCGGTCGTGCTGGCCCTGGGCGGCGCGAGCTGGCCGCGGTTGGGCTCGGATGCCGCCTGGGTGCCGTGGCTGGCCGGACGCGGCGTACGCATCGCACCGCTGGCGCCGGCCAATTGCGGTTTCGAGACCGGCTGGAGCCAGCACTTCCGCGAACGCTACGCGGGGCAGCCGGTGCGCGCGGTGACGCTTTCCCTGTCCGACGAGCAGGGCGAATGGCGCCGGGGAGGCGAGTTCGTCGTGGCCGATTATGGCGTCGAAGGCAGCCTGATCTATGCCGCGTCGGCCCGCCTGCGGGAGGCCATCGACCGCGACGGCCATGCCGGACTGCGGCTCGACCTGACGCCGGGGCTCGCCATCGACCGCGTCGCCGAGGAACTGGCGTGGCCGCGCGGCAGCAAATCCATGGCCAACCATCTGCGCGCGCGCATCAAGGTGGACGGCGTGAAGGCAGGCCTCTTGCGCGAGGTCGTGCCGGCGGCCGATTTCCATGATCCCGCCAGGCTGGCCCGCTGGGTGAAATCGCTGCCGCTGACGCTGCGCGCGCCGCGGCCCATCGAGGAGGCCATCAGCAGCGCCGGTGGCGTGGCGTTCGACGCCATGGACGAACACGGCATGCTGCGCGGGTTGCCCGGGGTTTTCTGCGCGGGCGAGATGCTGGATTGGGAGGCGCCCACCGGCGGCTATCTGCTCACCGCCTGCCTTGCCAGTGGCCGGTGGTCGGGGCTGGGCGCGGTCCGTTGGCTGGCGCAGCGCGACGGCGCTTGACCTTCCCATCGTAGGAAGGGGAATACTGGCTGCACCATCACGAACGAAAGGAGTCATGCCATGCTGCAATTCCAAGTGCAGGGAATGAGCTGCGGCCACTGCGTCAAGGCCGTCACCCAGGCCGTGCAGTCCGCCTATCCCCAGGCGCGCGTCGAGGTCGATCTCGGCGCCGGGAAGGTCCGCGTCGACCAGGCCGGCGATGCCGCGCGCATCGCGCAGTTGATCGCCGAGGCCGGCTATACGGTGTCGGGTTCCGAAACCGTGGGCTGATCGCCGAACAGGGCGAGCTGCCCGCCGGGGGCTCCCAGCCGCACGCCCAGCCCCATCAGGCGCACGGCGCGCGGATTGCGGCGGAAGGCCGTGGTCAGCAGGATGCGGAATTGTTCTTCGTCCAGCGCCGCGCCCACGCCCTCGGCGGTGGTGCGGTTGAAGTCCGAGAAGCGCAGTTTCACGAACAACTTCTGGATGTGGTTCTGGGCGTCGGCGCGGCGCACGCGCGCATCGAGCTGGTCCAGCATCTCGCGCAGGAGTTCCTGGCACGCCTCCAGCGTGTGCAGGTCGGTGACGAAGGTCTGCTCCACGCTCACCGATTTGCGCTCGCGGCTGGGCGAGACCTCGCGGTGGTCGATGCCGCGGCACAGGTCGTACAGGCGTTCGCCGAACACGCCGAATTGCTCGCGCAGCCGGTCGTGTTCCCATCCGCGCAGGTCGGCGCAGGTCTCGACGCCCAGCGCCTTGAGCCGCGCGCCGGTCACCTTGCCCACGCCGTGGAGCTTGGAGACGGGCAGGGCCGCCACGAAAGTGTCCACGTCCCGGGGGCGCACCACGAACAGGCCGTCGGGCTTGTTCCAGTCGCTCGCGATCTTGGCGACGAATTTGTTGGGCGCGACGCCAGCCGATACCGTGATGCCGACGGCCTGCGCCACGCGTTGCCGGATCTCGTTGGCGATCAGCGTGGCGCTGCCTTGCAGCCGGTCGCTGCCGCTGACGTCCAGGTAGGCTTCGTCCAATGACAGCGGTTCGACCAGTTCGGTGTAGTCGCGGTAGATATCCATGATCGCGGCCGAGGCCACCCGATACATCTCCATCCTGGGCGGAATGATGAGCAGGTCCGGACACAGCCTGAGCGCGCGCGCCGA
Organism: Pigmentiphaga sp. MLSB6-MA01; assembly: GCF_058793475.1. NCBI lineage: Bacteria > Pseudomonadati > Pseudomonadota > Betaproteobacteria > Burkholderiales > Alcaligenaceae > Pigmentiphaga > Pigmentiphaga sp. MLSB6-MA01. The sequence goes on along the minus strand of NZ_JBXAFV010000004.1, from coordinate 71,685 downwards.
CGACATGGCCGAATGGACGCCGTACTTGCGCGCCTCGTAGTTGCAGGTGGCCACCACGCCCCGGGTTTCCGGCCGCCCGCCCACGGCCAGCGGCCGGCCTCGAAGGCCGGGGTCGTCGCGCATTTCTATCGATGCGTAGAAGCAGTCGCAATCGCAGTGGATGATCTTGCGCATGGCCGCGTTCGCCGGTTGGCGGTGCCTATTTCAGGCTGAGCTTCGCATAGCGATAGAAGCTGCCCGCGGCGGCGGTGGCCGCCAGCAGGAACCCGTGGCGGCCGTCCAGGAAGCCGCGCTTGAAGACGTACAGCCGCACGAAGGTCCAGGCGCCATGTCCGATCGCGGCGCCCACGCCGGCCCGCCGGCCGCGCATGTGCAGGGCCTGCGCGCTGTCGGTGGAATAGCGGTTCATCTTCGCGATGGCGGTGTCCAGGTCGGGATAGGTGTAGTGCAGCAGATGCGGCGCCAGGTGCCCCGCCTCGCCGCCGGCGACCACCTTTTCGTGTACCAGATCGTCGCTGAAGCGGGCCGTGCCGCGCCGGAACAGGCGCAGCACGCGATCGGGCCACCAGCCGCTGTGCCGGATGAAGCGGCCGCAGAAACTGGACAGCCGTGGCATGTCGTAGGCGTCGTGGCGCGGCGCGCGCAGGACCTCGGCGATCGCGGCGGCCAGTTCGGGCGTCACGCGTTCGTCGGCATCCAGCGACAGCACCCAGTCGCCGGTGGCCAGGGCCAGCGCACGGTTCTTCTGCGGGCCAAAGCCCGGCCAGTCCGGGGTGATCTCGACCCGGGCGCCATGCCGGCGCGCGATGTCCACCGTCTCGTCGGTGCTGCCCGAATCGACCACGACGATCTCGTCGGCGAAGCGGACCGATTCCAGGCAGTCGGCCAGATTGCGGGCCTCGTTGCGGGCGATGATGATGACGGACAGGCGCATGGCGCATGCGGAGCAGAATGGCGATGCCGCCATTACAGCATGGTGCGCCGGAGGCGGGCCGGGCCGTCGCCGGTTTTTCCTTCTGGTTGACAGGCTGGCTTTTGAGGTAAAATCTAAGTCTTTGATTTTTCTGGACTATTGATACGCATCATCTGTTGCGGCATTGGTGGTCCCCCACCATGACAGATATAGCGGCATCAGGGCCCAGTTCTTTTGCCGATTTCGGCCTGCACCCCGACATACTCAAGGCGGTCGTCGCCACCGGGTACACCATTCCGACGCCTATCCAGGCGCAAGCAATCCCGGTCGTCACCAACGGCCGCGACGTAATGGGCGCAGCGCAAACCGGAACCGGAAAGACCGCGGCTTTCACCCTCCCCATCCTCCATCGGCTCATGCCCTTGGCCAACACCAGCGCTTCGCCGGCAAGGCATCCGGTCCGTGCGCTGATTCTCACGCCCACGCGCGAGCTGGCCGACCAGGTGGCCGACAACGTCAAGCGCTACAGCCAGTTCACGCCCCTGCGCGCAGCCGTGGTGTTCGGCGGGGTCGACATCGGTCCCCAGAAAGAAGAGGTGCGGCGCGGCTGCGAAGTGCTGATCGCGACGCCGGGACGCCTGCTCGATCACGTCGAGCAGAAGACCATCAACCTGGGCCAGGTCGGCATGCTGGTGCTGGACGAGGCCGACCGGATGCTCGACATGGGCTTCCTGCCGGATCTCGAACGCATCATCCGCCTGCTGCCCCAGCAGCGCCAGACGCTGCTGTTCTCGGCCACCTTCAGCAACGAGATCCGCAAGCTGGCGCGCTCGTACCTGACGGAACCGGTCGAGATCGAGGTCGCGGCACGCAACGCCACGGCCGACACCGTCAGCCAGATCGCCTACAAGCTCAGCGGCGACGCCAAGCGCGCGGCGGTCGTGCACCTGGTCAAGTCGCGCGGCCTGAAGCAGGTCATCGTGTTTTCCAATACGAAGATCGGCACTGCCCGCCTGGCGAGGGAACTGGAGCGCGATGGCGTGCGCGCCGAATCCATCCACGGCGACAAGACCCAGGCCGATCGCATGAAGGCGCTCGAAGCCTTCAAGGCGGGCGAACTGGAAGTGCTGGTGGCGACCGACGTCGCGGCCCGCGGCCTGGACGTGGCCGGCGTGCCCTGCGTGATCAACTACGACCTGCCCTACAACGCCGAGGACTACGTGCACCGGATCGGCCGCACCGGCCGTGCCGGCGCGTCGGGCGAGGCCATCGCGCTGTTCACGTCCGAGGAAGAGCGTTTCCTGCTCGACGTCGAGAAGCTCATCAAGCGCGAGATCCCGCGCGGCCAGCTGGATCTGCCGGCTTCGCTGTCGGCGTCGTCGCGCGGCGAACGCCCGGCTCGCAGCCACGGCGGGCGCGGGGATCGCGGCGAGCGCGGCGAGCGCCGCCGCTACGAGGCGCCGGCCAAGCCCGCCGACGATTTCTTCTTCCGTCCCTACGTGCCCGCGAACGGCACCGAGCCTGTCCGTGGCGAGGCGCCTCCCGTACCGCCGCGCACTTCCGCCAAGCGGCCGCTGGCCGTGCTGCTGGGCGGTGGCAAGAAGGACGACTGACCGCCAGGTCATATCGGGGCGCCCGCGCGCCCCGGCCTCATCCCGGACGTATATCCCATCGCCGTGCCCAGCGGCCCGTCGCCTCGGCCAGGAAGGCCGGGATGTCCGCCGCCGGCAGCGGTTCGAACTGCAGGTGGCGCCACGCGGCCTGTAGCGCGGCCAGCGGCCGCTGCGTATCTATAGCGGCCGCACCGGTCTGCTTCGACAGTTTCTGTCCATCGGCATTGATCACGACCGGCACGTGCATCCATCGGGGAACCGGCAGCGCCAGCAGCGTCTGCAAGGTTTTCTGCCTGGGCGTGGAGCCGAGCAGGTCCTCGCCCCGCACGACGTCGGTGACGCCTTGTTCGGCGTCGTCCACCACGACGGCGAGTTGGTAGGCCCACATCCCATCCGCGCGAAAGAGCACGAAGTCGCCCACGTCGGCGGCGACATCCTGTTCGACCAGACCCACCCATCGATCGTCGATGCGCACGATGTCCGGCGGCACGCGCAGCCGCCAGGCACGCGCCGGCTTGCCGTGGAGCCCGTCGCGGCAGGTGCCCGGATAGGGCAGTTCGCCGGCCGGCAGATAGCCGCGCGCGCTCAGGATGGAGTCGGCGATTTCCTTGCGCGTGCAGCCGCAGGCGTAGACCAGGCCCTGGCGCCGCAGCGTATCGAAGGCCTCGCGATAGGCCTGGTGGCGCGAGGACTGATAGAGCACCCCGCCGTCCCAGTGCATGCCCAGGGCCCGCAACTGGTCGAGAATGACGCGGTCCGCGCCCTCCACGACCCGCGGCGCATCCAGGTCCTCCACGCGCACCAGCCAGCGCCCGCCATGGGCCCGGGCGTCGAGATAGCTGGCCAGCGCGGCTGCCAGCGAGCCTTGGTGCAGAGGGCCGGTGGGGCTGGGAGCAAAGCGGCCCACGTAGTCCGGTGACGCGTGCATGAGGGGACGTCGTTCAATAATGGGTTCGAATGGGATTCCCGAAGAATACGGCACAAATCGCGGAGGTTCTGCTGTCCGGCCCGCCCTGCTAGACTGGAGACGGACGCAGGCTCCGCCTTCGGCCCCCGGACGATTGAAATCGGTCGGCGTGTCCCACATATAAAGCAGTGATCGGCCGGCCCGGCGATGTGCCGGGCCGGCGCCTTTACTTTGCGAGACCGCGGCTATGGAGTTCAAGGACTACTACGCTACTTTGGGCGTCGAGCAGGGGGCGTCGGACGACGACATCCGGCACGCCTACCGCAAGCTGGCCCGCAAGTACCATCCGGACGTCAGCAAGGAGCCCGACGCCGAGCAGCGCATGCGCGACGTCAACGAGGCCTACCAGGTGCTGAAGGATCCCGAGAAACGGACCGCCTACGACAATCTGGCGGCGGGCGTTTCGTCCGGCGGCGATTTCCGGCCGCCGCCCGACTGGGACAGCGGGTTCGAGTTCCGCGGGGCCAGTCCCCACGACGATGCGGCGTTCAGCGAGTTCTTCTCGTCGCTGTTCGGCGCGCGCCACCGGCCGGGCGGCGCGCAGATGCGCGCCCGGGGCGAGGATCACCACGCGGCCATCGAGATCGACCTCGAGGATGCCCTGCACGGCGCCACCCGCGATATTTCGCTCCGCTCCATCGGCCACGACGAGAACGGGCAGCCCCGGCTGCAGACGCGTACGCTGAGCGTGCGCATCCCGGCCGGGATCCGGGAAGGGCAGTTCATCCGGCTGGCGGGGCAGGGCATGCCGGGCCTGGGCGGAGGCGAGAACGGCGACCTCTACCTCGAAGTCCGGCTCAAGCCTCATCCGCGCTATCGGGTCGAAGGCCGGGATCTGTACATGGACCTGCCGGTGGCTCCCTGGGAGGCCGCGCTGGGCGCCACGGTGCGGGCGCCCACGCCGCATGGGCCGGTCGAGGTCGGCGTGCCGGCGAATTCGCGCAACGGCCGCAAGCTGCGCCTGAAGGGCAAGGGCATCCCGGGGGACCCGGCCGGCGATTTCTATCTGGTGCTGGAGATCGCCTGGCCGCCCGCCGATACCGAGAAGGCGAAGGCGGCCTATAGGCACCTGGCGCAGGAAGTGCCCTTCGACCCGCGCCGGAACCTGGGAGACTGACGATGAAGACGGTTGCCGTCACCGCCACGCTGGTGGGCAAGGAACAGCCGCTCAGTACCGGGGAACTGGCCCGGGCCTGCGGCGCGGAGGAGGCCTGGGTGCTGCAACTGGTCCGGGTCGGCATCATCGAGGCCAGCGGCCGCCAGGCCGATTGGTGCTTCGACAGCGCGGCGCTGCGGCAGGCGCTGGCGGCGCGTGACCTGCAGCGCGATTTCGACGCCAGCCTGGACGCGGCCGCCCTGATCCTCGACATGAGCAACGAGATACGGCGGTTGCGTGCGCGGCTGCGGGTGCTGGGCCTGGACGCCGACGGCCGCTGAGTACCTGGTTTTCGGGTTTACCCTAGTGCCGACGGGAGGGCGGAGCGGCTATATTTCGTTCTGTTCCGTGTATGGATTGTCAGTTCATATTTGAAACGATATCCATGCCCATCCCTTGGTCAGCTGTCCGAACCCTTGCGCGCGCCGTGAACCCGCTTCCCACTCAGGACACCTCGCAGGACAAATACGTCGTTCCCGGGCTGGAGCGCGGCCTGCGCGTGCTTTGCGAAGTCGGCCAGGCGCAGGGGGCCATGAACGCGCCCGAGCTGGCGCGCCGGCTGGGTGTGCCCCGCACCACGGTGTTCCGCCTCCTGGCCACGCTGGAACGCATGGGCTTCATCCAGCGCGCGGACAATGGCCGCGATTACTTCCTGGGCATGGCCGTGCTGCGCCTGGGGTTCGAATATCTCGCTTCGCTCGAGCTGACCCAGCTTGGCGCGCCCCTGCTGGAGCGGGTGCGCGACGAATTCAATCTTTCCTGCCATCTGGTGGTGCGCGACGGGGCGGACATCGTCTACGTCGCCAAGGCCGCCGCCAATACGCCGCTTGCCAGCTCGGTGAACGTCGGCACGCGCCTGCCGGCCCACGCCACGGTGCTGGGCCGGGTGCTGATGGCCGACATGTCCCTGGACGAATTGCGCGCGCTGTACCCCCAGGAAAAGCTGCCCGTCGTCAACGCGTTCACGCCTCGCTCCGTCGAGCAACTGCACGCGCTGCTGGCGCAGGACCGGCGGCGGCCCTACCTGCTGCACGAAGGATTCTTCGAATCGGGAATTTCGACGCTGGCCGCGCCGGTGCGCGAGCAGGGCGGCGCCATCGCCGCCGCGCTGGGCGTGGCCATGCCCGCCGTGCCGCTCGACGCCGACCGCCTGGAGCGCCTCGCGCACAGCGTCTGCGCAAGCGCCGCCGAACTCTCTTCTTTGCTCAACTACCGTGGGCAGGATGCCGCCTACGGTCTCGATGAAAAACTGAACGGAATGGTTGCCTAATGACTATGTATCAGCTTGACGGGAAAGTCGCCGTCGTCACGGGGGGAACCTCGGGCATCGGTCTCGCGACGGTCGGCCTGCTGCTGGAAGCCGGCGCTGCGGTCGCTTTCTGCGGCCGCAGCGAGGACAAGCTCAACGAGGCCAGGGAAGGCCTGCTGGCCCGCTTCCCCGGCGCCCGCGTCCTCGCGGCCCGCTGCGACGTGCTGGTGCCCGAACAGGTCGAGGCTTTCGCCGCCCAGGTGCAGCGCGAGCTGGGCACGGTGTCCATCCTGGTCAACAACGCCGGCCAGGGTCGCGTGTCCACGTTCGCCGGCACCGAGAACTCGGCCTGGCTGGATGAAGTCCAATTGAAGTTCTTCTCGGTCATCAACCCGACCCGCAGCTTCATCCCGCAGCTCGAGCAGAGCGAGGATGCCGCGATCGTGTGCGTGAACTCGCTGCTGGCCATCCAGCCCGAACCACACATGGTGGCCACTTCGGCCGCGCGTGCCGGCATCCACAACCTGGTGCGCTCGCTGGCCTTCGAACTGGCTCCCAAGAAGATCCGCGTGAACGGCATCCTGCTGGGCCTGGTGGAGTCGGGCCAATGGCGCCGCCGCTACGAAGAGCGCAAGGACCGCGCGCTGACCTGGGAGCAATGGACCGGCCGCATCGCCGCCGAGAAACAGATTCCGCTGGGCCGCCTCGGCCGTCCCGAAGAGCCCGCGCGGGCCATTTTCTTCCTTGCCACGCCCTTGTCTTCCTATACGACGGGCAGCCATATCGATATTTCCGGAGGGGTTTGCCGTCATGCCTAATGTCAACCGTATCACTGTCGGCGCAGCCATCGCGCAGTTCCTGGAGAACTGCGGCGTCAAGGCGGCATTCGGGGTCATCTCGATCCACAACATGCCCATCCTGGACGCCTTCGGCGAACGCGGCAACATCCGCTTCGTCATGGCCCGCGGCGAAGCCGGCGCGACCAACATGGCCGATGCCTATGCCCGTACCACCGGCGGCCTGGGCGTGACCGTGACCAGCACCGGCACCGCCGCCGGCAATGCCGCCGGCTCGATGGTCGAGGCCATCACCGCCGGCACGCCGCTGCTGCACCTGACCGGCCAGATCGACAGCCCCTACCTGGACCAGAACCTGGGCTTCATCCACGAAGCCAACCACCAGCTCGACATGCTGCAGGCCGTGTCCAAGGCCGCCTTCCGCATCCGCACGCCCGAGACCGCCATCGGCATCGTCAAGCGCGCCGTGCAGATCGCCATGACGGCGCCCACCGGCCCGGTCAGCATCGAGATCCCCATCGACGTGCAGGCCGCCCTGATCGACGAACCCGCCGACCTGAACCCGCTGCCCGTGGCGGCGCTGGTGCCGGCCGAGGCCGCGCTGAACGAACTGGCCAACCGCCTGGCCCAGGCCAGGCGTCCGCTGCTGTGGCTGGGCGGTGGCGCCCGCCAGGCCGGCGAGCAGGTCCGCCGCCTGGTCAAGCTGGGCTTCGGCGTGATCACCAGCACGCAGGGCCGCGGCGTGATCCCGGAAAACGACCCGGCCTGCCTGGGTTCGTTCACGGTCGCCAAGCCGGTCGAAAATCTCTACCAGACCGTGGATGCGCTGCTGGTGGTCGGCTCGCGCCTGCGCAGCAACGAGACCCTGAAGTACGCGATCAAGCTGCCCGCCACCCGCTATCGCATCGACGCCGATTCGCAGGCGGACGGCCGTGCCTACACCACCGATTTCTTCGTCAACGGCGATGCCACCCTGGCGCTCAAGGGCCTGGCCGACCGCCTGGAAGGCAAGATGTCGGTCGATCCCAGGTTCCTGGACGACATCCAGGCCGCCAGGCAGGGCGCGATGGCCAAGCTGCGCGACGATGTCGGCCCCTACACCCGGCTGATCGATACCCTGCAATCGGTGGTGGGCGAGTCTTTCAACTGGGTGCGCGACGTCACGCTGTCCAACAGCATCTGGGGCAACCGCCTGCCCTGCCTGCATGAGCCCAAGGCCGGCGTGCACGCCCTGGGCGGCGGCATCGGCCTGGGCCTGGCCATGGGCGTGGGGGCCGCCGTGGGCGCGGCCGTGACCGGCTCGGGCAAGAAAACCTTCACGCTGGCCGGCGACGGCGGCTTCATCCTGAACCTGGGCGAGCTGGCGACGGCGGTGCAGGAACAGGCCGACATGCTGATCGTCCTGATGAACGACCAGGCGTATGGCGTCATCAAGAACATCCAGGACGCGGTCTACGGCGGACGCAAGCACTATGTGCAGCTGCACACCCCGGACTACGCGCTACTGACGCAGGCTATGGGCCTGGGCCATGCCCGCGTCAAGAACCTGGATGAGCTGGAGGGCGCGCTCAAGCAAGGATTGGCGGCCAAGGGGCCGTTCATCGTCGAGATCGACATGCTGTCGGTCGGCGGCTTCAACACCAAGTTCGCGGGGCCCCCGGTCAAGGCCGCGACCGACAAGGCGGGAGCCTGAACCATGCTGATTTCCGACAAGAACCTTCCCATCTGCGTCGCCGGCGTCTGGCGCGAAGGCGGCGGCGAACGCTATGCCACGCTCTATCCGGCCACCGGCGAGCCCGTGGCCTACCTGAACGCGGCCAGCCTGGACGACGTCGAAGAGGCGATCCAGGGCGCGCACCAGGCCTTCCGCACCAGCGGCTGGGCCCAGCGCAAGCCGCACGAGCGCGCCGCCGTGCTGTACCGGATCGCGCAACTGATCCGCGAGCGTGCCGAGGACCTGGCCCAGCGCCAGCGCCTGGACAATGGCAAGCCCATCAGCGAGACGCGCGCGCTGGTGGCCAGCGCGGCCGGCACCTTCCAGTTCTTCGCCGCCGCCTGCGAGACGCTGGAGGAAGTCATCACCCCGTCGCGCGGCGACTACCTGTCCATGAGCGTCTACGACCCCATGGGCGTGGTGGCCGCCATCACGCCGTGGAATTCGCCCATCGCCAGCGAGGCCCAGAAGATGGCCCCGGCGCTGGCGGCCGGCAACGCCCTCGTGGTCAAGCCGGCCGAAGTCACCCCGCTGATGGCGCTGGACCTGGCCGCCATCTGCGAAGAGGCCGGCGTGCCCAAGGGCATCATCAGCGTGCTGCCCGGCAAGGGCTCGGTCATCGGCGACGCCATCACCAAGCATCCGTTGGTCAAGCGCGTGTCCTTCACCGGCGGCACGACCACCGGCCGGCACATCGCCCACATCGCCGCCGACAAGATGATGCCGGTGTCGCTGGAACTGGGCGGCAAGTCGCCCACCATGGTGTTCGAGGACGCCGACCTGGACCATGCCGTCAACGGCGTGCTGTACGGCATCTTCAGTTCGTCGGGCGAGTCCTGCATCGCCGGATCGCGCCTGTTCGTCGCTTCGGCCATCTATGAGCAATTCCTGGACCGCCTGGCCCAGCGTGCCGCGGCGCTGCGCGTGGGCGACCCGGCCGACGAGCGTACCCAGATGGGGCCGCTCATCACCGGCCGCCATCGCGAGTCGATCGAGCGCTACGTCGAGCTGGGCGTGTCCGAGGGCGGCCGCATCCGCACCGGCGGCCAGCGTCCGGAAGGCGGTATCTACGACAAGGGCTATTTCTATCGCCCCACCATCATCGAGGGCCTGGACAACCAGGCGCGCATCAGCCAGGAAGAAATTTTCGGGCCGGTGCTGGTGGCGATGCCCTTCGACAACGAAGAGAACCTGATCGAGCAGGCCAACGACAGCGTGTACGCGCTGGCGGCCGGCATCTGGACGAGCGACTACAAGCGCGCCTGGCGCGTCGGCCGCGCCGTGCAGGCCGGGACGGTGTGGATCAACACCTACAAGTTCTTCTCGATCTCCACGCCGTTCGGCGGCTGGCGCGACAGCGGCCTGGGCCGCGAAAAGGGCCGGCTCGGCATCCTGCAGTACATGGAGCAGAAAGGCATGTACTGGGGCATGAACGAAAACCCCTTGCCCTGGGCAAACTGAGGTAGGAGAGCCAAATGGACGTATTGGGTATAGACGAAATCACCTACGGCGCCGACGATCTGGCCGCCTGCAAGCAGTTCCTGTCCGACTGGGGCCTGACGCTTGCCGAGGAAACGGACAAGTCGCTGGTGTTCGAGTCGATGAACAAGTGCCGGGTGATCGTGAAGACCACCGATTTCCCGGGCCTGCCGCCGGCGATCGAGGAGGGTCCGACGCTGCGTGAAGTGGTGTGGGGCGTATCCAGCGACGAAGTGCTGGAGCGTTTCGCCGCGCGCCTGAAGGGCAAGCCGGGCTATGTGAACGAAGGCGGGCGGGTCGGTTGTACCGATCCCAACGGCCTGGCCGTGCGTTTCCAGACCACCCGCAAGATCGACGTCGATCTCGACAGCCCGGGCATGAACACCTGGGGCACCAAGGCCCGCCGCAACCAGCGCAGCCCGATCTACGAGCGCGCCACGCCCATCGAGGTCGGGCACGTGGTGTTCTTCGTGAAGGATGTGAAGGTCTGCGAGCAGTTCTATACCGAGAACTTCGGTTTCGTGGCCTCCGACCGCTATCCGGGCAAGGGCGCCTTCCTGCGCTGCGCGCCCGAGGGCGGCCATCACGACCTGTTCCTGCTGCAGCCGCCGCAGCCGCGCGCTGGCCTGAACCACGTGGCGTTCGCCGTGCGCGACATCCACGAGGTGTTCGGCGGCGGCATGGCGATGGCCCGCGACGGCTGGAGCACGCAGCTCGGCCCGGGCCGCCATCCGATATCGTCGGCCTACTTCTGGTACTTCAATTTCCCGGGCGGTGGCCTGATCGAGTACTACGCCGACGACGACTACCTGGATGCCGAGTGGGAAGCCCGCGATTTCGAGCCTGGTCCTACGATGTTCGCCGAGTGGGCGATCGATGGCGGCCTGGACGGCAACACCCGCCGCCAGAAGAACGCGAAAGCGCCCGACGGCAAATTCTTGACCGATAAGACCCCCCCTACGCGCTGACGCGCGCCCCCAGGGGCGATGCGGGTGGACCGGCGGAGCCGGATCCACCGCATCCTGGGTCTGGGGCAGAGGCTGGAGAACCTATGACTGAATCATCGAATGTGATGTTGACCGTGTTGCTCAAGCACGATCAGTCGAACAATCTGGACGCGGTCCAGACGAAGTTGAAGGAGGCCGACTGGTGGGAGCGGTTTCCGCCCGAGGGCGTGAGGATCGTGTCCTGGACCGTGGCGATGGGGCTGGGGCAGATCGTGACGCTCGAGGTGCCGCCGCATCTGCTGGCCACGGTCAACGTCGAACTCGAGCGCTCGGCCTGGGGTGTGTTCCGCACCGAGTGCTATCCCACTTATGACTTTGTTCCCGTTCGCGAACGCATCCGCGAACGCGTACGCAACGGAGGTAAATGATGCAACAAGACCGTTATCTGGACCCGCATCAGGCGCGGCGCCGCACGCCCACCGAGTGGGAAAGCCTGCTGGGCGATTCGCTCGAGCGCGCCTTCGCGTCGGGCAAGCACGAACTCGCGCCCATCGTCGACTACCTGAACCACGCCGGTCCTCCGGCGCCCAACGGCGTGCCCTGGACCGAGGACCTGCTGCAATCCGAACTGGCCCGCCTGGCCGAGACCGCCTGAGGAGTCCGCCATGATCAAGATCGATAGCCCCGAGACCCTGCTCGCGAACGGCCTGAAAGACACCTGGTACGCGATCTGTCCGTCCAGCTTCATCACCGACAAGCCCGTGTCGCTGCGCCGCCTGGGCATGAAGCTGGTGTTCTGGCGCGACCAGGCCGGCAAGCTGTACGCACTGGAGGACCACTGCCCGCACCGCGGCGCGCCGCTGTCGCGCGGCATCCTGCTGGGCGACCGCATCGCCTGCGGCTATCACGGCGTGCAGGTGCGCGCCGACGGCGTGGTCACCAACGTGCCGGGCAGCCCCGGCTGCAGCCTGGAAGGCAAGCGCGCCGCGCGTTCCTTCCACGTGGTCGAGCGCAACGGCGCGGTGTTCCTGTACAACTCGGCCGAGAACGTGGACGAGGCGCCCGACTTCACGCTGCCGGAAGAGCTGGTCTCGGACGAGTACGCCGCCTTCCTGTGCTACACCGAATGGCGCGGCGACTATCGCTACGTCATCGACAACGTCATGGACCCGATGCACGGGACCTATCTGCACAAGCAGTCGCACTCGATGGCCGAGGGTTCCTCGGTGGCCGATTTCGGCGTGCGCGACACCGAGCACGGCTTCGTCTTCGAAAAGAAGGGCCAGCGCGGCGTGAACTTCGATTGGACCGAGTGGGCCAATACCGGCCTGCACTGGCTGCGGCTGGAGATCCCGTATCCCTCCACCGGCGGTCCCGGCGGCAGCTTCGCCATCGTCGGCACCTACACGCCCATCTCCGAGAACCTGGCCGCCGTGTTCCACTGGCGCTGCCGCAAGGTCTCGGGCTGGCAGCGCCATGCCTGGCAGTTCCTGTACCGCAACCGGCTGGAAGCCCGCCACTGGGCCGTGCTGGAGCAGGACCGCGAAGTGCTCGAGGTCATGGAACCCGACGCCAACCAGCGCGAAAACCTGTACCAGCACGATATCGGACTGGTCCGCCTGCGCCGCCACCTGCGCAACCTGGCGACCGAGCAGTTCGAGAAGCTGAAAGGGAAGGCGGCGTGAGTCCCTTGTCCCGATACGGATTCCCCGGACGGGGAATCCGGGGCCTCCGGGGGGCGCGATGAGCGGCGGCGCGGCGGCACGCCGCGTCATCGCGCCATCGGTACCCGAACGCGAGACCGCCACCTGGTCCAATTGCCTGGTCCTGGGCAACGAAATCGTCATGTCGGGCATGACGGCCAATCCCGAATCGACGGCCGCGTCGCCCCTCGGCACCTACGAACAAACCCTGATTGTGCTGGGCAAAATCCGCGCTTTGGTCGAGGCCGCTGGCGGAGGGGTGCAAAATATTTATAAACTGGTGATTTACGTGACGAACATCCAGGACAAGGATGACGTCGGAAGAGCCCGCAAGGCGTTCTTCCAGTCGCCTTACCCGTGTTCCACGTTGGTCGAGGTGCGCGGCCTCGTTTTTCCCGGTCTGACCGTGGAGATCGATGCGTTCGCGCGGCTCGACATCGCCCTGCGTGCCGACGCATAACCGTTTCTTCCGACCCTTTCATGAACAGCAGCTCACTCCTTACGGTACTGGTTCACACCATCCGCCTTGAAGCGCAGGGCATCATCAGCGTCGAGTTCCGCTCGCCCACGGGTGAAGAACTGCCGGCCTTCGGCGCGGGGTCCCACATCGACCTGCATCTGCCCAACGGCCTGGTGCGCAGCTATTCGCTGTTCAATTCGCCCGAAGAGCGGCATCGCTACGTGGTGGGGGTGCTGAACGACCGTAACAGCCGCGGCGGTTCGCGCTTCGTGCACGAGCAACTGCGCGTGGGCTCGACCATCAAGATCGCGCCGCCCCGCAACAACTTCGAATTGGACGAGGCCGCGGCCAAGTCGGTGCTGCTGGCCGGCGGCATCGGCGTGACGCCCATCTTCTGCATGTACAACCGCCTGCGCGCCGCCGGCAAACCGGTGGAACTGGTCTACTGCGCGCGCACCAAGAGCGAGGCGGCCTTCGTCGACGAACTGCTGGCCTCGGGCGGCAAGGTCACGGCGCGTTTCGACGACCAGGCGGGCGGTCCGCCCAACCTGCGCGAGCTGCTGGGTTCGCAGCCGGCCGATACGCACTTCTATTGCTGTGGTCCCACGCCCATGCTGGATGCCTTCGAGGCCACCTGCAAGGAGCTGGGCTACCAGAACGTGCACATCGAGCGCTTCGCCGCCGCCGGCGAGGTCACCGCCGCGCAGGAAGGCAGCTACCAGGTCGAACTGGCCAAGTCGGGCAAGACCATCGACGTGCCGGCCGGCATGGCGCTGCTGGATGCGCTGCTGGAAGCGGGCATCGATGCCGACTACAGTTGTCGCGAAGGCGTGTGCGGCGCGTGCGAAACCGCCGTGCTGGAAGGCACGCCCGACCATCGGGACTCGGTGCTGACCGAGCGCGAGCGCGAGTCGAACAAGACCATGATGGTCTGTGTATCGGGGTGCAAGGGCAGCAAACTGGTGCTGGATATCTGAGGCCTGGACGCCGCGAGAGGCCGGCCATCGACTCGTCGGGCTGAGGGGGCGTCGTCGGGCCGGCCGGGAGCGTGGCGTTTCCCCCGGGGATGTCAGTCAGGCGCTGGCTGATGGACATCCGATCGGGGGGCGGGGCCGGCTTCGGTGCTTGCCTGGGCTGCTTCCTGCCGGCGGCGGGTTGCCTCGCGTTTGGCGAGGGTGGTCTTGTAGACGATTTCCCCGGTTTGCGGGTCCTGGACCGGCTTGCGATTCGCTATGGTGCCCCTGCTGAGTAGTTGGTTGGTTGCCGGGTCCCAGACTTTCTGGCGCTTTATCCATGTGCCTTTGCTGACGAGTTCCTGGGCGTCCGGATCCCACACTTGCCCGCGCTGTTCCAGTGTCCTCTTGCTCACGGGCTCTCCGGTTTTCGGGTCGATGGCATCCTTGGGACATGCGACCCGTTTGCCGGCCTGGCCGCGGTAGAGTTCGACGGCGGCTCCAACAGGGATGGCGGACCGTCCCGGCTTGGCATTCAGCGCATCGAGGCCATTCGTGAAGGCCCTCATTATCTTCCCCGCGGTCTTGCTGTTCTTCCTTCTTTGAGCGGTTTGTATCGTCTGGGTGACGAGTTCGTCCACGGAGTTCCGTCTGTCGGGCGGGATGGGAGCGTCCTGGCTTGTGCCGGACGCGGCGGCCCGGGGCGACGCGGGGAGGGACTCTTGGTCGGACGAGGCGCGGGACGGGGAGGCCTGCCGGGCGGCCCAGTCGTCGAGCATGCGCGCCTGCTGGCTGGCGGCGCCCGGTTGGGGCGGCGGGGACGAGGACGCTTGTCCTTGGCTGGCTGCTTGCCCGGTGTCGAGTTGCCGGCGCAGGGCGTCGGGGGCGGCCATCCATTCTTCGACATACGGCGCCGCCAGTTCGTCCCAGGAGCGTGCCGCGTAGGCGGCCAGGTCGGCCCGGGTGGCGGCGACGTCCGCCGGCGCGGCCGGAAAGCCCGGGATGGCCGCGGGCCCGCGCTCCATGGCCTGTTCGACCGACCAGTGGATGTATTGGTCCTTGCCGATGCCCAGGCAGCGGGTGGCGTAATCGGCGGCGGACTGCCGCGGGTCGGTGCGGGGCTGGGAGGGGCCGGCCGTCGGTTCGTCCGGAGGGGGCGCGGCGGCGGGAGCCGGGTTGGATCTGATCGGGAACATGGTGTTTTTTCGAATCGGTCAGTCAGCCGTTGGCCGATCGACATCGGGCCGGGAAGAGGGGCCGGCTTCGGCGCCTGCCTGGGCGGCGGCTTGCTGGCGGCGTCTTGCCTTGCGCTTTGACAGGGCGGTTCGGGTGGTGAATTCCTCGGCGTCCGAGTCCCATACTTGCTTGCGCTGTGCCAGTGTGTTGCTGCGGACGAATTCCTCGGTTTGCGGATCCCATTTTTTCTTGCCGCCTTCCAGCCTGCCTTTGCTGATGAGTTCGTTGGTTTCCGGGTCCCGCACTTCCTTGCGATGTGCGATGGCGCTCTTGCTGACGAATTCTCGGGCTTCCGGATGCCACACTTTCTTGCGCTTTGCCAGTGCGCGTTTGCTGACGATTTCCCCGGTTTCCGGGACCTGGATTTTCTTGCGCTTCGCCAGTGTGCTTCTGATGACAAATTCCTGGGTTTCCGGGTCCCACACTTTCTTGCGCATTGCGAGTGCGTGTGCGCTGACAGGCTCTCCGGTGACCGGGTCCACGGCATCCTTGGGGGCGTCGATCGGTTTGTCGGCGCGCTTCAGGTAGCGTTCCAGGGCCGCCTCGACAGGAATGGCGGATCGCCCCGCTTTGGCGTTCAGCGCCTCCGCGCCTCTCCTGAAGGTGTCCAAGGATCGTGGCGTGGTCTTGCCGATCTTCTTTCTTTGAGCGGCTTGTATGGTCTGGGTGATGAGCTCGTCGACGGAGTTCCGTCTGCTGCGGGGAATCGGAGAGTCCTGGCTTGTGCCGGACGCGGCGGACCGGGGCGACGCGGGGAGGGACTCCTCGCCGGACGGGGCGAGGGCGGGTTCCTTGCCCTTGGCGGTGGGCCCGGACAGATCCAGGGCGGCCATGCCCGGACTGACGTGGTCCTCGTCCATGGGAGAGGTCGAGGCGCGGGGCAGGGGGGGCTGCTGGGCAGCCCAGTCGTCGAGCATGCGCGCCTGCTGGCTGGCGGCGCCCGGTTGCGGCGGCGGGGACGACGGCTGTCCTTGGTCGGCTGCTTGCTCGGCGTCGAGTTGCCGGCGCAGGGCGTCGGAGGCGGCGTTCCATTCCTGGATATACGGTGAAGCCAGATCGTCCCAGGAGTGTGCCGCGTAGGCGGCCAGGTCGGCCCTGGCGGCGGCGACGTCTGCCGGTGCCGCCGGGAAATCCGGCATGAGTGCGGGCCCGTCCTGCATGGCCTGTTCGACCGACCAGTGGATGTATTGGTCCTTGCCGATGCCCAGGCAACGGGTGGCGTAATCGACGGCGGACTGCCGCGGGTCGGTGCGGGGCTGGGAGGGGCCGGCCGTCGCTTCGTCCGGATGGGGCGCGGGGGTGGGAGCCAGGGTGGGTCTGATCGGGAACATGGTGCACGGTACGCAGAGGGTTTTCTGCATCGTGGGTAACCCGGTTCCGCCCAAAGTTCCTCCGCGGTCGCCGCGGAGGGGGGGACTGCCGCATCCCGCCAGGGTTCAGGCGGTTCCCGCCGCGTCCATCGCGTTCGCGTTGCCGTTGAACAGATCCGCCGGCAGATGCCTGACCGCCTCATAGGTCGTGCTGATGTGCTCGGACAGCAACTGGCCGGCGCGCTCCCCATCCCGCGCCAGCGAGGCTTCCAGGATGTTGCGGTGCTCGTCGTGCACGTCGCGCGGAATCGGCTTGCGGGTGACGACCAGCCGCCGGTAGCGCTCGGCCTGCTGGTACAGGATGCCCAGGAAATGGTGCATCCAGCGCGAGGTACAGGCGCTGATCAGCGCCTGGTGGAACTCGCGGTTGCGGTCTTCCCATTCGTCGAAGCGGTTGACGGGGTTGGTGGCCAGCCGTTCCTCGGCCCGGCTCAGGCGATGGAAGGCGGCGATGATGCGGCTTTCCCAGACGTCGTCGCCGGCCTGGATGGACTGTCGCAGGGCTTCGCATTCCAGCAGGATGCGATTGCGGGTGATGTCCAGGAAATCTTCCATCGAGATGGGCGTGACGTGGAAGCCGCGCTGGCCGTGGGAGACCACCAGCGCGTCGGACACGAGCAGCGACAGCGCCTCGCGCAGCGTGCCCGCGCCGACCCCATACGAATCTTTCAAGTGCTCCACGCGCAGGCGCGAGCCGGGCGGGAGCTTGCCTTCGATGATGTCGCGGCGCAGGGCGGCATAGGCCGTGCCCACGAGCGTGGTGGGAGCGGCGGCGTGCGCCAGGGGCGGTAGTTCCAATGGGATTCCAGGCATGCGTCTCGGGCGGCTGCGTGCCCCCTCTCATGAGCGATGGCTAGATTCTAGTCGATTCTCGACGAAATCCTCTCGCATTAGGGAAATCCATAAAATCTCGATAAAAATATTTCCAACCGATATTTTGTGGCGTATCGTGTCTGTCTACGAACGTGCAGGGGGCTGCTTCCATGGCCCCAAGCTGGAGACACCGGTGATTCATCTACACGACATCCGCTACGTGCGGCTCGGCACGCCCGACCTGGACGGCTCGGTGCGCTACGCAACCGAAGTCCTGGGCCTGGAAGTGGCCCGCCGCGACGGCAAGGCGGTCTATCTGAAGTCCGACAGCCGCGATCACACGCTCTGCTATTTCGAAGGCGATCCGCGCGACCATACCTCGGCTTTCGAGGTCGATACGCCCGGGGAACTGGACCAGGCCATGGCGCTGCTGGAGCAGTCCGGCTACGCGGCCACCCGTGGCAGTGTCGAGGAAGCCGAGAAGCGCCACGTGCGCGACTTCATCAACTTCAAGGACCCGTCGGGCAACAGCGTCGACCTGGTCCACGCGCCGCACCACAGCGGCCGCCGTTATTTCCCGTCGCGCGATGCGGGCATCACGGGGTTCAGCCACATCGGCCTGCGCACCCTCAATCCCCGCCGCGACGAAGCCTTCTGGACCCAGTTGCTCAGCGCCAAGGTCAGCGACCGCATCGGCGAGGCGCCCCTGCTGCGCATCGACGAAGTGCACCACAAGATCGCGCTGTTCCCGTCCAGCTATCCGGGCGTGCAGCACATCAACCATCAGGTCGAAAGCATCGACGATGTGATGCGGGCCTATTACATCCTGCTGGAGAAGCGCATTCCCATCCGCTTCGGCCCCGGCCGCCATCCGACCTCGGGCGCGATGTTCCTGTATTTCGAAGGTCCGGACGGCATGATCTATGAGTATTCGACGGGCGTGCGCCTGATCACCGAAGAGGACGAGAAGACCTACCGTCCCCGCACCTTCCCCGCCATCCCGTCGTCGTTCTGCATGTGGGGATCCAAACCCGATATTCCGGAGTTCAAGACTTGAGCCAGCACGACAATGCACCGACCGCCCGGCAGCAGAGCCTGGTGCGGGCGGCGGCGCGCGCCCTGGCGCGTGCCAATCTGGTCCATGCCTACGGCCATTGCAGCCTGCGGCTGGACGCCGACCGTTTCCTGGTCTGCGCCGCCAGGCCCATGGGCATGATCGGCCCGCACGAGGCCGGCACCGTGGTGCCGGTGAACGGCGAACTGCCCGAGGGCGTGCTGGGCGAAGTCCGCATCCACCAGCATATCTATCGCTTGCGCCCCGAGGTCGGGGCGGTGATCCGCAGCATGCCGCGCGACGTGATGACCCTGTCGTCCGCGCGCGTGACGCCGGCGCCGCGCCATGGCATGGGTTCGTATTTCTCGCCGGCCGTGCCGCTGTGGGACGATCCTCAACTGATCCGGACCGACGAACAGGCCGCGGGCGTGGCCGCGAAGCTGGGCGCCGCCTCGGCCGTGGTCATGCGCGGCAACGGCGCGGTGGTGGCCGCGCCCAGCATCGAGCAGGCCGTGGTGCTGAACTGGTACCTCGAGGACGCCGCGCGCATCGAGCTGCAACTGCGCGCGGCCGGATTGGCCGACGGTCCGACGCTGTCGCCGGAAGAGGCCGCCCGCCGCGCCACCGGCGCCGGCCGCATCTTCGAACGCATGTGGGAATACCTGTGCGACGGGGATCCCGAATTTGCAGATGTCATCTAAAGGTATGTCCATGAACGAATTCAAGAATTTCATCAATGGCCAGTGGGTCGCCACCGGCAAGACTTTCGAGAACCGCAATCCCGTCGACAACAGCCTGATCGGCCCGGTGCACGAAGCCGGCCAGGCCGAGGTCGACGCCGCCGTGCGCGCCGCCCGGGCGGCGCTGTCCGGCCCGTGGGCGACGATGAAGGTCCAGCAGCGCGTGGAGATGCTGCATGCCATCGCCGATGGCATCACCCGCCGCTTCGATGATTTCCTGGCGGCCGAGATGGCCGACACCGGCAAGCCGCACGTGCTGGCCAGCCACGTGGACATCCCGCGCGGCGCCGCCAACTTCAAGGTTTTCGCCGACCTGATCCGCAACGTGCCGGGCGAAAGCTTCGACATGGAAACCCCCGACAACGGCTTCGCGCTGAACTACTCGGTGCGCGTGCCGCGCGGCGTGATCGGCGTGGTCTGCCCGTGGAACCTGCCGCTGCTGCTGATGACCTGGAAGGTCGGTCCGGCCCTGGCCTGCGGCAACACCGTCGTGGTCAAGCCTTCGGAAGAAACGCCCGCCACCGCCACGCTGCTGGGCGAGGTCATGAATGAAGTGGGCGTGCCGCCGGGCGTCTACAACGTGGTCCACGGCTTCGGACCGGACTCCGCCGGCGAGTTCCTGACCCGCCATCCCGACGTGGACGGCATCACTTTCACCGGCGAGACCCGCACCGGCGAGGCCATCATGCAGGCCGCCGCCAAGGGCGTGCGCCCGGTGTCGTTCGAGCTGGGCGGCAAGAACCCCGGCATCGTCTTCGCCGACGCCGATTTCGACAAGGCCGTGGCCGGCATCGCCCGCTCGTCCTTCGAAAACAGCGGCCAGGTGTGCCTGGGCACGGAGCGCGTCTACGTGCAGCGTCCCATCTTCGAGAAGTTCGTCGCCGCGCTCAAGGCCAAGGCCGAAGCGTTCAAGCTGGGCGACCCGCATGACCATGCCACCAACTTCGGTCCGCTGGTCTCGCAGGTGCATCGCGAGAAGGTCCTGGGCTATTACGCCAAGGCCCGCGAGGAAGGCGCCACCGTCGTGACCGGCGGCGGCGTGCCCGACATGCCCGGCGCCATGGGCCAGGGCGCCTGGGTGCAGCCCACGATCTGGACCGGCCTGCCCCAGAGCGCCGCGGTCATCCGCGAGGAGATCTTCGGCCCCTGCTGCCACATCACGCCCTTCGACACGGAAGAAGAGGTCATCAAGATGGCCAACGACACGCCGTACGGCCTGGCCGCCACGGTGTGGACGCAGAACGTGGGCACCGCCCACCGCCTGGGCAAGGCGCTGAACGTCGGCATCTGCTGGGTGAACTCGTGGTTCCTGCGCGACCTGCGCACCTCCTTCGGCGGCGCCAAGCAATCGGGCATCGGCCGCGAGGGCGGGGTGCACTCGCTGGAGTTCTACACCGAACTGCGCAACGTCTGCGTGAAACTGTAAGGAGCACGCCATGCCTCTCATCCAGGTGCAAATGATGGAGGGCCGCACCGACGAACAGCGCGCGGCCCTGATCGAGGAATTGACCGAAGCGACCCACCGCGCCATCGGCGCTCCGCGCGAGTCCGTGCGCGTGGTGCTGGTCGAAGTGCCCAAGACGAATTTCGGGATCGGCGGCAAGACCGCCAAGGCGCTGGGGCGCTGATTTCCCGCTATTTCCCGACGAAGGAGACATAGTCGATGATGAAGAAACAAACCGCCGTCCTGATCGCGGCGGCCCTGATGGCCGCCGGCGCCGCGCATGCCGAGGTCAAGGTTGGTTTTTCCGGCGTGCTGTCGGGTCCCATGGCCGCGCTGGGCCAGGACCAGTACGACGGTTTCATGCTGGCCGTCGAACAACTGGGCGGCAAGCTGGGCGGCCAGCCCGTCACCGTGCTGCGCGAGGATGACCAGCTCAAGCCGGACGTGGGCGCGCAGATCGTCCAGAAGTTCATCGAGCGCGACAAGGTCGACGCCATCGTCGGCCTGGGTTTCTCGAACGTGCTGATGGCCGAGATCCGCCGCATCAAGGATGCCGGCGTCGTCGCGTTGTCGACCAACGCGGGCCCGGCCCCGATCGCGGGCAAGAGCTGCATGGCCAACCTGTTCGTGATGGGCTGGCAGAACGATGGCATGTCCGAGGCCATGGGCAAGTACGCCAAGGAGCAGGGCTACAAGAACGTCTACCTGATGACGTCGAACTACCAGGCCGGCAAGGACAAGCTGGCCGGCTTCAAGCGCTTTTACGGCGGTACGATCCAGAATGAGGTCTACACCCCGCTGGGCCAGCTCGACTACGCGGCCGAGATCGCCGCCGTGCAGAGCGCCAAGCCCGACGCGCTGTTCGTGTTCTATCCCGGCGGCGTGGGCGTGAACTTCGTGCGCCAGTTGAACCAGGCGGGCCTGATGGGCAAGCTGCCGTTCCTGTCCGAGAGCCTGATCGACTCCAACTCGCTGGCCGCGCTCAAGCAGCAGGCGATCGGCTCGGTCTACGGCACGCCGTGGGCGCCGGTGCTCGACAATCCGCAGAACAAGAAATTCGTGGCGGGCTACGAGGCCAAGTACAAGCGTCCTCCCACCGAGTACGCGGTGGCCGCCTATGACGCCGCCTACCTGCTGGATGCGGCCATCACCAAGCTGGGTGGCAAGGTGTCGAACAAGAAGGCCTTCGCGGCCGCCGTCAAGGAAGCCGGTTCCAAGTTTCCCACGGCTCGCGGCAAGTTCGCCTTCAACACCAACAACATGCCCATCCAGCACTACTACGCCTACGAGATCGTCAAGAGCGGCGACGGCGTGGGCTACAAGCAGCTGTCGCAGGTCCTGACGGACCACAAGGACGCCTACGCTGCTGAATGCAAAATGTAGACCCCCCCTACGCGCTGACGCGCGCCCCCCAGGGGGAGATGCGGGTGGACCGGCAAAGCCGGATCCACCGCATCCTGGGTCTTTGTGGGGTCGTCTTGGTGCGGAGTACCGTTTACTTGCCCTGATCCAGGGCGCCGTGGATCCGGCTTTGCCGGTCCGCCAGCGCCGCCCCCTTGAGGGGGCCCGCGTAAGCGGGTAGGGGGTGGGCTTTCCTTCAGGGGTGGCACCGATGGATGGCGATGACGGGCGCCGTTATGCTGGGTGGCGATCGCCGCCACGGGATCGGGGAGTGCATGGGCACTAAGAACGAAAGAACCGGGTATGCGGGGAAGACCCGGGTTTTGACACGGAAGTCTGTCAATGAATAGTTCGCTGTTTTTGTCGCAGTTGCTCAATGGTGTGCAGCTAGGCGTGCTGTTGTTCCTGCTGTCGTCAGGGTTGACCCTGATCTTCGGCATCATGAATTTCATCAACCTCGCGCACGGCTCGCTGTACATGGTCGGCGCGTTCATCGGGGCGGCCAGCTATAACGCGAGCGGGTCGTTCATCTTCGCCATCGCCGCGGCCATCATCGCCGCCGGGCTGGTGGGGCTGCTGCTGGAGCATCTGGTCGCCAGGCCGCTGTACCGGCACGACCACCTGTACCAGGTGCTCGCCACCTTCGGCCTGATGATGTTCTTCAATGAACTGGCCATCGTCGTTTTCGGCAATCGCCCCTATTACGCGGCCATTCCATCGGTCCTGAACGGCGCGGTGACGCTGTTCGGCTCGCAGTATCCCGTCTACCGTATCCTGATCATCGCGGTCGGCGTGCTGGTGGCGCTGGGTGCCTGGTACCTGATCCAGAAGACGCGCTTCGGCATGCTGATACGGGCCGGGGCCAGCAACTCGCCCATGGTCAGCGTGCTGGGCGTGAACATCGACCTGCTCAAGAAGCTGCTGTTCATGCTCGGGGCGGGGCTGGCAGGCCTGGCGGGCGCGCTGGCCGGGCCCATCCTGTCGGTGCAGTCCGGCATGGGCGAGCCGGTCCTGATCCTGGCGCTGGTGGTCATCGTGGTGGGCGGCATCGGCTCGATCCGCGGCGCGCTGGTGGCGGCGATGCTCATCGCCGTGATCGACACGCTGGGACGCGCCTACATTCCTCACATGCTGGGCTCGTTCATGCAGCCGGCCTCGGCCAACGCCGTCGGTCCGGCGACCGCCTCCATGCTGATCTACATACTGATGGCGCTGGTGCTGGCGTTCCGGCCCAACGGCATCCTGAGCAAGAGGTAACCCCCCCTACGCGCTTACGCGCGCAAGGGAAGCCCACCCCCTACGCCCTTCGGGCGCCCCCTCAAGGGGGCGATGCGGGTGGACCGGCAAAGCCGGATCCACCGCATCCTGGGTCGAGGGGCGCCTGTTTCATGCAGTGTGGAAGACAGCAATTGAAATTCTTGCAAGGTACATGACATGAACCGCGTCAAATTCGGGGCCTGGATGATTCCGGTCTTGTTCATCCTCCTGGCGGCCGTGCCGTTCGTGGCGCAGGCGATAGGCGAGCCGTTCTACGTGACGTTCTTCGCGCGCGTGCTGGTCTATGCGCTGGCCGCCTGCGCGCTGAACCTCGTGCTGGGCTTCGCCGGCCTGGTCAGCTTCGGCCATGCCATGTTCATCGGCCTGGGCTGCTATGCCGTGGGCATACTCAGCTACTACGGCATCAGCGACGGCTGGCTGCAACTGCTGACGGCCGTGGTCGTGTGCGCGCTGGTGGGCCTGGTGGTGGGCACCGTGTGCCTGCGCACCTCGGGCATCGGCTTCATCATGATCACGCTGGCCTTCGCCCAGATGTTCTACTTCCTGATGGTCAGCATGACCACCTTCGGCGGCGACGACGGCCTGAACATCAACGAACCGAGCAACTTCGGACTGTTCGAACTGTCGGGCAGCACCGAGGTCTACTGGGCGGCCTGGGCCGTCCTGCTGGCGGTCACGATATTCCTGGCCCGGCTCAAGAAGTCGCCGTTCGGGATGGTGCTGCAGGCCACCCACATCAACCCGCGCCGCGTCAATGCGTTCGGCTACTCGGTCTTTCGCGTGCAACTGGCCGCCTATGTCATGTCCGGCGTGCTGACCGGCCTGGCGGGCCTGCTGCTGGCCAACCTGACGGCCTTTGCCTCGCCCAGCTACATGTCGTGGCCGGTGTCGGGGGAACTGATCGTCATGCTGGTCATCGGCGGGCTGGGCACGATCACCGGTCCCATCGTGGGCGCGATCGCCTTCCTCGTCATGGAAGAATTCTTCAAGGGCCTGACCCAGCACTGGATGCTGATCATGGGGCCGGTCATCGTCGTGATCGCCCTGCTGAGCAAGAACGGCTTCGCGTGGCTGACCCGCCGGCGCGAAGAACCCGCCGCGGCGCCAGCCGCGGCCCCCAAGGTCGCCGCCGCTTCCGCGGGAGAATCGCAATGAACGCCATCGGACTGCGTACCCAGGACCTGGTCAAGCGCTTCGGCGGCCTGCGCGCCACCGACGGCGTGACGCTGGAGATCGAACCGGGCGAGTTGCACGCCATCATCGGCCCCAACGGCGCAGGCAAGACCACGCTCATCAATCTGCTGACCGGCGAGCTGCGCTCGGACGAGGGCAGCATCGTGCTGGGCGGCGAAGAGGTCAGCGGCACGCCGGTGCAGCAGCGCGTGGGCATGGGGCTGTTGCGCTCCTACCAGATCACGTCCATCTTCGACGCCTTCACGGTGGTCGAGAACGTATGCCTGGCCGCGCTGCGCAGGAAAGGTGTGCGCTGGGCCGTCTGGAGGCCCATGTCGTCCTACGGGGATGTCATGGAGAAGGCGCGCGCCGTCATCGAGCAGTGCCACCTGTCCGACGTGGCCGACACCGTGGTGTCCAACCTGGCCTATGGCCAGCGGCGCCAGCTCGAAGTCGCCATGGCACTGGCGGCGGATCCGCGCATCCTGCTGCTGGACGAGCCCATGGCAGGCATGAGCGCGGCCGAGGGCGCCGCCGCCATCGAACTGCTGCGCTCGCTGAAAGGCCGCTACACCATCCTGCTGATCGAGCACGACATGAACGCCGTCTTCTCGCTGGCCGACCGCATCAGCGTGCTGGTCTACGGCAAGATCGTCGCGACTGGCTCGATCGAGGAAATCCGCAATCATCCCGAAGTGCGCCGCGCCTATCTGGGCGACGACGCCGATGCCTGAGGCAGGAGTTCACGCATGCTTTCCATACAAGGACTGGCGGCCAAGTACGGTTCGTGCCAGGCGCTGTTCGACATCGACCTGGAAGTCAAGCGCGGCGAGGTCGTGGGCCTGATCGGCCGCAACGGCATGGGGCGCACCACGGTGATCAACTGCCTGTTCGGCCTGCTCAAGCCCGCGGCCGGCAGCATCACCTTCGACGGGCAGGCGCTGAACGGCATGGCGCCGTACCGCGTGGGCCGGCTGGGACTGTCGCTGGTGCCCGAAGGCCGCCAGATCTTCCCCACGCTGACCGTGGAGGAAAACCTGATCGCCACGTCCAAGCGCACGGATGCCTCGGCCTGGACGCTGGAGAAGATCTACGACCTGTTCCCCCGCCTGAAGGAGCGGCGCGCCAACCTCGGCACGCAGTTGTCGGGCGGCGAGCAGCAGATGCTGGCCATCGGCCGCGCGTTGATGACCAACCCCCGCCTGCTGGTGCTGGACGAGGCCACCGAAGGCCTGGCCCCCATCGTGCGCGCCGAGATCTGGAGCGTGCTCGCCCGGCTCAAGCAGGAGGGCCTGACCATGATCGTGGTGGACAAGAACACCAAGGCCTTGCTGCGCTTGTCCGACCGCAACTTCATCCTGGACAAGGGAGTGACGGTCTGGCGCGGCACGTCGCCGGAGTTGTCGGCGCGCCCTGAATTGATCGCCCAGTATGTAGGCGTCTAGGGCGGGCCCACCCCCTGGCGCTTCGCGCGCCCCTTCAAGGGGCGGCACTGGCGGACCGGCAAAGCCGGATCCACGGTGCCCAGGGCCCCCGGTTGAGGACGGCTGGTGTTTTTCCCGTTTGTGGCCATGGGACCACTTGGAGCAGCAATGAGGTTGAAGGACAAGACGGCACTGGTGACCGGTGCCGCGGGCGGTATCGGGCTGGCGATCGCGAAGCGGTACAGCCAGGAGGGCGCCAACGTGGTGCTGGTGGATCGCGCCGAGAAGGTCCAGGGCGAGGCCCTGGCGGCCATGGCCGGTCCGGCGCGCGCGATGCGCGGCGACGTTACCGATCCGGCCCAGGTGGCCGAGATGGTGGCCTTGTGCGAGCGCGAGTTCGGCGGGCTGGACATCTGCGTGTGCAATGCCGGCGTGATCCGCGCCGCCGAGTTCCTGGACGTGACGCTGGAGGATCTCGACTTCGTGATGAACGTCAATGTCCGCGGGACTTTCCTCGTGGCCCAGGCCGCTGCCAAGGCCATGGTGCGCGGTGGGCGCGGCGGCAGCATCATCACGCTGTCGTCGATGACGGCCGAGCTCGCGATGTCCAACCAGCTGGCCTACGGCGCCAGCAAGGGCGCGGTGCGGCAGATGACCAAGGCCATGGCGCTGGCGATGGCGCCGCACGGCGTGCGCGTCAACGCGCTGGGGCCGGGCAGCATCGATACCGACATCATGTCGACCATCACCGATGACCCCAAGGCACTGCATACGGTGTTGTCGCGCATTCCGATGGCGCGGCTGGGGCGGCCGGAAGAGGTGGCCGGCGCCGCGGTGTTCCTGGCCAGCGAGGACGCCAGCTACGTGACCGGGCAGACGGTGTTCGTGGACGGCGGCCGGCTGGCGCTGAACTACACGGTCGATGTGCCGGGCGCGCCCAGGGAATAGATACAGATACCGCGCGTGGTCCCGCGATGTGTGAAGGCCCCGGGGGCATGCGCCGCCGGGGCCTTCGTACGTCAGGGGTGGTGCTTGCGCGGCGCCGGTCAGTCCAGG
The DNA here is from genome assembly GCF_058793475.1 of Pigmentiphaga sp. MLSB6-MA01. Lineage (NCBI taxonomy): Bacteria > Pseudomonadati > Pseudomonadota > Betaproteobacteria > Burkholderiales > Alcaligenaceae > Pigmentiphaga > Pigmentiphaga sp. MLSB6-MA01. The sequence goes on along the minus strand of NZ_JBXAFV010000004.1, from coordinate 44,745 downwards.
GAAATGTTGGCCTTCCGGATCACCGGTCCCCACAGTTCGTGATCGGCCTTGATGCGGGCGGCGAACGCCTCCGGGCTGGCGGTGTAGACCACCGAGCCATGCGCTTCGTAGAGCTTCTTCATGTCCTCGGCCTGGACCGCCTTGGCGATCTCGCGGTTCAGCTTCTGCACGATGTCCGCCGGTACGCCGGTCTGGGCCACGATCCCCAGCCACACGGTATCTTCCAGGCCCGGCTGGCCCTGTTCGGCGAAAGTCGGCACGTTGGGCAGGCTGGGCAGGCGTTCCCGCGTGTTGACGCCCAGCGCCTTGAGCCGGCCGTCCTTGACCTGGGGCTCGATCAGGGCGGAGCCGGCCAGGTAGAGCTGGGTCCGGTCGCTGATCGTGGAGTTGAGCGCATCGGGGCCGGACTTGAACGGGACGTGCAGGATATCGGCGCCGGTCTGCAGCTTGAACATCTCGAACAGCACGTGGGGCGGCGAGCCGGTGCTGGAGGATGCGTAGTTCAGCACGCCGGGCCTGGCCTTGGCCAGCGAGACCAGTTCCTTGAGCGAGCCCGCGGGCAGGGCGGGGCTGGCGGTCAGCACCATGGGGATGACGGCGATGGGGCTGACCGCCTGGAGATCGGCCTGCGGATCGTAGGGCAGCTTGCTGAACAGGTACTGGTTCCAGACGGCGTGCGCGTTGGTGACCACCGCCAGCGTGTAGCCGTCGGCCGCGCTGTTCTTCAGGTTGGTCATGGCGAGCAGGCCGCCCGCGCCGGGGCGGTTGTCGATGACCACGGCCTGCCCCAGCGATGTCCGCATCTTCTCGGCGATCGGGCGGGCGAACAGGTCGGGCAGGCTGCCCGGCGCGCCGTTGACGATCAGGTGGATGGGGCGCGCGGGATAGGCGGTCTGGGCATGGGCCGGCGCGGCGGCAAGCATGAGCAGCCCCAGGGCGGGGGCGGCAAGGTAGCGGTGTGGGTGCATGGCGGTGTCCTTGCGGGGGGATGGGGTCAGGCCACCAGGCGGCGGCGGGCGATCTCGATCATCATCGACATGCCGACGGGCAGCACCTCGTCGTTGAAGTCGAATTCGGGGTGGTGGCACATGTGGCCGCCGTTGCCCAGGAAGAAGTAGCAGCCGGGCTTTTCCTGCAACATGTAGGCGAAATCCTCGGAAGCCATCAGCGGCGGAATGTCGGGCTCCAGGCCGTCCTGGCCGACCACCGCCAGCGCGGCTTCGCGCACGACCTGCGCCTGCTCGGCGTTGTTGATGGTCGCGGGCGAGGTCTGCAGGTGTTCGAACTCGATGCGGCAGCGGTGGGCCTGCCCGGCGCCGGCGCAGATTTCCTTCAGTCGCTTGAGGATCTCGGCCTGCACCCCGTGGTCCAGCGTGCGCACCGTGCCTTCCAGCACGGCCTCGCCGGCGATGACGTTGATGGCGGTGCCGGCGTGGAACTGGCAGACGCTGACCACCGCGGTCTGCAGCGGATCCACCGAACGGCTGACGATGGTCTGCAACGATTGCACCAGCGCGCTGCCGACCACCACGGGATCCACGGTGCGGTGGGGGCTGGCGGCATGGCCGCCGACGCCATGGATGCGGATGCGGAACAGGTCGCAGGCCGACAGCGTGGCGCCGTTGCGCACGCCGACGCGGCCGGGTTCCAGCGGGGGATGGTTGTGCAGACCGTAGAGTTCATCGCAAGGAAAGCGTTCGAACAGGCCGTCCTGGATCATGGTCGAGCCGCCCCGCAAAGTTTCCTCGGCGGGCTGGAAGATCAGGTTCAGCGTGCCGCGAAAGTCGCGGTCGGACGCGAAATGGCGCGCCACGCCCAGCAGGATGGCGGTGTGGCCGTCGTGGCCGCAGCCATGGAAGCGGTTGGGCCGCACGGACTGGTAGGGCAGGCCGGTCTGTTCCTGCATGGGCAAGGCATCCATGTCGGCGCGCAGCCCGAGGTTGCGGCCGGGACCCTGCGCGCCGTGGACGACGCCGACCACGCCGGTGCCGCCGATGCCGGTATGGGTTTCTATGCCCCATTCGCGCAGGCGTTCCGCGACGAAGGCCGCCGTCTCGTATTCCTCGAAGCCGAGTTCCGGGTTGCGGTGGAGCGTGCGCCGCCAGGTGGTCATGTCCTGGGCGTGCGTGTCCGAGACCTCGATTTTCATTGCGTTCCTATCGGTTGAAGCAAAAAATAGGATGCTATTTCAACTATTGAAAATTGCACTCAGTATTTACCCCGCTGGTGGCGCGCGGCATACAATGCCGCCATGCCCCGCCGCCCGCACGAGACCGCCGTGACCAAGAAACTCGAGACCTATTTCACCTACAAGCTCGACCTCATCAAGAGCGAGGCGGTACGGCAGGTCAACGAGCTGTATCGCAAGGAACTCGGGCTGGTGGTGCGCGACCTGCGGGTGCTGCGCCAGATCGGCGATGCGCCGGGCATCAGCGTGTCCGCCTTGCAGGCCGCCACCTTCATCGAAAAAACCGTGTTGTCCAAGGTCGTGTCGCGGCTCATCGAGCTGGGCCTGGCCGAACGCAGCATCAGCACGCGCGATGCGCGGGCGTTCGAGCTGACCCTGACCGCCCGCGGCCGCCGCGTGCGCGAGCAGGCGGACCGTATCGGCGGCGGGCACGAGCGAGAGGTGATGTTCGGCGATTTCAGCGAACAGGAACTGCGCCAGCTCGATGCGTTGCTGGACAAGCTCATGCAGTCGCTGCGGGCCGCGCGCGACGGCGGCGCGGGGGAAGCGGCCTGACGGCCCGTCAGCGCAGGGGCGGCTCGGCCGGCGCGGCGGCGATGCTGCGCGCCAGTTCGTCCCACAGGGCCTGTGCAGGCCGGCTCAACGTCGCGTCGCGCCGCCGGATCAGGCAGATGCGCCGTGCGATGGTCGGTCCGCTCAGGGGGATGGTCGCGACGCGGGTGGCCGCCGCCAGCGCGAGGTGGGGCAGTACCGCCATCCAGCCGCCGTGCTCAAGGAAACCGATCATGGACGACAGGTGCTCCACCTCGTCGAACCAGGGCACGGGCACGCCCGCCACGGCCAACGCGGCGTCGATCTGCTGGCGGTTGGCGCTGCTGCGGCGCAGGGCCAGCACCCGCTGGCCGGCCAGGTCGGCCCAGGCGGCCTGGCCGCGCGACGCCATCGGATGGCTGGGCGCGCAGGCCAGCACATAGGGGTCGTCGCGCAGCAACTGGCTGGCCAGTTCGGGCTCGTCCTCCCACATCACGGTGATGCCGAACTCTGCCTCCCGCCGCAGCACGGCGTCGCGCACGCGCGCGCCCGTGTCGTCGCGCAAGTCCACGCGCACGTCCGGATGGCGCTGCCGCAGGCGCGACAGGGCGGCGGGGAACAAGGAATACGCCACGGTGGTGATGCAGGCCACGGTCAACTGGCCGCCTTCGCCGCGCGCCATGCGCGCCGTGCCGGCCAGGCAGTCGTCCAGGCTGTCCAGCAGCGGCGCCAGGCGTTCGTGCAAGGTCTGGCCCAGCGGCGTCAGTACCATGGTGCGCGTGGTGCGTTCGATCAGCCGGCCGCCCAGGGCTTCTTCCAGTTTGCTGATGCGCCGGCTCAAGGCGGAGGGCGAGAGCGCGAGTGTGTCGGCGGTCTTGTTGAAGCCGCCGCAGCGCACGAGGGCGCAAAAGGCTTGCAGATCGGGAAGGTCGCAATTGGTGCGCATGAAGCAATAATATCGCAATAATTTGCACTGGATTTCATTATCGGGCGCCGGCATCATGGCCGCTCCTCTTGCCAGTGATCGCCATGCCCGTCATCAAAGCTTTCGTTTCCAACCCCTTGCTGGCCGGCGCGCCGCTGGACGCGCTGGGCGCCGCCACCGAGCGCGCCTGCGTGGACGTGCTGGGGGCGCAGGCCGTCCAGGTGCAACTGCTGGTGGTGGCGGCGCACGCCGTCCCGCGCGGCTGCCCGGTCTATCTGGAGGTCCGGTTCCGGCGCAACGAGCGCCGCGGCGCCCCGGTTGTCGCCCGTTTCATGGATGCCATGGAAAGCGCCTTGGATGCCTGTTTCGGCGCCTTGCCGCGCATCCGCTGTTTTTCCGAGGACCAGGATTTTCTCCATGCCCGCAACTGAGTCCGCCCCCGGCGAGATCTGCCTGCGCGCGATCGACGGCTTCCATGTCGGCGGCGCCGTGCATACGCTGCGGGGCCTGCCGGTGGAGACCAGGCGCCTGGCCCAGGGGGCCGAGCCCCGGCCGGTCGATCCCAACGGCGATCATGTCGTCGGCCAGATGTATGTGCAGGCCTACCGGCTGGCGCGGCCCCGGCATGCACTGCCCGTACTGTTCTGGCATGGCGGCGGCATGACGGGCGCGAACTGGGAGACGACTCCCGATGGGCGTCCAGGCTGGCTGTGGCGTTTCCTGAGCGCCGGGTACGACGTCTACGTATCGGACGCCGTGGAACGCGGCCGCGCGTCATGGGCGCGCTATCCGGAGCTGTACCGCGATGCGCCGCTGTTCCGCTCGCTGGAAGAGGCCTGGGACATGTTCCGGATGGGGCCTGCCGACGGCTACCGCACGGATCCGGCCGGGCGCCGGGCCCACCCCGGGCAGCAGTTTCCTGTCGGCGCGTTCGAGCAATTCGCACGCCAGTGGGTGCCGCGCTGGGCCGGCCACGAGGCCATCACCAGCGCCGCCTATCGCGCGCTGCTGGACCGGGTAGGGCCCTGCATCGTGATCGGGCACAGCCAGGGCGGCGGATTTTCGCTGCTGGCGGCCCAGGAACGGCCGGTGGCCGTGCGCGCCGTGGTGGCGCTGGAGCCTTCGGGGGCGCCAGGGGCCGGACAGGCGGGAACCCAACCGCACCTGCTGGTCTGGGGCGACCATATCGCCGATCACCCCATCTGGCGCCGCTACCGCGCCACGGTGGACGCGTATGCCGCCGCGCTGGCGGGCCGGGGCGCACCGGTCGGCGTGCTGGACCTGCCCGCCGACGGCATGCGCGGCAATTCCCATTTCCTGATGATGGACCGCAACAGCGACCTCATCGCCGACCGGGTGCTGCATTGGCTCGACGCGCTCGACCTGCGGCATTCTTGAACCAGAAACCGGAGACAGCATGACAAAGAGCATCCGCCTGGGCGCGTTCGCCCTGGTTTCCCTGGCCGCATTCGGCGCCGCCGGCGCGGCCGACTCCTATCCCCAACGGCCCGTGACCGTGCTGGTGCCGTTCGGCCCGGGCAGTGGCGTGGACACCACCGCCCGCATCATCGGCGAGGCGCTGTCGCGCGAACTGGGCCAGCCGCTGGTGATCGAGAACCGCGCCGGCGCGCAGGGCGCCATCGCGGCCCAGGCGGCGGCGCGCGCGGCCGCCGATGGCTATACCTTGTTCTTCACCACGCAGACGACCCAGGCCGCCAATCCCGCGTTGATGAAGAAACCGGGCTACGACCCCGTCAAGGACTTCGCGCCGGTGGGGCGCGTGGCCTACACGCCGGCCCTGCTGGTCGCCAACCCCGCGTTGCCGGTCAACAGCCTGGCCGATCTCGTCAAGCTGGCCAAGGCCCAGCCCGGCAAGCTGTCCTACGCGTCGGGCAGCGCCGGCACCCTGGTGCCGGGCGCGATGTTGACGACCGCCGCCGGCATCCAGATGCTGCACGTGCCCTACAAGAGCATTCCGCTGGGGCTGAACGACGTCATGGCCGGCCACGTGTCGGTCATGTTCACCGACATCGTGACCGGCACCCAGCAGGTCAAGGCCGGCAAGGTCCGCGCGCTGGGCATCAGTTCCGCCAAGCCGTGGCCGCTCCTGCCCGAGGTGCCGCCCATCGCCGAGCAGTATCCCGGGTTCGAACTGCTGGCGTGGTATGCGCTGTACGTGCCGGCGGGCACCCCCGCGCCGGTGATCGAGCGGCTCAGCCAGGCGCTGGAGAAGACCACCCGCGATCCGGCCGTGCGCGAGCGCCTGGTCGGCCTGGGGCTGGAAATGTCCTACAGCACCCCGGCTGAGCTGGCCGTTTTCGGCCGTGCCGAACTGGAAAAATGGAGCCGGGTCATCCAGGCCGCGGGCATCGAGAAGGAATAGGGCGGCCCCGGGGGAACGAGGCGCCCCGGGGGTAGCACGGACCCGGCGCCGAGGGGCTAAAATGCCGGCATGTCCCAGTCGCCCACCCCCCCCTTCGTCCATCTGCGCGTCCACTCCGAGTTCTCGGTGTCGGACGGCATAGTCCGCATCTCCGACCTGATCAAGAAAGTCGCCGCGCTGGAGCAGCCGGCGATCGCGCTGACCGACCTGTCGAACCTGTTCGGGTTGATCAAGTTCTACAAGGCGGCGCGGGGCAAGGGCATCAAGGCCATCGCCGGCTGCGACGTCTGGGTGACCAACGATGCCGACCGCGACAAGCCCTACCGGATGCTGTTGCTGGTGCGCGACCGCGCCGGCTACCTGAACCTGTGCGAACTGCTGACGCAGGCCTTCCTGACCAACCAGCACCGTGGCCGCGGCGAGATCCGGCCCGAATGGCTCGATACCTACGGCGCGGGGCTGATCGCCCTGTCCGGCGGGCGCCAGGGCGACGTGGGCCAGGCGCTGGAAACCGGTAACCAGGAGGCCGCGCTGGCATTCGTGCGCCACTGGCTGAAGGTGTTTCCCGCGGGCTATTACATCGAGCTGCAGCGCGCCGGCCGCGAAGGCGATGAGACCTACGTGCAGGCCGCGATGCGGCTGGCGGCTGAGTGCGGCGCGCCGGTCGTCGCCACCCACCCGGTGCAATTCATCGAACGCGACGATTTCCGCGCCCACGAGGCCCGGGTCTGCATCGCCGAAGGCGAGATCCTGGCCAACCCGCGGCGCCAGCGGCTCTACACCGAGGAGCAGTACCTGCTGTCCTCGCAGGAAATGGCCGAACGGTTCGCCGACGTGCCGTCGGCCCTGGCCAATACGGTGGCGATCGCCACGCGCTGCAACCTGACGCTGGAGCTGGGCAACCCCAAGCTGCCCAATTTCCCCACGCCCGAGGGCGTGACGCTGGACGAATACCTGGTGCAACTGTCCAGGGAGGGGCTGGCGCGCCGCATGGCGCAGCTCTTCCCCGACGAACAGGAGCGCGCCGCGCACCAGGAGGAATACGACCAGCGGCTGGACAAGGAATGCCAGACCATCATCGACATGGGCTTCCCCGGCTACTTCCTGATCGTTCAGGACTTCATCAACTGGGGCAAGAACAACGGCGTGCCCGTGGGCCCGGGCCGGGGCTCGGGCGCCGGCTCGCTGGTGGCCTTCAGCCTGGGCATCACCGATATCGATCCGATCCGCTACGACTTGCTGTTCGAGCGCTTCCTGAACCCCGAACGGGTCTCCATGCCCGACTTCGATATCGACTTCTGCCAGGACAACCGCGACAAGGTCATCGAGTACGTCAAGCAGAAGTATGGGCGCGACGCGGTCAGCCAGATCGCCACTTTCGGTACGTTGGGCGCGAAGGCGGTCATCCGCGACGCGGGGCGGGTGCTGGATCTGCCCTACCTGTTCTGCGACGGCCTGTCCAAGATCATCCCGCACTCGCCGGCCGATCCCTGGAGCCTGGAGCGCGCGCTCAACGAAGAGCCCGTCTTCAAGGAACGCTATGACAACGACGAGGAGGCGCACGCGCTGATCGACCTGGCCCAGCCGCTGGAAGGCCTGACCCGCAACATCGGCATGCACGCCGGGGGCGTGCTGATCGCCCCGGGCAAATTGACCGATTTCTGCCCGTTGTACTGCCAGCCGGGCCAGAGCCACATCGCGGTGTCGCAGTTCGACAAGGACGATGTCGAAGCCGTGGGCCTGGTGAAGTTCGACTTCCTGGGCCTGCGCAACCTGACCATTCTGGACTGGGCCGTGCGCTACGTGCGCGAGTTCAACGAAGGCATGCGCGACTTCGACGTCATGGCGCTGCCGCTGGACGATCTCGATTCCTACAAGCTGCTGAGCGACGGCAACACCACCGCCGTGTTCCAGCTGGAATCGCGCGGCATGAAGGAACTGCTCAAGAAGCTGCGCCCCAGCAACTTCGAAGACATCATCGCCGTGCTGGCGCTGTATCGCCCGGGGCCGCTGGGTTCCGGGATGGTGGACGACTTCGTCAACCGCAAGCATGGCCGCGCCAAGGCCGAATACTTCCACTCGGATCTGGAGGCGGTGCTCAAGAGCACGTACGGGGTCATCGTCTACCAGGAACAGGTGATGCTGATCTCGCAGATCATCGGCGGCTACACGCTGGGCGGCGCCGACATGCTGCGCCGGGCCATGGGCAAGAAGAAGCCCGAGGAAATGGCCAAGCACCGCGAAATCTTCCAGTCGGGCGCCGAGAAGAAGGGGTACGACCCGGACATCGCGGTCACGCTGTTCAACCTGATGGAGAAGTTCGCGGAATACGGCTTCAACAAGTCGCACACCGCCGCCTACGCGCTGATCGCCTACCAGACCGCGTGGCTCAAGGCCCACCATCCGGCAGAATTCATGGCCGCCACCATGTTGTCCGACATGGACGACACCGACAAGGTCCAGATTTTCTGGGCCGACACGGTGGCCAACAAGGTCAAGGTGCTGCCTCCGGACATCAACCTGTCCAATTTCCGCTTCGAGCCGGTGCTGGATGAATACTCGGCGCGCGGGTTGCCGCCGCGCACCATCCGCTACGGATTGGGCGCCGTCAAGGGCACCGGGCAGAGCGCGGTGGAGGAAATCCTGCGCGCGCGGGCCGAGAAGGGGCCGTTCGTCGATCTGTTCGACTTCTGCCGCCGCATCGACCGCCACCTGGTGAACCGCCGCGCCATCGAGGCGCTGATCAAGGCCGGTGCCTTCGATACGCTCGCGTCCAGCCGCGCCGCGGTGCTTGCCACCCTGGGCACGGCCATGGATGCCGCCGAGCAGGCCGCCCGCGCGGCCAGCCAGGTGTCGCTGTTCGGCGGGGACGACCACGCCGACCTGGCGGGCGATCTGGCCGATGTCGAGCCGTGGGATGAACGCGAGCGCCTGGGCCAGGAAAAAACCGCGCTGGGGTTCTACTTCAGCGGCCACCTGTTCGACGCCTACCGCACCGAAGTCCGACGGTTCGTGCGCAATCCCTTGTCCAACCTGCAGCCCAGCCGCGACCTGCAATGGATGGCCGGCATCCTGTCGGCCGTGCGCACGCAGATGACGCGGCGCGGGAAGATGGTGTTCGCCGTGCTGGACGACGGCAGCGCGCAAGTGGAGATCTCGGTATTCAACGAGCTGTACGAACGCCATCGCAGCCGGTTGCGCGAAGACCAGTTGCTGATCATTTCCGGCAAGGTCAGCAACGACGAATACTCCGGCGGCATGCGCATCGTGGCCGATGACCTGTTCGACCTGCAGATGGCGCGCGAGGCCAAGGCCCGGGCGCTGTCCATCCGCCTGAACGGCAATGCGCACGCGGACACCCTGCGCGAAGTCCTCAACCCGCATCGGGCCGACCCCGAGAATGGCTTCCCGGGAACGCCGGTCGAGATCGTCTACAACCGGGGCGATGCCAGGTGCGTGGTGCGCCTGAGCGAGGACTGGCGGGTGCGGGTGCCGGACGTGCTGATCCAGCAGCTGGGCAAGCTGACGGGGCAGCCGGCCGATGTCGCGCTGGAGTATTGACAGGGTGATTGTCCTGCCGAGGGCTGTTCGTCCGGACGCGTGGTTCCCGGGCCTCCAGGGACTGGTCGCGGCATTGCTGGTGCTGTTTCCGGTGTTCCTGCTGCCGAAGATGTCCGTTTCCAACGGCGTGTTCACCCTGCTGGCGTGCTGGGGGCTGGGGTGCCTGCTCGTGCCGGGGCGTGACCGGGAGCGTTGGGGCACCTATTGGCGCAGCGTCGCGGGCCTGAGCCTGGCTTTCTTGCTGTGGCCGGCGGCGGTGGCCATCCATCAGGCGGCGGCCGGCCTGCCAGTCAGCGTTCCTTACCTGTTCACGCGTTTCATCCTGTTGTTCGTGCTGGCCTGGGGATTGGTCAGGCTGGGGGGGAAGCGACTGGCGTGGATGGCCTGGGGCTGCGCGGCGGCGGCGATCTACGCAGCGGTGTGGATCCATTTCGCCACCCTGGACATGCGGCCCGATCACGTCGGCATCTACAACATCATTCCTTTTTCCAACCTGGCGTTGTTGATGGGCGCGCTGGCGGCCCTCTCCATCGGGTGGGATGAACCACGGCACTACATGGTCCACGGCATGAAGCTGATGGCCTTGTTGGCGGGCATGTACGTTGCCTATGCGGGACAGACCCGCGGCAGCTGGTTGGCGGTGCCGGTGCTGGCCTACGCCGTTTGTGCGTCGTACCGCCATGGCCCCCGCAGGCTGCGGGTAGCCGCGTTGGTGGCGCTGGCGGTCGTCGGCGTATCGATCGCCGGTACCAGTGACATGGTGCGGGAGCGTGTGGCCGAGGGGGTGGTGGCGCTGGCCGGCAGCCGGGACACGCTGGATAGTTCGAGCGGTGGCCGCATCCAGGTGTGGCGGGCGTCTTTGAGGATCTTCGCGGAACATCCCTGGACCGGCGTCGGACTGGAACATTTCAAGGCTGAACTCGGCGAGCAGGCCGAGGCTGGTCTCATCACGGGGGACGCCGCCGAACTTCCCCATTCCCACAACGACATCCTGTATGCGATGGCCACCTACGGCGTTCCCGGCCTGATCGCGGTGCTGGCGCTTTACCTGGCGCCGGCGGTCTTCTTCGCCAGGAAGCTGCGTAGCGCCGCGCCTCATGTCGCCTGTGCCGCGGCGATGGGATTGACCACGGCCGCGAGCTTTTTCATCTTCGGGTTGACCGAAACCATGTTCAGCGTTTCGATAACCAATGCTTTCTATGTCCTGATCATGGCCTGGCTGGCGGCATCCGTCGTATGCCGAGAGCAGGATTGGGGAGCGGCCGGTGGCGAGGGAGAGATGCGTCCATGATGCCGGTATACGTCATCAATCTCGAACGCGCCGCCGCGCGCCGTGAACGGATCGGCGCGCAACTGGACCGGCTGGGCCTGCCCTATGCGTTGTGCCAGGCGGTGGAGGGAGCGAAACTGGACGCCCAGGCCGTCTCCGCCCTGTACGACGAGGCCGCCGCCGCGCGCGACTACCGGCCATTGTCGCGCGGCGAGCTCGGGTGTGCCCTGAGCCATCTGGCCGTCTACCAGCGCATGCTGGACGAAGGTGCCGACTATGCGTTGGTGCTGGAGGATGATGCCGCCCCTGGCGAGGAGGTGCCACGGGTACTGGGGGAGCTGGAGCGTGTGCTGGACCCCGCGAGCCCGACGATCGTTCTGTTGTCCCACATCGACAAGTACACGCGCTGGGGCCGCCGCCCCTTGGGCGCACAGGCGCACCTGGTCAGGCGCTACGGACATTGGTGGCTCGCCCACGGTTACGTGGTGACGCGGGCGGCGGCCGAGCGCATGCTGGCGGCCCTGCGACCGGTATGGAGCGCCGCCGACTTCTGGGCCGGGTTCGAACGCCGGGGCATCGTCCGGGTCCAGGCCGTCGTGCCTTGCTGCGTGGGACTGACCGAACTGGCGCGGACGTCGTTCCTGGAGGGCGGGCGGGTCGACCTGGACACCGCCGAAAAATCCCGGCGCAGCGTCGGCTATTACTTCAAGCGCTATCTGTATCAGCGCTTCCTGCATCAGATCCTGGTGCGGCCTTTCCTGCGGGTCGCCAGGCAGCGCCCGCCGTCTCAGCCGCCGGCCTGAGCCGCCGACGCCAGGTCCAGCATGATGCGCGCGTGCGTCAGGACGTCCGCGGTGTAGGACAGATGGGACAACGGCGACGACAGCCTGGCGCGGTCTTCCCGGACCCGCGTCACGCAGCTGGCGATGGCCGCTTCCAGGGATGCCGGGGTGTCCAGGTCGAAGGTGACGCAAGCTTCGCGCGACAGCACTTCGGCGCAGCCGGTGCCGCGCGGCAGCACGGCCGGGGTACCGCATAGGGCGGACTCCGGCCCGACCAGGCCGAAGGGTTCGTAGCGCGAGGCCAGTATCGTGAAATCGGCGGCGCGATAGCAGTTCTCGATGTCCTGGCGGTAGCCGATGTAGCGGATCCGGGGCGAGTGCGATTCGACCGGCCGGCCTGCGACAAGCAGGCATACCGGCAGCGTCGTGGCCTCGAAGAACGAGGCCAGTTCCTCGTATCCCTTGCGGCCATGGCCGGTGGACGGGAATAGGAACGCGACCTGTCCGTCGGGGATGCCCAGCGCCTGGCGCAATTCGCGGCGGCGCTCCGGTGCCACCGGCACGAATCGCGTGGTATCGATCGGTGGGTAGGCCACATGCCGCTTGTCGGCGGGTATGCCGTAATACTGTTCCAGCTCTCGGGCCATGAATCCGGAGTGCGCGACGACCGTGCGGGCATGGGCATAGTGGCGGGTTTCGAGCCGGATCTGCCAGCGGTCCGACCATTTTGGCGAGCGCTGGGCATGGGCCAGGAATCCCCGGTGCGTGCCGCCGCAGATGGCGATGTCGGATACGGTGGTGCGGCTGCATCCGATCAGTACGTCTACCCCGTGGCGCTGTCTGAGCGTGCGGACCCTCGCCGCAAAATAGTGGTCGCGCAGTTTCGAGGGCAGGGCCCGGACGTTGATGCGGACCGGTTCCACGTAGGCATGTTCGGGAATGCCGGTGTCGAATCCGCGGGCGAAAACGAGGGGGCGCACACCCAGTTGATGCAATCCACGGACGAGGTCCATGGTGTAGCGTTCCATGCCGCCGCCGTAGCCAAAGCGGTGGCAGGCGATAGCGAGTTTCATGGCAAGGCTTCCGGGGAAGGGGCGGGAACGGCATCCTGGTCACCCGGGTGCAGGCGCAGCAAGGCGACGGCCTCTTGGCGCACGCGCTCCGGAGCCAGGCGGTCCAGGCATTCGGCATGGCTGTCGCGATGCCGCTCGCAGCCTTCCTGCTGGCACGGCACGCAGGCGCGGAAAGGTTCCTGCAACAGGACCACGTTGCCGCGCACTTGCCGGGGCGCGCGCTGGTTCCAGGGAGGCTCCAGGCCATCGGGCGGACTGGGCCCCCATTGGCGTGGTTCGGTGGGGCCGAACAGCGCCAGGGTGGGGGTGCCGCTGGCGGCGGCCAGGTGGGTCGTGGCGGTGTCCGGCCCGACGTACAGCCGGGCCAGGCGCAAGAGGTCGGCCAGTTCGCCCAGGCCCAGGCAGCCCTGGATGCGAATGACGGCCGCGCGGGTCGGATCGTTCAGCGCCGCCACGACTTCGTCCAGGTAGCGTCCTTCCGCTTCGCCCGGACCGCCGCTCAGGAGCAGGCGCAGGCCCTGGCGCCGCAATTCATCCATGAGGCTGGCCCAGCCCGCCGTGTGCCACCGCTTGTAGCGCCAGCGGGGAGAGGGGTGGATCACCGCGAAGGGTTGGCGCGGGTCGAAGGGGGCGGCGCCCTGAACACAGGAGGACAGCTTGTCCGTCCAGGCGGCGGGGCTTATCAGGCCGGAGGGAGGAATGACGGTGCGGGCCGCCGGCACGCCCAGCAATTGAACCACCTGTTCGTTTTCGCGGATGCGGTGGGTGATGCCATCGACGGACAGGGCGTGCCGCAGCAACAACCTCTTCCACCACGAATGGCTGCGTTCGGTCGGAACCAGCCCGATCCGCTGGCGCGCCGCCACGAAGCCGAACAGGTGCGGCTTGTCGCCGGGCTGCGGGACGACGGCCAGGTCGTAGCGGCGCCAAAGCTCGCGGGCCAGCGCGCGGATCTCCCCGCGCGCCGGGCGTTCGGCGATGGTGTAGACCCGGCGGACGTCCGGGTTGTTCTGCAGCATGCCTTCGGTCCCCTTGAACACCAGCATGTCGACCTCGCAGCCGGGATAGTGCTGGCGCAGGGCGTGGGGCAGGGGCGTGGTCAGGAGGACGTCGCCCAGATAGCGCAGGGCGACGACCAGGATCCGCGGCGGGGCCGTCTTGCGCATCATGTGGCGGCCCCGGCCAATTGTTCGACGGCGGCCAGGACGTCGGACAGGGCCGGCCATTGGCCCTCGGCGCCCAGGCAGACGGCGTCGGGAGACCACGGGCCGGTGCGCTCCCGGCGCGTGACGCCGAACAGGGTGATCTGGCGGGCGCCGGCCGCCGCGGCGACGTGGGAGGTACCCGAGTCGTTGCACACGACGGCCGCGGCGCGGGCGGTCAGGGCGGCGAAGGCGCCCAGCGGGAGGGGCGGCAGCACCGTGGCGGAAGGGACGGCCGCGCGCGAAGCCTCGGCTTCGTGGGCCGGCGGGCAGATCACGCAGGTGTGTCCGCGCTGTCCCAGCGCCTGGGCCAGGTCGCCGAACCCGGGCCAGGCCTTGGGCTGGCCGTGGTGCAGGCCGGCGGCGATGGGGGCCAGCACGATGAAGCGGCCGGTGATGCCAGCTTGCGCCAGTGCCCGGGCGGCGGCTTCGTGGTGGGTTGCCGTCAGGGGCAGCGCGAGACGGGGGCCGGGCGTGGGCGGCAAGTCGCCGGTGCCGGGCTGCCAGCGACGCAGCGTATCGTGAGCCAGGCGGTAGAACACTTCCACCTCGTGCAAGCCGCGCGGTTTGGGCAAGGCCCAGCCCAGCAGCAGCGAGCGGCCGTCGCCGCGATAACCGGCGGATCGTATGCCGGCCAGGCGGAACAGCGCGGCGCTCGACAACGAGTTGGGAAACACCAGTCCGCGCACCGGCCCGCGGCCGGCCAGCGACTGGCGCAGCGTCCGCCTGTTTTCGCCGAAGGAGCGGCCGAGCGCGACGAATGCATCGCCGGCCGTCAGTCCCGAGAACAGGTCCCGGGCCCAGGAGCGCCCGCACAACACCAGCGGGTAGCCCTCCCGCCGCAGCAGATCGAGAGCCGGCAGGCACATGCAGGCATCGCCCACCCAGTTGGGCAGTCGTACATAGAGGGAATCGGCGCGTGGCATCAGGAGCGGGTCGGGGCAGTCCGGCCGAGAGCCGCCTGCGCGTACAATGTGAAGCTTCGTATTGTAAGCGGGCCTGCCGCCGCGGGAATGTCGAAGCGGCATTCGGTCAGGCTCCGGAAAATTCCCTCGTGAACTCCCATCCCGTCAAAGCCGACTTGTGGCGCCGCGTTTATACGCGGGTCCTGAAATACTGGAAGGCGCTCGCGCTCGGCATGCTGTTCCTGACAGGGGTGGCGGCGTCGCAGCCGGTCCTGGCGATGCTGATGAAGCCGTTGCTGGACGGCGGCTTCAATGGCCAGAATCCCGACTATGTCTGGAAGATCCCGCTGGCCATCGTCGGTATTTTCCTGGTTCGCGGCGTGCTGAACTTCCTGAGCGATTATCTCCTGGCCTGGTCGGCCAACCATGTGCTGGCCGATCTGCGCGGGGACATGTTCGATCGCCTGTTGCGCCTGCCCGACTCCTATTTCAAGCGCATGGGATCGTCGTTGCTGCTCAATCGGTTCGTGGTGGATGCCGCGGGCGTGATGCAGTTGGCGACCGAGGTCATCACCGTCCTGGTGCGCGAGACGCTGATCGTGGTGTCGCTGGTGTGCGTGCTGCTGTATCTGTCCTGGCAGCTCACGTTGATCGCGCTGGTGGCCTTTCCCTTGTCCACCTTCATCATGCGCGCCATCGCCCGCCGCATCCGCAGGATCAACCGCGAAACCATCGCGATGAACGGCGAGCTGACCCGCATCGTCAGCGAGGCCATCGACGGGCAGCGCGTGATCAAGCTGTTCAGCGGCTACGAGCACGAGGAAGGCCGATTCCTCCAGGTCAATGGCAGGTTGCGCCGCTTTGCCATGCGCAACGCGGTGGCGACGGCGGCGTCGGCGCCCATCACCCAGGCCATCTCCGCGGTCGCCCTGGCCATCGTGGTGGCGACCGCGCTGGGGCAGTCCGGCGCCAACCAGATCACGGTGGGGGGCTTTGCCGCGTTCGTCACGGCCATGCTGCAGATACTGGACCCGCTCAAGCGGTTGGCCAACGTCGCCAGCCCGATGCAACGCATGCTGGTGGCGGCCGAGAGCGTGTTCACCCTGATGGACGAACCGCCCGAGTCGGACGCCGGCACGCGCACGCTGGCGCAGCCGGTGCGCGGCCGCATCGAGTTCGAGCGGGTGTCGCACCGGTTTCCCGAAGCGGCCCGCGATACCCTGACCGGCATTTCCTTCACGGTCGAGCCAGGGCAGACGGTGGCGTTCATCGGCCGGTCGGGCAGCGGCAAGACGACGCTGGTGTCGATGCTGCCGCGCTTCGCCCTGCCGTCCTCGGGGGCGATACGGGTGGATGGGGTGCCGATCGAGGAACTGTCGCTGACCAGCCTGCGCGACGCGATTTCCCTGGTCAGCCAGGACGTGGTGCTGTTCGACGAGACCATCGCGGCGAATGTCAGCTACGGCGCCAATAGCGAACCGTCCGAGCAGGTCATCCGGCAGGCGCTGGCCGACGCCAATCTGCTGGAGTTCGTCGATTCGCTGCCGCAGGGCATGCATAGCCGCGTGGGCGAGAACGCCGCCCGGCTGTCGGGCGGACAGCGGCAGCGCCTGGCTATCGCCCGCGCGCTGATCAAGGATGCGCCCATCCTGATCCTGGACGAGGCCACCTCGGCCCTGGACAACGAATCCGAACGCCAGGTACAGGCCTCGCTGGAGCGGCTCATGAAGGGCCGCACCACCCTGGTCATCGCCCACAGGCTGTCCACCGTCCAGAATGCCGATCGCATCATCGTCCTGGACCAGGGACGGATGGTGGAGGAGGGGGCGCACACCGATCTGCTGGCCGCCGACGGGCTGTATGCCGCGCTCTACAAGATGCAGTTCAGCGAGGCTTCCTGATCCCGGATGAAGCCATTCAAGATAGCGCTCGCCAACGTCTTCGTTGGCATCTACAAGATATTCCTGGGGCGCCCCGGGAGCCGGCAGTCTTTCGACAAAGGACGCGAGTTCGGGAGCATCGCGATATTCTCGACGACGGCCCTGGGGGATCTGCTCATGAATACGCCGGCGATTCGCGCGATCAAGAGCCGGTATCCCGAGGCGGTCATCACGCTTGTTTCCGGCAATCGAACCGCCGGGCTGGTGCGGGGCAGTCCGCATTTCGACAACGTGGTGTATTGGGACCACAAGGCCAAGACCATGCCGCGCGCCATTTCGGCGTTGCGCAAGTTCAGGCCGCAGCTGGCGGTCATCCTCCATTCCAAAGAGCCCTACGATGTCCTGGCGGCGGTTTTCTCCGGCTGCGAACATGTGTTCAAGAACATCGGCCGCGACGAGTCGAATGGCATGGGCAAATGGCTGACCGGGACAACGACCCACGATGGCGGCCATCTGATCCGTTCCAAGCTGGAACTCGTGAAGTTGCTCGGGTGCGACGTGGCGGACCGGACGATGTTCGTGCCTATTCCAGTTCCGCGTCTGGCCAGGCCCGCTGGAAGGGTGGCTGTCGGTTTCCAGCTGGGGACGTCGCAACCGGTGCGTTGCTGGCCGGTTGAGCGGTTCGTGGAACTGGCAAAGAAGATTCTTTCATGTTCGCCGCTTCATGCCATCGTCCTGGTTGGAGACAGCCGGGAGCATGAGTACGAAAATGCGTTCCTCGCGGGCCTGTCGCCCGACGAACGCGAGCGGGTCGAGAGCTACGTGGGAAAGACCTCGCTGCCGCAGTTGACGGCCGTGGTCGACAGCATGGACGTATTGGTTACCGGGGATACCGGGACCATGCATCTGGCAATCGCCTTGAAGGTCAGGACGGTCAGCCTGTTCGTGACGGCGGACCCCAGACAGACCGGACCCTATCAGGACGACCACCTGCACCAGGTGATATATGTCCCTTTCAAGCCAGATGATTTCAATCCCGCGCAGCGCGATCGACCCATGAGCGTCATCGGCTGCGACGAGGTGCTGGAAAAAATCCTGATTGCGACAGCCGGGCCGGTGCCCGTGGAGCGGACACCGGCCTGACCGCCTACTTCATCTGGCACTCGCCCGCGTACGAGTCCTTGCTGTGTTCGTAGATCACGCCCTTGGTCACGAACGCCGGCTTGCCGTTCGCGTCCTTGGCCACGTCGACCCGATAGAACGGTGCGATCGGGAACTGGTTGGTGTTGAACGCGAAGGAACCGCGCACGGAGTCGAACTTGGCCTCGCGCAGGGCCGCGCGGAACGCGGGCTTGTCCGAGACGTTGCCCTTGGTCTTGGCCAGGGCCGAGGCGATCAGGCTGGCGGCATCGTAGGATTGCGCCGCGTACATCGAGGGTTCGCGGTTGTACTTCTTGCGGAAAGCATCGGCGAATTTCTTGTTGGCCGGATTGTCCAGGTCGGGCGAGTAAGGCGCCGCCGTGACCGCGCCCAGCGCCGCGTCCTGCAGGGCGGGCAGCGTGGAGCCGTCGATGGTGGACGTCGACAGCATGCGGATCTTGTCGAACATGCCGGCCTGCCGGTACTGCTTGACGAAGTTCACGCCCATGCTGCCCGGGTAGAACGTATAGATGGCCTCGGGCTTGCTGGCGGCCAGCGCGGAGATCTCGACCGAGTAGTCGGGCTGGTTGACCTGGGTGAAGGTCTCGCCCACCACCTGGCCCTTGAAGGTCCGCTTGAAGCCTTCCATGGCGTCCTTGCCGGCCTGGTAGTTGGCCGCCAGCAGCTGGATCTTCTTGATGCCCATCTTGTTGGCGAGTTCGCCGCCGGCCTCGTGCAACTGGTCGTTGTTCCACGAGGTGGAGAAGAAGTAGGGCGAGCAGCCCTTGCCCGTGATCGGGGTGGGGCCGGCGTTCGAGCCGACCAGGAAGACCTCGGCGCTGGTGATGGGGCGATGGACCGCCATCATGACGTTCGAATAGATCAGGCCGGTGATGAGGGGCACCTTGTCGCGCTCCAGCAACTGGCGCACGACCTGCAGGCCGACCTCGGGCTTCATCTGGTCGTCTTCCTTGAGGATTTCGACGTCGACGCCGCCCAGCTTGCCCTTGCCCTGTTCCACGGCCAGCATGAAGCCGTCGTACTGGTCCTGGCCCAGCACCGAACCCGGACCGGACAGCGTGGAGACAAAGCCGATCTTGACGGCGGCGAAGGAGGGGACGGCGAAGGCTGCTTGCAGTATCGATGCGATGGCTATCAGTTTGGCGGTTTTCATGCGGACTCCTGGCTTGCCTGCTGGGTGGAAGGGGCCGGACCTCCGGCTCCCCGGGGTACTGCAGTCGGCGCGATGCTCGGACGCGGGGAGGTGATTATTGTTACATCCGCGGCCACCGCGCACTGAGGGGAAATTCCCCTTGACCATCGCGCTCCCGGCGGTGCGTCCGTCCGTCCGGCGCGTCGCAGGCGCCGGGATCGGGCGCAGCGGCGCCATGGGAGTTTTCTTCGCTTTACGTTTTAAGTTTAAAGTAATTTTTGGAATTCGAAACGAAATTCGTGTTCGTCTTCCGGCGCCGCGCGGCGGATGTGGCCGGCGGTGGGGGCGGGGAAGTGGGCGGGCAGGATCAGCGTGCCGTCCCGGGCGCAGGCTTCCAGCAGCGATTGCCGGGTGCGGCGGGCGTGGTCGGGGTCGGCGCAGAAGCGCGTGCTCCAGTGGGGATAGCAGCACTGCAGCGGGTGGTGGAAGGCGTCGCCGGTCAGCAGGACGCGCTGGTCCGCCCCCAGGATCTCGACGGCCACGTGGCCGGGCGTGTGTCCGGGCGCGGGGACCAGGCGGATGGCCTCGTCGATGCGGTGGTCCATGTCGACCAGGTCGGCCAGGCCGGCCTCGAACACGGGCAGGACCGAGTCGCCCACGTAGTCGCCGGTGCGCACGAGGCCGGGATGGCCCTCGTGTTCCTTCCAGTAGGCCCATTCCTCGTGGGTGAAGAGATAGCGCGCGTTGGGGAAGGTGGGCACCCAGGCCCCGTCCACCCGCCGCGTGTGCCAGCCCACGTGGTCGACGTGGAGGTGGGTGGAGACGACGACGTCGATGTCCTCGGGGCGCACGCCGGTCGCTTCCAGGCGATCCAGCCAGCCCCAGTGCTGCTGGTCGAAGTCGGGGCGGGCCCGCGCCTTGCAATCGCCCACGCAGGTGTCCACCAGGATCAGGCGGCCGCGGCTTTTCAGCAGGAAAGACTGGATCGAGATGACCAGCCGGTCGGAGGCGGGGTCGTAGAACCGCGGGGCCAGCCAGTCGAGATTGGCCTGGATGGCCTCGGGGGTTGAGTCCGGGAAGATTTCGGCGGGCCGCAGCAGCGGGCCCTCGGCCTCGACGAGGCGGGTGAGTTCGACCCCGCCGAAGTCGAACCGTGCCGTCATGCGGCGCCCGGGATGTGCTTGCCGGGATGCACCGTGCCGCACGAGGGGCAG
The DNA here is from genome assembly GCF_058793475.1 of Pigmentiphaga sp. MLSB6-MA01. Lineage (NCBI taxonomy): Bacteria > Pseudomonadati > Pseudomonadota > Betaproteobacteria > Burkholderiales > Alcaligenaceae > Pigmentiphaga > Pigmentiphaga sp. MLSB6-MA01. Next base: position 24,538 of record NZ_JBXAFV010000004.1, on the reverse strand, counting down.
CGGCGTTTGTCTTCGCTGGCGTAGAAAGCCTCGAACAGCGGCGGCAGGTCGGTCACGATGCTCTTGAGCTGGACCTCGACGCGGTGCACCAGGTGACCGCAATGCAGGCAGTACCACTCGAAGCCGTCCAGCAGGCCTTCGGGGCGCTGGCGTTCGATGACGAGACAGGCACTGCCGGTCTCGGGGCGCTGCGGGGAGTGGCGCATGTGCGGAGGCAGGAGGAATATGTCGCCTTCCTTCAGGTCCACGCGCTCTTCCTTGCCTTCCACCCAGAGCTTCAGGTAGGCATTGCCCCGGATCTGGTAGAAGAATTCCTCCAGCGGATCGTCATGGTAGTCGGTGCGGTGGTTGGGGCCGCCGACCACGGTGACGATGAAGTCGGAGTCCTGCCAGATCTGCTGGTTGCCGACCGGCGGCTTGAGCAGATGGGCATTGTCGTCGATCCATTTCTGGAAGTTGAGCGGAAGACCGTATTTGTACATGGTGCTCTCGTTGGGTCGGTAGGTCTGCGCCCGCGGAGCGGGCTCCCGCGCCGGGATGAGGCGGTCGTGGCCTATCGTAGGCTAATTGCAGTCTATGTGAGCCATGCGCCCCACGAGAAATAGAAGTTGGCGCCCGGGGTATGCGCATTGGCTATGGCGCTTTGGGGCCCTGCGCTTCGAGGGAAGCGTCAGGAGGCCGCGGGGCGTCGGACATCGCAGATGCGATGCAGGTATTCGATCAGGTGCTGGCTGGCGGGCGTGAGCTGCCGGTTCGCCCGCACCGAGTAGCCCACGCGCCCGAACAGGCCGAATTCGGCCAGGGGGAGGAGTTTGAGCAGCCCGTGGTCCAGGAACTGCGCGGCGGCGTCCTGCGGCATCAGGGCGATGGCCTCGCCGCGCAGCAGGATGCCCAGGTTGGTCAGCAGCGACAGCGATTCGATGTGGCGGGGCGGGATGCCCAGCCCGGTGCGGTGGAAGGTCTGCTCCACCGCGGAGCGCAGCGGCGATTCGGCGGACGGCAGGATCCAGGGCAGCTCCATCAACTGGCCCAGTTCCAGGTTTTCCGCGCGCGCCAGCGGATGGTGGGCGCCGACGACGGCGTGCAGCTTTTCCTCGTACAGCGTGTGGTGGGTGAGCGGATAGGCATAGCCCAGCGCGATGTCGCGCTCGGGCAGGCGCCCCACGACGATGTCGAGGTCGCCCGTGGCCAGCGCGGGAAAGAGTTGCGACGAGGGGCCTTCGGAGACGGTGACGCGGATGCCCGGGTGCTCCCGCATCAGCATCGAGATCGCCTCGGGCAGCAGCTTGGCCGACGCCGCGATCAGGGTGCCGACGATGACGTGCCCGCTTTCCCCGGTCAGCGCGGCATTGAGCTCGTCGGTCATGTAGCGCAGCTCGGCCATCAGCGTCTTGACCCGCCGGCCCAGCAGGTGCGCCAGCTCGGTCGGGACCACGCCGCGGTTGGACCGCTCGAACAACGGCGCGCCCACGAACTTCTCCAGCTCGTAGATGGCCTTGGTGACGCTGGGCTGCGTCAGGTTCAGCTCATTGGCGGCGCGCGACAGCGACCGGCGCTCGAGCACCCGCTCGAAGATCTGCAATTGATGCAGCTTGAGCTTGTGCCCCAGCGCATTGGGAGTCAGACGGAAATTGGACATGGCGGCCGCAGGGGACATTCCCCCGCGATTATCGCCCATTCCCACTCTTACAGCTTCACGCAGACGTTGGTCGGTTCGGTATAGAAATGCAGCGAGTGCCGGCCGCCTTCGCGCCCGATGCCCGACAGGCCGCTGCCGCCGAAGGGCGTGCGCAGGTCGCGCAGGAACCAGCAGTTCACCCATGCCAGGCCCACCTGCATGGCCTGGGCCACGCGATGGCCGCGGGTCAGGTTGGTGGTCCAGACGGCCGCCGCCAGTCCGTAGTGGGTGTCGTTGGCCAGTTGGATGGCTTCTTCTTCGGTATCGAAGGGGGCGATGTGGCAGACCGGGCCGAACACTTCTTCCTTGATGCAGCGGGCGGTCTCGGGCAGGCCGGTCCAGATGGTCGGCTGGATGTAGGCGCCCTGGTCACGCTCGTCGCCGAAGGTCGGCACGCCGCCGCCGGTGACTACCGTGGCGCCTTCCTCGACCGCCAGGCGCAGGTAGGACAGCACCTTCTCGCGGTGTTCATGCGACACCAGCGGACCCATGGTGGTGGCGGTGTCCATGGGGCGGCCCAGCACCAGCTTTTCGGCTTCCAGCTTCAGGGCGGCGACGAAGCGGTCGTAGATCGGCCGCTGGACGTAGACGCGTTCGGTGCACAGGCAGACCTGGCCGCAGTTGGCGAAGACCGAGCGGGCCACGCCGGCGACGGCCGCGTCGAAGTCGGCGTCCTCGAACACCAGCGCGGCGTTCTTGCCGCCCAGTTCGAACGATACCGGCTTCACGCCCGGCGCGACCGCCTTCATGATGGTGCTGCCGGTGGCCGATTCGCCGGTGAAGGTGATGCCGTCGATGTCCGGGTGGGTGGTGATGAATTCACCGGCCGAGTTCGGCCCGAAACCGTGGACCACGTTGAACACGCCGGCGGGCAGGCCGACCTCGGCCGCCACTTCGGCCAGCAGGGTGGCGGTGGAGGGCGTGACCTCGGAAGGCTTGGCCACCACGGTGTTGCCGAAGGCCAGCGCGGGCGCGACCTTCCAGGTGAACAGCAGCAGCGGCAGGTTCCACGGCGAGATCACGCCCACCACGCCCAGCGGCTTGCGGTAGGCGTAGTTCAGCGCCTGCCGTCCGTCCGGGGTGTCGGTCATGAAGCTTTCCATGTCCAGCGTGCGGGCGATCTCGGCGAAGGCCCGGAAGTTCGCCGCGCCGCGCGGGATGTCGATCTGGCCGGCCCAGCCCACGGGCTTGCCGGTGTCGCCGATCTCGGCCGCCAGGAAGTCGTCGAAGCGGCGTTCGATGCCGTCGGCCAACGCGTACAGGTAATCGGTGCGCTGGTTGACCGGCAGGGCCGCCCAGGCCGGCAGGGCCTGGCGCGCCGCCGCCACGGCGGCGTTCACCTGGTCGCGGCTGGCTTCGTGCACGCGCGCCACCAGTTCCCCATTGGCGGGGTTGAGTTTGTCGAAGGTGCGGATGCCGTCTTCGAAGCGGCCGCCGATGAAGTTGCGCAGGGATTTGACCGACATGGTGCTGGGTTCCGTTGGGGTTATAGTACGTATACGTCATAATATAGTGGAAACCAGCGCGATCGGTCCATCCCCCGGGGCCATAACAACTTCGGTGCCAGCCATAACCGGTTCGAAGAATGGCCAGGGGGCCCGGCTGCCGGGCGCGCGACATCAGTTAAGATCTCAGGTCCGCTCCGGCCCGCCATCATGAATCGACCTACCGCCCTGCGGCGCCAGCCCGCCGCACCGTCTCCCGAACCGGAAACCGTGCCTTGCACGGACGCCGTGCGGGCGTTCGAACTGACGGACGTCGTGTCGCATCTGTTGCGGCGCGCGCATTTCCGGGCCGAGGCGCTGTTCATGCAGACCTTCCACGACGAGGACCTGACGCCGCGCCAGAAGGCGCTGCTGATCACCGTCTGCAAGCATCCCGGCGCCACGCAGAACCAATTGGCCGAGGACATCGCGCTGGACCGCAATTCGCTGGCCGACATGATCAACCGCCTGGTGCGCAAGGGATACCTGCGGCGCCGGCGCTCGGCCGACGACAAGCGCGCCTATGCCGTCACCATCACGCAGGCGGGCGTGGATGTGCTCGAGCGCGTGCTGCCCCGCGACAAGGACGTCGAGGACGCCATCATCGCGGCCCTGCCGCCCGAGTACCGGGCGCTGTTCGTCAAATGCCTCAAATTGATGGCGGGGGTGGGGCCATGATCGGCCGCCATTGTCCAGGCACAGGTTTCTCCCGTATATTTGTACGTATACGGCATAAAGGTGTTTTTCTCTTTTCTTCAACTTCCAAACAGGACTACCCATGGGGCAGATAGGACAAGGGGGCGTCGCCGCCGAGGCGATCGCCGGGCTTGCGCAGCGCCTGCGCAGTGCTCATGAAAGCCGCGTCGCGATCGATCCGATCCGCGATCAATTGCCGGCCGGCGACCTGGACGCCGCGTACGCGGTGCAACAGGCCAATACCGACCACTGGATCAAGCAGGGCCGCCGGCTCGTGGGCCGCAAGATCGGCCTGACCTCCAAGGCGGTGCAGGCGCAGCTGGGCGTGGACCAGCCCGACTACGGCATGCTGTTCGCCGACATGTCGGTGTGCGACGGCGAGGAAGTGCCGCTGTCGACCCTGATCCAGCCCAAGGTGGAAGCCGAGATCGCCTTCGTCATGGAGCGCGACCTGGCCCAGCCCATGGCCACCATGGCTGAACTGATTTCCGCCGTGGCCTACGCCGTGCCGGCCATCGAGATCGTCGACAGCCGCATCGCCAACTGGAAGATCAGCATCGTCGACACCATCGCGGACAACGCCTCGTCGGGCCTGTTCGTGCTGGGCAACCGGCCGGTCAGGCTGGGCGACTTCGACGCCCGCCTGTGCGGCATGGTCATGGAGCGCAACGGCGACCAGGTCTCGATCGGCGCCGGCGCCGCCTGCCTGGGCCATCCCTTGAACGCCGCCCTGTGGCTGGCGCGCAAGATGGCCGAGCGCGGCAATCCGCTGCGTGCCGGCGACGTGGTGCTGAGCGGTGCGCTGGGTCCGATGGTCGCGGTGCAAGGAGAGGAAATTCTGGAAGCGCGCATCGCCGGTCTCGGTTCGGTGCGCGCGGTGTTTGGCGCCAAGGAGCAAGCATGAGCGGTCCGCTGTTGTCCCTACCCGAAGTGGCCCGCGAGCTGGACGAAGCCGCCAGCACGCCGCACGCCGCCGAACAGTTCGTGGAGCGCCGCCCGCTCACGCTGGCCGAGGCCTACGAAGTGCAGCGCATGCTGATCCAGCGCCGCGTCGACCGCGGCCATCGCCGCATCGGCATGAAGATGGGCTTCACCAGCCGCGCCAAGATGGTCCAGATGGGCGTGCACGACATGATCTGGGGCCGCCTGACGCATGACATGCGCGTGGACGAGGGCGGCGAGCTCAAGCTGTCGACCCGCGTGCATCCGCGCGTCGAGCCCGAGATCGCTTTCCTGCTGCGCAAGCCGCTGTCGGGCATGGTGTCGCCGATCGAGGCCCTGGACGCCGTCGAGGCCATCGCGCCCGCGCTGGAAATCATCGACTCGCGCTACAAGGCCTTCAAGTTCTCGCTGGAAGACGTGGTGGCGGACAATGCCTCGTCGTCGGGCGTGGTGCTGGGAGCCTGGCACAAGCCCAGCATCGACTTCTCCAACCTGGGCCTGATCATGTCGTGCAACGGCAAGGCCCAGCAGGTCGGCACCACCGGCGCCATCCTGGGCCATCCCGTGCGTTCGCTGGTCGCGGCCGCGCGCCTGGTGGCGCAGGCGGGCGAGATCCTGCCCGAGGGCTCCATCGTGATGGCCGGCGGCGCCAGCGCCGCCGAGGCCCTCGTGGCCGGTACCTGGGTCGAACTCGAGATGCAGAATCTCGGTCGCGTGGGCTTCCACGTAACGGCCTGAGGCGGCTCCCCGCCGCTGCCGGGCAGCTCCGGTCGGGGCTGCCCGACGCCCTGGCCTGCGCTCTCCGGGCGTATGGCCAGGAGCTATATTTCCCTTGTTTCTATATAACTTTGTGTTATGTGGATATGGGGACTTGGTCTGAACCAGCCACTGGCCAGGTCTTAGAATTCTCAGGATGCCCACCCCCTGCGCGCCGCGCGCAACCATCATGAGAATCCTCGCCGTCCTTTCCGCCTGGCTGGTCGCGCTTGCCGCGCAAGCCGGGGCCCATGCAGCGTCCCCCATCCTGTCGCCCGACGAACTGAAGGCGGCGCTGGCCTCGCCCTCGGTCACGGTCATCGATATCCGGCCGCCCGCCGACTACCTGCAAGGCCACATCCCCGGTGCGCTGTCCGCCCCCTATGGCTCGTGGCGCGGCCCGGCCAACAGCCCCGGCACGCTGCCGCCGCTGGACAAGCTGACCACCCAGGTGCGCAAGCTCGGGCTGACGCCCGAGCGCCACGCCGTGGTGGTGTCCTCGGGCGCGGACGTGACGGACTTCGGCGCCGCCGCCCGCGTGTACTGGACGCTCAAGTACCTGGGCCTGACCCAGTTGTCCATCCTGAACGGCGGCGTGCAGGCCTGGCAGCAGGCGCAGCAGCCGCTGAGCCAGAACGCGCCGGCCCTGCCCGTGCCCAGCCGCTACGAGCCCAGGCTGAACACCGCCATCAAGGCCACCCAGGCCGACGTGCTGGCGGGTACCCAGGGCGGCGACACCCGCTTGATCGACGCGCGCCCCAAGAATTTTTTCGAAGGCCTGGTCAAGGCGCCGACGGCCTCCGTGCCCGGCACCATACAGGGTGCGAAGAACGTCCCGCACAGCGTCTGGTTCGCCCCCGGCAGCACGCAGATCGTCTCGGCAGCCGAGGCCCGCGCCATTGCCGCCCGGGAGTTCCCGGACGCAGGCGGCGACAACATCGCGTTTTGCAACACCGGCCACTGGGCCGCCACCGACTGGTTCGCGCTGTCCGAACTCGCGGGCCTGCCGCACGTGCGCATGTACCCGGAATCCCTGGCCGACTGGACCAACGCGGACCAGGCCCTGCCCATGGACAACGCGCCGGGCCGGGCCAGCCAGATTTCGGAAAAATTCAAGAAGTTGTTCGGCAACTCGTGACGCGCCGGCCGTAAAGGAATTCCCCTGATGCAAACGACGCTTTCCCAGGCGGGCTCGCCCGCCATCGCTGCCTCCGCGTCCTCCGCGCTTGGCCATGCCCGCTGGCCGCTGACGGCCGCCATCCTGCTGGCCGTGCTGGCGCTGGCCTGGTTCGTGACCGTGCGCCAGTCGGTGCTGTTCGTCATCGGCATCGGCATGGGCGGCTTGCTGGCCGGCGCGCGCTTCGGCTTCACCACCGGCTGGCGCCGGCTGATCGAGGCCCGCGACGCCAGCGGCGTGTTCGCCCAGATCGTGCTGCTGGCCGTGGCGGCGGCCATTTCCATTCCGTTGCTGGCGAAATTCCCCGGCGACCTGGCCGCGGCCCTGGGGCCTCCCAGCATCAGCCTGCTGATCGGCGCGTTCGTGTTCGGTATCACGATGCAGATCGCCGACGGCTGCGGGTCGGGCACGCTGTACAAGGCCGGGTTGGGCATTCCGCTGAACATGGGCGTGCTGCCGTTGTTCGCGCTGGGCAGCTTCCTGGGATCCGTGCATCTGCATGGCTGGTTGTCGCTGGGCGCCGTCGCGCCGGTCAGCCTGGTCCGCGACTGGGGGGCGGGGGGCGCGCTGGCGGCGACGTTCGCCGGTCTCGCCGTGTTTGGCCTGGCGGCCTGGGTCTGGAGCCGCAAGGGCGGCGCGGCCGCTCCCGCGTTGTGGAACCGCAAGCTGCTCCTGGCCGGCATCGGCCTCGCCTTGCTGGCGGTCGCCAACCTGGTGGTGGCGGGCCAGCCCTGGGGCGTCGTCTACGGTTTCGGACTGTGGGCGGCCAAGGTGGCGACGGCGGCCGGCGTGTTCGACCCCGCCGCCAACGCCTTCTGGGGCCAGGCCGGCAACCTGCGAACGCTGGACCAGAGCGTGTTCCTGGACGTCACCTCGATCACCAACATCGGCATCATGGCCGGCGCGCTGTGGATCGCCGCGCGCAAGCCGTCCAGCGGCAAGCCGCTGACGGGTCGCCAGTGGGCGGCGGTGCTGGTCGCGGGTTTCCTGCTGGGCTACAGCTCGCGGCTGGCGTTCGGCTGCAACGTGGGGGCCATGGTCAGCGGCATTTCGACCGGCAGCCTGCACGGCTGGATCTGGGTCGTGCTGGCGTTCGCCGGCTCGTTGATCGGCGTGCGCCTGCGCCGCCGCCTGGGCGTTTGAACGGGAGGACATGGACATGACTGCCTCCCGTACTTCCGCCGTCCTGCTGTTCTGGGCCGTGCTGATCGTCTTCTTCGCCTGGGACTGGACCCACGCCAGCCCGGTCAACCACCGGAAGGAACCCGCCATCCTGGCCATCGGCTCGGGCCAGGCGCCCAGCGGCGGGCACTGCTCGGCGTTCTGATCCGACCGCCCCGGGGAGCCGGCCGGACGAGGCGGGCTCCCGCGGTTCATCGGGCCGTCAGGTACAGATGCAGTGCCCTCACGTCGGTTTCGCTCATCTGCGCCAAGGAGTCGAACGGCATGACCTGCACGGCCGAGCCATCCGGCCGCTTGCCGCTGCGGAACATGGCGATCAGCGAGTCGGCGTCGGGGTAGTGGTCCATCACGCTGCCCTCGCCGGCGGCAAGCCGGGCGGCGGGCGGCCAGTCGGGCGCGCCGCCGCGTATCTTGCCGCCCACCAGGCCCACGCCGTGGCAACCCACGCACATGCTGGCGACGTATTCGCCATGCCGCAGCGTCACGCCTTCGGGCACCGCCTGCCGTGGCGGTTTCGCGTGGTCGATGCGCGATGCGGCGTCGGGGATCGCGCCGAAGCCATACATGGCCTTCATCGGCAGCGGCAGCTCGACGATCGCGGTCCGTCCGGATTGCGGCGGCAATGAACGGAGATAGGCCACGATCGCGGCGAGATCGTCGTCGGTGAAGCCGTTGTAGTCTTCGCTGGGCATCATCATCAGCGCGCGTCCCTGCGGGGTCACGCCGTGGCGGATGGTGCGCACCCAGTCCACGGGCTGGTAGGCGCCCGCCACGCCGGCGGGTGTGATGTCGGGGCCTGCCAGGGTCAGGCCGCCGCCTTGCGCGAACGTCCGGCCGCCGCCGTTGCCGCCGTGGCAGTCCGCGCAGCCTCGCGAGGCGTAAAGATAGCGCCCCCGTTCCAGGACCGTGGCTTCGTCGCGGTAGGCCACGGCGTGTACCGGTACGTCCACCCGGCGGTGCATGCGCCACTCGGCAAGCAGCAGACCGGTGGCGACCGCCAGGGCAGCCAGCGCTGCGGGCGCGCCCAGGGCGATGCCCAGCAGGCGCAGCCATCGTTGGTGTTTCATGGGAAGTTCCTCGTCAAGGGCAAGGCCCGGTGCGGGGCATGGCGGCTTCAGTACGTCATGCGGTGAACGATCCAGCGCACGGCGGCCCGGCCGTCCGAGACGCCGTAACCCAGGCCGCCGGGAGCGTAGGTGCCGATGGCGCCGGCCACATCGCGCAGCGGCATTTGCTTGTAGCCGCCGATGCCGTCGAGACGGTCGATGGGAACGAAGCCGCCGAAGGCGAAGCTGCCGACTTCAGTGACACGGGGCGGATCGTGGGGTTTGCCGCTGCTGGCCAGCACGGCGACCCGTCCGCCGAAGTGGTAGGTGCAGTCGCCGTAGTTGACCACCAGCTGGGCTCCGCTGGACCGGTCGGCATCGATGCCGCTGCCGATGGCGGGGACGCCGCTGCCGGACAGCCGCCAGGTGTCGTCGCTCTTGGCGATCAGGTCGTTCAGGAAGGCGGTGCCTTGGGTGGTCAGCGCCTGCCAGGCACCCTGGAGATCGTTCTGGTAGACGCTCTGCAATTCACCGCGGATGGCGCCGGATTGATGAAGAGAGGTGTGCCCTTCCGGTCCGGGGCCATCGTAGCGATATTCCAGTTCGAGTTCGAAGTGCAGCGACGCGGTGTCCCGCATCCAGCGGCAATCGTGGTACTTGGTGACGAGCACGTTCGAGACCAGCGTGACGGGCGGGACGCCCGGCGCCAGTTCCTGGTAGCGCACGGATACCGCCACGGGATTGCGCGCGGGTACCGCCACGGGCGCGTCGAAGCGCGCGCGATGCGGGATCTCGCTAGGTCCGGGATGCGTGAGCGGAATTTCGGTGATGGTGCCGAACGAGTACCCGCCGCCGGTGACGCCGTTGACGGCCCAGCCGGACAGTTCGCCCACCGCCGCGGGCTGCTCGACGCAGGCATCCAGCGTGGCAGTGATGCCATCGCCATCGGCCTCGGCCGCGCAGGTCACCAGCGAGAGATCGATCGACTCCGCTACGGGGACGGTGGCCGTGCCCGGCCGCAGCTGCGCCCCGGCGACGATCGCCCAGTCGCTGAAGTGCGTGGTCTGTATCTCCAGCGTACGTGCGGCTTCGTCACGCACGGGCCGCAGGTGGACATGCCACCGTCCCTGGTCGTCCTGGGTGGCGATGCTCATGGCTCCCAGCGCGCTGCCCTGCAGCATGGCCTCGTCGACCCGGAAGCGCAGCGCCATGGGCGTGATGCCATGCAGGCCCTCCGGTGTGATGCGGTAGGCCCGGCCGCGGCCGCCGTGGGCGGTGTTGGCGATGGGCTGGATCGCCACCTCCGTGGGGTGAGCGAACGCGCCGGGCGGCACGCTGATCTGGAGCAGGCCGTCGGCGCTCGTCAAGGTGCCGCCCATGGTGCCGATGCTGGCCGAGGTGGAGAGGCCCTCGGGCGCGCCGGCGGGGGTGGCCTGGAGGTCGGTGGGCTCGGACGGCGCGGAGGGTGGTTCACCTGGCCGGGGAGCCGCCGCGGATGATGGGGCTTCGCCGCCGCCGCAGGCGGAAAGCAGCCAGGCGGCGCTGGCGAGGGCTGCCACCGCACGGCGCGGCGAAAGACAGGAAATGAGGTCGAACATGGCGGGCATGGGGCGATAGTGGGAATGCCCGGATGTTCGTCCTTTGCCGCGGCCGCCGGTAGACCTCTATTTGGGTACCGCCTTGTCGGGTGCCGGGCTCAGGTAGGGCCGCAGTTCCTCCGGATGCTGGCGCAGGTAATGCAACAGCGTGCGGCGCTTCTCGGGGCCGCGCGCACCGGTGTCGGCTTCGTTGCCGGCCAGGCCGTCGAACAGGCTGGGCATGGCCTGCAGCGAACGCTGCTGTGCCGAGCGCCAGAGTTTTTTCACGCCATGCAGCGACATGCCCAGTTCATCGCCGATTTCCTCGTCCGTGAGTTGCGTGACCGCCAGCCGCAGCAGCCGGCGTTCGGCGGCCGAGAAGCCAAAGCGCGGCGGAGTGAACTGGAAGGCATCGCGCACGGGCGAACCCGGCAGCAGGCGCGCGGCTTCGTCGCGGCTGAGGCCGTAGAGTTCGGGGACGCCTTCTTGCCCGCGTGCCGTGCGGGCGCGAAAGCCCATGCTTTGCAAGTAGGCCACCTGTTCGCCCAGGCCTTCCTGGTAGAGGTGCTGCAGGCGGTAGCCCGCGTGTGCCTGGCGGAATCTTGTCATGGCCACGCCCAGCATCTCCACCGTGTCGGGGTTGGCCAGATCCTTGAGCACCTGTTCGTAGTGCAGGACGAGAAAGGCGACTTCCCCGCGGCCGCTCAGGCGCGCGAGCTCCTTGTCGGAAGGCGGTTGATAGCGTCCGTCGGCCAGCGCGGCATAAAGCGCCGCCGACGCGAAGGGCGGCGGCGAGTGGGCCAGGCGCTGCCGCCATTCGCCGTCGAGCGCGATCGCCATGCCCAGGCCCACCAGGCGTTGTCCGGGCGGCCGATTCAGGTCTTCGATGACGTCGGCGTTGAAACCGCTCTGGCCGAGCAGGCGGGTCCAGACCACCGGCAGCGCGGCGCGCAATGAAGGGGCCAGGGGCAACCAGGCAGGCACCAGGGCTTGCGCCTCGGCAAGGTCCGCATGGCCCAGCAGGCGGCCATGCAGGCGCTGGCCGGAACCGTCGAGCATCGAATTTTCTCCCAAGTGCAACTTTCATGCATATGCAATAAAGTTGCATTAATATCGGTTCTGAGCAAGAATTCCGGTCGCGGCAGGGCACGGTCCACACGTGCCGGCTGCCGTATTGCGCCACTTATATCGAAAAAGGAACCGTAGCATGTCGGGAAGGCCGAACCCCCTCGTATTGGCACTGATGAGCATTTCCTGGGGTTGCGTGCCCGCGGCGGCCTGGGCGCAGGCCGCGCCGTCCGCCGAACCCGCGCCGCCGACCCTCAGGGAAGTCACCGTGTCCGCCACGCCCCTGTCGCGCAGCGAGCAGGACCTGGCCGCGCCGGTGACCGTGCTGGACGAAGACGCGTTGCTGACCAGGCGTGCAGCCACGCTGGGAGAAACGCTGGAGCAGGAGCCGGGCATCACATCGTCGCATTTCGGCGCGGGAGCCAGCCGCCCCATCATCCGGGGCATGGACGGCGCGCGGGTCAAGATCGTGTCCGATGGCGCCGAGGTCCAGGACGCTTCCACCATCAGTCCGGATCACGCGGTGGGGCTCGAGCCCATGCTGTCCCAGCGGGTGGAGGTGCTGCGCGGCCCGGCGGCCCTGCTGTATGGCGGCGGAGCGGTGGGCGGCGTGGTCAACGTGCTCGACAACAAGATTCCGACCGAGATGCCCGAGAACGCCGTGGAAGGCAGCGTGGAGCTGCGCGGCGCGACCGGCCCGCGCGAGACCGCCGGCGCGTTCGAACTGACCACCGGCGGCAAGGGCCTGGTCTTCCACGCCGAAGGGCTCAAGCGCAACGCCAACGACTACAAGGTGGGCCGGGGCTGGGCCGGCGGCAACCGGGTGGACGGTTCGTACAACCACACCGAGACCGGCAGCGTGGGCCTGTCGTGGGTGGGGGACCGCGGCTACATCGGAGTGGCCTACACGAGCCAGCGCAATCGCTATGGCCTGCCGGGCCACGATCATGCCTACGAAGGCTGCCACGCTCATGGCGCGCACCTGCACTGCCCGGGCGACGGCCATGGCCACGAGGATGAGGACGGCCATGATCATGGCGAGGACGGAGGCAGCCATGGCGTGCCCTTCGTGAAGCTGCGCAGCCAGCGCTGGGATGTGCGCGGCGAACTGCGCGATCCCTTCGCCGGCTTTACCCGGTTGCGTGTGCGCGCCGGCTTCACCGATTACCAGCATGACGAGATCGAGGGCGACACGGTCGCCACCACCTTCAAGAACAAGGCGCACGACGGCCGCGTGGAACTGGAGCATGCGCCCATCGGCGGGCTGCGGGGAGTCATCGGCGCGCAGACGACCCGCCGCGCCTTCAGCGCCCTGGGCGAGGAGGCCTACGTACAGCCCAGCGTCACGCGCAACAACGGCCTGTTCGCGCTCGAGGAATACACGGTGGGCAACTGGCGCTTCGAGGGCGGGCTGCGGCACGAATGGCAGCGTATCGATGTGCAGGGCGGCGCGCCCGATACCCGGCACAGCGGCACCTCGGTGTCGGCCGGCGCCGTCTGGAAGTTCGCGCCGCAGTATTCGCTGGGCGTGTCGGCGTCGCGTTCGCATCGCCTGCCGACCGCCGAGGAGCTCTATGCCAATGGCCTGCACCTGGCCACGTCCACCTACGAGATCGGCAACGCCAACCTGAAGAAGGAAACGTCCAACAACATCGATCTCACGCTGCGCAAGTTCGCCGGGCCCACGACCTTCTCGGTCTCGGTGTTCCACAACAAGATGGATAACTTCATCTATGGCCGCACGCTGGACGTCTACCAGAATCTGCAACTGCTGGAGTACACGCAGCACGATGCCACCTTCACCGGGCTGGAGGCCAAGGTGCGCCACCAGATCGACCGCATATTCGCCGTCTCGCTGATGGGCGACTACGTGCGCGCGAAACTGGATGGCGGCGGCAATCTTCCGCGGATTCCCGCCTACCGGATCGGCACGCGGCTCGACGCGAAGTGGCAAGCCTGGAGCGGCGACGTCGAACTGTCATACGTGGGGCGGCAGGACAAGGTGGCCGATTTCGAGACCGAGACGGCCGGCTATACGATGCTGAACCTTGGCGCCGCCTACGAAGGACGCATGAGCGGAACCCGTTATCAGATCTATGTCCGGGCCAACAACCTGACGAACAAGCTTGCCTACCGGCATACGTCGTTCATCAAGAATGCCGCGCCGCTGATGGGCCGGAACATCGTCATGGGCGTGCGGCTGACGTTCTGACCGTTATCCGGGTGAGCGGGTGAGCGGCGGCGCGAGCGCGGCCGATGGGACGCCGAACAGGTATCCCTGGGCGTATTGCGCGCCGAGCCCCGCGAGGCGGGCCAGGCTGGCCTCGTCCTCGACGTGCTTGAATACCACCTGGCACGAAAGTCCCGCCGCTGTTTCCAGCAGCGCGGGAAGTTCGCGCTCCGGATCGGCCACCGTGCGCAGGTCCAGCTTGATGACGTCCGGCGCATGCAGGTGCAGCAGCGACTGCGCTTCGACGGCGTTGTTGGCATGCACGCCCGACTGGAAACCCGCTTTCCTGTAGTTTCCCAGGATCATGCCGGCCAGGAGGACGTCCCGCGCGGCTTCCGCGGGCAGTTGCAGCACGATGCGGGCAGGCGGGATGCCCAGCGCTTCTATCATGCGCCGGAAGGCCAGGCCATGGTCCTGCGTGATGGCGGCCAGCAGCCGGCCATGGACCCGCAGGTAGAGCGGGTGGGCGGCATCGGATTTCGAAAAATAATTCAGCGTATGGACCAGGCGGCACAGCCGGTCCAGGCGTACCAGCGTGGCGTCGTCCGCCGCCCGCGAAAACAGGCCCCAGGGGCTGATGACGTCGCCGTCGGTCGCGTGCGAACGGGCGTAGGCGTCATAGCCGGCCACCGCGCGCGTATCGATGCGGATCACCGGCTGGAAGCCGCTGGCAAGCTCGAATTCGTAGAACCTGCCCAGGACGGTGCCATCGGGGGCCAGCCGCAGCGCAGCATGCAGATCGGGCTGGCTGGAGAGTTTCTGGATCAGTGTCCGGATTGCCGCGTAAGCCACGGAATGCTCCTGAAGGGACGTAGGGAGGGTTCCGCCGAGCGTACCGCCGATCACCATAACGCCAAACGATTGTTTTGCCGATCGGATATTTCTTCAGGTTCTGAAGGCTCAATAGCGTTGGCCGAGCAGCAGTTCGTCCAGCAGCCGGCCATAGAGCGCGTGGCGCTGGGGCGCGATCCGGCCGGCTTCCAGGGCTTCCAGCACGGCGCATCCCGGCTCGTGGATGTGGGTGCAGTTGTAGAAGCGGCAGTGGCCCAGGTAGGGCGAGAATTCGGGGAAACCCTGCACGATCTGCGCGCTGTCCAGGTGCTGCAGGCCGAAGGCCTGGAATCCCGGCGAGTCGATCAGGTCGGCTCCGGAGGCGAGCGTGGCGGGCAGGTGGTACAGGCGGGTGCTGGTGGTCGTGTGCTTGCCGGCGCCGAGCGCCTGCGAGTGCTCCTGGGTGGCGGCCAGGGCGTTCGGGACCAGGGCGTTGAGCAGGGTGGACTTGCCCATGCCGCTCTGCCCGAGCAGCAGGCTGGTCTGGCCGGCCAGCCTGGGCGCCAGCGCGGCCTGCGTGGCGGCGGTGTCGCGAGCGCAGAGCTCGAGCACCGGCACGCCCAGCGCCTGGATGGGCGCCAGCTTGCGGCGCGCGGCCTCGAGGCCGGCCGGGCGGTCGACCTTGTTCAGGATGACGACGGGGGAGATGTCGGCATTGAAGGCGCCAACCAGGGCGCGGCCGACCAGTTCGTCGGAAAAATCGGGCTCGGTCGCCACCACGATGAGCAACTGGTCGACGTTGGCGGCGAACTGCTTGGTCCGCATTTCGTCGGAGCGGTAGAGCAGGTTGCGGCGCGGCAGGACCGACTGGATGGCGCCTCCGGCCGGACCTTCGGGGGCCACCTCGACCCGGTCGCCCACGGCGGCGGTGCCCTTCTTGCCCCGCGGGTAGCATTGGCGGGTCGAGCCGTCGTCGCATTCGACCGTGAAATGCCGTCCGAAGGCGGCCACGACGCGGCCCTGCAGGCCGGTTCCCGGAGTATGCCTGGGCGCTTTCATGGTTCGTAGCGCGCGTCTATCTTGGCCGCACAGATGAAGTCGTTGATGGAGATCCCGCCTATCTCTCGGGTGCTGTAGTGGACGCGTACCCGGCCGTGGCCCACCAGCATCTCGGGGTGATGGTTCTCCTGGCCGGCGACGTCGGCGACGGCGTTCACGAAGGCAATGGCCCGGGCAAAGTCGGCGAACTCGTAGTCGCGCTCCAGGACCTCGCCGCGCCGCGCCCAGATGGGCAGCACATGGATCTGCTCGTCGATGTGCGCGGAACTCATGGGCGACCGGTTTTTCATCGGCACGCAACGGCCCGCGCGCAGTTGTTCGATACTCAAGACGCGATTCATGCCGGTTCCTGGAGACGATCGAGTGGGGCGGCATGCGGCGCGGCCCGCAGCCTGCCTATGCGTATGCTGGCGGGCGGATGCGAGTCGTAGAAGGCCGAGTGCACGGGGTCGGGGGTGAGCGTGGCGGCGTTGTCGTCATAGAGCTTGACCAGCGCGGAGACCAGGTTGGCGGGATCGGTCTGTTCGCTGGCGAAGCGGTCGGCTTCGAACTCGTGCTTGCGGGAGTACCAGCTCGCGAGCGGGATGAACGCGAAGGTGAACACCGGCGCCACGAGGAAGAACAGGATCAGGGCCAGGCCGTCATTGTGCCCCTCCAGCAGGGGCAGGGTGCCGAGTCCGGTGTAGAACCATACTTGCCGGGACAGCCAGCCCAGCAGGGCGAAGAACACCAGCGACACGCCGAAGCTGAAGATCAGCCGCTTGAGGATGTGGCGGTGCTTGAAATGGCCGAGTTCGTGCGCCAGCACGGCCTCGATTTCCTCGGGGGCGAGGCGGGCCAGCAGCGTGTCGAAGAAGACGATGCGCTTGCTCTTGCCAAAGCCGGTGAAATAGGCGTTGCCGTGGGCGGATCGCTTGGAGCCGTCCATGACGAAAAGGCCGTTCAGCGCGAAGCCGGTGCGGCGGGCCAGCGCCTGGATCCGCTCGGCCAGCGCCTCGTCGGCCAGCGGGGTGAACTTGTTGAACAGCGGGGCGATGACCGTGGGAAACAGCAACATGACCGAAATGTTGAACACGATCCACAGGCCCCAGCCCCAGAGCCACCAGTAGGGGCCGGCGTCGGCCATGAGCCACAGCAGCGCCGATAGCAGCGGCAGCCCGAACAGCACGGCCAGCGCGAGACCTTTCACGGTATCGGCGGCGAACAGCCGCCAGGTCATCCGATTGAACCCGAACCGGGCCTCCAGCACGAATTGGCGCCACAGCGTGAAGGGCAGGTCCACGACGGAGAGCAGCGCAGCCGCCATCGCGACCAGCAACAATTGGCGGACGAAGTCGGACGAGGCCAGCGAAGCGGCCAGTTCGTTCAGCGCCTGCAGCCCGCCCAGCAGCGTCAGGCCGATCAGCACGGAGGTGTCGAACAGCAGCGCCACGATGTCGAAGCGGATGCGGGCGATGGTGTAGTCGGCCGCCCGCCGGTGGCTGGTTTCTCCGATACGGTCGGTGAACTCGGCCGGTACGCGGTCGCGGTGCAGCGCGACGTGGCGGGTCTGGCGCGTGGCAAGCCACAGGCGCGTGGCGACGCCGGCCAGCAGCATCAAGACGAACAGCAGGGTAAACACGATGACGGCTCGTAGTCAGAGGGGCGTACGCGTAAGCCCCGGCGGATCCCGATTGGGGTCCGGAAAGCGGAGGCGCCAGCCTGTGAGAAAATTGCCATTTGTGCCCGCGCCGCCGCCATGGCGCCGCGCGCGCGATTCATGCATGGTTCCGGAGCACCGATTATATGGCGTTGAACGAAAATCACCTGGTTTGGCTCGACATGGAAATGACGGGCCTGGATCCGGAAAAGGAACGGATCATCGAAGTCGCGGTGGTCGTGACCGACGCCCAGCTCGAAGTGGTGGCCGAAGGACCGGTCCTGGTCCTGCACCAGTCCGACGAGTTGCTCGACGGCATGGACAACTGGAACAAGGCCACCCACGGCCGCAGCGGCCTGATCGACAAAGTGAAGGCTTCCTCGCTGGCCGAAGCCCGGGCCGAGGACATCCTGCTGGAGTTCCTGGGCCAATACGTGCCGGCGGGCAAGTCGCCCCTGTGCGGCAATACCATCGGCCAGGACCGCCGCTTCATGGTCCGCTACATGCCGCGGCTCGAAGCTTTTTTCCACTACCGCAACCTGGACGTCAGCACGTTGAAGGAACTCTGCCGGCGCTGGAAGCCCGAGATCTACAAGGGGTTCGAGAAGAAAAGCCGGCACGAGGCGCTGGCCGACATCTACGAGTCCATCGACGAACTCAAGTACTACCGCGAGCACTTCCTGCGCGTCTAGCGCAGGGGCCGTGGCGACTCGGGAGCGGCCGGTCGCCGGGCGGCCACCCGCCAGTAGAAGCACTGCAGCATGAGCGACGAGATGGCCATGCTGCAGGTGGCCATCAACCACATGGTCCCGGCGCCCGTGGGCGCGCCGGGCATCAGCGCCGCGACCAGTCCGCCCAGCGCGCCGGCGCCGGGGCCGAATGCCAGCCACCATCCTCCCAGCAGGCCGATGCCCCACAGCGCGCCGGCCTGTATCAGCATGGGGCCGACCGCCATCTTGTAGGCGCGCAGCAAGTAGCTGGTCATGCACTGCAGCGAATCGAACAGATGGAAGAAGGCCAGCATGCCCAGCAACCCCAGCGCAACCACGCCGACCTCGGCATCGCTGGTGTAGGCCTGGACGATGGGGCCGCGCGCCAGGATCACGATCGCGATGGTCAGCAGCGCGCCCGCGGTGCTGACCATCAGTCCGGCCGAACCCGTGCGCCGGGCGCGCAGCGGATCTCCCGAGCCGATGGCCTGCGCCGTGAGCGCGCCGGTCGATACCCCCAGCGCCAGCGGCATCATGAAGCACAGCGCGACCAGGTTGGCCATGATCTGGTGCCCGCCGGTGGCGTAGATGCCCTCGCGCGCCACCAGCAGCGCCATGAAAGTGAAGGACGTGACCTCGATCAGGTAGGAGCCGCCCATGGGGAGGCCCAGCCGCAGCAGTTCCCCCAGCATCTTCCTGTCCGGGCGGCCGATGCGCAGGCCGAATTGCCGGTAGAACGGGTCGCGGCGAAGGATGAGGACGCTCAGGCCCACGCTGATCCAGAACACGAGCGCGGTCGACAGCCCCGCGCCCACGGCGCCCAGCGCGGGCAGGCCGAACTTGCCGTAGATGAAGAGCCAGTTGAACAGCGCCTTGAATCCGATGCCGGCGATGTTGATCATCATCACGACCTTGGGGCGTGACACGGCGGTGTTCAGGGCGTACACGGTACGGAAGACGAGCGCCGCGGGCAGGGCGACGATCAGCATGGCCAGGTAGCCGCGCACCTGGGCCCGCACCGCTGGATCCACGTCGCCGGACATCGAGAGCCAGGTATCCGGAAACAGCATCGCCAGGCCGCCAACGATCGACAGGCCCAGCGACAGCCAGACTGCCTGGCCCCAGGCGCGGCCGATCTCGGCCAGCCGGCGGCCGCCGAAGTGCTGGGCGGCGATGGGGATCAGCGCATGCAGCACGCCGGTCAGGCCGATGAACACCGTGACATAGATGGACACCGCCAGCGCCATGGCGGCAAGCGCGACGGGCGAGGCATGGCCGGTCATCGCGGTATCCAGCACCCCGAAGGCCATGCTGGCCCACTGGCCGACCAGGACCGGCCAGCCCTGTTGCAGGATACGGCGCAGGGTCGCGCCCCAGCCGGAAGGGGGCGCGGGCCCGGCGTCGGTCACGGGGCGGGGCGTCCGGCCGGGACCGGGCGCAGCAGGATGAAATACTCGAGGAATTGAGGGGCCCGGCGGAGCTCCGCCGCGCGGGTGCCTTCCCACAGCACGCGGCTGCCGGCGTACTCGCCGCGCTGAAGCGCGTTCCGCAGCACGCTGGCGTTGCCTTGCAGCAGTACGAGGGGGCAGTCGCCGGACAGCTCGAAGCGCAGGTTGTCGAAGACCGCGAACGAGGCGCGCTGCGACAGCCCGAGGCCGGCGCTGCGCACGCACTCTTGCCGGCCCGTGCGGGACCGCTCGGCGGCCAGCGCCTGCGCTATGCCGTTCGAGACTTCGCGATAGCTCTTGTTGTAGTTGATCGAGGGCAGCCACAGCGTCATGATCAGCAGCCAGCACGTGACGACGCCGCCCGCCGACAGTACCGTCCCGCGCCACAGTCCGGCTGGACGCGAGCGGAAGCGCCAGATGATCAGCGCGATCCAGGCCACGCTGGCGGCGACCGCGGCGGTGAAGGCGAACAGCGAGAAATCGGCCTCGAAGCCGGGCGTCTGGCGGGCGATGTTGCGGGCGATCTTGGGCGGCACGCCGGTCATGATGGCGATCCATCCCATCCAGACCACGCAGGCCGTGGCCGAGAACACCATGACGGCGAACCAGTCCAGGGCATTGATCAGGCCCCGCCGCAGCGTGGGCAGCGCGAGCGCGGCCAGCATCGCGCACGGGATGACCAGCGCCAGGTATTCCGCGTCGATCGGCTCGCGGGTGGCGAGCAGCATGGCCAGGCCCGCCAGCATCAGCGCCACCGGGATCTGCACGTGGGGCGAGCGCAGGTAGCCGCGCCACCGCCACAACGCGAGCAGCGCCAGCGGCCCGGTGGGCCACAGGAACCAGGGCATGTTGCGCAGCACGTCGGACAGTCCGCGCGGCGTCAGCATGCCGAACACGCTGGCATTCCAATGCCACCAGCCGCTCATCCAGTAGGGATGGAGCAGGGCGGCGGCGATCCACCAGGCCAGCGACAGCGCCAGGCCGAGCGGCAGGCTCAGCAGCGCGATCCAGCGCACCGCCGGCCGCAGCGCCGAGCAGGTGCCGGCCAGGACGGCGACGGCAAGCAGCGGTGGCAGGACGGCGGGAAAGCCGCGTGCCAGGAACGCGCCCGCCAGCGCCAGCCCCAGAGTCAGCGCGCCGGAGCGTGGATGATCGAGCATGCGGGCGAGCGAATAGAAAACCAGCGCGTGGAAGGCGAGGGCGGCCGGTTCGGCGGACGTTTCGTGGGACCGCCACAGGATGCCCAGGGTGGCCAGCAGCAGGAGCAGCGCGGCGTCGGCCAGCATGCGGCCGTAGTCGCGCGGTTCCGGCTGGCCGCCGAACGGCAGCGCCAGCGGTTGCGCCTCGGCCCGCCGGCCCAGCAGATAGGCGCCATACCAGAGGCTGGTGCTGGCGATGCCGAACCAGATGAGGTTGGGAATGCGTCCCGCCAGGATATGGCCCAGCAGCGGCGAAAAAATCGCCATGCACAGCGCGCCCACCCAGGTCGCCAGCGGTCCTTCCTGCGACACCGCCACGCCGGCCGCCTCGGGCGCCAGCCACTGCGCCCAGCCGCCGTCGTAGGCGGTCCACATCTGCGCCAGGCCGATGACGTCCTCGCTCTTCCAGGGCTCGCGCATGACCAGGCCGGTCACGATGTACAGCAGGCACAGGGCCAGCAGGCCCCAGCGCGGGAGTTTCGTGGCCGCGAGCGCCGTCAGCCGCGCGGGCGTGGGCGGCAGGATGGACGTATGGAAGGGGGACGGGAATCGGTGGGGCATCGAACCGCTGGGATTACCTAACAGGCACAAGACGGATTCTAGTGTCCCGGCAGGCCGGGGCACGCAAAAAAAGGCGGAATGCGAAGCTCGATTGCAAGCAATTGCAGCGGCGGGGCGGATTTTCGCGCCACGCGCCTCGGCAGCGTTGCCGGGAAGGAAGGTTGCCCGCAGAAAAAAGGCAGCCCGCAGGCTGCCTTTTGGTCGCGCGGACGGAGTCCGTCAGGCGGACGTCTTGACGGTACCGGTGGTGCGGGCGAAGCGGGCGCGGAACTTCTCGACACGGCCGGTTTCGACGATGCGGGTCTGCGCGCCGGTGTAGAAGGGATGCGACTCGGAGGTCACGTCGCACTTGAACAGCGGATAGGTCTTGCCATCGAGTTCGATGGTTTCACGCGAGTTCAGGGTCGAGCGGGTAACGAACTTGTTGCCGGTCTGCAGATCCTGGAACACGACGTCGCGGTATTCGGGGTGGATGCCTTCTTTCATGGTCTTCCTTGGGAGTGTGCGGGTCGCCAGCCGGGACGAAGGTTCGCGCCTTGGGGGCGGTTTCCCTTGGGGGGGCGGCTTCCGTGTACCTGCTGGACGGAGCGCCGGTCCGACAACGTGCCCAATTTCTAGAGCTAAGCCCTGAATTATCGCGGGAATCCTGAGTTTGTGCAATCAGCGCGATGTTTTTGGGCGTTTTGCGCGTTAAAGACATCGCTTGGCGGGAGCGATCAAGAAAAGAGAGCGATGCGAAAGAACGACACTCCCCACCAGCCCGGTCGTACCCCAGGATGCGGTGGATCCGGCTCCGCCGGTCCACCCGCATCGCCCCCTTGAGGGGGCGCCCGAAGGGCGTAGGGGGTGGGCTTCCCTACCCGCCCTTCTTCATCATGTCGAAGAATTCGGCGTTGTTCTTCGTCGAACGCATCTTGTCCAGGATGAACTCCATGGACTGGATCTCGTCCATGTCGAAGATGAACTTGCGCAGCACCCACACCTTCTGCAGAACGTCCGGCTTGATCAGCAGTTCTTCGCGGCGCGTGCCGGACTTGTTCAGGTTGATGGCGGGGTAGACGCGCTTCTCGGCCAGGCGGCGTTCCAGGTGGACTTCGCTGTTGCCGGTGCCCTTGAATTCTTCGTAGATCACGTCGTCCATGCGGCTGCCCGTTTCGATCAGGGCGGTGCCGATGATGGTGAGCGAGCCGCCTTCCTCGATGTTGCGCGCCGCGCCGAAGAAGCGCTTGGGGCGCTGCAGGGCGTTGGCGTCGACGCCGCCGGTCAGCACTTTGCCCGAGGCGGGAACCACGGTGTTGTAGGCGCGGGCCAGGCGGGTGATGGAGTCGAGCAGGATGACGACGTCATGCTTGAGTTCGACCAGGCGCTTGGCCTTCTCGATGACCATCTCGGCCACTTGCACGTGGCGGGTAGCCGGCTCGTCGAAGGTGGAGGCGACCACTTCGCCGCGCACGGAGCGCTGCATTTCGGTCACTTCTTCCGGACGCTCGTCGATCATCAGGACGATCATGGTGACGTCGGGATGGTTGGCGGTGATGGCGTGCGCGATGTGCTGCATCATCACCGTCTTGCCCGATTTCGGGCTTGCCACCAGCAGGCCGCGCTGGCCCTTGCCGATGGGGGCGAAGATGTCCATGATCCGGCCGGTCAGGTTCTCTTCGCTCTTGATGTCGCGTTCGAGGCGCAGCGGCTTGTTCGGGTGCAGCGGGGTCAGGTTCTCGAACATGATACGGTGCTTCATGCTCTCGGGCGCCTGGCCGTTGACCTTGTCCACCTTCACCAGGGCGAAGTAGCGTTCGCCGTCCTTGGGGGTGCGGACCTCGCCCTCGATGGAGTCGCCGGTATGCAGGTTGAAGCGCCGGATCTGAGAGGGCGAAATGTAGATGTCGTCGGTGCTGGCGAGGTAGGACGTTTCGGGCGAACGCAGGAAGCCGAAACCGTCGGGCAGCACTTCCAGCACGCCATCGCCGAAGATCGGCTCGCCCTGCTTGGCGCGTCGCTTCATGATGGCAAACATCAGCTCCTGCTTGCGCAGGCGGCTGGCATTCTCGATCTCGAGCGTGGCGGCCATTTCCAGCAGTTGCGAAACGTGCAGCGCCTTCAGTTCATTGAGATGCATCTCGGGTAAAGCTCCGGGGGGAGTTCTTGGTGACGACACGTCCTCGCTGGAGGACTTTGCGCAGAGCATTGGTTGCTCTTGGGGCGGAGGCTGGATCCCGAGGCCGGGGCGCACCGCCGGTGCGCAAGGAGAGGGCGTGGTAAAGGTTGATCGGAAAGGACCGGCGCTGGGCCGGTCCGTGGCTTGCTACCTGTTTACAGCGAGCTGTCCAGGAATGCGGTGAGCTGCGACTTGGACAGCGCGCCGACCTTGGTTGCCACGACCTGGCCGTTCTTGAACAGCATCAGGGTCGGAATGCCGCGGATGCCGTACTTGGCCGCCGTGGCGTTGTTGTCGTCGACGTTCAGCTTGGCGACCGTCAGCTTGCCTTGGTACTGGGAAGCGGCCTCTTCCAGGATCGGGGCGATCATCTTGCAGGGGCCGCACCATTCCGCCCAGTAATCGACCAGGACAGGCTCATTGGCTTGAAGTACGTCGGCATCGAAGCTGGAGTCGCTCACGTGCTTGATCGCGTCGCTCATGGTTTTCCTTCTGGAGGTGTGCGCAAAGCGCAAGAAGAGTGGTGCAGTGCGCGGTAAACGGGTATGTGAATCGATAGATACATGTGGGCGCGTGTGCTTGGATTCCAGACCCCTGCGGGGAATTTTTTTATATGCGCGGATCCTGACGGGAGTACCCCTGGGCGATGCGTGGGAAGCGCGAAACGCGAGGGGAGCGGGGCAGGTAGGCGCCGGAATCGGTCGGCGTAGAGCCCGAGATGAACTAATGGTAACCGCAAAAAAGTGGTTTTTCCAAGTGCCTGCCCCGGGTTGTGTGGTTTTTAGTGCCCAGGGAGGCGGAATTGGGTGGCGAGCCTGACTTCGGCACTGACGGTTTACAGCTATGGCTGCTTCGTTCCCGACCTGACCAGATTCACCGCTCCGCCATGCGAAGGGGCCCGCCAACGAAAGTATAGCACCACCCCCCTACGCCCTTCGGACGCCCCCCCAGGGGGGCACTGGCGGACGGCGGACCGGCTGAGCCGGATCCGCTGTGCCCTGGGGCTAGGCTGAATCGGCATTCATGTTCTTTACCCGGTCTTGTCCGGGGCACCGGGGCCGGGGGGCGGGCGGGGCGCAGCGAAGCCGGTCCCGCTGCGCGGGACTTCCCGGTGGGGACAGGGTGGACGGGGCGGGCGCAGAACTCGGGCGGGAACA
>NZ_JBXAFV010000003.1:0-442162 GCF_058793475.1 Pigmentiphaga sp. MLSB6-MA01 | reverse complement strand
TCACTCATCGTCGTCGGTGGTCTTGGACTGGTGGGGTGGGGCCCCCCACCGCGGGCCGCCCCACCCCACCGGTCAAGGACGGTTCAAGAACCTACCGTTGACGCTAGCGCGCCGCGAACTCGCCAGCCAGCGCGTTGACCAGCCCGCCGCTCTCCCAGATCCGCACCATCTGCGGCGAAAACGGCGGCGACGGGATGACGCGGCCGTCGGCCAGTTCGATCGCGCCGGTGGCCGGCGTGACGCCGATCACGTCGCCGTCGGCCACGGCCTGCGTGATGCCGGGGACGAGCAGTATCGGCAGGCCCTGGCTGAGCGCCCGCCGGATGAAGCCCGATTCGCAGGATTCCACCAGCACCGCGGCGATGCCCGATGCCTTGATGGCGACGCTGACTTCCACGTGGTTGTGATGCGCGAAGTTCTTGCCGCCGACGACGATGTCGCCCGGCTGGACGTTCGACGGGAATTCGGGCCGCAATTGGCGAAAACACATCTGCCTGAGCGCGTCCAGGTCGAACGGCTTGCCGAAGCCGTCGCGCACCGCGGCGAATTCGATGATGCCGTCGTCGCCGCAGACCTGGTCGCCGAACTTCCAGACCCGGCCCCGCAGGGTGCGCACGGAGGATGCTTCGTTCATGTCGTGCCGCTCCTCAAAGCCGGCCCGCCAGCAGCGGGCGGGGGTCGGTGATCTCGCCGGCCACGGCCGAGGCCGCCACCGTATAGGGCGAGGCGAGGTGGACCGCGGCCTGGGTGCTGCCGTTGCGGCCCTGGTAGTTGAACTGGTGGGTGGTGATCGAGACGTCCTCGCCGCTGAGCACGCCCAGGTAGCCCCAACAGGTATTGCAGCCGGGCGACAGCACGGTGGCGCCGGCCTCGGCGAACACCTCCAGCAACCCTTCGCGGGCGGCCGCGGCGTAGACGTTCTGGCTGCCCGGCG
Source organism: Pigmentiphaga sp. MLSB6-MA01 (assembly GCF_058793475.1). Classification (NCBI taxonomy): domain Bacteria; kingdom Pseudomonadati; phylum Pseudomonadota; class Betaproteobacteria; order Burkholderiales; family Alcaligenaceae; genus Pigmentiphaga; species Pigmentiphaga sp. MLSB6-MA01. Next base: position 441,228 of record NZ_JBXAFV010000003.1, on the reverse strand, counting down.
AGATGTACATCGTGACGTGCTGTGCGATCCGGCGGCCGCGCAGCACGGCGGCCGTCGCCCGCATGTCTTCCAGCCGGTTGTTGGCGCAGGACCCCACGGCGGCCTGGTCGATGCGTCGGCCCGCCACTTGCGCGACGTCCACCGCGCCGCTTTGCGTGGGCGGCACGGTCACCATGGGGGTCAGTTGCGACAGATCGTAGGTCAGCACCGCCGCGTAGTCAGCGTCCGGGTCGCTGCGCAGGACTTGATACGGCCGGCCATCGGCGCGTTCGTCGACGTAGTCGAGCGCGCGCGCATCGACGTCCATGATGGCGGTATCGGACCCCGTGTGGAAGGTCGAGGCCAGGATGGCCTGCCGGTCGTCCAGGCTCAGCCCGGCCAGCGCCGGCCCGCCGTACTCGACGCAGCATTGCAGGAAGGTGCCCTGTTCCTCGTGGTCGCGAATGATGGACTGGACCAGGTCGCGTCCGGTCACGCCGAAGGGCAGGCTGCCCACCAGTTCGATCCGTACCGTGCGCGGCACGCAGACCCAGTGCTGGTCGTTGAGCAGCGGCGCCAGCACGTCGGTGGACATGGAAATGTTCAGCGCGCCCACCGCGCCGATCGAGGCGATGTTGCCTTCGTCCGAAAAGACCAGGGACCCGGGCCGGGCGTAGCCGCGCTCGACCAGCACCAGGTGGCGCAGCCCGGTGTTGGGGCCGTAGAAGTTGTCGACCCCGAAGTCGCGCGTCAGCTGCTTGAGCATGTGATGCGTCGCGGCGTGCGGCGAACCGGTGGCGGCCGCCGGCGTGTGGTCGATGACGATGATGGCCTTCTCGGGCCGGGCGAACGAGGTCGCGCCTATTTTCTCCAGGTTGCGCTTGTGCATGGGCCAGACCATTTCCTGGGTGACCACGTGGTCCGGCACACAGTTGACGTATTCGCCCGGCGCCACGGTCTCGCGGCCCGCGGCGCGGGCGAGGATCTTCTGGGCGATGGTCTGGCCGGTGGAGGCTGGCATGGCAAGGTTTCCTGTGGGAATCGGTCAGTTCAGCGAGATGCCGGTTTCCTTGATGAATTGGCCCCAGAACTCATAGCTGCCGAGGACGTTCTTGCGATATTGCTCGGGCGAGCTGGAGACGGCAAGCGAACCCATCTGCTCGTAGGCCTTGCGCACCTCGGGCGTGGCCAGGATGGCCGCCAGCTCGCGCTGGACGCGGTTGACGATGGCGGCCGGGGTGCCGGGCGGCATGATGACGCCGTATTCGGTCGCCTGCACGACCTTGGGGTAGCCCAGCTCGACCAGGGTGGGCGCGTTGGGCAGCAGCGGGGTCCGCTTCTCGGTGGTCACCGCCAGTACCCGGACGGTGCCCGCCTGCACGTGGGGCAGGATGGGGGTCAGGTCCGAGACCATGGATTCGACCTGTCCGCCCAGGAGATCGGTGATCGCGGGGGCCGCGCCGGCATAGGGCACGTGGACGATGTCGATGCCCGCCTCGCGCTTGAAGCGTTCGCCGGCCAGGTGGACCATGGTGCCGGTGCCCGCGCTGGCATAGTTCATCTTGCCGGGATGGCTGCGGGCGCGCTCCAGGAACTGCGCCATGTTGGCGATGCCGGACTTGGCGTTGACCGCGATGACGGCGGGCACTTGCGCCAGGCTGGAAACGTAGGTCAGGTCCTGCGTGACCGAATAGGGGACTTTCATCAGGTGGGGCATCACCATCAGCGCGCCGCCGGCGCCCAGGCCCATGGTGTAGCCGTCCGGCGCCGCTTTTGCCACGGCCGCCGTGCCGATCGAGCCGCCGGCCCCGGCGCGGTTCTCGACCACGATGGTCTGCTTGAGCGCGTCGCCCAGGGGGCCGGCGATGGTGCGCACATAGGTGTCGGTCGGTCCGCCGGGTGGGAAGGGCACGATGAAGCGGATCGGTCGCGTGGGCCACGAGGCGTCCTGCGCCATGGCCGGTGCCGTGAAGATCCCCAGGGTGCAGCTCGCGATCAGGCATGCCGCAAGGCGTCTGGTGTGCATGGCAGTCTCCTCCGTGGCGGGCGTGGCCGCCTGTCTTGTCGGTGTCCGGGCATGGTATCGGGCGGGCTTCGCCGCCGGATAGGCGCCGCCGCGCAAAGCTGCTATGGCGTGGGCGTTAACCGGGCGCGGCGTACAGGCCCAGCCGTTCGGCGCGCACCCGCGCCAGCGCATAGACCGTGTCGAGCAGCGGCGCGGGCACGCCCAGTTCGGCGGCGATCTCGACGGCCGCGCCCAGGATGCTGTCCAGTTCCACCGCGCGGCCCGCTTCCACGTCCTGCAGCATCGAGGTCTTGATGTGGCCCAGCTTGCGCGTGACCGCCAGCCGCGCCGGGGGCTCGATGGCCAACGGCAGGCCCAGCGCGTCGCCCATGGCCAGCAGTTCGCGCATCATGGCCTGGAACAGGCGGTTGACGCGTTCGTCGTCGATCAGCAGGTCGGTGTGCGAGCCCGTCAGCAGGCTGACCGGGTTGAAGCAGGCGTTGCCCAGCAGTTTTTCCCAGACGATGCGGCGGATGCCGGGGTTGGCGGATGCCTCGAAGCCGGCGGCGGCCAGGCACGCGGCCACGTTCTGCGCGCGCGGGCTGGCGCCGCCGCCCGGCTCGCCCACCACCAGCCGCGACCCCGAGGCGTGGGCGACCACGCCGGGTTCGGGGCAGGAGCTGGAGGGAAACACCACGAAACCCAGGATGCGGTCCGCGGGGATGGCGTGTTCGAGCCGGCCGTCGGGATCCACGGCGCGCAGGCGGTGGCCGGCCAGCGGGCCGCCGCCCGACTGGAAGAACCACCACGGGACGCCGTTCAGGGCGGGCAGTACGAGGGTGTCCGGTCCGATCATGGGACCCAGGCGGTCGGCCAGGTCGGGCAGCGACGGCGACTTGACCGCCAGGATCAGCAGGTCTTGCGGGCCGAGCTGCCGGGGATCGTCGCTGGCGCGGACGCGGGCGGCCGATCGCGCGCCGCCGCTGTCCAGCCGTATGCCGTGTTCGTCCAGCGCGCGCAGCGTGGCGCCCCGCGCCAGCACGCTGACGTCGTTGCCCGCCAGGGCCAGGCGGGCGGCCAGAAAGCCGCCGATGGCGCCCGCGCCGGCGACGCCTATCCTCAGGCGGGCAGGGGTGGGCGGGGTCTGGTCGTGCGCGTCGTTCATCGATGAGGTCTCCTGAGGGAATGGCCGTGAGGTCTGGCCCATTATTCCGGTCCGCGCCGCGCGCGCGGTGTACCCCCGCGGCATTTCTGCCTGCGCGCCGCGGATATAGCGCGCACGTTATGCGCATGGACGCATTGCAGTCTTGCCGGCCCAGGCAGTAGGCAAGCCCGCGCCGCGCCCCTAGAGTCCGGACTGCGGCGACAGGCGCGGACGGGACGAGACGCGTCCGGCCGTCGGCGCGAACGCGGAGGAATGTATGCATCGATCGACGGGCCCGTTGTCGCACGTCAAGGTCCTGGACCTGAGCCGTATCCTGGCCGCCCCCTGGGCCAGCCAGACCCTGGCTGACCTGGGCGCCGACGTCATCAAGGTGGAGCGCCCGGGCAGCGGCGACGACACCCGCGCCTGGGGACCGCCCTTCCTGAAGGACGGCCGGGGCGAAGATACCGAAGAAGCCGGCTATTACCTCGCGGTCAACCGCGGCAAGCGGTCGATCACGGTCGGGCTCGACACGCCCGAAGGCCAGCGCATCGTGCGGGAACTGGCCATGCGCGCCGACATCCTGCTTGAAAACTACAAATTCGGCACGCTGGCGCGCTACGGGCTGGACGAGGCGTCGCTGCGCGCCCTGAACCCGCGGCTGATCTATTGCTCGGTCACCGGCTTCGGGCAGACCGGGCCGCGCCGCGACCAGCCCGCCTACGACTTCCTGATACAGGCCATGGGCGGCCTGATGAGCGTGACCGGCGAGCGCGACGGCCGTCCCGGCGGCGGTCCGCAGAAGGTGGGCGTGCCCATCGTCGACCTGATGACCGGCATGTACACGGCGGTAGCCGTGCTGGCCGCGCTGGCCCGCCGCAACGAGACGGGCAAGGGCGAGTACATCGACATCGGCATGTTCGACGTGCAGGTGGCCACCCTGGCCAACCAGGCGATGAACTACCTTGTGTCCGGCAAGCCGCCCCGGCGCAACGGCAACGCCCATCCCAACATCCAGCCGCAGGACGTCTACCGCTGCGCCGACGGCGACATCATCCTGGTGGTGGGCAACGACGGCCAGTTCCGCAAGCTGTGCGAGGCCCTCGGCCACGCGGAATGGGCGGCGGACGAACGCTACGCCACCAACGCGCAGCGGGTGCGCCATATCGAACAGTTGTCGGCGATGCTGCGCGAGGATCTCGCGCGGCGCGACCGCGCGAGCCTGCTTGCCTTGCTCGACGGCGCCGGCGTGCCGTGCGGCCCGATCAACACCGTGGCCGAGGTGTTCGAGGAGCCGCAGACGATCGCGCGCGGCCTGCTGCGCCATATCGAGCATCCCAGCGGAGGCCGGGTCCCGCAGGTCGCCAGTCCCATGCGGTTCGCCGACGCGGCGCTGCCGGGTCTCGCGGCGCCGCCCACGCTGGGCCAGCACAGCGCGGAGATCCTGGCCGAGCTGGGCTACGACGCGGCCGGCATCGAAGCGTTGCGCGCCGCGGGCGCCATCTGATGGGAGTGGACATGAAGCTGCACTGGTCGCCCAAGTCGCCGTATGTACGCAAGGTCATGGTCTGCCTGTACGAGCTCAGGCTGGAGGACCGCGTGGAGCGCGTGCGGTCGGTCGCGGCTATGCTGCGGCCCAATCCGCAGATCATGCGCGACAACCCGCTCAGCAAGATCCCCACGCTGGTATTGGACGACGGCATGGCCTTGTTCGATTCGGCGGTCATCTGCGAATACCTGGACGACCTGGCCGGCGGCGACCTGTTTCCTGCCCGGAGCGAGGAAAAGTGGCGGGCCCTGCGCTGGCATGCCTTCGCCGACGGCCTGCTGGATGTGCTGATCCTCTGGCGCAACGAGGCCGACCGGGACGCGGCGCAGCGCTCGGATGCGCTCATCGATGCCTTCCGGATCAAGACCGAGGCATCGCTGCGCCGGCTGGAGGGCGAGGCGCGGGAACTGGCGGCTGCGCCGTTCGGCATCGGCCACATCGGGCTGGGCTGCGCGCTGGGCTACCTGGATTTCCGCTTTGGCGCGCTGCAATGGCGCGAGCGGGCGCAGCACCTGGCCGCGTGGTACGACGAGATCGCGGCGCGGCCGTCCTTCCGGCGCACGGAGCCCGTGCTGGAAGGATGAGCGCGCCCTACGCGTAGAGCCGGGTCGGGTTGTCGACCAGGATCCGGCGCGCCAGCGGTTCGCTGTCGGTCCACGCCAGGAAGGTGTCGAACAGCCGGCGCGTGCCGGGCCACGGATCGATGCGGATGTGGGGCCAGTCGCTGCCCCAGACGAGCTGGTCGGGATTGGCCTCGACCAGGGCGCGATGGAAGGGGCGGCCGGGCTCCGGGTCCGGCGTATCCAGCAGGCTGCGGTAGGCCGACAGCTTGACCCAGGCCTTGCCGTCGCCCAGCAGCCTGGCCAGTTGCTGGAAACCCGGGTCGTCCGTGCCCGCCTCCACGTCGAAGCTGCCCATGTGGTCGATCACGACCGGGCAGGGCAGGTCCGCCAGCACCGGCGCGATGCCCGGCAGGGCCCGGCAGTCGGTCCACAGTTCGACGTGCAGTCCGGCATCGGCCACCGCGCGGGCCATCTGTTGGAGATCCTCGATCGAGGCGCTGCCGGCGAAATTCCCGGCCGCGCCGCTGCGGTGGCTGTAGCGCAGCGCGCGCACGCCGCGTGCGCGCAGCGTGGCCAGGTCCAGCGGCGTGCCGGGGCGCGCGACGATGACGCCGCGCAGGTGGTCGTGCGCGGACAGCGCATGGAACAGCAGCGAATAGTCTTCCCCGTACGCGCTGGGATGCACCAGCACCGCATGCGACAGCCCCTGGCTCGCGAGCATGGCCGAGTGGTCCGCGACCAGCGCTTCCGGCGGCGTGTAGCTGCGTTCGGCCGCCAGCGGAAAGCGGTCGTAGGGGCCGAGCAGATGGTTGTGGCAATCCCAGCCGGTGATCGGGGTGGCGTGCCGCGCGACCCCGATCATCGCGGCTTGCCCCATACCGCCGGGTCGTCCTGGGGCAGGGGAAAGGCGGCGACGACGCCGGGTTCCAGCGGGATCTGGTGCGCGTTCAACGTCATCGCCACCAACGTGTAGTAACCGATCAGCGCGGTCAGCTCCACCACCGCGCGCGCGCCGAAACGGGCCAGCGTCGCGGCGTAGGTGGCGTCGGACACCGACCGGTGGGCGTTCAGCTCGCTGGCGTAGCGCACCACCAGCGCATCGTCCTGCGCCAGCTCGATGGGGATGCGGCGTTCGCGCAGCGCCTCGATGATCCAGGCTTCCACGCCCGCCTTCTCGGCCTCGGTCTTGTGGGCGGCCCACTCGAAGGGCGAGCTGCAGGCCCGGGCCGTGACCAGGATGGCCAGTTCCGACAGCCGGGGCGGCAGCGTGGTGTCGTAGCGCAGCAGTTCGCCCATGGCCGACCAGCGCTCGGCCAGCTCGGGGTTGTACAGCGCGGCGCGCAGCGGGCCACGCAGCCGGCCACGCTTGCCGGCGATGACTTTGTCGTGCACCCGGCGTTGTTCCGGGCTCATGGTTTCGGGCGTGGGCAGGTCGATTCTCGGCATGGGCTCCTCTCGTCTTGCCTGCATTATCGGGCGCGCCGCCCGCGCGCGCTATGGCGCCGGGCGCATAGCAGCCTTGACCGCGCCCGCCTTTGCGCGGGTTGCGCGCGCGCCTAGACTCGCTGCGTATCCTGCCCACGATCACGACCCTTTTCCATGAACGAATTCAAGCAACTGCAACTGCGGGTGGATGGCCACATCGCGCTGGTGACCCTGGACAGCCCGCCGGTCAATGCCCTGACCCGCGTGCTGAACGATGAACTGACCGCCGCGCTGGACTGGATATCCGAGACGCCCGAGGTCCGGGTGGTGGTGCTGACCGGGGCGGGGAAGGTGTTCTGCGCCGGCGCCGACCTGAAAGGGCGGGCCGACGTGATCAAGGGACCGGGCGACCTGCCCGCTCACCTGCGCCGCACCCGCGAGTGCTTCCACGCCATCCGCGAATGCGCCAAGCCCGTGGTGGCGGCCATCAACGGCCCGGCGCTGGGATCCGGGCTGGCCATGGTGGCCTCGGCCGACGTGCTGATCGCCTCCGAGCGCGCCTCGCTGGGCCTGCCCGAAGTGGACGTGGGCCTCTTGGGCGGGTGCCGCCACGCGATGCGCCTGTTTCCCCATTCGCTGCTGCGGCGCATGATGCTGACCGGCTACCGGGTGCCGGCGGCCGAGCTCTACCGGCTCGGCATCGTCGAGGCCTGCACGGCTCAGGAAGACCTGCTGCCCGCCGCGATGGAGATGGCCGGCGTCATCGCCGCCAAGAGCCCCGTCTCCACGCGCATGGGCAAGCACACGCTGAACACCATCGAGGACATGAGCCTGCGCGACGGCTATCGCTACGAACAGGACATGACCACGATCATCGCCACCACCGAGGATGCCGCCGAGGCGCAGGCCGCGTTCCGCGAAAAGCGGGCGCCGGTGTTCAAGGGGCGGTAGGGTGTTATACCTAAGTTACATTTATCAGGTATAACATCTGCTGGCTTCTTCGTTGTACCCGAGTTACATTTTGAAGGTACAACCACTCAAAGGGGCATCATGTCCGCACCCTTCGCCCTGGAAGCTCATTACACGGCGCTGCCCATGCGGGCGCAAGCCGCTTTCGCCCAGCTTGGCGATGTTGCCGTGCGAGCCGAGATGGCCCGGAGTGTCGCCTTGTTATCCGGCTCGTTTTCCCGGCGCCAGGTTCGGGGCAAGACATACTGGTACTTCAAGCATACCGATGCCTCGGGCAAACAGCGCCAGATCTATGTCGGGCCCGATTCGCCCGAGATCAGGAGGCTCGTCGAAGAGAAGCAGTCCTCACCGCAGCCCGATGCCCTGCGCCAACTGGCGAAACTGGCCGCGGTCAGTGGGTGCCAGACGACCCCCTCGCTGCATTTCAGGGTGATCAAGCGGCTTTCCGACTATGGTTTTTTCCGCAGCGGCGGCGTGGCCATTGGTTCCCATGCCTTCATCGCCTACGGCAACATGCTGGGCGTGCACTGGGGAGGGGGCTCGGCGGCCATTACGATGGATATCGATTTCGCGCACGCGGGACGAAGCCTCAGCGTCGCGCTGCCGGCCGACGTCGAAGCGAATGCCGGCGATGCCATCGAATCCCTGAAAATGGGGTTCGTGCCGCTTCTTGGCGGCTCGGGTGGCGGGGCCGGCTCCTGGGTGATCCCCGATACACCGGAGTTCACCCTGGATTTCGTGACCCCGAAGACGACCACAGACGGCGCGCCATTCAAGCACGAGCAACTCGGGGTCATGCTGCAACCGCTGCCGTTCATGGAGTACTCGTTGGAAGACGTGCAACAGGCGGTCATCTTCGACATGACCGGAGCCGTCGTTCTCAATGTGCCTCATCCTGCCCGTTATGCGCTGCACAAGTTGATCGTCTTCGGCGAACGCAGCGGCGAGCACCGGACGAAGTCCAACAAGGATCTGCTGCAGTCGGCCTTGCTGCTGCATATCCTGCGTATTCAGCGGCCCGATGAAGTGGAGGAAGCGTGGCGCGACCTGGTGAGCCGAGGGCCAGGATGGAGGAAGCGTGCCAAGCTCGGCCTCGATGCAATCGAAAAACTGTGGCCGGACGAAGGATTCGCGGACTGGCTTCAAGGCGCAGTCAAGGCCTCTTCCAACTGAGTGAACCAGTCAGTGCATGTTTCGCCGTGGTGGGGGTATAAACTCGTCTTCTTTTCCTGGACGAGCGCCGCTTGCGATGCAGCATCCGAAAGCCACCAGCATCCAGCTGGACGTCACCGCCAGCCTGCAGAAATGGCGGGCTTTTCTCGCGATCGGCGAACTGGGCAGCCTGACGCGCGCGGCCCTGTTCCTGAACAGCAATCAATCCTTGCTCAGCCGGCAGTTGAACGCGCTCGAACGCGAGTGCGGCACGCGGCTGTTCGTGCGCACCGGCCGGGGCGTGGAGCTGTCGGACGTGGGGCAGCGCATCTTCCCCCAGGTGCGCGCGCTGCTGGCCGATGCCGAGCAACTGGAAAGCGAGATCCGCGAGCAGGCGCGCGACGCCAGCGGCCGCGTCACGCTGGGCACCCTGCCGTCCATCGGCCACCATCTGGTGGGCCAGCTCTTCACCGAGGTGCGGGCCCGCTATCCCGGCGTCAACCTGAAGGTGCTGGAAGGATCCAGCGGCCAGGTCGAGGAGTGGCTGGTCGACGCGCGGGTGGACATCGGCATCCTGTACCGCTACGGCGGCGCGTTGCCCGAGCATGAGCAGTGTCTGGCCACGGTGGACAGCTACCTGATCGGGCCCGCGGGCGACCGCCTGACCGCGCAGGAGGAAGTGCCCTTCCGCAGCCTGCACGAGCTGCCCTTCATCCTGCCCAGCGCGCCCAACGGGCTGCGCACCGCGCTCGATTCCATCGCGCGCCAGGAACACATCACGCTGGCCCCGGTGATCGAGGCCGATTCGCTGCCGCTCCAGGCCTCGCTGGTCGCGCGCGAGCGGCTGTACACGGTGCTGCCGCTGCACGCGGTATGGACCGAGGTCGGCAAGGGCGAGGTGCAGGCCGCCCGCATCGTCGATCCGCCGTTCCAGCGCGCCGTCGCGCTGGTCTTCGCCAAGACCAAGGGGCCCGGCAAGGCCGTCTCGGCCATCGCGGGCCTGATCGGCGAGATCGTGGACCGGATGGCGCGCGACGGCATGTGGCGGACCGACCGCTAAGTCCCAGGAGGAACCCGATGCCGACAAAACCCGGCAAGCTTTATCTCGTCAGCCTGGGAACGGGGGATCCCGATCACCTGACCCTGCGGGCCGACCGCGTCATGCGCGAAGCCGATCTGGTGGTGGGGCAGGCCGACGCGCCGTCCCGCTATCCGCAACTGGCCGGCAGGCGGTTCATGGAAGCCGGCCACGGCCTCTTCACGCCCATGGCGAGGCGGCGCGCCTCGCCGGAAGAGGTCGAGGCGGAAGAGGCTCCCCGCCGCCGGGCCATCCGCGATTGCATCGCGGCGGGTGGTACGGTGGCGGTCCTGACGCAGGGCGATCCGACGCTGTACGGTCCGCAGATCGGCTACCTGGACGCGTTCCGCGACCTCGGGCCCGAGGTCGTGCCGGGCATCTCCAGCTTCGCCGCCGGCAACGCGGCGCTGGGGTGCGCCGTGACCGGCGGGAGCGACAGCCAGTCGGTGATCCTGAGCCTGGGCAAGAACGCCAACGCAGGCTATGGCGGCCGTGATCGCCTGTCGGTGCTGGCGCAGAGCCGCAGCGCGCTGGTGCTGTTTACGATGCGGACCGACCTGGCGCGGGTGGTGGACGAGTTGAAGGCGGGCTATCCGGGCGACACGCCCGTGGCCATCGTCTGCCATGCCGGGCGCGAGGCGCGGCAGCGGGTGCTGCGCGCCACGCTGGATACGCTGGTGGAGGTGGCTGGCCGGCATGAACTGCCGTTCGAGCACCTCGTCTACGTCGGCGATTTCCTGGCGCGCCCGGCGGGCGACTACCAGGACGGCTGATGCGCCAGCGGGACGTCCCGGCCGTCCTTGGATGATTGCAGCATCGCCAGGCAGATCTCCAGCGTGGCCCGGGCCCAGCGGCCGTCGTGCCGGGGCGGCAGGCCCCGCCGCACGGCGGCCGCGAGTTCATCGATGACCTCGTGGCGCGGCACGGCCGGCCGGTCCAGCGGCACCCATCGTTTCTCTTCGTCGGCGTGGATGGCGATGCCGTCCGGCAGCGGCCGCAGGTCGGCATGGTCGCAGGACACGATGATGGGGCCGAAGTGCTGGTGGGCGCGGGGTTCGTCGTCGGCGGCCGGCGGCCTGTAGGCCGACCCGCCATAGGTGCCGGCGGCCTTGGCGCGGGCTTCTTCTTCCGGCGAGGCCACGGCGGCCAGCTTGCGCCGCGCGGCGCCGTAGTCGTCGGGCGACTTGCGGTTGCCCATCTCGCCTGTCCAGCCCGTCCATTCGTCGGAATCGAAATGCGCGTAGCCGTTGTAGGACAGCGAGGCGTAGGCGCCGGACTCGAACCACAGCATGGCCGAGTAGGCACCCTCGGTGACGCGGCGCGGATCCCAGTTGCCGACCGCGGCGCGCAGCCGCGTGGGCGGCGAGCCCGCCAGCAGCCGCACGATGTCCACCTGGTGCGCGGCCTGGCTGAAGATGGCGCCGCCGCCTTCGGCCGTGACCAGTTCCTCCGGCCGGCGCGGACGGTAGAGGTAGTCGGTGTAGTTCAGCGCGTGGATCATGCGGACCTGGCCGAACTCCCCGCTGGCGATCAGTTCGCGGGTCTTCAGGTAGGGCGTGTCGAAGCTGTGGCAGTGGCCCACGATCAGGTGCACGCCGGCGCGCTCGCAGGCCGCGATCATGCGGTCGCATTCGTCCATCGCCAACGCCATGGGTTTTTCCACCAGCACGTGCTTGCCATGCGCCGCGGCGATCTCGGCGTGGCGGGCGTGGAACTGGTGGGGGCTGGCGATGTAGATCGCGTCCAGCGACGGATCGGCCGCCAGCGCATCGATGTCGCCGTGCACCGGCACGCCGAAGTCGCGCGCGAACTGCGCGCGGGCGGCCTCCCGCGGATCGCAAGCCGCCGCCAGCACGATGCGCGCATCGCCCAGGAAGGTCGGCAACATCAGCGAAAAGGCACGTCCCAGGCCGGCTATGCCCAGCCGCATTGGAGCAATCGACATAAGGCTTCCCCTGGCTACACCTCGTAGTTGGCGTCGAGTCGCCGGGTGGCGGGTACGTCGTCCCACACATGGGACACCTGGTACTCGCGCCAGTCGACCGACTTGGGCACGATGGCCTGGAACGAACAGATCTCCTCGGGAATGGCGTTCTCGCCGAGGGCGATGGGCGCTTCGCCCGCCGCGAACTCGTCCAGCGCCGCCAGCATCCGGCGCCGGAACTCGACGATGGCCAGGTCGCTGGTGCCCAGCCTTTCCTCGGACCGGTCGGCCAGGGGGCCCATGGTCACCCACATGGCGATGTCCTGGTTGGGAAAGCCGGTGATGCCGGTGAAGTTGCCCGCCTTCATCGCCTGACGGTCCTGCCAGAAGCGGTTGTCGTGGTTGCGGTGCGGCCGGTAGCGGTCATCCACGTCCGGGCCGACCTGCGCGCGCAGGAACTTGCGCCAGGTCTCGGTATCGGGCGTCTTGGCCGGATGGCCCCAGGCCAGGAAGTAGAACGCCGTGTTCGTGTCGTCCATGGGCACGTTCACATTGGCGACGTTGTAGAGGTTGTTGGGCGGGACCAGCACCGTGAACGGGGCGACGAACACCGTCGATCGCACGTAGTCCTGCGTGTCGGCATCGAAGATGGGACGGCGGATGGCGGCGTAGCGGAAACCGTAGGGCGTGCGCTCGACCTGCAGGCGGGGTGCCTTGTCGGTGGACGGGCGCAGCCAATTCTTGTCGGTGGCCTCGGCGCCGTTGACCTTGGCCGGCACGAAGTCCGACGAGTGCAGGCTGGAACTGTGGGCCGAGTCGATCGCGCCTTCCAGTACCTGCGCCCAATTGCAGGGCAGGATGACCTTGGCGATGCTGACCTTGGCGTCCCGGGTCGGCGCCCAGGATGGAGGAACGAATTCGGGCGCATCGTCTGCCTTGCCCAGGAAGACCCAGACCATGCCGCCCCACTCCCGCGTGGGATAGGCCTGGGTCCGGACTTTCGAGGCCATGGGGCTGGTCCCGGGCTCGGACGCCATGTCCAGCACTTGTCCGCTCACGTCCATCTTCCAGCCATGGTAGAGGCAGCGCAGGCCGCCTTCCTCGTTGCGGCCGTAGACCAGCGAGACCCGCCGGTGCGGGCATTTCTCGTCCAGCGCGCCGATGCGGCCCTGGGTGTCGCGGAACACGACCAGATCCAGGCCCAGCAAGCGGGCATGCACCGGCGCGCCGTCCGGCTCGGCCACTTCCTCGATCAGGCACAGCGGCAGCCAGTGGCGGCGCATCAGCGCGCCCATCGGGGCGTCGCCCTCCACGCGGCACAGCCGCTCGTTCTTTTCACGCGACAACATGCTGCTTCTCCTTCAATTCTCTGGCTTGATGCCCGCGGCCTTGATCGGGCCGGCATAGCGGCGGGCTTCCTCATCGATGGCTTGCGTGTACTCGGACGGCGTTCCGCCCACGGGTTCGATGCCCAGCCCCTGCAATTGCTTGATGACCTCGGGCTGCTTGACCACCTTGGCGATCTCGGCGCTGAGCTTCTGCACGATGGCCTGGGGCGTGCCGGTGGGCGCCAGCACCCCCACGGTGACCGCGAAGTTGAAATCGGGAACGATCTCGGAGATGGCCGGAACGTTGGGCGCCAGGGTCGAGCGCTTGAGGGAATTCGTGGCCAGGATCTTGGCCTGTCCCTTCTGCGCGAAACCCGCCAGCGAGGGCAGCGCGGCCACCACCAGGTCTACCTGCTTGCCCACCAGCGCGGGCACGGCCTGGCCCGAACCCCGGAACGGCACGTGGTCCAGGCGCAGGTTCAGCGCGCTTTTCAGGGCTTCCATCGTCAGGTGGTGGCTGCTGCCCACGCCCGAGGAACCATAGGTGATGCCCGTGGGACTCTTCTTGGCCAGCTCGACGAATTCCTGCAGCGTGTTGGCGGGGAAGTCGGGCCGGGCGGCGATGAACAGCGGCGAGGTGGCTACCAGCGACACAGGCACGAAGTCGCGCTTGGGGTCGTAGGCGAGGTCTTTGTACAGCGACGGGTTGATCGACATCATCGAGCCGTCGGTCACCAGGAAGGTATAGCCATCGTGCGGGCTGCCCATCAGTGTCTGCGCGGCCACCACGCCGTTGGCGCCGGGCTTGTTCTCGACCACGAAGGATCTGCCCAGGTGCTCGGTCAGGCGTTGGCCGATGATGCGGGCCACCGTATCGGGCAGGCCGCCGGTGGCGTAAGGCACGACGAAGCGGACCGGGCGCGAGGGGTAGTCGGCCGCGTCGTCGGCCTTGGCCAGCGCCGGCGCACAGGCCAGCAGCGCGGCCAGGCCCAGGCGCGCGGCCGCCGTGGCGGTGTCTCGGGCGAGGCGGGGGGCGGAATGGGGCATGGAGGTCTCCTAGGGTGGATTCGCGCCTTGTGCCTGGCGCGTGTCTGCTCGTAAACCGGCACCGGCGATCCGGCCACGCTGGTTTTATTAGAGCTATAAGAATAATATTAAAGCTCTAAGTATTTTTCAAGCCCCCGTTCCCGTGCCACCGGACGGGTATCATCTGCCCGAGTACAGCCCCCGGAAGACCATGAGTTCCGCCGAAGACACCCGCAAGATCCTGGAGCATTGGCAGAGCGCGGCGCCCAACGATCGCCTGGCCCATCTCGTCAAGGACGCCACGCGCGCCTTCGTCCGCGCGTTGCAGATGAGGTTGAACGAGCATCACGTCTCGTTCGGACACTGGGCTTTCCTGCGTATCCTGTGGGAGCGGGACGGCCTGACCCAGCGCGAGCTGAGCGACGAGGCGGGGGTGATGGAACCCACCACCTACAGTGCGCTCAAGGCCATGGAAGCGCTTGGCTACGTCGAGCGCAAGCACCTGCCCGGCAACAAGAAGAACATGTACGTGTACCTGACGGACCGGGGGCGCGCGCTCGAGCGCAAGCTGATCCCGCTGGCCGAGGAGGTCAACCGGATCGGTATCGGCGGGCTGACCGAAGACCAGATAGACGTGGCGCGCAAGGTGCTCCTGGGCATCATCGCCAACCTGGCCGAGGACGAGGAAAAGGCCGAGGCGCGCAGCCTGCGCATCCCGTCCACCCGGGAGTTGTCGCGCCGCGTGTCTGAACGTGTGGAGCGGCAGCGCGCCCGCGCGCCCCGGCGCGAGGCCGAAGCCGGAACGCAGGCCGCCGCGCCGCGGAAAAAGCGGGTCGCCGCCCATGACGAATGAGGCGCGGACCGGGGCCGCCCTGGTGTGGTTCCGGCGCGACCTGCGCAGTTTCGACCACGCCGCGCTGCACCAGGCCCTGATACGCCACGGGAAGGTGTATTGCGCCTTCGTCTTCGATACCGACATCCTCGATGTCCTGCCTGCCCGCGCCGACCGTCGCGTGGAATTCATCCACGCCAGCGTGCTGGAGCTGGACCAGGCGCTGGACCGCATCGCGCGCGAGGCGGGGGCGGCGGGAAGCGGCCTGATCGTCCGCCACGGCGGCGGCGCGGCGGCGTGCATCGTCCGGCTGGCGCGGGAGCTGGGCGTACGGGAGGTCCTGGCCAATCGCGACTACGAGCCCGACGCGATCGCGCGCGACCAGCGGGTGGCGCGGGAGCTGGCGGACTGCGGCATCGCCTTCAGCGACTACAAGGACCAGGTGGTGCTGGACAGGGACGAACTGCTGACGCAGCAGGGCCAGCCCTACAGCGTGTTCACGCCCTACAAGCGCGCCTGGCTGCAACGGGCCGACGACTTCCAGCTCAAATCCTATCCGGTCGAGCGCCATGCCGCGCGCCTGGCGCCCAAGCCACCGGGCGAACATCCGCCCACGCTGGAGGCGCTGGGCTTCCTGCCCACCAATCTTTCCGCGCTGGCGCTGCCCACCGGCATGCGGGGCGGCCGCGAGCTGCTGCGGGATTTCGAGCACCGCCTGGCGCGCTATTACGAGGCGCGGGACTATCCCGCGCGCAAGGGCGTCTCGTACCTGTCCACGCACCTGCGCTTCGGCACCGTGTCCATCCGCCAATTGGCCGCGCTGGCGAGCCGCCACGGCGGCGAGGGGGCGCAAACCTGGCTGTCGGAGCTGGTCTGGCGCGAGTTCTACCAGATGATCCTGTGGCACCACCCGCGCGTGGTGCAAGGCTGCTTCAAGCCGGCCTTCGACCGCCTGTCCTGGGACGACGCGCCCGAACTCTGGCAAGCCTGGTGCGAGGCCAGTACGGGCTACCCGCTGGTGGATGCCGCGATGCGCCAACTGCACCAGACCGGATACATGCACAATCGCCTGCGCATGGTGGTGGCCTCCTTCCTGACCAAGGACCTGGGCATAGATTGGCGCCGGGGCGAGCGGCACTTCGCCGCGCACCTGAACGACTACGACCTGGCGGCCAACAACGGCGGCTGGCAATGGGCGGCTTCGACGGGCTGCGACGCGCAGCCGTGGTTCCGTATCTTCAATCCGGTCACCCAGTCGCAGAGGTTCGATCCCGATGGGAGCTTCATCCGGCGCTACGTGCCCGAACTGGCGCGTGTTCCCGGCCGCTTCATTCATTTCCCTGCCGCGATGCGGCCGGTGGATGCCGAGGCGTGCGGCCTGAGGCTGGGGCGGGACTATCCGCTGCCCGTGGTGGATCATGCGCGGGCGCGCACCCGCACGCTGATGCGCTTCGAGGCGGTGAAGGAGGCGCCGGCGGGTCCGTGACGCCACGGGCCCGCCGGCGTAGTAGTCCGTGAATTCGCCGAACGGTCCCTCGGGCAGCGTGTCGTCCGGATACATCTCGCCTTCCCGCACGATCTCGCTGTGGGCCGGCATGGGCAGCTTGTGGACTTCGCTCGGCACCACGTCGAAGGGCAGGCCGCTGCGCAGCTCGTTGCCGCCGGCCATTTCGTGCAGGAAGGGGATGGGAATCTTGAAGATGTCGACGTCGCCGTCGCGGTCGATGTTCTACAGGACCGGACTGGTTTCCACGCGCGCTCAAGCTGCTGGGGCTGGACGAGGATCTGAAGTAGGGAAGGGAAGCCGGCCGGCTTCCCTTCAATCGACCGACGCGGCGTAGGCGGCCAGGTCCTTCAACAGCACCGACAGGCTGCGGTTGCCGACTTCCTGGACCATCTCTTCCTGGGCCACCGCCACGGCCCGTCCGAAATCATCCAGCCACGCCAGCCCCGCGGGCGTGAAACGCACGATGCGGGCCCGCTTGTCCGTCGGATCGGCCACGCGTTCCACCAGGCCCAGTTCCTCGCACTGTCCGATCAATTCGTTCATCGCCGCGTTGGTCATGGCCGAGCGCCGGGCCAGGTCGGTGATGCGCGTGCCCTCCAGGTCCAGGTGGCGCGTCAGGTTCACGTGCCAGCGGCGCGTCTCGGCATGTCCCGCCTCGGCCATCAGGTCCATGACGCGCTGTTCGAAACGGCGCAAGGCGCTGTTGAGCACGCGGCCGGGGTTGTGGGTGCGCCAGAGGTAGGCGTCGCTGTCGAGGGTTTTCACGGGATCGAACTTGATTGTGCGTGGCAATTTACTTTGGTAACCTAAATAAATATCGAATCAGGCCAGCTAGAGAAGGAAACATACGATGCTTGACGACGCACAGTCTACTGTCAGGGCGGCGACCCGGCTCGACGTCGACGTACTGGTCGCGGGGGGCGGCCCGTGCGGGCTGATGCTGGCCAACGAACTGGGGCCGCGCGGCGTGCGCTGCCTGATCGTGGACGCCAAGCCCGGCACGGCGTTCAACCCGCAGGCCAATGCCACCCAGGCCCGCACCATGGAGCATTTCCGCCGCCTGGGTTTCGCGCACGAGATCCGGGCGCTGGGGCTGCCGGCCGACCATCCCACCGATATCGCGTACTTCACGCGCTATGCGGGCCATGAGCTCGCGCGCATCAAGCTGCCTACCGCCGCCGAGGCCGCGGTGCGTATCAGGACGATGACGGGTTCCTGGAGCGCGGCCGAACTGCCGCACCGCGTGTCGCAGAAGTTCGTCGAGGCGGCGCTGCGGCGGCATGCGCAGGCCTGGCCGTCGATCGACCTGCGCTACGGATGGGCGTTGAGGGAATTCCGCGAGGAGGACGATGGCGTCGTCGCGCTGGTGCGGCCGGTCGACGGCGGCGAGCCCGTGGAGGTGAAAGCCCGGTTCCTGGTGGGCGCCGATGGCGCGCGCAGCTTCGTCCGGGGACGACTGGGCATAGAGTGGGACGGCGTGACCGGCATCCAGCGCGAGTTCATGGGCGGCAAGATGTTCGCCATCTACCTGCGTTCGCCGGAGCTCCTGTCCAGGCTGCCGCACCCCAAGGCCTGGATGTATGTCGCGGTCAACCACCAGCGGCGCGCATTCATGGCGTCGGTGGACGGCGTGGCCGAGTTCGCCTTCCATGCGGCGGTCCACCCCGGAGAGAACCCGGAAAGCTGGACCGAAGCGGACGCGCGCCGCATCTTCGCCGAAGCCGTGGGGGGCGAGGTGCCGATGGAGATCCTGTCCATGGGCACCTGGCTGGCCGGGCACGCGCTGGTCGCGCGGCGCTTGCGCAGCGGCCGCGTGTTCATCGCCGGCGACGCGGCGCACTTGTTCACGCCCACCGGCGGCCTGGGCTACAACACGGCGGTCGAGGATGCGGTGAACCTGGCCTGGAAGGTCGCCAGCGTGCTCAAAGGCCAGGCGCCGCCGTCGCTGCTGGACAGCTACGAGGCCGAGCGCAGGCCGCTGGCCGAACGCAACACCGGTTTCGCCCGGCGCTTCGCCGATTCGGTGGGCCTGTTCCAGGCCCGGGCCGTGCTGGAAGCGGACACGCCGCAAGGCGCGGCCGAACGCGCGTCGGCCGCGCATCATCTGGATGAGCATGCGCGGCTGGAGTTCAACATCCCGGGCGTCACGTTCGGCGGCCGCTACGACGGCTCGCCCATCATCGCGGGCGACGGCGCGGCGCCGCCGCCGGACGAGCCCAACCAGTACGTTCCCACCGCCAGTCCCGGCGGCCGCCCGCCGCACATGTGGCTGGAGGACGGCCGTTCGCTGTTCGACCTGTTCCATCGCGAGTGGACGCTGCTGGTGCTGGGCGAAGACGAGGTATCGCACGCCGGTTTCGAGGCCGCCGCGCGCCAACTGGCCATCGACCTGAAACCCGTCCGGCTGGCGTCCCCGGCGCTGCGCGCGTTGTACGAAGCGCCGCTGGTCCTCATCCGGCCCGACCAGATCGTCGCCTGGCGGGGGGCGAACGCCGACGAGGCGCGTGCCGTATTGGCAACCGTCACTGGCCGCCCAGCCTGATCCCGTCTACACAACCGCTCCACAGGAGCGCCGATCCGCCAGGAATAGGAGTTCGAGGTGGCACGGCGTCATGTCAATCATCGAAGTCCCAGAGCTGGTGCGTGTCCAGTCGCAGGCGGCTGGCGCTTTCCAGTGCGTCGATACGTGCCGTGTGTTCGGCCAGCGTGGCGTCCGCCAAGGCCCGGCGGGTGATCAGCAGTTCGGACAGCCCGGATTCACCCGCGCGCCAGGCCCGTAACGCGCGTTCGGTGGCGTGGCGCTGCAGAGCCACTGCCTCGGCCTGTGCCCCGGCGGCTGCGCGCCTGCCGGTGAGCTGGTTCCAGAGTACGTCGAATTCCGCACCCAGGCGTCGTTCCACCGCCAATCGCAGAGACAGGGCCGCACTCGCGTCGGCTACCGCGGCAGCCGCCTGAGCCCCACGATGCGTTGAACCCAGCGGCAGGCTGATGCTGATGCCGGCGATACGCTCGGCACCGCCGCGTTCGCTGGCCGCGAACACGCCGATGGACGGGTCGGGGCGCCGCTCCAGATCCGCCCGGCGGGCCTGCTCCAGGGCCAGGCCTTCTTCGGCTCGCGCGAGCAGGTAGGCATGGCTTTGCTCGATGAAGCGGCTGCGTAGCCGCTCGAGACTTTCATCGGGAAGATCCGGCAGGATCATGCGGGAGGTTCCAGGTGTGCCCAGCCCGGGGAAGCGGGCTTGCAGTTCCGCGAGCGCGGCATTCTCCGAGGCCGTTGCGATGGCAAGCGCCGCCTGCATGCGCGCTTGTTCGGCGATCGCAAGCTCGCTATCGAGTCGCGCGGCGTCGCCGGCACGCTCCCGGCGTGTGACGACATCGGCCAATTCGGCCGCGGCCCGGGCGCCATCCTGGATGGCCAGGCGAGCCTGTGTCGTGCCAAGCGCGGCAAACCATGCCCGCAGTATCTCCCGTGCAACTTCGTGGCGCGAATCCCGGGCGGCGACGCGGCCGGTGGCCGACGTGGCGTCGGCCAGGCGGGCATCGGCTTCGGCTTTGCCCCACAGGCGCAGCGGTCGTTCGATCGAGATCTGGCCTTCGACATAGCGTTCTGCCGTACCCTCGCGAGTCGAGCGGCGTTGTCCGGTGGCTCGGATCACCGTTTCCCGAGCGCCGGCTCGCAATCCCGTGGCCCGTGCCTCGGCGCCCCGCTCGCGAGCTTGCGCCGCCTGTACCTCGGGCGCCTGCGAGACAACCAGTCGAACGGCCGATTCAGCGGGCAGGTAGTCGGGATATTCGATGGCATGGGCGTGCGTGGAGCCGGCCAGCAGGAGCATTGCGGTCCAACGAACGGATCGGTTCTTCATACGGACTCTCCTGAGGGACGCGCCACACCGAAGCGCTCGAACAACAGTGGCAGCAGCAGCAAAGTCAATGCGGTGGAGCTGACCAGGCCGCCAGCCACGACCACGGCCAATGGCCGTTGGATTTCGGAGCCGGGGCCGGTGGCCAGCAACAACGGCACCATGCCCAGCGCCGTGATGCAGGCCGTCATCAGCACCGGGCGCAAGCGGTCTCGCACCCCCTGGCGGACGGCCTGGGCCAATGGCACGCCGGCGGCGGTCAGGGTGTTGAAGTGCGATACCAGCACTACGCCATTGAGTACGGCGATGCCAAGCAGCGCGATGAATCCGACGGATGCTGGCACCGACAGATATTCGCCGGCCACGTGCAGCGCGGCGATGCCACCCACCAGAGCGAGCGGAATGTTGACAATGACCAGCAGCGCCTGTCTTGCCGAGCGGAAGGTGAGCGTAAGCAGGATGAAGATGGCGGCCAGGGCGGCTGGCACCACAACCGCAAGACGGGCCGCGGCACGTTGTTGGTTCTGGAACTCGCCTCCCCATACGATATGCAGGTCTTTTGGCAGGCTGGCCTCGGCGGCCACGGCGGCCTGCGCATCGCGCACGAAGCCCGTCAGGTCCCGTCCTTCCACGTTGACCTGCACCACGGTGAATCGCATGCCATTTTCGTGGTCGATCCGAACGGGACCGTCCTGGGGCTCGAGGCGTGCCAGCGAGGTCAGCGGCCACGTCTTGCCATCGGGCGCGGTGATCAGCAGACTGGCCAGTCTTTGTGGGGATCGCCGCAGCGCTTCGCCGCCACGAAGTATGAGCGGCGTCCGCACGACTCCCTCGGGAATGATGCCTACGCGTTCCCCCTCCACCAGCATGCGTAGTTGTGCCTGGAGAGCATCTCCGCTTATGCCTGACTGGCCGAGTGCTGCTCGATCCAGTGTCATCTTGAGGTACTGGACGCCGCTATTGGCCGGAGCAATGATTTCCGCCGAGCCAGGAACATCGCGCATGCGGGCGGCGATGGTTTGTGCCGCCGCGGCAATCGCGACCCGATCCGAGCCGAAGATCTTGATCGCAACGTCGCCTCGGGTGCCGGTCAGCATCTCCGAGACGCGCATTTCTATCGGCTGGGTGAAGCCATAGATCAGACCGGGAAAACTCGCCATGATCCGCCGTATGTCATCGGCGATGTCATTCTTGCTGCCTCGCCACGTGTTGCTGGGATTGAGGACGAGGAACGCGTCGCTTTCATTGAGCCCCATGGGGTCCAGTCCAAGTTCGTCCGAGCCGAGCCGGGATACGATCGAGCGGATCTCGGGGACCTGCTCCAGCAGCGCGCGTTGCACGCGCAGATCCATGTCCAGTGACGTTTGCAGCGAAATGGACGGGGCTTTCTGCAATTGCACGATCAGGTCGCCTTCGTCCATGGTGGGCATGAAGGTCTTGCCCGCCGCGACATACAGAAATGCCGCTCCTGCCAGTGCTAGCAACACGGCGGCGTAGACCGTTCGACGGTGGGCCAGGCTCCAGCCCTGCAGGCGCGCGAAACCGTGTGCCAGGTGGCGCATCAGCCATGGGGGACGGGCATCGTGAGCCTGCAGAAGCAGCGATGCCAGGGCCGGTACCACGGTCAATGCAATCAGGGCGGATGACATGAGGGCCATGACGATCGTGATGGCTACAGGCGCGAACAGCTTGCCTTCCAGGCCCTGCAGCGTGAGCAGGGGCAGGAACACGATGGCGATGATGCATACGCCCGCCAACATGGGTACGGAGATGGCGGAGACGGCGGCCCCGATCAGCGTCAGCCTGTCCGAGGTGCCGCCGTGGACGGGATTGGCCAGCGCGGTCTCCACGTTCTCGACCACTACCACGGCCGCGTCCACCAGCATGCCCAGTGCGATGGCGAGTCCTCCCAGGCTCATGAGGTTGGCCGTCAGGCCGGCATAGTGCATGAGCAGGAACGTGGCGAGTATGGCGAGCGGCAGCGTCGCGGCGACGACCAGCGCCGCGCGCACACCCCCCAGGAACAGATAGAGCATGACGATCACGAGCACGCAGGCTTCGAGCAACGCGCGTGTCACGGTGCCCGCGGCGCGCGAGACGAGGTCGCCACGTTTGTAGAACACTTCGACGTGCATGCCTTCAGGCAGTCGTGGCGCCAGTTCGCCCAGCTTGGCCTCCACGTCCCGGACCAGGCCACGGGAATCCACGCCCCTCAGGCCGAGTACCAGTCCTTCCACGGTCTCGCCGCGTCCATCCCGGCTGACCGCGCCATTGCGGGTGGTTTCCCCCATCAGCACCGTCGCAACGTCGCCGACGGTCACGGCCGCTTGCCCGGTGTGGTTGGAAGCGGGTTCGATGACGATGGCCCGCAGGTCTTCCAGCCCGCGCGCGCCCCCCTCCAGACGCACCACCCAGTGTTCTTCGCCCTGGTCCAGCCGGCCGGCCCCGTCGTTCCGGTTGTTGGTCTCGAGCGCGTGGCGCAACTGGTCCAGCGTCACCTCGCGGACGCGCAGGCGGTCCGGGTCCGGAACGACCTCGTAGCTGCGCACTACGCCACCCAAGGGATTCACGTCGGCCACGCCGGGCACGGTTCGCAACGCAGGACGTATCACCCAATCCAGGACTCGCCGGCGTTCCGCCAGGGAATAGGCCTCGCCCTCGATGGTGAACATGAACATCTCGCCCAGCGGCGTGGTGATGGGGGCCAGTCCTCCTTGGGCCGTATCGGGCAGGTCGCGCGCGATTCCGGCCAGGCGCTCGGATACCTGCTGGCGTGCCCAATACACATCCGTGCCTTCGGCAAAGTCCACCGTGACGTCGCTGATGCCGTACTTGGAAACCGATCGCACCATGGTCTTGTTGGGCAGGCCCAGCAGTTCCTGTTCGATGGGTGTGGACACACGCTGCTCCACCTCCTCGGGCGTCATCCCGGGGACCTTCAGGATGACCTTGACCTGGGTGGGAGAGATATCGGGAAAGGCGTCGATGGGAAGATTGACGTAGGCCCATGCGCCCGCGATGGCCAGGGCACAGGCAGCCAGGAGCACCAGCGTGCGTTGCCGCAGCGAGAAATCGATCAGACGTGCCAGCATCATCGATTTCCCGCCATCAAGCCCTTGAGGGCGGCAATGCCGGAAACGGCTATGCGTGTGTCGGCAGGCAGCGTCCCACGCAGTACCGCAGTGACGTCGTCGCTCGCATCGATCGCCATGGGTTGGAACCGCACCCGCCCCATGGCCTCTGTGAACACGCCGGACCTTCCCTGCCAGTGCGCCACCGCGGCCGCCGGCACGCGCACCCGTCTTTCGGTCTGGACGTTGCTCGCGAATGTCAGCACGGCGGTGACGCTTTCTCCCACGCGCAGGTCGCCGGGCTGTTGCAGGCCGATGCGTATTCGCATACCGGCGGAACCGTCGCCCACGGGAGCCACCCCCGCCACAAGGCCGGCCGCGCCGCGCATGGGCACTTCCACGCGATCTCCGATCGCTGGCAGCGGAACGTCGCGGCCTATCAACATGTCGAGCTCCAGGGCCGACGTGTCGGCAATCCGTATCAGAGGGGCGAGAGCGTCCACACGCGTCCCGGGAAGGACATGGACGTCGGCCACGATGCCCGCGCGGGGAGCCAGCAATCGTGTTTCACCGTCGATCAGCGCGACACCGCTGGCAGACAATTCGGCGCGCCTGGCTTGCAACATGGCGGCCGCCTCGGCCGCGCGGGCCTGGGTCGCTTCCCAGCGGCTGGTGGCGATGATGCCGTCCTCGAGAAGGACTTGGTCGCGGGTCAGCGCCTGGCGTGCCAAGCGTGCCTGGGATTCGGCCTCGGAAAGCGCCCGGCGCGCTTCGTATAGCTGCGGGCTGGTGAAGCTTGCCAGCGGCTGGCCGCTGCGCACGGTCTGGCCGATCGCCACCAGCACGCGCGGCACCGCCCCCGGGTAGGGGGCCGCTACCACGGCCTGGGCGTCGGACCGGAGTATCACGCGAGCGTGGGTGGTTACTTCCAGGCGAGGCGCGGCGGCGATGGTTTCGAAGCGCACGCCCAGCGTGCGGGCCTGTTCCGGGGAAAAATCCACCGCCGGCGCGTCGGCGGCAATGGCGGGAGCCGGCAGCGTGAGCGCGCCGGTCAGCAACAATCGAGCAATGAGCATTCCTGGCTCCAAATGCGACCGGATGGCCTGCGGGGACGGGCGCAGGCACGAGCGGTCCAGGTCTTGTTAGGACGAGCGAGTCAGGAAAACCGGGGAGGGGCCTGGGCGGGCGAGGGACGGATGAGGAGGTCCCGACATCGGACGCCCAGATGTTCCGAAGGGCGGCGAGGGGGGAGCAGGTACAGCCTGTACAGGCGCGCCGCCAGCATGCCAAGGGTCAGCAGCGCCAGGCCGACGATGGCCAGTGGGGGCAGGAGCGGGAAGTCCAGGGGCTGCAGGGCGGTTTGTACGTCTATCTCGAAGGGCTCCGCATCCTGATGGGCATCGGCATGCGGAACCCCGACGGGCTGTCGTGACTGGAAATGAGAATCAACCAGTCTCGATGGGAGGGGGTGCACGTGCAGGCCAGCTTGTTTCGGTGTTCCAAGATGGCCATGCAATAGCGGGATCAAGAGCTGTGCCGCCATGATGAGCAGCACTACCGTGATCCTGAGAGGACATCTCCGGCTTGCACGCGACATGCGTGGATTATAACGCGCCCTTGACTGGAGAAAATAAAGTCGGTCGAGAGCGCCGCGGTCAAGCCATTGATCCATAAGACGTTAGGCCGCACTCGAAAGTCTGTCGGACGTAGTCAGTTTGTCGTCTCAAGTTTCACACCGACAAACAAAGTCAGTCGGTGCTGCAAGGGCCAGTCCGACCAAACCAGCCGCCCGGTTCGGCATAGATCGCGCGGGGGTATTCAAAGAGGGCTACCCCGCAACAGCTCCGCGCCTTCGCGCAAGGTCTGAGCGGATATGGTGGAACGACGGGGTAAGGGCGTCACCTTAGCCGCATCGTTCGGCCGTAGACCTTGATCATTTCGGCGCGTATGGCTACCCAGTCGAATGCCATGGAGTCTCCTTCCGCTCAGTCAGCTTCGGGCTCTGCGTCCGGCACCGCCACGATGTCGGGTTGGTCGATGAGCTGGTCGTAGCTGAAAGTCATGAAAGTGGACTCGCCGCGAACGAGCTCGGTCCCACTCATGTCGAAGTCTTTGTGGCCGGTCCTGCCGTATCGCAGTTGATGCTCGACATCCGCCCAGGTGTTCGGCCACAGGGCTGTGGTGAACTTTCCCACCTCGAGCTGCTTGCGATCTTCAATGTGCATGGGCAGCGCGATTTGGAAGACGTGATTGCTGAGCTGCAAGATGAACTGAATGTAGAGGCAATCGTCGGGGCTCCCCAGCTTGCGCCGTAGCAACCAGCAGGCTACCCGGTCGTTGGGCACTGGGCCTGGCGCGAATTGGTAGAGGATGCGGAGCGGCCGGTAGGGATAGCTCTCAAACGTGTGGGTTGGCAGAAGAATCCACTTCTTCAAGTGGGCGCACCGATGCTCCACGTCGGGAGGCATCACCGCAATTGCCATTTTCACCAAGCATTTGAAGGCGCCCATTGGCACGTAGGCTGGCCGGTCGAGCGTGAGTTTGACGGTCTTGGTCGCTTCGTCGAGCTGGTGGCGGACATCGTTGGCTCCCATGAGTATCTTGAGGCCATGGCGCACAGCGCCCGAGCCCGTCTCGGTCGGCGTAGAGGCGACAGTAGCGTCGATACGGAACTTCTTATCGTTGGACTTGATGGAGGGGACGCCTTCCTTACCCTTGATGCGGCCCAAGCTCCGCCAAGGCAGCGTCCACTTGCCGAAGTCGTCTTCGATCCGCTTGGCGAAGTCCCCATTGCAGGTGTCGCACTCCTCGTAATCGAAAAGCCAGTCGTTGCCCACTTGGTCCGGAATGGCATGGGCGAGCTTCTTGAACTTGACCTCCGGCGCGGCCCGCCCGCAGTAGCGGCAAACCTGCTTGGCCTTGTCGCCGAGGTAGACGCGCTCGCTGTCCGGCCGGAAGGCGAACATGTTGGCGATTTCGTACCGAGCATCGAACCATTCAAGGCGCTCGACCATAGCTTTTTTGATGTCTGCACGGAGCTGCACGGCGTCTATTTCGGCAGACTGCGTCATGGCTTCCTCCTTGATCTGGCGTGCGACTGTTCAGCGCGAGCTGCCACTATACTCACCCTGCATCGCCCCGGGTTTCGCGGAGGTCATTTTGTTTACGTCAGGCCCTTACAGCCTGACTGGTTTGACTCCGGTAATAGTTTGACTCAGCTTCAGCCGGTGGCATGCAGCCAATCGGCGCGAGCAATCGGTGATGGTTGAACCAGGCCACCCACTCAAGGGTTGCCAGTTCCACGGCTTCAGCGTTTGCTCACGGCTCAATGGCAGGGCTGCCAATCATCTGCGCTTCCGCTTCAGGGGAGATAGCAGACCATGACGGGGATTGAGACCAGCGACAGCTCAGGCCGAAAAGCAGCCGTCCCGCATGCCCTCCACTATGGCCCCTTCACACGCGCCCCTACCCAAAAAGTAGGGGGCCGACGGCCCCCTCTCTTCGCTCAGACTCCGACGAACTTTATTTGCTCCAGTCACCCTTTCTCGCCGGACTCACTCCACCGTCACGCTCTTGGCCAGGTTGCGCGGCTTGTCCACGTCGGTGCCGCGCGCGCACGCCGTGTGATAGGCCAGCAACTGCATGGGCACCACGTGCAGGATGGGCGAGAGCCAGCCGTAGTGCTCGGGCATGCGGATCACGTGCACGCCGGTTTCCGAGCGGATGTTGCTGCCGGCGTCGGCGAACACGTACAGGTGGCCGCCGCGGGCGCGCACTTCCTGCATGTTCGATTGCAGCTTCTTGAGCAGCGCATCCTGCGGCGCCACGGTGATCACGGGCATCTGGTCGGTGACCAGGGCCAGCGGGCCGTGCTTGAGTTCGCCGGCCGGATAGGCCTCGGCGTGGATGTAGCTGATTTCCTTGAGCTTGAGCGCGCCCTCGAGCGCGATCGGGTAGTGCATGCCGCGGCCCAGGAACAGGGCGTTTTCCTTGCGCACGAACTCCTCGGCCCACGAGATGATCTGCGGCTCCAGGGCCAGCACGGCCTGGATGGCGACCGGCAGGTGGCGCAGCGAGCGGATGTGGTCGGCTTCCTGTTCCGTGGTCAGGCGGCCCTTGCTCTTGGCCAGCGCCAGCGCCAGCAGGAACAGGCCCACGAGCTGGGTGGTGAAGGCCTTGGTCGAAGCCACGCCGATTTCCACGCCGGCGCGGGTCAGGAAGTTCAGCGTGCATTCGCGCACCATGGCGCTGGTGGCCACGTTGCAGATGGTCAGGGTGTGCTTCATGCCCTGTTGCTGCGCATGCTTGAGCGCGGCCAGGGTGTCGGCGGTCTCGCCCGACTGCGAGATGGTGACGACCAGGCTGCGCGGGTTCGGCACGCTGGTGCGGTAGCGGTACTCGCTGGCGATCTCGACGGCGACCGGGACCTGGGCGATGGCCTCGATCCAGTACTTGGCGGTCAGGCCGGCGTAGTAGCTGGTGCCGCAGGCCAGGATCAGCACCGAGTCGATCTGGTCGAAGACGCCGGCGGCGGATTCGCCGAACAATTCGGGCGCGATGGTCTCGATGTCCTGCAGGGTGTCGCCGATGGCGCGCGGCTGCTCGAAGATTTCCTTCTGCATGTAGTGCCGGTAGGGGCCGAGGTCGGCCGCCGCGGTATGCGCGATCACGGCGCGGGCCGGCCGCTCGACCGGCTGGCCGTTTTCGTCGACGATCCAGACGCGGGCGAGCTGCAGGTCGACGACGTCGCCGTCTTCCAGGTAGATGATGTTGCCGGTCGTGCCGGCCAGGGCCAGCGCGTCGGAGGCGAGGAAGTTCTCGTTTTCGCCCAGGCCGACGATGAGCGGCGAGCCGTGGCGGGCGCCGACCACGCGATGCGGTTCATCGCGGCAGAACGCGGCGATGGCGTAGGCGCCCTGGAGTCGCTTGACGGTCTGCTGCATGGCGGCGAACAGGTCGCCGTCGTACAGGTGGTTGAGCAGGTGGGCGATGACCTCGGTGTCGGTCTGGCTTTCGAACTCGTAGCCGTAGCCTTGCAGCTCGGCGCGCAGTTCCTCGTAGTTCTCGATGATGCCGTTGTGCACCAGCGCGACGCGGCTGCGGCCGTTGCGGTCGGCCGAGAAGTGCGGGTGCGCGTTGTTGGTGGCCGGGGCGCCGTGGGTGGCCCAGCGGGTATGGGCGATGCCGGTGAAACCGGTCACCTTTTCGCCCGCGATCAGCGATTCGAGTTCGGCCACGCGCGAGGTGCTGCGGGTGCGCCGCAGTTCGCCCTCGAGGTGGACGGCTACGCCGCAGGAGTCATAACCGCGGTATTCCAGGCGCTTCAGGCCTTCGATCAGAACGGGAACGATGTCGCGTTGGGCGACGGCGCCGACGATGCCACACATGATGCTTGTGTCCTTGATGAACGGGTCCGGCGCAATTCTGGTCTTTTCAGGGGGAAATGTAATTACTATTTTTAGGTATTTTTTGCTGAAAATTTCTTTCTGAAGAGTGGAAGAATTTTTCTTAAAAAATTACTATGATAGTTGTTGAAAATTTCACTTATTGACCTGCCTATGAGCGTGGCCGTGGATCTCGATGACGTCGATCGGCGCATTCTGTCGGTTTTGCAGAACGATGCGACGCTGACCAACCAGGAACTGGCCGCGCGCGTGCACGTGTCGGCGCCGACCTGCCTGCGCCGCGTCCGGCGGTTGATCGAGCAGGGTGTGATCGAGAAGCAGGTGGCCATCGTGTCGCCCGAGAAGGTGGGCGCGGGCCTGACCGGCATCGTCGAGATCACGCTGGACGTGCAGGCGGCCGAGCGCCTGGCCGAATTCGAGGCCGCCATGGCGCGCGAGACCGCCGTGACCCAGTGCTACCGGGTCTCGACCGGACCGGATTTCGTGCTGGTGGTGCAGGTCCCCGACATGGCCGCCTACCATGCGCTGGCGCATCGGGCGTTCACGGCCCAGGGGAACGTGCGCAACGTGCGCACGTTCTTCTCGGTGCACCGGAGCAAGTTCGATACGCGGGTCGCGATCTGAAAGCCGGCGGCGCGCACGCGCCGCCTTCCGGCCTTACTTCTTCTTCACCGGCCGCTTCCAGCCTTCCACCGTGGTCTGCGGCGCGCGGGTCAACGTCAGCTTGTCCGCGGGCGCGTCCTTGGTCAGCGTGGTTCCGGCGCCCAGCGTGGCGCCGCGGCCCACCGTGACGGGAGCGACCAGTTGGGTGTCCGAGCCGATGAAGACATCGTCCTCGATGACGGTGCGCGACTTGTTGACGCCGTCGTAGTTGCAGGTGATGGTGCCCGCGCCGATGTTCACCCGCGCGCCCACGGTCGCGTCGCCGACGTAGCTGAGGTGGTTGGCCTTGGAGCCGGTATCGAAGCTGCTGTTCTTGATCTCGACGAAGTTGCCCACGTGGGTCTGGTCGCCCAGCTGCGTGCCGGGGCGCAGCCGCGCGTAGGGGCCGATACGGGCATCGGCGCCCACGGTGGCGCCGTCCAGGTGGCTGAAGGCCGCCACGCGGGTGCCCGCGCCGACGCGCACGTCGCGCAGCACGCAGTTCGGGCCCACGGACACGCAGTCGGCCAGCTCCACGCTGCCTTCGAAGACGCAGCCCACGTCGATGAAGACGTCGCGGCCGCAGTGGAGGCTGCCGCGCACGTCGAAGCGGGCGGGGTCGGCCAGCGTGACGCCGGCTTCCAGCTGGCGTTCGGCCTGGGCACGCTGGTAGATGCGTTCCAGTTCGGCCTGCTGCACCCGGCTGTTCACGCCCAGCGTCTCCCTGTCGTGGCCGGGGGCGGCGGACAGCACCGGCGTGCCGTCGGCCACCGCCATCGCGATGATGTCGGTCAGGTAGTATTCACCTTGGGCGTTGTCGTTCTTCAGCGCGGCCAGCCAGCGCTTGAGCGCGGCGGTGGGCGCGGCCAGGATGCCGGTGTTGACCTCGCGTATGGCCCGTTCTTCGGGCGAGGCGTCCTTGTGTTCGACCACCCGGTCGATGGCGCCGGCGCCGTTGCGCACGATGCGTCCGTAGCCGGTGGCGTCGTCCAGTTCCACCGTCAGCACGGCCACCGCGCCGGGCCGCGAGGCCTGGGCGTCCAGCAGCCGCTTCAGGGTGTCGCTGTCCACCAGCGGCACGTCGCCGTACAGGACCAGGGTGACGTCGCCGGGCGCGTCGCCGCCCGCCAGCTCCGGTACCGCCTGTTGCACGGCGTGCCCCGTGCCCAACTGCGGTTGTTGTAAAACGAATCCGAGGTCCGTGTCCTGTTCGTAATGGCGCTTGACCGTGTCGGCGCCATGGCCGACCACCAGGACGATGCGGGAGGGGGCCAGCGCCCGCGCGGCGCCGAGCACGTGGGTCAGCATGGGGCGGCCCGCCAGTCCATGTAGTACCTTGGGCAGGTCGGACTTCATGCGCTTGCCCATGCCGGCGGCCAGGATCACGATGTTCAGCATTTGCAGCACTACTCCGCTTGGAGATGGGTGAAAGCGTGGCAGTTTAAGGCAGCTTCGAGACGAATATATGATCAGAAGTGTATTGATCGTTGTCATCCTGGGCCTCTTGGCCGCGTGCAGCGGCGTCAGGCTGGGCTACAACAGCGCGGACAAAGTACTGGCCTGGCGCATGGACGACTGGTTCGACCTGTCCGACGGGCTGCGCCAGCCGGCCCGCGACCGCCTGCACCGGGTGCTGGCCTGGCACCGGCAGGAGGAACTGCCGCGCTATGCCCATATTCTGCGCTCGGCCGAGCGCAGGCTGGCCGACCCGGCGCCGCTCGGCGCATCCGAATTGCTGGCTTTGCAACAACAGGTGACAGGCCGTCTGCAGGTACTGGGCGGCCGGGTGGCCGACGAGTTCGCCGAGGTGCTGGTCCAGTTCGGTCCCGCGCAGCGCCGGCGGCTGCTGGCGCGCCTGGCCGAGAACAACGACGAGTTCCGCGAGGACTACGTGGAGGCGGACGCGGGTGCCCTGCGCAAGCGCCGCATCGACCAGTTGGTGGACCGCTACCAGTTCTGGCTGGGGCGGCTGTCTCCCGGGCAGCGCGCCCACATCGAGCATTGGGTGGAGGTGCGCGGCACGGATGCGGCGTGGCGCCTGTCGCTGCGGCAGGACCGGCAGCGGGTATTCGTCGGGATCGTGGACGAAGCGGTCCAGGGCAAGTCGCCGCCGCAGACCGCCTCGCGGCTGCGGGCGTTCTTCTCGGACCTGGAGGCGCCGTCCGCGGCGCCGGTGCGGGCGCGCCACGAAGAGGGCGAACGGGCCCGCGCGCAGTTGACCGCCGATCTTTTCAACATGGCCACGCCGGCCCAGCGCGACAAGGCGCGCGAGCGGCTGCGCCGGCTGGCCGAGGATTGCCTGGCGCTGGCCGAGCAGGGCGCGGGGTCGTAGCGGCCCGGGCCGCGGTCAACCCGCCAGCAGTTTCTCGATCTCGCGGGTCATGCGGGCGTCGGTGGGTTCGACGGCGCTGGGGAAGGCGGCGACGGGCTTGCCGTCGCGGCCCACGAGATACTTGTGGAAGTTCCACTTGGGTTGCTGGCCGGTCGCCCTGGCCAGCGAGGCGAACAGCGGGTTGGCGTCCTTGCCCGACACCACCGATTTCGAGAAGATCGGAAACTTGACGCCGTAGGTGTTGAAGCACAGGTCCGCGATCTGCTCCTTGGAGCCGGTTTCCTGCGCGAAGTCGTTGGAGGGGAATGCGAGTACCACCAGTCCACGATCGCGGTATTTGGCGTAGACGCGCTCCAGGCCTTCGTATTGGTAGGTGTAGCCGCAATAGCTGGCGGTGTTGACCACCAGCAGCACCTTGCCCCGGTATTGGCACAGGTTCTGCGGGGATTCGTCCTGGAGCTTGGGGAAGGTCACGTCCAGCAGGGCGGGGCAGGCGCCGGCGGGTGCGGCCGGCGTATCGGCCCGGGCGGCGCGTGGCATCGCGGCCATCGCCGCTGCCGCCAGCAGCACGGCGGCCAGCAGGACGCCGGCACGGCGCAGCGGATGCGGCGCGGCGGCCGCGCGGGGGAAATGGGATGGCTTCATGATGCGGCTCCCGGCGGGTGCGCCGTCAGAGGAAGACGGCCAGCACGCCTGCATACCAATATAGCCGGTCTTTGAAGATCTCGCCGTTGGCGTACAGGCCGATCAGCGGCAGGTCGCCCAGTTGCTGCTGGACGAGCTGCATCTCGGCCGAGGGGCCGCCGAACAAGGTGCCGGTGCGGCCCAGGCAGGATATGTAGAGCGCGCCGCGCACGCGATCCATGCCGCCGTGTTCGGACTCGATCTGCTCGCGCAGCGAAGTGCAGGCGCGGATCAGGTCGGCCTGCGCGGCGGCGCGGTCGCGGCGGCAGAACACGACGTGGTCGGCCGCTTCCAGGTCGGTGCCCAGGGCCAGCGCGCGCTCGTGCGGGTCGACGCCGATCAGCGGCCGCACCTGATAGTCGCCGTGTATGAAGGCATCGCCGTTGCCCATGCCGACGAAGGTGCCCTGCAGCATCTGCACCGCCGAGGCGGAAGGGGAGGCGCCGGCCGGCGTGGCGCGCCGCTGGAGTACGTCCGGCGCCCCCATGTCGCGCAGCAGCACGTCCAGCGCGGGGGCGCCGTCCAGGCGGTTGAGCCGGCGGCCGGTGGACTCGGTGATGCGGTGGACCGGTCCGATGGGCTGGCAGCTCTGGCTGACCCGGCTGGCGACGGCGACGTTCTCGGACAGCACCACGCCTGACAGGCCACCGGACAGGACGCTGTCGGCGATGGTGGTCTGTGGGTGGCGGCTGCTGGAGACGCCGCCGAAGACGGTCGCCCCGGCCAGCTTGCCGCGCATGTCATGGATCAGGTCGGGCAGGTCGGGGGTGGCGGCGTCGGCATGGACGAGCGCGGTCCAGGCGGCGCGGCGGCCGTCGGGCGTGCGCGCCAGCCGCTCGGGCGGCGGGGTCGCCCCCGAGAAGACCTGGAAATCATCGGGTGCGAAATCCGCCAGCATCAGTGCCATGGCGGGTTCGTCGATGTATTCGGCGGTGCCGGCCGCGATGCCCACGCCGATCGCGCCGGTCCAGTGCGTGACGCCCGTGCGCTCGCGCAGGAAGGCCAGGATGTCGGCGGCCTCGTCGGCGTGGTGGTCGGTCAGGTAAAGAAAGCCCAGCGTCGCCCCGGCGCCCGCGCCGACGCGGCTGGCCCGTTCGATCTGCGCCAGGCACAGCGACGCCGACATGCGCCAGTCGGGATGCGTGGCGTGGGCCCAGGGGAACCGCGAACTCACGGCACCGCCCTGCCGCCGCCGCGCGGCGTCCCGCCCATGGGGCGGGCGGCGGCTGCGGTCGGCCGGGCGGGCCGGATCATGGCTGGGCCTTGGGCTTGCGGGCCCGGGATGCCGTGGCGGCGCGTCTGGCGGCGGGTTTGGCCGCTGGCTTGGGCGCGGCGGCCGGCGTGCCCTTGCCCGCCTGGGTCCCGGTCGCGGGTGGCGTGGGCATGGACGCGGCCGCGGCGGTCGCCATGCGGTTGAACTGGTCCTGCAGCATGTTCCACCAGGGGTTCGCGGCCAGTGCCTCGGCCGGCTTGGCCGAGGCCTCGGGCCCCTGGCCTTCCCCGGCCTTCGGGGCCGGATCCGGCTCGTTCCTGGTGGTGGCCTTCGCGGCGGGCCTGGCCGGCGCGGGCCGCAGTCCCAGCGCGACTTCCAGCGGCGAAGGCGGCGCGTCGGGGCTGCCGCCACCGTAGGCCTGGCCGGCGGTCTGCGCGAACGAACGCAGGGTGGAGATGGTGGCGCGCTGCACCTCCAGGCCCTGGATGGTCCCGCGCAGCATGGTCAGGTTCAGGTTCAGCCAGTTCTCGACGGCGCGCAGGTCGTTGATGCGCCGGTCCAGGTCATCGAGGCCCATCGTGGGAGAGATCGGCGCGGCCTGTGGCAGGGCGCCCAGGCTGCCCCAGACCTGGCGCAGCATTTCCATGCTTTGCAATACCGGGTTGGCGATGTTGCCATCGCTGCCGGGAAGCTGGAGGCCCGGAATGCCGAAAGGGTTGGTGGGGCCGGCGTTGTGGGAGGCCATGGCGGTTTCCTCGCGGGGGAAGGCGCTATTGCTGTTGCTGGGGCGTGGCGACGGCCTGGTCGATGGCGCCGAACAGGCTGGCGCCCGCGTCGTCGAACATCTCGATGCGTATAGTGTCGCCGAATTTCATGAAGTCGGTGGAGGCCGAGCCGTCGGCGATGACTTCCAGGCAGCGCTTCTCGGCGATGCAGGCATAGCCGACCGACGCATCCTTGTTCGATACGGTGCCCGACCCCACGATGCTGCCCGCGCGGCAATTGCGCGTCTTGCAGATATGGGAGATCAGGCGCGGGAAGCTGAACACCATGTCGGTGCCGGCGTGCGGCCGGCCGACGACCTTGCCGTTCCAGGTCACGGTGAGCGGCAGGTGCACCATGCCGTCGCGCCAGGCGGCGCCCAGTTCGTCGGGCGTGACGGCGACGGGCGAGAAGGCGGTGGCGGGTTTGCTCTGGAAGAAGCCGAAGCCCTTGGCCAGCTCGTTGGGAATCAGGTTGCGCAGCGAGACGTCGTTGGCCAGCATGACGAGCCGGATGGCGTCCGCCGCCTCGGCGGGCGTGGCGCCCATGGCGACGTCGCCGGTGATGACCGCCACTTCGCCTTCGAAGTCGATGCCGAAGGCTTCCGCGCCGCAGACGATGTCGTCGGTAGGGCCGAGGAAGTCGTCGCTGCCGCCCTGGTAGATCAGCGGATCGGTCCAGAACGTCTCGGGCATTTCGGCATTGCGCGCCTTGCGCACCAGCTCGACGTGATTGACGTAGGCCGAACCGTCGGCCCATTGGAAGGCGCGAGGCAGCGGCGCCGCGCACTGTCCGGCCGAGAACTCGAACGGCCGCGTGGCGCGTCCGGCATTCAGGGCATCGTACAGGTCCTGCAATTGCGGCGCGATGAAGTTCCAGTCGTCCAGCGCGCGTTGCAGCGTGGGCGCGATCTCGGTGGCGTAATGGGCGGTGCGCAGGTCGCGGGAAACGACGATCAACTGGCCGTCGCGCGAGCCGTCGCGGTAGGAAGCGAGTTTCATGGCTGCGTGGAAGGAATGCGATGGGGGGACGAGATGCCGAACAGTAACACGATGCCGACGGGGGCCGCCGCGGCCCCGTAGCAGTCGCTAACAGCCTGGCCGCGCGCGTCCGGTACGATAGAGGCATCATCGTATCGAGGGCCGCCCAAGCGTGGTCCGGACCTCCCATGCACGTCGTCTCCCGTTCCTCCCGCCGACATTTCGCCCGCGCTTGCGCGGTCCTGGCGCTGGCCGCCGCGGCGCCCGCCCTGCACGCGGCCGAACGCTATTCGCCGCCTGCCTCCGCCGTGCTGACCTACAAGCTCAATGCCTCGGCCAAGGGTTTCAAGATCAATGTGGACAGTACGCTGGAATGGCAGCGCAACGGTAGCGATTATCGGCTGGTCAACCGCGGCAGTTTCCTCTTTTTCAGCTTCGTCTGGGAAAGCACAGGCAAGGTGGGCGCCGATGGCCTGCAACCCGTGCGCTACCAGGAAACGCGCAACAAGCGCGTCAAGACGGCCGAGTTCGACGCCGCCGCGGGCCGCCTGCGCCTGCCCAGCGGCAACGAGGAGCCGCTCAAGCCCGGCACGCAGGACCGCATGTCGGTGCTGCTGCAATTGGCGTCCATCGGCCGCGCCGACAGCGGCGCCTTCGCCGACGGCAAGGTCGTGCCCTTCCGCGTGGCGGGCTCCAGCCAGTCGGACAACTGGCGTTTCCGGGTGGTGGGCCGCGACAAGCTGTCCACGCCCATGGGCAGCATCGAGACCGTGCACCTGAAGCGCGAACGCGACCACGACGATGGCCAGAAGATCGAGGTCTGGCTGTCGCCCGCGCACGATTGGCTGCCGGTGCGGGTGCTGTCGAACGAGTCCGACGGCGATTTCCTCGACCAGGTCGTGCAGAAGATCGAGCGCCCCTAGGGCGTCCGGCTGCTGACTCCTGCATCCGAGGCGCGGCTTCTCCGCCGCCTCGGATCGTCATCTTCAAGCTCGCGGGCGTGGAGCAAATCCACGCAATGGGCCGGCAGGCCCGAGTCGCGGCGGAATTCCACCGGCTGATTCCAAGCGAGGCGCCCACCTCTTGCGCGAAATCCAAACTCACTTTAGGATGTTCACAAGTAAAAACGTGTCGTTCATGTTTGTGAACATCACGCAGAGTTTCCCATTATCGGAGCCGTGACCGGACGGCCGCGTGTCTCCATTTTCCCGCCGTTACCTTGAAGAGAACGCATCATGACATCGACGAAGATTTTCGCGCCCGCCGACATCACCGGCATCCTGCCTCCCTTGCTCACCCCGCTCGATGACAACGAAGACATCGTCGAAAGCGTGCTGCGCCAGGAAGTGCGCTACATGCTGTCCAAGGGCGTACACGGCCTGGTCCCCGGCGGAAGCGCGGGCGAGGGCAATACGCTGTCGACGGATGAGTTGCGCCGGATCGTGGGCGTGACCTGCGACGAGGCGGATGGCAGCGTGCCGGTCGTGGCGGGCATCATCGTCAACAGCACGCGCCAGGCGATCGAGAAGGCGAAGGCCGTTGCCGACCTGGGTGTCTCCGCCCTGCAGATCACGCCGGTGCACTACATCTACAAGAACGACGACGATGCGATGATCCGCCATTACCGGACCATCTACGATGCGGTGGGCATCCCCATCATCATCTACAACGTCATTCCGTGGAACTATCTCTCGGTGGACCTGATGGTCCGGATGATGCGGGAGGTGCCCGGGGTATTCGGCGTGAAGCAGAGCGCCAGCGATCTCAAGTCCATGGCGGACCTGATCCTGCGTTGCGAGCCGCACCAGCGCATCTACGCGGCCATCGATGCCTTGCTCTATCCGACTTTCGCGCTGGACGCGCACGGCGCCATTTCCCAGATCCTGTCCGCGGTTCCCGGTCCCTGCGTGGAACTGTGGAATCTCGTGAAGGCCGGCGACCACAAGCGCGCCCTCGAACTTCATACCAGGCTGCTGCGGATGTGGAACGCCATCTCCGGCGACAACCGGCTTGCTGTCACCAAATACACCATGTCGCTGCAAGGGGTGCCGGTCGGCAACCCCCGTGCGCCGCTGACGCCGGCCTCGGCTGCGCAGCGCCGGGCCGCCGAACAGGCGCTTGCCGAACTGCTCGGGACCGAGGCGGTGCTGCAAACCGCCTGACGACGGTCGCAGGGAAGGTCGGAGCCGGACCGCCACGCCGGTCCGGTCCGGCAAAAAAAGACCAGGAGACAAGCAATGAAGCAGTGGATTCTCTGCCCGCTGACAGCGGTGATTGCGAGCGTGTCGCAGCCATTGGCGGCTGCCCCGTCTTATCCGTCCCAGCCCATCCGTCTGATCGTTCCTTTCGCGCCCGGCGGCACCACCGACGCGGTTGCCAGGGTAGTCGGCGCCAAGCTGGCGGAGATCACGGGCCAGCCCGTCGTGGTGGACAACCGGGGCGGTGGTGGAACCATCATCGGCACGGAAGCACTGGCGCGGTCGCCGGCCGACGGCTACACCATCATGCTGGCGACGCCGGACTTCACCGTCAACCCGAGCCTGCGGTCCAGGCTGCCCTATGACACCCTGAAAGATTTCACGCCCATCGGGTTGATCGGCACCTACCCCATGGTCATGGTGGCCAATGCCGGCCAGACGCTGCGGTCCGTGGGCGATTTGATCGACAGGGCGAAATCCCAGCCCGGGCAGATCAATTTCGCGTCGGCGGGCAACGGCTCCATGCCTCATCTGTGCGGCGAATTGTTCAACAGCCTGGCGGGCGTGAAGCTGACGCACGTTCCCTACAAAGGGAACGGACCGGCGCTGGCCGACCTGCTGGCCGGCCGGGTATCGGTGCTCTTCACCGGCGGCCCGGCCGTGGACGCATACATCAAGAGCGGCAAGCTGACGATGCTGGGCGTCAGCACGGCGCAGCGGCATGCCTCGCTGCCCGATGTGCCGACCTTGAGCGAGAGCGGCGTCGGGGGCTACGACGTGACTGCCTGGTTCGGTTTCCTCGGGCCGGCCGGGCTTCCCAAGGACACCGTTGCCCGCCTGAACACGGACATCGCCACCGTCCTGCGGTCGTCCGAGGTGCGCGAGAAGCTGTCGTCGCTCGGCGCCGAGCTGGGCATGGGAACGCCCGAGGCCTTCGGCGCGTTGATCCGGGACGAAGTCGACAAGTGGTCGCGCGTCGTGCGCACCGCCAACATCACGGTGGAATGACATGATCGTTGATGACTACCTCGACGCCGCGCGGGCAGGCATCGTGCGGCGCACCCTGGCGTTCATGGCCGTCCTGTTCGCCGCGTTGTCCGTCCTGCCCGCGCAGGCGCAGGAGACGTTTCCCAGCCACCCCTTGCGCATCGTCGTTCCGTTTCCCGTCGGCGGTCCGGTGGATGTGGTGTCGCGCAAGATCGCGCAACAGCTGTCGCAGCGGCTCGGGCAGCCCGTGGTGGTGGACAACCGTCCTGGCGCAAATACCATTCTCGGTGCCGACCTGGTCGCCAAGGCGCCCGCCGACGGCTATACGATGCTTGTGACGAATACCGGCGTGGTGCAGAACCCGTGGTTGTATGCCAGGCTTCCCTACGATCTGGAGTCGGACTTGCTGCCCGTCGCGCAGATCCTGGAAGCGCCGCTGCTGCTGGCCGCGAACGGCACGCTGCCGTATGGCGATGTGGCCGGCCTGCTCGACCACGAGCGTTCGCATCGAGGCAAGACGGCCTTCGGGAGCACCAGCGTGGGAGGCACGACGCACATCTACGGCGAACAGCTCAAGCGCGTGGGCAAGCTGGATACCGTCCACGTTCCGTACAAGGGCGATCCGCCGGCCTTGCAGGACTTGCTGGGCAATCGGATCCAGTGGTACTTCGCCACCGCCTCGCAAGCGGCGAAGTTCGTCGCCAATGGCCGGCTCAAGGCGCTGGGGGTGACCGGGACGCGCCGTCTGGCATCGCTGCCCGATGTTCCAACCATGGCGCAGGCCGGCTTGCCAGGTTTTGAAACCGTGGCCTGGTACGGGGTTTTCCTGCCGGCGAAGACGCCGCGACCGGTTGCCGACCGGCTGGAAAAGGAGCTCGTCGCCATCGTGCGGGGGCCGGAGCTGACCGCATTCATGGTCGACAACATGTTCTCGCCCGCCCCCCTGGACGCGGCCGCCTTCGGAAGCGTGGTCCAGGACAGCCTGGCCAAGTGGCGCGATCTCATCCAGGGCAATGGCATTCGTCTCGAATGACGCCGCCTGCCCGCAACAAGGAAACGACATGCCGAAGTTCGCCGCCAACCTGACCATGCTGTTCACCGAATTGCCTTTCATGGAGCGCTTCCAGGCCGCCGCCAGGGCGGGCTTCGAGGCGGTGGAATACCTGTTTCCCTATTCCTTCGACCGGAAGGAGCTGGCCGCCGCGCTCAAGGTCAACGGCCTGCAACAGGTGCTGCACAACCTG
This sequence comes from Pigmentiphaga sp. MLSB6-MA01, assembly GCF_058793475.1. NCBI lineage: Bacteria > Pseudomonadati > Pseudomonadota > Betaproteobacteria > Burkholderiales > Alcaligenaceae > Pigmentiphaga > Pigmentiphaga sp. MLSB6-MA01. The sequence goes on along the minus strand of NZ_JBXAFV010000003.1, from coordinate 401,369 downwards.
CCGGCCGGCGACTGGGATGCCGGCGAGCGCGGTATCGCCTGCCATCCGGCGCGGATCGACGAATTCCGCGCGGGCGTGGCGCAGGCCATCGCCTATGCCAAGGCGCTGGGCTGCCCGCAAGTCAACTGCCTGGCGGGCAAGCTGCCGCCGGACACGGGCGCCGACAAGGCGCACCGCACGCTGGTGCGCAACCTGCGCTACGCGGCCGAGGCATTGCAGGCCGAGAATATCGGTTTGCTGGTCGAACCGATCAATACCTTCGACATTCCCGGCTTCTTCCTGACCCGTACCGACCAGGCGCTGTCCTTGCTCGACGAGGTCGGCTCGGCCAATCTGCGTGTGCAGTACGACATCTACCACGCGCAGCGCATGGAGGGCGAACTGGGCAATACGCTCGGCCAGCATCTTGCGCGCATCGGCCACATCCAGTTGGCCGACAACCCCGGCCGCAACGAACCGGGAACCGGGGAAATCAACTATTCCTGGCTGTTCAGGCATATCGACGCCATCGGCTACGACGGCTGGATCGGCTGCGAATACAAGCCGCGCACGAATACCGCGGATGGGCTGGGCTGGCGCCAGGCCCTGGCCTGATGAAGAGAAAAGGAGACGTCGCCATGAACGGCACCGCACCACGCAAGATCGGTTTCATCGGCCTGGGCATCATGGGTGCTCCCATGGCCGGCCATTTGATGGACGCCGGCCACGCCTTGTTCGTCAATACCCGCAGTCGCGTGCCGGCCGCCATTGCCGGCCGGGCCGAATCCTGCGCCACTGGCGCCGAGGTGGCCCGCCAGGCGGATGTGGTCTTCCTGATGGTGCCCGATACGCCTGACGTGGAGAAGGTGTTGTTCGGCGCGCATGGCGTGGCATCGGGTCTCGTCGCCGGCAAGACCGTGGTCGATTGCAGTTCCATCGATCCGGTCGCGACCCGGGATTTCGCCCGCCGGATCGCCGCGTTGGGCTGCGGCTACGTGGATGCGCCCGTTTCGGGCGGCGAGGTGGGAGCCAAGGCGGCCAGCCTGACCATCATGTGCGGCGGCAGCGAGGCGGCGTTCGAGTCGGTGCTGCCCCTGCTCGAAACCATGGGCAAGACCGTGACGCGGGTGGGCGAGGCCGGCGCCGGACAGGTCGCCAAGGTGGCCAACCAGATCATCGTGGCGCTGAACATCGCCGCCGTGGCCGAGGCGATGGTCTTCGCAGCCAAGGCGGGAGTCGATCCGGCCAAGGTGAGGCAGGCACTGATGGGCGGTTTCGCTTCCAGCCGCATCCTGGAGGTACATGGCGAGCGCATGATCGGCCGGGCGTTCGCCCCGGGATTTCGCATTGCCTTGCATCAGAAGGACCTGAACCTGGCGATGCAGAGCGCCCGCAGCCTGGGCGTGGCGCTGCCGCAGACGGCCGGGGCGGCGCAATTGATGAATGCCTGCGTCGCGTTGGGGCATGGCCAGTCCGACCATTGCGCCGTCATCTGCGCGCTGGAGGCGCTTGCCGGGGCTTCGGTTGCCGCGTCGGAGGGGTGACGCCGCAGCGTTGGCCTTCGCTGCTGGGCACGTAGAATGTGGTCTCGTCGTATAGATGCCCAGAACATGAATGACTCCGTCAAGTCCGCTACGCGAGTGCTGGATCTCCTGGAACTCTTTTCCGTGGAGACCGGACCGCTCGGGGTGAGCGAGGTGGCAAAGAAAATGTCCATTCCCAAGAGCAGCGCCCAGGCGCTGCTCCTGACCCTTGCCGGCCGGGGCTATCTCGTCCGCGACGAGTCGGGTTACCTGCTGCCCGCGGAAATGCGCGGCGGCTGGGTCGGGGGAATGCGCAACCGCTTGCTGAGCCTGGCGACGCCGGTACTTGGCGAGATGGCGCACGAGAGCAGGGAGTCGGCATTCGTGGGCGTGCTGACCGGCGGCGGCGACGTGCAATACCTGGCCAAGGCCGTCAGCCCCCAGGAGGTGCGGTATGACGCGTCCCTGGAGCATCTTCGACCGATACACTGTACGTCCATGGGGCTCGTATTCCTGGCCCATGCCCCGGAACGCAACCTGTCGCGCTGGCTGCAGGCTTCCCGCCTGGCCGCGATCACGTCAACGACCGAGGTCGATCCCGAAACGATACGGACGTGGCTGCCAGGGATCCGGGAACACGGCTACGCGGAGATCCGCGACGGGAATGTCGAGGGGGCATCCGGTGTTTCCGCGCCCATTTTCGGCCCCAGCAACAACGTGATCGCCGCGCTCAACCTGGGCGCTCCCACCTGGCGCTACGAGAACGCCAGGCAGACGCTCATCAAGATCGTGAAGCGGGAAGCGGCCAACATCTCGCGGGCATTGGGCGCCGCCAACGAGTCATAGCCTGGCCGCGCATATCAGGCACCTACAAATTTGAAATTGGACGGGTGTTTTCCCCCTGCCTAGACTGGTGGTCACCAGATGGACAGGGGAAACACTTGAAGGGAATCATCGCTTATCTGCTGACGCCCTGCGATGCGCGGGGCGAGGTCGATCACGCATTGCTGGCCCGCCACGCCGAACGGCTGATCGGCCAAGGCGTGCATGGACTGGCGCCGCTGGGCAGCGTCGGCTGCCTGCCTTACCTCGACGATGGCGAACGCGATGCGGTCGTGCGGACCGTGATCGATACGGCGGCGGGCCGGGTGCCTGTCGTGGCCGGCGTGTCCAGTCTCACGACGGCCGGCACCGTGCGCCACGCCCGCTACGCCGAACAGGTGGGCGCGACGGCCATCCAGGTGCTGCCGAGCACGTACTGGAAGCTGACCGAGGACGAGCTGTTCGCTTACTACCGAGCGGTCTGCGAGGCGGTCTCCATTCCCGTGATGGCGTACAACAATCCGTTCACGACCGGCATGGACCTGCCCGTGGCATTCCTGCGCCGCCTGGCTGACCTGCCCAATATCACCATGCTCAAGGAGGCGAGCCCCGACGCGACGAAGATCGGCAGGCTTCGCGACGCCTGCGGCGACCGGCTGTCGATCTACGTCGGCCTGAACAGCATGGCACTGCGCGGGTTCAGCGACGGCGCGGCAGGCTGGTGCACGTCGGCGCCGAATGTCTGCGCGTCCATGATGCTGGGCTTTCATCGGTGCGTGGCGGCGGGAGACATGGCCGGCGCCGAAAGCTGGTTCGGGAAGCAGGCCGAACTACTCGACTTCCTGATGGACCATGGACTGCCGCGCACCATCACCGCCGGCCTTGAGCTGCTGGGGATGCCCGCCGGCCACCTTCGCGCGCCGCTCGCGCCGCTGGATGCGGCGCGGCGGGAGCAGCTTCGCTCGATCATCACGAAAATGGGGATACAACCATGAAGAAGACACTGCTGGGCCTGCTGGCCGCGAGCCTGCCGATTTCGTTGGCGTGGGCGCAGGGCTATCCGTCGCAGCCGATACGGATGGTCGTGCCCTTCGGGGCGGGCGGCATCACCGACACCACGGCGCGGACGTTCGCCGAAGGGCTGTCCCGCGAACTGGGCCAGCCGGTCGTGGTGGAAAACCGCGCGGGGGCGGCCGGCGCCATCGCCGCCGGCGCGGTCGCCGGCGCGAAACCGGACGGCTACACGCTGCTGGTCATCACCAACGGCATGTATGCGGTGAATCCGCTCATCTACAAGAAGCTGGCCTACGATCCCAAGCGCGATTTCACCTATGTGGCCATGCTGGCCAATACGCCGACGATACTGGCGGTCGCGCCCGGCAGCCCGTCGCGCACGCTGCAGGAACTGCTGCAGAAGGCGGCGGCGCAGCCGGAGAAGATCGCTTTTTCCACGGCGGGAGAAGGGTCCGACAACTACCAGGTCATGCAGCTTCTCCAGCAGGCCAGCGGTGTGAAGATGCTGCACGTTCCCTACAAGAGCGGTCCGGAATCGCTGACTGCGCTGATCGGCGGCAGTGTGGACGTGACCGCCATTTCCGCCGTGACCGCCGTCGGTTTCGTGGAGTCGGGCCAGATCCGGCCGTTCGCCGTCACCTCCTCCCGCCGCCTGGCGAACCTGCCCGATATCCCGACGGTGGGCGAGGTGCTGGGCAAGAATCTCGAAGGCGGGTCGTTGTCGGGCATTGCCGTGCCGGCCAAGACTCCGCCGGAGATCGTCAAGCGCCTGAACGCCGCGATCGCCGTGGTCGCCAGGAGCGATGCCGTGCGCCGGAACATCTACGCGCGCGGCAGCGAGCAGGTGGAGGGATCGCAGGAAGCGTTCGCGGCGCGCGTGGCGGCCGAACAGAAGAAGTGGGAAGCCATCCTGGGTTCGTCGGCGCAGTGACGCCTCAGGCCTCCAGGACGTCCCGGACGGTCTCGATGAAGGGGGCCACGGCCGGGTTGGGGGAGTTCTCCCGCACCGCCAGCGACATGGCGTAGGTCAACGGACGTCCCGAGGCATCGGAGACGTCCACATAGGCCACGTTCTCGATGGCGATGCGCCGGTGGGCCTCGGGAACGATGGCGATGCCGTGGCCCGCGGCGACCAGCGGCAGGCTGATCAGCGCATGGGACGATTCCTGCAGGACGCGGGGATGGAACCCGGCCTGCTGGCAGGTGGCGGCGATGCTGCCGGCAAAGCCGGGACTGTCCGAATGGGCCAGTGTCACCAGCGTTTCGTCGCCCAGCTCCGACAGCGAGATGGCGGGCCTGCCGGCCGCCCAGTGGTCCGCCGGCACGGCCAGGATCAGGCGCTGCGGTGCCAGCGCGAGCATCTCCGCGCCGGGTACCCGGGAGGCGGGCGGCACCAGGAAGGCGGCATCCAGTTCGTCGCGCTGCAACTCCCCCAGGATGCCCACGGTGCTCCCGCTGGACAGCCGCAGCCGGATCTGCGGAAAGCGCCGGGCGAAGACGGGCAGCACCTTGGGAAGCAGGTTCAGCGATGCGCTGGGCACGGCGCAGACGCGCAGGGTGCCGATGCGGCCCTGCGCGGCATCCCGCGTGATCGCCAGCGCGGACTCCGCGCCGTCCAGCAGGCGCCGGGCCTCGCCCAGGAAGGCGCCGCCGGCCACGGTCAGCCGCACGCCCAGGCGGTCCCGCTCGAACAGCGGCGTGCCGATCTCGGCCTCGAGCTTCTTGATGGCGATGCTCAAGGGCGGTTGCGTCATGTTCAGCCGTTCCGCCGCCTTCCGGTAGTTCAACTCGGTGGCGAGCACCACGAATTGCTTGAGTTGGCGAAGATCCATGAAAGGAGGAAGGGCGGACGATGCGGCGGAGCCGGGGGTCGACGCATTCTCGGGTAAAAGCCGGTGTCCCGCAAGCGCGCGCGGCGCGTGGTCTGCGTTGCTCCGCCAGCAACGCAATGTTCCGCCAGCGGTGATTGTCCGCTCCGGGAGCGCCCGCGAGAATGGGCGCCTGGCATCTCCCCTGGCGGTTCCGTGTCTTCTTCCTTCGTTTCTTCCGCGCTGCGGGATGGCATCGCCATCCTGTGGATCGATCATCCTCCGGTCAACGCCATCGGGTCGGAGGTCCGCGCGGCCCTCGGCCAGGCGCTGGGCTGCATCGAGCACGACGCGTCCGTGCGCGGTGTGGTCGTGGCCGGCACGGGGCGCATGTTTTCGGGCGGCGGCGACCTGCGCGAGGTCGGCCGGCCCGATGCCCCGGGCACGGTCCGCATGGCCGATCTCGCCCGGCGCATCGAGACTTTCCCCAAGCCCGTCGTGGCCGCGGTGCGCGGCAAGTGCATAGGCGGCGGCACGCTGCTGTCCCTGGCCTGCCATGCGCGGGTCGGCGCCGACGATGCGTTGCTGATGCTGCCCGAACTGAACCTGGGCCTGGTGCCCGGCGCCGGCGGGACGCAGCGGCTGCCGCGCCTGGTGGGCCTGGAGGCGGCGCTGGACATGGTGGCGCGTGCCCGGGGCGTGGATGCCGCGACCGCGCTGGCCCAGGGGTTGCTGGATGAGGTGGCCGACGATCCGGTGGCCGCCGCCGTGCGCCGCGCGAACGACATCGCGTCGGGCCGCCTGCCGTGGCGGCGCACCGCGGAACTGTCCGTGCCGGGCGGCGTGGATGCCGGCGCGCAGCGGGCGCGCTACCTGGACGTGGCCGCGCAGGTCTTCCCCGGCCGCGATGCCGGTCCGCGAGCCATCGACCTGATCCTGGCCGCCGCGGTCCTGCCCTTCGAACAGGGTTGCGAGGCCGAGCGCGAGTGTTTCGCGCAACTGGCCGCGGGCCCGCAGGCCCGGGCCCTGCTTCATCTGTTCTTCGCCGAGCGCGCGCTGGCCAAGGCCGCCGACGCGCCCGACGCCGCGGCGCGCACCCGCATCGCCCGCCGGCTGCGGGCCGCGGGCGAGCCCGTGCCGCCCTACGCCGCCTGGGCCGAGGCGGCGCGCGCCTGCCTGGCCGAGGGCCTGGCGCCTCGAGCCGAATTCATCGATGTCATCGCCGTCAAGGACTGCGGCTTTCCCGCCTTGTCCGGAGGACCCCTGCACCATGCTGGACCGAATTGAATCCCCCGTCCGCGAGCACGCGGCCGGTTCCCTCGATCCGTTGTTCTCGCCGGCCGCCATCGCCGTGCTGGGGGCTTCGGCCGATCCGCTCAAGATAGGCGGGCGTCCCATCAAGTTCCTGAAGGCGCACGGCTATGCCGGGACCATCCTGCCGGTGAACCCCCGGGGCGGCGAGGTGCAGGGGCTGCCGGCCCTGCGCAGCGTCGGCGAGTTGCCGTGGGGCGTGGACCATGCGGTCGTGGCGCTGCCGGCCTCGGCCGTGCTGGACGCCGCGCAGGCCTGCGCCGACCGCGGGGTGAAGGCAATGACGGTGTTCAGCGCCGGTTTCGCTGAAGTCGGGCCGGAAGGCGCCGCCATGCAGGCCCGGCTGTCGGCGCTGGCGCGCGAAAGCGGCATGCGCATCATCGGTCCGAACTGCATGGGCGTGATGAACTTCCGCGTCGGCCTGATCGCCAGCTTCGCTTTCATGGTGGACCTGGGGCTGCCGCGCCTGGGGCGCACCGCGCTGGTCAGCCAGAGCGGCGCGTTCGGCGGCCAGGCGCTGGTGATGGCCCGCCGCCGCGGCCTGCCGCTGGGCGCCTGGGTGACCACCGGCAACGAGTGCGACGTCGAGATGGCCGACTGCCTGGCCCACTTCGCGCGCGACGACGAGACCGACGTCATCATGGGCTACATGGAAGGCTGCCGCAGCCCCGACCGGCTGGTGCACGCGCTGGCCCTGGCGCGCGAGCGCGGCAAGCGCGTGGTCATGGTCAAGGCGGGCAGCTCGGACGTGGGGCGGGCGGCGGCGCAGTCGCACACGGGCGCGCTGGCCGGCAACGACCGCGTCTTCGACAGCCTGTTCCGCCAGTACGGCGTGCATCGCGCCGACTCCATCGAATCCTTCTTCGATGCCGCCTACGCGGCGGGCAGCGGCAAACGCATCGTCGACGGACGGGTGGGGGTGTTCACCGTGTCGGGCGGCGTGGGTGTGCTGATGGCGGACGTGGCCGAGCAGGAAGGACTGGACATGGCGCCGTTGCCGCAGCCGGCCCAGGACGAGCTGCGCGCCATGCTGCCGCTGGCCGCCGTACGCAATCCGGTGGACGGCACGGCGCAGATCTGGAGCGACATGGAGCTGTTCCGGCGTTTCCTGCGCACGATGCTGCGCGAGGGGCGCTATGAGGCGGTAGTGTTTTTCCTGACCGCGATGCCGTATTCGCCGCCGCTGCAACAGCCGCTGGCCGAGATATTCGCGGATCTGCGCCGCGAGTTTCCCGAGCCGGCCATGGTGCTGTCCATGCTGGCGCCGCAGGCATTGCAGGACCAACTGGCAGACCAGGGATACCTGCTGATCGAGGATGCCTCGCGCGCGATCCGGGCCCTGTCCGCGCTGCGCGCGCTGTCGCGGCCCAGCCCCGGGCCGGCCGATCTCGCCAGCCTGCCGCGCGTGCCCCGGTTCCCGGCGCTGGAAGCGGCCAACGAGCATGCGGCCAAGGAAATCCTGGCCCGGGTCGGGATACCCGTGCTGCCCGAGCGGGCGGTGGCCGACCTCGATGCCGCCTGCGCGGCCGCGTCGGAACTGGACTATCCGGTGGCGCTCAAGGTCCTGTCGCAGGACATCGTGCACAAGAGCGAGGCGGGGGGCGTGGCGCTGGACATCGCCGACGAGGCGGCGCTGCGCGAGGCCTGGGCCGCGATGCGCGCCCGCGTCGCGCAGGCCGCGCCGCGGGCGCGCATCGAGGGCATGCTGGTCGCGCCCATGGCACCCCCGGGCGTGGAAATGATCCTGGGCGTGCAGCGCGACCCCGTCTTCGGCCCGGTGGTGATGGTGGGGATGGGAGGCATCTACGCCGAGCTGCTGGACGACGTATCGCTGCGCATCGCGCCGGTCGATCCCGAGGGCGCGATGAACATGGTGCGCGAACTCAAGGCCTTTCCGCTGCTGGACGGCGCGCGCGGCCGGCCCCGCGCCGACCTGGACGCGCTGGTCCGCGCCATCGTGCGCCTGTCGGTGTTCGCGCATCAGCACGCCGACCGCATCGAGTCCATCGACATCAATCCTTTCCGGGTGTTCGAGGCCGGCCGCGGCGCCGCCGCGCTCGATGCCGTGCTGCTGACCCGGGAGCCGGAAGACGGAGGCCGCGCGTGAAGACCCTGACCTTTTATTTCTCGCTGCTGTCGCCCTGGGTCTACATGGCCGGGCCGAGGCTGCACGAACTGGCCGCCGAGTCGGGCGCCCGTATCATCTACCGTCCCATGGACCTGCTGCGCGTGTTCAAGGAAACCGGCGGCGCGCCGCTGGCGGGACTGCATCCCTCGCGGCGGGCCTACCGGAGCGCGGAGCGTACGCGCTGGGCCCGCCACCTGGGCATGCCCATCAATGACCAGCCGCGCCATCATCCCGTGGACGAATCGTTGGCGGCCTGTTCGGTGCTGGCCGCCGAGCGCGCCGGGCTGCCGGTCTGGCCGCTGGCCCAGGCCATCCTGGCCGGGGTCTGGGTGCGCGACCTGGATATTTCCGATCCGGAGACGCTGGTCCGGATCGCCGACGAGGCCGGCTATCCCGGCCGCGAGCTGGTGGCCGAGGCGGATACTGCGTCCTGCCGCGGCCTGTTCGAGGACCATACCCGGGAAGCGCTGGCCAACGGGATATTCGGCGTGCCGAGCTTCGTCATCGACGGTGAACTGTTCTTCGGACAGGATCGCCTGGATTTCGTGCGGCGGGCGCTTGTTTGACTAAGGAACCCATCATGAATCCTGCAAGGAAACTCTCCGCTTTCATCCTGCTCGCGGCGAGCCTGCTCGGCTGGCAAGGCGCCAGCGCCCAGGCCTACCCGGCCAAGCCCATCCAGTGGATATCGCCCTGGACCGCGGGCGGCGGCAACGACATCCTGTCGCGCGCGCTGGCCGAACAACTGGCCACCCGCCTGGGACAGCCGGTGGTCGTGGAGAACCGGCCCGGCGCCACCGGCACCATCGGTACTTCCCAGGTGGCGCGGGCCGCGCCCGACGGCTACACGCTGACGCTGGCCAGCGCCGCCACGCATGCGACGGCTCCCGCCATCTACAGCAAGCTGACCTACGATCCGGTCAAGGATTTCACGCCCATCACGCTGGTGGCGACCGTGGCCAACGTGCTGGTCATCCATCCTTCGGTGCCGGCGCACAACCTGAAGGAACTGATCGCCTATGCCAAGGCCAATCCGAACAAGCTGAACTTCTCGTCGGTGGGGGCGGGTTCCATCCAGCACCTGTCGGGCGTGATGTTCAATCAGCTGGCCGGCGTGCAGACCGCCCACGTGCCGTACAAGGGCACGGCGCCCGCGGTGGTGGACCTGTTGGCGGGCCGTGTGCAGATGGCTTTCGAGAGCCTGCCCACCATGCTGCCCCACATCCGCAGCGGCGCGCTGCGCGCCATCGGCGTGACCACGCCCAGGCGCTCGGGAGTGCTGCCCGAGCTGCCCACGCTGGCCGAGGCGGGACTGCCGGGCTTCGATGCCTCGCTGTGGTACGCGGTGATGGGTCCGGCGGGCATTCCGCAGCCGGTGGTGAAAGTGCTGCACGACACCGTGGTCGCCAGCCTGCAATCGCCGGAAGTCATGCGGCGCCTGTCCGAGCAGGGCGCGGAACTGGCCACCAGCTCGCCGCAGGAACTGGCCGAGTTCGTCCGCAAGGACACCGAGAAGTGGAGCGGTTTCATCAAGCGCGCTGGCGTGACGCTGGACTAGACCAGGCCCTGGCGCCCACCTTCGATGTGGGCGCGCAGATGGCGCAGGTAGGCGTTGACCGCCGGCGTCAGGCGGCGCCTGCCCAAGACGCAGATTTCGAGCGCGGTCCGGCCCAGCAGCGGATCGGACAAGGGCACGCCCACCACCAGGGCGCCGGGACCCTGCCGGTGCAGGGATACGCCCAGCAGGATGGCGACGCCGCCCTGGTCGCGCACGAAAGCCTGCATGGCCGCGATCGAGCTGGTGACCAGGGCCGGCGCCAGCTCCAGCTTGTCGACGCGGGCCACCGCGTCCAGCAGGTGCCGGATGCCGGTGTCCGGCGGAGGCAGCGCCAGCGGATAGGCCAGCAGCTCGGCCATCGATACCGAGGCCCGTCCGGCCAGCGGATGGCCGGGCCAGACCACCGCGCACAGCGGCGCCGGCAGGCGGACGGCGCATTCGACCGCGCTGGCCGCGCGCGGCGACAGCGCGATGCCGATGTCCGCCCGCCCGGCCTCGATGGCCGCCATGATCTGGTCGCTGCCGTCCATGGCGAGCTCGAAGGTGATGCCGGGGTACTGCCGCCGGAAGGTCGCGATGGTGGAGGCCGCCAGTTCGGCGGCGTGGCCTTCTATGGTGCGCAGTTTCACATGGCCGGTGCGCAGCCCCTTGAGCGCGTCCAGTTCCTCCAGGACCAGCTTGCGGTTCTGGCGCAGGCTCTCGACGTAGTTCAGGTAGACCTCGCCCGCGGGCGTCAGGGTCATGTTGCGGCTGTTGCGGTCGAACAGCTTGATCTGCAGTTCCGATTCCAGGCGGCCGATCTGCCGGCTCACGACCGAGGGCGCGAGGTCCAGCCGCTCCGAGGCCTTGCGTATGCCGCCGCACAGGGCGACCTGGTAGAAGCAGTCGAGTTCGTCGCTATGCACGGCGGGCCCGCCTCGGAAGCGCGCGCGACGGGTCAGGGCAGCACATGGACCTGGTCGACGATGTCGGTCGTGAACGCCGACCGGTAATCGACCTTGGGACTCAAGAGCTTCTCGCGCACCATGAAGTCATAGGTCTTCTTCCAGCGCGCGTCGGTCATGGTCAGCAGGCCCTGCGTCCGGGCGTCGCCGCCGTCGACCAGCCGCGCGTCGCGCAGCGCCTTGACGCCGTAGTCCAGCAGCGCCCGCGTCATCTGCGGGTTGTCCTTCAGGATCAGCGCGTTGCCGGGGGCGGGATTCTTCAGGTAGCTCTTCCAGCCCTCGGCGCTGGCCTCGACGAAGCGGCGGATCGCGTCCTTCTTCGCGTCCAGCCCCGACTTGGTGGCGACGATGGTCTGCGCATACGGGGGGTAGCCGTAGGCACCCAGCAGGAACACCGTGGGCTTGAAGCGGCCCTGGGTCTCGATGGTGTAGGGCTCGGACGCCAGGTAGCCTTGCACCGCGGAGTTCTTGTCCACCAGGAACGGCTGGACCGAAAAGGTATAGGGTTTCTTCTGGGCTTCGGTGAAGCCGTACTTGGTCTTGAGCCAGGGCCAGTAGGTGGTTTCGCTGGCCTGGCCGATGTACAGGGTCTTGCCCTTGAGGTCGCCCAGGGTCTTGGGGCCGGGGTGGGATACCAGGACGGTGGGCGACTGCTGGAAGGTGGTGGCCACCGTGACCAGGGGCAGGCCCTGCTCGACCGCCTTGTAGGTCTGCAGGTCGTCGCCCATGGCGACGTCGTACTGGCCGGCCAGCAGCAATTGCAGCACGTTGATCTGCGGACCGCCCATCTTGATGGTGACGTCCAGCCCGTGCTTCTTGTAGAGGCCTTCGGCCAGGGCCTGGTAGAAACCGCCGTGCTCGGCCTGGGCGTACCAGTTCGAGCCGAAGACGAGCTTGTCGGCGGGCGCGGGGGCCTGGGCGTGGGCCTGGAAGGCCAGGGCCAGAGGCAGGGCGGCCAGGAGGCCCGCGATGGGGGTGTTTTTCATATGCCTCACTCCTTGGATGGTGGCCATTGCCGGGCTGCGTGCAGTACACGCAGTACACGAATTTTCTCGCCGGTCATGTCATAAACCAGCACATAGTGCCTGTGTACGACGAGTTCCCGGGTACCGGCGACACGGCCAGGCAGGCCCATGTCCGGGTGGTCGACCAGGCGGCCGGATTTTTCTTCAAACAGTTCGTCGAGGGCGAGTGCGGCGACAGGGTCGTCGGTCTCGATGTAGTCATAGATCGATTCACGGTCGCCAATGGCCTCGAATGTCCAATACAGTCGGATCATTCCGACTGTTCAAGCCGGCGTCGCGTGGCAGCCCGACGGGCTGCGAATCGGGTTTCGACCTCGGCGGCCGGTGCCAGACGGCCGCCATTCGCGGAGTCCTGCCCGGCTTTCACTTCGCGGCGGAACCAGGCGTCATGTTCGGCCGCTTCATGTTGTTGCTGCACGAACTCGCGCATGAAGTCGCGTAGAAGTTGGGCGCCGGTCCGGTCGCGAGCCTTGGCCGCGGTGGCAAAAGCGGTCTTCAGCGACTCATCGACCCTGAATGTAAAGGTTGCCTCGCTCATGGCGCTGCTCCCGATGTGTTACATGATAAGTACAGGGTAGCACATGAGGCGTGGCGAAAACAGGACAGGCAGGTCCTGGATGGCTTACCGCATCTCGTGCCAGCCCCGCAGCACGACGCGCGACAGCAGCGTCATCGCCGCGAACAGCACCACGCCGGCCAGGGTGATGAGCAGCAGCGCGGCGAACAGGCGGGGAATATTGATCTGGTAGCCGGCCTGCAGGATCTGGTAGGCCAGGCCGGTCTGCGAGCCGCCGGTGCCGGCGACGAATTCGGCCACGACGGCGCCGATCAGGGCCAGGCCGCAGGCGATGCGCAGGCCGCCGAAGAAGGCCGGCAGGGCCGACGGCAGGCGCAGCCGCCACAGGATCTGCCAGCGGCTGGCCCGCTTGAGGCGGAAGAAGTCGAGCAGGCCGGGGTCGATGCTGCGCAGCCCCAGCACGGTGTTGCTGATGATGGGGAAGATCGCGACGATGGTGGCGCACAGGGTCAGCGCCACCAGGGTGTGTTTGACCCAGATGATGATGAGCGGCGCGACCGCCACGATGGGCGTGACCTGGAGCAGTACCGCGTAGGGAAACAGGCTGGCCTCGATGACGCGGCTCTGCACGAACAGGAAGGCCAGCAGCACCCCCAGCACGGTGGCCGCCAGCAGCGCGAGGCCGGTGATTTCCAGCGTGACCCAGAGCGAACCGGACAGGAGGTCCCAGTCCCGCGCCAGGGCCTGGGCCACGTCCGTTGGCGCGGGCACCAGGTAGATGGGGACGTCGAACGCGCGCACCAGGGCCTGCCACAGCCCGATCACGATCAGCGCGACCACGACAGGGGCGCCCAGGCGCAGCCAGGAGTTCATTGCTGCCCCTCCAGCAGCGCCGCCTGCAGGCGCGCGGCCTGCATGGCGAAGGCGGGCGAGACGCGGAAGGCGGCGTCGCGGGCGGAGGCCTCGATGGGAATGTCGGCCACGATGCGGCCGGGCCGGCGCGACAAGACGATGACGCGGCTCGACAGGTAGACGGCCTCGAAGATGCTGTGGGTCACGAACACCACGGTCAGGTTCTGCCGGGCGGCCAGGCCCAGCAGTTCATCGTCCAGGTGCTGGCGGGTGATGTCGTCCAGCGCGCCGAAGGGTTCGTCCATCAGCAGCAGGCTGGGCTCGGTCGCCAGCGCGCGGGCGATGGATACGCGCATGCGCATGCCGCCGGACAGTTCGCTCGGGCGCGCGGCGGCGAAGTCGGTCAATCCCACGCGTTCCAGCGCCTCGCGCACCCGGCCGCGCCGGGCTTCCATGGGCTGCCGGCGCGGGCCGCGCTCCAGGTCCAGGGGCAGCCGCACATTGGTGGCCACCGAGGCCCAGGGCATCAGGGTGGCATCCTGGAACACGTAGGACAGTTCGTCGACCGCGCCATGCCGCCGCAGGCTGCCGGCGGTGGGTGTATCCAGTCCGGCGAAGATGCGCAGCAGGGTGGTCTTGCCGCACCCTGACGGGCCCAGCAGCGTGACGAACTCGCCCGCGCGCACGGTCAGATCTATCGGCGACAGGGCATCCACGCCGTTGGGAAAGCGGCGGGCGACGCCTCGGGCCTCCAGGACCGGCGTGGCGTTCAATGCGCGGGGCCGTCGCGGAAGAAGCGCACGGTGCGTTCGGCCGGGGGGGCGCCGGCCTCGTCGCCGCACGTGGCGGCGGGGGCGGGCTGCGGATCGATGTGGTCGAAAGCGGTATCGCCGTCCGGGTCGGGCACGCCCGTGGGCCGCAGGTTGGCGAAGTCGAACAGGCCGCGGTCCAGCAGGTGCGACGGGGTCACGCGCGACAGGGCGTTGAAGATGTTCTCGATCCGTCCCGGGAAGGCACGCTCCCATTCGTCGATCAGGCGGCCGGCCTCCTTGCGCTTCAGGTTCTCTTGCGAACCGCACAGGTTGCAGGGGATGATGGGGAAGCCCTTCCATTGCGCATAGGCGATCAGGTCGTCTTCCTTGACGTAGGCCAGCGGCCGGATCACCGTGTGGCGGCCGTCGTCCGACACCAGCTTGGGCGGCATGCTCTTCAACTGCCCGCCGTAGAACATGTTCATGAAGAACGTGGCGAGGATGTCGTCGCGATGGTGGCCCAGCGCGATCTTGGTCGCCTTCAGCTCGTCGGCGACGCGGTACAGGATGCCGCGCCGCAGCCGCGAACAGAGCGAGCACATCGTCTTGCCCTCGGGAATGACGCGGGTGACGATGGAATAGGTGTCCTGCGTCTCGATGTGGAAAGGCACGCCCAGCCCGGTCAGGTAGCGCGGCAGGACATCGTCCGGGAAACCGGGCTGCTTCTGGTCGAGGTTGACGGCGACGATGTCGAAGTCGATGGGCGCCCGCTCGCGCAGCTTGAGCAGGAGGTCGAGCATCCCGTAGGAATCCTTGCCGCCCGACAGGCACACCATGACGCGGTCGCCCGCCTCGATCATGTTGAAGTCGCCGATGGCGCGGCCGGTCTCGCGCATCAGGCGCTTTTCCAGCTTGTTGCGCTCGCGTTCCAGCTTGAGCCGCGCGCGGCCGGCGTCCGCGGCAGGGGCGGCGGGGATGACGATGGCGTCCATCAGTGCCCCTGGCCCCGGCTGGCGGATACCTCGATACCCACGGCGGCGCAGTCGGCGAAGGCCTGCGGCTTGGCCACGCGCAGGCGCACGTCGCGGATCTCGGGGAACTGGGCCAGCAGCCGCGCGGCCAGCCGGTCGCACAGCGTTTCGATCAGATTGACGTGGGTGCGCGTGCATTCGTCGATGATGCATTCGCGCAGCCGCCGGTAGTCCAGCACCTCCTGGATGCCGTCATGGGCCGGACGGTCCACGCCTTCCAGGTCGATCTCGGCGTCCACGTGCAGGGGCTGGGTGGCGCCGCGTTCGTGGTCCAGTATGCCGATCTGCGCATCGATGGCCAGGCGGTTGAAGAAAATGCGGCGTGTGCCCATGGTTTTGCTCAAGTCTGGCCGGCGGCGCCCGCCGGCGGGTTCATCATGCTGAAGTCGCGGTCGAAGCCGACCAGGTGTTGTCCGCCGTCCACCAGCAGCGTCGTGCCCGTGATCGAACGGTTCTGCGCCGCGAACAGGACGGCCTGGGCGATATCCTCGGGGTGGCTGGCATGGCCCAGCGGCGACATCGCATGGGTCTGCGCGAACTGCTGGGGAGTCTGCATATGGCTGATCATGGTCAGTCCGGGAGCCACGCCCACGACCCGCACCGCCGGCGCCAGCGCCTGGGCCAGCATGGTCGTGGCGGCTTCCAGCGCCGCCTTGCTCAGCGTGTAGGAGAAGAAATCCGGGTTGTAGTTCCAGAGCTTCTGGTCCAGCAGGTTGACCACCGCCCCGCGCGCATCCGGGCCGCGCCGGGCCACATCGGCCGCCAGCGCGCGCGCCAGGATCACCGGCGCCACCAGATTGGGCAGCATATGGGTCTGCAGCGCCGCCACGTCGAACGAGGCCACGTCGTCGTACTCGAAGGTGGAAGCGTTGTTGACCACGGCGTCCACCCGTCCGAAGGCCGCCTGGACGGCGGGAAGCAGCGTTTCCGCGGCCGCGGGGTCGGCCAGGTCGCAGGCGTAGGCCTCGGCGCGCACCCCCAGCGCCCGCAGCGCATCGCGCGTTTCCAGCGCGGCGTCGCGCGAGGTCGCGTAGTGCACGGCCACGTCCCAGCCCGCGCGGGCGAAGGCCAGGGCGATTTCACGGCCGATGCGGCGTGCGGCGCCGGTGATCAGGACGGCGGGACGGGAGGAGGAAGGGCGCGCTTCGCGCATGGCGAGTCGGTCCGGGATGACGGCAAAACGGGCATTTTAGCAAGGAGGGGGCGCGGCACGCAGTCATGGGAAAATGGCGGCATGACCAAGCTTCCCGATCTCGACCCCGCCTCCAGCGCCCATTCCCGCCTCGTCGCCCGCCATCTCCAGGCGCGGATCCGCGCCGCCGGCGGCTGGCTGCCGTTCGACCAGTGGATGGAAGAGGCCCTGTATGCGCCCGGCCTGGGCTATTACGCCGCCGGCAGCGCCAAGCTGGCCGAGGGCGGGCGGCATCCGTCCGGGGATTTCGTGACCGCGCCCGAGCTCACGCCCCTGTTCGCGCAGACCCTGGCGCGGCAGGTGGCGGAGGTGCTCAAGGCCTGCGGCGGCGCCGAGGTGCTGGAGTTCGGCGCCGGCACCGGCGCCCTGGCCGAAGGAGTGCTGGCGGCGCTGGACGAGCTGGGCATGCCGGCGCGCTACCGCATCGTGGAACTGTCGGCGGACCTGCGCGATCGCCAGCGCGCGCGGCTGGCGGCCTATGGCGACCGCGTGGCATGGCTGGATGCCTTGCCCGACGCCTTCGTCGGCTGCGTGGTGGCCAACGAGGTGCTCGATGCCATGCCCGTGCGGTTGTTCCGCTGGACCGGGGACGGCCTGGAGGAGCGGGGCGTCGCCCTGGAGGGCGACGAGCGCTTCGTCTGGCAGCACCGTGCCGCGCCGGCCGGGCTGGCGCAGGCGGTCATGGCGCGGATGCCGCCGCTGCCGGGCTACGTGTCCGAGATCAACCTGCGGGGCGAAGCCTTCGTGCGCGGCATGGGCGCGTGGCTGAAGGCGGGCGCGGCGCTGTTGATCGACTATGGATTCGCGCGTGCCGAGTACTATCATCCGCAGCGCGCCGAGGGCACCCTGATGTGCCACCTGCGGCACGTGGCGCATGCCGATCCGTTCGCCGCCGTGGGGGTGCAGGACATCACTGCCCACGTCGATTTCACCGCCATGGCGGAGGCGGCGGCCGAAGGCGGCCTGGACGTGCTGGGCTATGCCTCGCAAGCCGCCTTCCTGATGAACGCCGGGCTGATGGATTTGCTGTCCCGCGTGGACCCGGCCGACGTGCAGGCGTATGCGCGGGCGGTGGCGCCGGTGCAGAAACTGCTGTCGCCGGCCGAGATGGGCGAGTTGTTCAAGGTCCTGGCGGTGGGGCGCGGCGTGGCGCGGCCGCTGTCGGGATTCGGCCGCGGCGACCGCAGCCACGCGTTGTAGGCCGGGCCAGGGCGGGCGCTACGCCGTCAGTCCCAGGCGGCGCGCGGTTGCCATGATGGCGCGGGCGCGCCGGATGAACGGCGCGTCCACCATGCGGCCGTCCACCGTGAAGGCACCCAGCCCGGCGCGCTCCGCTTCCTGTTCCGCCTGCAGTACCCGGGCCGCGTGCCGGATTTCCTCGTCGCCGGGCCGGAAGGCCTCGTTGGCCGCGGCCACCTGGCTGGGATGGATGCAGCTCTTGCCCACGTAGCCCAGCCGTCTGGCCATGTGCGCCTCGGCCAGGTAGCCGTCGCGGTCGGCAATGTCGGCGTAGGCGCCGTCGCACGCCCAGACGCCCGCCCGGCCGGCGGCCAGCCGTATGGCCAGCAGCACGTGGTGGACGGCGGCGGTGTCGCGGCGGTCCACGCCCAGGTCCTCGAAAAGGTCGCCCAGGCCCACCTGCAGGCCCGCCACGCGAGGGTGGGCGCGGGCCAATTCCGCGGCCCGCGCCAGCGCTTCGGGGGTTTCGATGTTGACCAGCAGACCTATCGGCCGGGTGATGCCCCGTTGGCGCTCGAGTTCGTCCAGCCGCCGGGCGGCGGCCTGGACGGCATGCGGCGTTTCGGCCTTGGGCAGGTTGAGCAGGTCCAGCGCGGGCAGCGCCACCGCGTCCAGGTCGGCCTCGAAGTGCGGGCTGTCCGGGCCGTTGACGCGTACGACCATGACCTTGCCCGGCTCGGCCGGCCGCGAGGCGAGAAAGGCGGCGACGGCCGCGCGCGCCTCGTGCTTGCGCGTGTCCTGGACCGAGTCTTCCAGGTCGAACGACAGCGCGTCGGCCTCGCCGGCCAGCGCCTTGGAGAACAGCTCGGGCCGCGAGCCGGGTACGAAGAGTTTGCTGCGCATGGCGTGTTCCTGGAAGGATGCGGACGTCAGTCGTCCTCGTTTTCCCGATGCACGGCGCCGCCCCGCACCAGCTCGCGGTAGCGCCGGTCGTCCACGCCCAGCCCGGCCAGCACTTCGCGGTTGTGCTGGCCGATGGCCGGCGCGGGGGAGCGGATCGCGCCGGGCGTGCCGCCCATGCGCGGCACCACGTGGTGCATGGGGAAGGCGCCCATGTCGGGGTCGGGATAGTCGGCCAGGATCTCGCGCTCGACGAAGTGCGGATCGTCGACGATCTGCGAGATGTCGTAGATGGGGCCGATGGTGACCTGCGCTTCCTCGAAGAAACGGACGTTCTCGGCCTGGGTGCGCTGCGCGATGAAGGTGCCGATGAGGGTATCGAGTTCTTCGGCGTGGCGCACGCGGCCGGCGTTGGTGCGGTAGCGCGGATCGGCGGCCAGGTCGGGCCGGCCGATGGATGCGAACAGGCGTTCGGCCATCTTCTGGGTGGAGGCCGACAGGCCCACGTACAGGCCGTCCCGGCAGCGATAGGCGTTGCGCGGGCCGGAGTTGGTGGACCGGCTGCCGGTGCGCGGCTTGACGCGTCCGGTCAGGCGGTAATTGGCGGCCTGCGGGCCGAGCACCGCGAACAGCGGATCGAGCAGGGGCAGGTCGATCACCTGTCCCTGCCCGCCGTTGACCTCGACCTCGCGCAGCGCGATCAGCAGTCCCGCCACGCCGTACAGCCCGGCCACCGTGTCGGCCAGGTACATGGGCGGCAGCACGGGTTCGCGGTCGGCGAAGCCGTTCATGGACGCGAAGCCGGAAATGCCCTCGACCAGCGTGCCGAAACCGGGCCGGCCGCGATAAGGCCCGGTCTGGCCCCAGCCCGAGATGCGCACCACGACCAGGCGCGGATTGCGCGCCAGCAGTACGTCGGGCGCGAGGCCCATGGCCTCCAGCACGCCCGGCTTGAAGCTCTCGACCAGCACCGCGGCCGATTCCGCCAGCGCCAGCAGCAGGTCGCGCGCCACGGGCTGGCGCAGGTCCAGGCCCAGGCTCTTCTTGTTGCGCGCGTACAGCTTCCAGTTGGTGTCCACGTCCTCGGTGCGCCAGGCACGCAGGGTGTCGCCGTCCGGGCTTTCCACCTTGACCACGTCGGCACCGAAGTCCGCCAGCACCTGGGTGAGCGTGTTGCCCGCCACCAGCCGCGACAGGTCCAGGATGCGCACGCCCGACAGCGGGCCGCCCGCGCCAGGTTCGTAACCGCGTTGTTTCAACGATGCCATCAGTCCGCCTTGATGTCCGCCTGCCGGGCGATGCGCCGCCATTGCTCGATGTCGCCGCGCAATTGGGCGCCGAATGCGTCCGGCGTCTTGGGGTCCGGTTCGGCGCCTTCGCGCAGCAGCAAGTCCTTGATCTCGTCCTGGCCGAGGATACGATTGATCTCGGTGTTCAGGCGAGCCACGACGGGAGCCGGTGTGCCCGAAGGCGTCAGGATGCCCCACCACAGTCCCGATTCGTAGCCCGGCGCGCCGTTGGCGGCCAGCGGCGCCAGCCCCGGCGCCACCGCCGACGGGGTGGCGCTGGTCACGCCCAGCGCGCGCACCTTGCCTGCCTTGACCGTGGGCAGGATGGACGGGCCGCTGGCGATCAGCACCTGGATATGTCCGCCGATCAGGTCGTTGATGGCCGGCGCCATGCCCTTGTACGGGACGTGTGTCATCTGCACGCCCGCGACCTGGGCATATTGGTGGGTGGCGAAGTGGTTGATGCTGCCCACGCCCGAACTGGCGTAGTTCAGCTTGCCAGGCTGGCTTTTCGCCAGCGCGAGCAGTTCCTGCGGCGTCTTGACGGGCAGCTCGTTGTTCACCGTCAGGATCATCGGCCCCTTGGCCACCATGGCGACCGGCGCGAACGCATGCACCGGATCGAACGGCAGGCTGGTCTGGATGGCCGCGTTGGTGGTGTAGGTGGACGACACGAACAGCAGCGTATAGCCGTCCGGCTGCGCGCGCGCCGCCAGCCCCGCGCCCACGCTGCCACCCGCGCCGGCCTTGTTGTCCACCACCACGGGCTGGCCCAGCGCGTCGCCCAGGCGCTTGCCGATCGCGCGCGCGAACACGTCGTTGGAGCCCCCGGGCGGATTGGGCACGATCAGGGTGATCGGCCGGGCGGGGAAGGCTTCCATGGCCAGGACCTGCGCCGGCCCGGCGCAGGCCAGCGCCGCGGCCAGGCAGGCCGCGCGGCGGCCGGGACGCAAGAGGGGCAAGGCACGGGCGGGCGGGAACGTGTTCACGGGAGTCTCCTTGTCGTGGTTATCCGACGGATTCTAGACACTGGATAAACTACGAAAAGCGATTTTTCGTGATACGTCAGTTTAGGAAATCTAATGAAACTGGAATTCCTGCAGACCCTGTGCGCCGTCCTGCGCCGAGGCACCTTCGCGGCGGCCGCGGAGGAAGTGAATCTGACGCCGGGCGCGGTCAGCCAGCACATCAAGTACCTGGAGCAGCATTTCGGGCAAGCCCTGTTCGACCGGGCGGCGCGCCAGGCCCGTCCCACGCCGTTCGCCCACGAGCTCGCGGCGCTGGTCCAGGGCACGCTGGAATCGCTGGATGCGCTGCGCGCGCGCCGCCAGACGCGCGTCTCCGGCAAGGTCGCGCTGGGCACGATCGATTCCATCCAGGCCACGCTGCTGCCCATGGCGATGAAGGTGCTGCAATCGGACTATCCCGAACTGGACGTGCACTTGGCCCGCGGCCGCTCGGAGCGGCTGCTGGGCGAGCTGCGGGACGGCGCGATCGACGCCGCGGTGCTGGTGCGGCCGCAATCGGGCGGATCGAGCCGGCTCCACTGGCAGACGCTGATGCACGAGGCCATGGTGCTGGTGGCCCCGCCCGACGCGCGGGGCGACACGGTCGAGCAATTGCTGCGCGGCCACGACTGGATACGCTTCGACAAGACGTCCACCGGCGGCCGCATCGCCGCCCAGTACGTGCGCCGCCTGCATCCGCGCATGAAAAGCCGCATCGATCTCCTGTCCAGCCACGCCATCATCGCGATGGTCTCGGCGGGACTGGGGGTCTCCATCATTCCGCAGCCCTACGATCCGCTGCGCAAGGCCTACCGCTTCCGCGAACTGGCGCTGGGGCGCGGCGGGCCACGGCGGCAGATCGCCTTCGTGTGCCGCCGGGCGGATGTCGACAAGCCGGCGCTGGGCGTGCTCAGGGCGGCGTTCGAGCGGGTGGCGGCCCAGGCCAGGGACGCGGGCGCGGATGCGGCGTGAGCGGGCCTAGGCCGGGCGCGGCAGCGCTTCGTCGGCCGGCAGGTAGCGAGGCTCGTCCCCCGCCGCGTGGACGGGACGGTAGCGCAGGTGGCGGCCATGCCAGCGGGCGACCGTGCTGCGGTGGGCGATGCTGACGATGGCCGCGCGCGGCAGGCGTTCGACCAGCAAGGCATACATGGCGGCCTCGGTTTCCTCGTCCAGCGCCGAGGTCGCTTCGTCCAGGAACAGGAAGTCGGGCTGCTGCAGGATGGCGCGGGCGACGGCCAGGCGTTGCTGTTCACCCGGCGACAGCCGCATTCCCCAGTTGTCGCGCCGTTGCAGCAGGCCGGCCAGCCGCTCCAGCCGGCAGTCGCGCAGCAGGGCGGCGAGGGTGGCGTCGTCGTGGGTGCCGGGCTGCGAGGGGTAGTCCAGCGCGGCGGCCAGCGTGCCGGTGGGCACGTAGCTGCGCTGCGGCAGGAACAGGGTGCGTGCGTCGGCGGGGCGCTCGATGGTGCCGCGGCCGTAGGGCCAGATGCCGGCCATGGCGCGGAACAGGACGCTCTTGCCCGCCCCCGACGGACCTGTCACCAATACCCGTTCGCCCGGTTGCACGGTCATCGAGAAGGGGTCGGTCAGCGTCCGCCGCTCGCCGCTGCCGGGCAGGGCCAGCACCAGTCCGGCTGCGGCGATGGCGCCGTGTCCGGCGCGATGGTCGTGTTCGACCAGCGCGATGCCGTGCAGGCCGTCGCGCGCACCGTGCTCGGCTTCGGCCGCGCCCAGCGCGGACGAGAAGTCCAGCAGGCGGTTGGCGGCGGCCTGCCAGCCCACCAGCGATGCATAGCCGTCCACGAACCACGACAGCGCGCCCTGCACCTGGCCGAAGGCCGAGGCGATCTGCATCAGCACGCCCAGCGTGATGGCGCCGGAGAAATAATGCGGGGCGGCCACGATCAGCGGAAAGACGATCGCGACCTGGCCATAGCCCGAGTTCACGAACACCAGCCGGCGCGTATAGACCATCAGCCAGCGCCAGTTCTCGCGGATGTGGTCGAACGACCCGCGCAGCCCCGCGCGCTCGGCGGGTTCTCCACCGTACAGCGCGATGCCTTCGGCGTTTTCGCGCAGCCGCATCAGCGCGTAGCGGAAATCGGCCTCGGTCTGTTCCTGGCGGAAGCTCAGGCCGATCAGCGGCTTGCCTATCCTGTGGGTCAGCCAGGATCCCGCCACGGCGTACAGGACGGCGAACCACACCATGTAGCCGGGGATGGAAATGGTCTTGCCGCCGAGCGCGAAAACCAGCGGTCCCGAGATGGTCCACAGCAGCGTGACGAAGGACAGCAGCGTCACCACCGAATTGAGCAGGCCCAGCGACAGCGTCAGGCTGGTGCTGGCCAGTGTGCGCAGGTCCTCGGCCAGGCGCTGGTCGGGGTTGTCGGCGCCATGCGACTGCTCCACCCGGTAGTACGCCTGCCCCGCGGTCCAGCGGTGCAGCCAGTGGTCGGTCAGCCATGTGCGCCAGCGCATCTCCAGCATCATGGTGTAGAACTGCTTCATGATGGCGATGACGATGAATGCCGCCGCGATCGCGCAGAAATGCGCCAGTTGCAGCTTGAACGCCGCGAAATCGCGCGCTTCCAGGGCGTTGTAGAAAACCCGGTTCCAGTTGGTCAGCCAGACGTTGGCGGCCACCAGGGCCAGGTTCAGGCCCACGACCAGGGCCAGCAGGCCGAGTGCCGCCCCGCGGTCGTCGGACACCCAGTAGGGCCTGAGCAGCCGCCACGTGGCGCCCAGGCGCAATTGGCCGCGAATGTCGCGGGGGGCCGGGCCGGCGTCTGCGGCCGGGTCGTCGGGGCGGGGCATGGCGAGGGACATGACGGGCATCCGCGTGGAAATGGCTTCCACGCTATCAATACTGTCTTAAAGGCCGCTTAAAGCGGGCCGGCGCTACTTGGCCCGGATCTCGACCCGCCCGGGCGGGTCGGGAGGCGTGCAGCCGTCCTGGCCGCGGGCCAGCAGGAAAGACCGCAGCACCGATACGGTGGCTTCTTCGACGCGCGCCTGGCCCAGGCCCAGGCCGGCGAAGTTCAGGTGAGTCGCGCCGTCGATGACCGCCAGCCATTTGCAGCCGGGGCGCATGTCGGCAAATGCCAGGGTGCGTGCGCGCCAGTCGGTCCGGTCCTGTCCGCCGTCGCGGGTTCCGGTAATCGACAGCACCGGCTTGGCGATGCCGCGCCAGGCCTGTTCTGGAAAGACGCTGCCCGGGCCCTGGGGCGACAGCACGACATAGGCGTCGAAGGCGTCGCGGCCGTGCACCGCCAGCCGGTTGCGCGCGCCGGCCTCGATGAGGGCGGTGGCGGCGCCCATGGAGTGGCCGAGCAGGATGGCATCGCCGCCGGGACAGCGGCTCGCCGCCCAGGCCCGCGCCGCGGCCACGTCCATCAGCCGCGCCCGGTAGGCCTGGGGGTCGGCCACGAGTTCGGCCAGGCCCTCGCGCAGGCCTTCCTCGCGGATGCGCGAGTGCAGGGCCCGCGGACCGCTTTCGACGTGCCCGGCCACGATGGCCAGATAGCCCTGGTCCGACATGGCCCGGGCCAGGTAGCCGTATCCCTTCTCGGAGCCCCCCGCGCCGGGCGACACCACCGCGATGCCCTGGCAGCGCGGGCCGGCGGGGGCATAGGCGACGGCGGGTACGGACTGTCCGTCGGCGCGCGCCAGCGAGACGGTTTCCTGGCCGTGCGCGGCCGTCGCGGCCAGGCAGGCCGCAAGCAGCGCGAGGGTGCGGGACAGGGTGGGCATGGCGTCTCCTGCGGGAGCCGGCGGGCCGGACGCTCAGGCGCCGCCGGTGTCCATGGCGGGGGCGAGGGCGGCCAGGCGGGCGGCCCGCACGGCCTCGCGGATGCCGCCGGGCTGGCCGGCATGCCGGGCGGCGATGGCGCCGGCGTCGACCGCCTTGACCGTGTCGCGCCACGCCATCCATCGGACCGCGTCCACGGACTGCCGCCGCCGCGCGGCTTCCAGCAGTTGTTCGAAGCGTTCCGGCTTGCGCAGGGCGTCCGTGCGTTCCAGCAAGGCCAGCACGCGCTCCGGATCCTGTCCCGCGCCGGGCAGGTCGGCCAGGGCCACTTGCAGCAGGCGAGCCATGTCGTTGCAGTCGTTCGACGCGCGCAGCCGCTTGCCCAGTCCGGCCGGATCGGCGCTGTCCGAGCACAGCAGCGCATAGCGCGAGGCCAGCGGCAGGCCCGCGCCAGCCGCCTCGTCCAGGATGGCCAACAGGTTGCCGTCCACCGCCAGGCCGGGGGCGACGCGGGGCAGCGCCGCGGTATCGGCCAGCACTTGCACCATGCGGGAGGGCCGTTCCTGCATCAATCCGCGCGACAGTTCGCGCCAGACGCGTTCTGGCACCAGGGCGTCGACCTCGCCGTCGGCGGCCATGCGGCGGCACAGCTCCAGGGTCTCGGGCACCACCGCGAAGTCATGGAAACGGGCGGCGAAACGCGCCAGCCGCAGGATGCGCACGGGGTCTTCGGCAAAGGCCGGGCCGACGTGGCGAAACCGCCGGGCGCGCAGGTCGTCGCGGCCGCCATAGGGGTCGACCAGACGGCCGTCGGGCGCCTGCGCGATGGCGTTGATGGTCAGGTCGCGACGGCCCAGGTCGTCTTCCAGCGTGACGTCGGCGCCGGTGTGGAAGGTGAAGCCCTTGTAGCCGCGCCCCGACTTGCGCTCGGTGCGGGCCAGCGCGTATTCCTCGCGGGTGACGGGATGCAGGAAGACGGGAAAGTCGCCGCCCACGGGCACGAAACCCCGGGCCGACATCTGTTCCGGCGTGGCGCCCACCACTACCCAGTCGCGGTCGCCCGCGGGCAGCCCCAGCAACTGGTCGCGCACCGCGCCGCCCACGACGAAGACCGCCAGTCCGGCGGTGGCCGGATCCGGCACCGGCCGGGCGAGGTCAGCGCCGGCCATGGCGCATGCGGAACATGTCGAAGCGCGTGTGTTCGCGTTGCCCCAGGTAGTCGGGCGCCAGCGCTTCCAGCGAGCTGGGGTGGATGTCCAGCTCCGGTGCCAGCGGTCCGTCCAGGACCGCGTCCCGCGTCAGGGTATCGAGGTTGTCCCGCGAGACCAGCGGCGCGCCGGGCAGCATCTCCATGGCGGCCGCCTGGAGCTTGCCCAGGCCCATGGGCAGCGGCAGCACGCGGCGGGGATGGCCGCTCCAGGCGGCCGCCTTCTCGATCAGTTCCTTGAGCGCATAGGCCTGCGGCCCGGCCACCGGATAGGTCTTGCCGTAGGTCCGGTGGTCGCCCAGCGCGTTGACCATGGCGTCGGTCAGGTCGCCCACGTAGATGGGCTGCAGGCGCGCCGACCCGCCCGCCACCGGCAGGACCGGAAAGCAGCGGGCCAGTGCCGCGAAGGTATTCAGGAAGCGGTCGTTCGGGCCGAACACCACCGAGGGCCGGAAGATGGTCAGCGCGCCCTCGGGCCAGGCATCGAACACGCGCCGCACGGCGGTCTCGCCGTCGCCCTTGGAGCGCTGGTACATGCTGGCGCCCTGGGAGTCCGCGCCCAGGGCGCTCATGTGCAGCATCCGGGTCACGCCCTGGGCCACGCAGGCCCGGGCCAGGCGTTCCGGCAGTTCGACATGCAGTGCGCGGAAAGTCTTGCCGTAGGGCGTGCCGCGTTCGCCGTGCAACGTGCCGACCAGGTTGATGACCGCGTCATGCCCCTGGACCAGGCGCGCCAGCGTGGCGTCGTCGGACAGGTCGGCCAGGGCGATGTCCACCGTGGGCAGCGGCAGCAGGTGGCGGGCGCTCATGTAGCGGCGGGTCGGGACCAGCAGCTTGCGGCCCTGGCCAGCCAGACGGGCCACCAGGTGGCTGCCGATGAAGCCCGAACCGCCCAGCACGAGTATGCGTGGATAGATCATGGTCATGGCGTGTGCTTCCTCAGGGTATGGCGGTGGTCTCCACCGTCTGCGGGACGACCGTTCCCAGCCTGGCCTTCAGGGACTGCGGCTGTCCGGTGAACAAGGCCGCATAGTACGTGGCGTTGGACAGCACTTTCTTGACGTAGTCGCGGGTCTCGGTGAAGGGAATGGTCTCGGCGAAGATCGCGCCTTCCACCGGGCCCGGCAGGGTCGCGCGCCACGTGTGGGGCCGCCGGGGCCCGGCGTTGTAGCCGGCCGAGGCCAGCAGCGGCGAACCGCCCAGGTCGTCCAGCACGATGCGCAGATAGCTGGTGCCCAGGGTCAGGTTGGTATCCATGTCGTTGACGCGGTGCTGCGCGTAGTCGCTCATGCCGATGCGGCGCGCCACCCACTTGGCGGTGGCCGGCATCAGCTGCATCAGGCCGGAGGCGCCGACGCTGGAGCGCGCATCCATGACGAAGCGCGATTCCTGGCGGATCAGGCCATACACCCAGGTCGCGTCCACGCCGATCTCGCGCGACTTGTCCACCAGCTGATCGCGGAAAGGCGTGAGGAAACGCAGGTTGAAATCGTGCTGGTCGCGCGTGCGCTCGGCGGTGTTGACCGCGCGGTCGTACAGGTTCTCGCGGTGGGCGAGCTGGGCGGCGGCCAGCAGTTGCCGGTCGTTCATGCCGCGCAGCGCGTAGTTCCATTCGCGCACGCCTTCCGTGCGCCAGCCCAGCCGGAACAGCGCGACCGCGCGCTGCAGGCCCGGGTTGTACTGCGCCTTGGCCAGTTCGTCCGGCGTGATCGGCGCCGTGGACGTGGGGATGGTGGTGGCGATGCCCAATTCCTCGGCGGCCAGCTGGCCGTAGAAATTGAACTGGCCGGCGATGCTGCGGTAACCCGCCTGGCCGTCCTGCACGGCGCCTTGCGCGACCAGGCCGCGCGCATGCCAATAGACCCAGGTGGGGTCCTCGCGCATGGCGGGCGGCATCTGTTCGATGTAGCGGTTCAGCGTGCGCCAATCCACGGGCTGCTGGCGCAGCACCATGCGGGCGCGCCAGGCCTGGTTGTATTCGGTCAGCCTGCCGCCTTCGCCGGCGCGATACCAGGCGACGGCGACCGGATCGAGCTTGAACGAGGCTTGCAGCGCGAACTGGTTGCGCACCCAGCTGGCATCGTCGGCGGGCAACTGCCGCGCCCAGCTGCGTTCGAAATAGTCGTAGCCGACCTGCAGGTCGTTGCGCGCCAGGCGGCCCAGCGCGGTCACCACCAGCTCGCGGCCGGCGCGGTCGCGCGGCAGCGTGTTCTGCCGCACCAGCCAGATCATGGGCTGGTCCAGCACGCCGTTCAGTGTCTTCTGCTGGGCCGGGTCGAACACATAGCGGGCCATGCGCTTGGCATGGGCGACGGTGTTGGTCTCCAGCAGGTTGCGCATCTGCGCGGAGAAGTCGTCCCACTGCATGACGCCGTCGGCCTGCAGACGGTCGTACAGCGACCAGCAACTGTCGCCCGGCTCGAACTTGGACATGGCCTGCTGGGCGGTGATCCGCTCGCCGCGCGCGTGCATGGCCAACAGCACCGCGCAGTCCACCTGCGGCGTGTTCACCGTGGTATCGGCCAGCGTCCGCACCGTGGCGTAGTCGGCCTGCCTGGCGGCGGCCAGCAGCCACTCGCCGCGCAACCGCTCGGCCAGGTAGGTGCCGCGATGGGCGTTCACGAATTCGTTCAGCTCGGACTCGGGCAGCGGCTTGCGCGGATCGTTCAACTGCTGCCGCAGCAGCCAGTATTGAGGATAGGCCGCCAGCACATGGCCTTCCGTCCGCGGGATCAGCGAACGGACGATGTCCCAGTTGCCGGTCTGCACCGCGGTCCGCGCCGCCAGCAGGGCGTCATCGGACCCGGGCGCCGAGACCTGCGCGCAGGCGGTGGTGCCCACGGCGGCGCTTGCCAGGACGGCGGCAAGTGCTGTAATGCGGATTCTGTTGAGGAGAGCTGAATAGGCCATGGCAGCAAGAATAGCATCGGGTAAACCCAGGGAGGCCACCGCCGCCGCCCTGCGCCCACGCCTGCGCGCCTTGCGCGCGGCCATGAGCGCCACGGCGCGAGCCGCGGCCGACGCCCGCATCGCCGGCCTCCTGCAAGGCAGGATACACGACTGCCTGGCCGCGGCCCCGTGGGGGGGCAGGCGCGTGGTGCTGTCGGCATTCTGGCCCATCGGCGACGAACCCGACCTGCGCCCCGCCTTGCAGGCCTGGGCCCGCGACGACCGGCTGGAACTGACCCTGCCCGTCATCTTGACCAAGGCCGCCCCCCTGGAGTTCCGCGCCTGGACGCCCGACACTCCCATGGCCCCCGGCGCCTACGGCATCCCCGAACCCCAATCCACCCCCGCCCGCGTCCCCGACATCGTCCTCGTCCCGACCCTGGGCTACACCATGGACGGCGACCGCATCGGCTACGGCGGCGGCTACTACGACCGCACCCTGGCCGCCCTGCGCCAGGGCGGCCACGCGACCCTGGCCCTGGGCATCGCCTACGCCTGCGGCCGCCTGGCCCCCGACGTGCACGTACCCGAGCCGCACGACATGCGGCTCGACGCGATCATCACCGAAGAAGGTTGCATGCCCGGCCCCCACACCACGGACCAGGGCAGCACACCATAAGACGCCGCAGGTTGTTTCCGCCCCGCCAACCGCGCCAACTCCGGGAAGCCCCGGCAAAGCCGGGACCGGCTGCGTTGCGCCTCACGGCACCCCGCGCCCCAAGGGCGGAAACAACCGTCTAAAGAACCCGAACGCTCATCAACGCTCCAGCTCTTTCCAAACAGCCTGCGTGGCATCCGCCTGGTTCATCGTATAGAAATGCAACCCCGGCGCGCCCCCATCCAGCAACGTCTGGCACAACTCCGTCACCACATCGTGCCCGAACGCCCGGATCGAAGCCCGATCATCCCCATACGACGCCAGCCGCAACCGTATCCACCGAGGAATCTCCGCCCCGCACATATCCGAAAACCGCGCCAACTGCGTGAAATTCGTGATCGGCATGATCCCCGGCACGATCGGCGCCAACACCCCCTTCGCCGTCGCCCGATCCACGAAATCGAAATACGCATCCGCATTGAAAAAATACTGCGTGATCGCGCTGTCCGCGCCCGCCTGCATCTTCTCCACGAACCGATCCAGATCCGCCTCCGGCCCTTGGGCCTGCGGGTGCATCTCCGGATACGCCGCCACCTCGATGTGGAACCAGTCGCCGGTTTCCCGGCGGATGAAATCGACCAGGTCCCGCGCATGGCGCAACTCGCCCATGTCGCCCATGCCCGACGGCATATCGCCGCGCAAGGCCACCAGCCGCCGGATCCCGGCCTGCCGGTACGTATAAAGCACGTCGCGCAGACTCTCGGCCGTCGAACCTATGCACGACAGATGCGGTGCGACTTCGTAGTCCAGCTTCTGCAACATCGATACCGCCAGCATTGTGCCGTCGCGGGTCGAGCCGCCCGCGCCGAACGTCACGCTGGCGAAATGGGGATGCAGGCCGTGCAACTGCTCGGCCGCGCGGACCAGCTTTTCCTGCGCCGCGCTATCGCGCGGCGGGAAAAACTCCAGACTGAAGACCGGCGCGGCCTCGGCCGGCGCCGCGCCGGGAGAAACGGATGAACTCACTTGGGAGCAACCTGTAGAAAATGGGTCAGTTCGGCACAATGGCCGACAACAGGCCCGAGATCAGACTGTAGAGCAGCGCGCCGATGACCGCCCACCAGAAGCCGTTGACCTGGAAGCCCTTCAGGATCGAGCCCGCGAACCAGAACAGCAGCGCGTTCAACACGATCAGGAACAGGCCCAGCGTGACGACGGTGATCGGCAGCGTCAGCAGCACCAGGACCGGCTTGACCAGCGAATTCAGCAGGCCGAGCACCAGTGCCGCGATCAGCGCCGAGCCGAAGCTCGCCACGGTGATGCCGGGCAGCAGATAGGCCACGACCAGCAGTGCCACGGCGTTGAGCAACCAGACGAGTAAGAGGGTCATCGCGAACTCCTTGCCAGAGGGAAAAGGGGTGGGCGTCCGGGGCGCGATGGCCCCGGAAGGGGACGATCAGTAGCGGTAGTGCCCGGGCTTGTAGGGGCCCTCGACCGGCACGTTGATGTAGGCGGCCTGGTCGGCGCGCAACTGGGTCAGCTGGACGCCCAGCTTCTTCAGGTGCAGGCGCGCGACCTTCTCGTCCAGATGCTTGGGCAGTACGTAGACCTCGCCCTTGGCGTAGTTCTCGTTGCGGCTCCAGAGCTCGATCTGCGCGATGGTCTGGTTGGCGAACGAGGACGACATCACGAACGACGGGTGGCCGGTGGCGCAGCCCAGGTTCACCAGGCGGCCCTGCGCCAGCAGGATGATGCGCTTGCCCGAGGGCAGGACGATGTGGTCGACCTGCGGCTTGATCTCTTCCCACTTGTACTGCTTGAGCGAGGCGACGTCGATCTCGTTGTCGAAGTGGCCGATGTTGCAGACGATGGCCTCGTCCTTCATCGCGACCAGGTGCTCGTGCGTGATGACGTGGTAGTTGCCGGTGGCGGTGACGAAGATGTCGGCCTTGTCGGCCGCGTAGTCCATGGTCACGACCTTGTAGCCTTCCATCGCGGCCTGCAGCGCGCAGATGGGATCGACTTCCGTCACCCACACCTGGGCGCGCAGCGCGGCCAGCGCCTGGGCGCAGCCCTTGCCCACGTCGCCGTAGCCGCACACGACCGCGACCTTGCCCGCGACCATGACGTCGGTGGCGCGCTTGATGCCGTCCACCAGGGATTCACGGCAGCCGTACAGGTTGTCGAACTTGGACTTGGTGACCGAGTCGTTGACGTTGATCGCGGCGAAGGCCAGCTCGCCCTTCTTGGACATCTGGTAGAGGCGGTGCACGCCGGTCGTGGTTTCCTCGGTCACGCCCTTGATCTGGGCAAGGCGGGTGGAGTACCACTTCGGATCGCGCGCGAGGGTCTTGCGGATCGAGTCGAACAGCGCGACTTCCTCTTCGCTGCCGGGCTTGGCCAGCACGGTGGCGTCCTGTTCGGCGCGGGTGCCCAGGTGCAGCAGCAGCGTGGCATCGCCGCCGTCGTCCAGGATCATGTTGGCGTGGGCGCCGGCCGGCCATTCGAAGATCTGGTGGGTGTATTCCCAGTAGTCGGCCAGCGATTCGCCCTTGATCGCGAACACCGGCGTGCCCGAGGCGGCGATGGCCGCGGCGGCGTGGTCCTGGGTCGAGAAGATGTTGCACGAGGCCCAGCGCACGTCGGCGCCGAGCGCCTTGAGCGTCTCGATCAGCACGGCGGTCTGGATGGTCATGTGCAGGCTGCCGGCGATGCGGGCGCCCTTGAGCGGCTGGGTGGCGGTGAATTCCTCGCGGATCGCCATCAGGCCGGGCATTTCGGTTTCGGCGATGCTGATCTCGCGGCGGCCCCAGTTGGCCAGGGCGATGTCGGCGATGCGGTGGTCGGGGGTCTGGGCGTTGGGTACAGCGTTCATGAGGACTCCAAAGTGCTTGCCCTTTGACGCCGCGGCGTGAGCCGGGAGGGCTCGCCGCATGGCCTGCAAGGGGCAGGATGTGGGGCGAGCGCCGTTGCCGTGGACCGGCGGAGCCTTGGCGGGCCGGGTCCGATCCGTTACCTGAGCCTGGCGGCCTGGCAAGAATGCCGGTCGTCGCAACGCTCCTCAGGTGGGGGGCATTGTAGCGGGTTCCCGCGTCGTCGGCATGACAGGCGAAGGCGCGGTGCGGGCGAATCCGGCATCAGAATGTCGCGGGGACCAGGTCCGGATTGCGCTTGAGTTCGGCCAGCAGATAGTCGGCCAGCGCGCGGCAGCGCAGGGGGATGTGGTCGCGCTGGGGCAGGTAGAGATGGACGTCGACCTGGCGCGAGACGTAGCCGATGGAGACGGGGCGCAGCCTGCCCGCGCGGATGTGCGGCGCCGCGTAGTAGCTGGCGATCTGGCCGATGCCCGCGCCGTGAAGCACCGCGCGGTGCTGGCTTTCGGCGTCCTGCACGGACAGCGCGCCCTCGGGGTTGAGCGTGACGATGTCGCCGCCTGACTGGAAGGTCCAGGGCCAGAGCCTGCCCGTGCGGGGGTGGCGCAGCAGCACGCAGCGGTGGTCCCGCAATTCGTCCACGTGGCCCGGCATGCCCCATTCGTCCAGGTAGGCCGGCGAGGCGCACAGCACATGGTTGAAGGCCCCGGCCTTGCGGGCGACCAGCGAGCTACTGGGAAGCTCGCCGCCGATGATGCCCACGTCCACGCCGTGCTCCACGACGTCCGGCAATTGATTCAGGGTCAGCATATCGACCCTGACCTGGGGGTGGTGGTCCATGAAACGCCCCATCAGCGGCGCGACGAGCTCAAAACTGATGGCATAGGGCAGCGCCAGCCTGACCGTGCCCACCATCTGTTCGGTGCGGTCGCGCAGGACGTCGAGTCCGCCCTGGATGGTTTCCATGCCGGCGCGGCAGCGCTCATGGAAAGCCCGGCCTTCCTCGGTCAGGTTGATGCTGCGGGTGGTGCGGTAGAACAGGCGCACGCCCACCTGCTGTTCGAGCTGCCGGATCTGGGCGCTGACGGCCTGCGGCGTCACACCCAGCGTCCGGGCCGCCTTGCTGAAGCTGCCCGCTTCGGCCGCCCGCGCGAACGTGACGATGAGCCGCAGGTGGTCCATTTATTTGCAAATAAAAATTGAAAGTGATTCAAGCGATTATCTACTACACGATAAATATCGACCACCCTAGACTGCGCGTGCATCGAACGCCTTTGGGGAGACGAGTCATGGATGGCAAGTGCAAGGACGGCATCGGGCCCGGCCGGCGCGCGGGATTGCGCATGGCGGCCGGGCTGGCGGCCGGTTGGCTCGCGGGCGGCGGGCTGCTGCCCCGGTCAGCGGTGGCCCAGGGGTTTCCCGCCAGGCCGGTGACGCTGGTCGTGCCCTTCCCGCCAGGGGGCGGGGTCGACCCCATCGCCCGGCTGCTGAGCGAGAAGCTGGGCAAGGCCTGGGGACAGCCGGTGGTGGTCAGCAACCGTCCCGGCGGGGGCAGCAGCATAGGTACCGGCATGGTGGCGCGCGCCGACCCCGACGGCTACACCCTGCTGGTCACCGCCAACACCTTCGCCATGGCCCCTCACGTCCTGCCCCGGAACCTGGGCTATACCTTCGACGTGCAGCGGGACTTCACGCCCATCGCGATGATTTCCTCCACGCCCATGCTGCTGCTGGCGCATCCAAGCC
Source organism: Pigmentiphaga sp. MLSB6-MA01 (assembly GCF_058793475.1). NCBI lineage: Bacteria > Pseudomonadati > Pseudomonadota > Betaproteobacteria > Burkholderiales > Alcaligenaceae > Pigmentiphaga > Pigmentiphaga sp. MLSB6-MA01. The sequence continues at coordinate 367,420 of NZ_JBXAFV010000003.1, read as the reverse complement.
TGGGCGTGAGGAATGCCCGCGAACTGGCCGAGCTTGCCCGGAGCGGGCCGCCCCTGGCCTATGCAACCTCCGGCAACGGTTCGCCCATGCACATCGCCGGTGAACTGTTCAATCGCGCCGCCGGGCTGTCGCTGCTGCATTCTCCCTACCGCGGGGTGGGGCCGGCGCTGAACGACGCGCTGGGCGGGCAGGTCAAGCTCATCTATCTGGGCTACGGCGGCGCCAGGCCCTACATCGAGGCGGGGCGGCTGGTGCCGCTCGCGGTCGTGGACGAGCGCCGCAGCCCCTTGATCCCCGACCTGCCCACGATGGCGGAGCAGGGCTTCCCGGGCGTGTTCGTGAATATCTGGTTCGGCGTCTATGGTCCGGCAGGGTTGGCCCCCCCGCTGGCCGACCGGCTGAATGCCTGGATCAACGCGGCCCTGCGCGAACCGGATGCCGCGGAGCACTTCAAGCAGCGCGGTGAACTGGTCGTGGGCGGACCGCGCGAGGTGCTGGCCAAGGCCACGCGCGACGACTACGAGCGATACGGCGAGATCGTCAAGCGCTTCAAGATCCAGGCGGATTGAGCCATGTCCGCGCCCAACATCCTGATCTTCATCACCGACCAGCACCGGGCCGACCACCTGGGCTGCTACGGCAATCCCGCGCTGCGTACGCCCCACATCGATGCGCTGGCGTCGGCGGGCGTGCGCGCCGAGCGTTTCTACGCCGCCAGCACGACCTGCATGTCCAATCGCGCGACGCTGATGACGGGGCGCCTGCCCTCGGTGCATGGGGTCGTCCACAACGGCATCAATCTGTCGCTGGACCAGACCACCTTCGTGGAACTGCTGCGGGACGCGGGCTACGCCACCGCCTTGATCGGCAAGTCGCACCTGCAATGCTTCGGCTACGACCATCCCGACAAGCGCGCCTGGCTGCCCGCCGAAGGGCGCCGGCCGCCCGCCGAGGGCCTGCGCGACGCGACCAAGCGGCCGCGCATGGGGGAAGGCTATGGCAACGAATGGACGCCGGACTGGAAGGCCGGGCGCCGGCGGCGCGTGGATACGCCCTACTACGGCTTCGATCACGTCGAGCTATGCACGCTGCACGGCGACCAGGTGCAGGGCGACTACGCCCACTGGCTGGCCGAACGCCATCCGGATCCCGACAGCCTGCGCGGGCGGGACCAGGCGCTGCCGGCCCAGGGGTACGGGGCGCCGCAGGCCTGGCGCACGAGCATGCCGGAGTCGCTCTATCCGTCGTCCTACATCGGCGAACGGGCTTGCGACTGGCTGGCCTCCCTGGCCGCGAAAGCCGGGCCGGCGGCGCCGTTCTTCCTGATGTGCTCCTTTCCCGACCCGCATCATCCCTTTACGCCGCCGGGCCGGTTCTGGGATATGTACGATCCGGCGGATGTGCCGCTGCCGGCGTCGTTCCACGCGCCCGGCAGCTCGCCGCTGGTGCGGGGCGTGCACGACTACGGCCGCGGCGGCGGCACGCGCGAGGGCTACACGGCCTTCCCCGTCTCGGAACGAGAGTGCCGCGAGATCACGGCCCTGACCTACGGCATGATCAGCCTGATCGACGAGCAGGTCGGCCGCGTGATGGCGGCGCTGGACCGCCTGGGGCTGCGCGAGAACACCCTCGTCATCTTCACCAGCGACCACGGCGACATGATGGGGGACCATGGCGTCATGCTGAAGGGACCCATGCATTACCAGGGCGTGGTCAGGGTGCCCTTCATCTGGAGCGACCCCGCGCTGCCGGATGCCAGGCGCGGAGCGAGGTTCGAGGGGCCGGCCGGGACACTGGACATCGCCGGGACCGTGCTCGACCGGGCGGGCATCGCCGCCTACAACGGCATGCAGGGCCTGAGCCTGCGCGATGCCCTGGCGTGCGGCGCTGCGCTGCCGAGGCCGGGCGTGCTGATCGAGAACGAGCCCGTCATGTTCCAGTTCGGGCGTCCGCGGCGTTTCCGGCTGCGCACGTTGCTGACGCAACAGTGGCGCATCACGCAGTCGGATGACCGGGCGTTGTGCGAACTCTACGACCTGGAAAAGGATCCGCTGGAACAGCGCAATCTCTGGGCCGATCCGGCGGCGGCCAGCCGGCGCGCCGAGCTGACCGATCTGCTGCTTGCCGCCATGATCGAGCATGCCGACGCATCGCCGCTGCCCGCCGGCGTCGCGTAAGGGTCAGCGGTGGCCGTGGGGCGGATGCAGGTCCGGATAGACCAGGGATAGCAGCGCCAGGTCTCGCAGGTCTTCCGTGGACAGGTCGGTCGGCGCCAGCGTGCCCAGGGCTCGCAGGCCCTTGCGCAGCCAGGCCCGCGATTCGCGGTTGTCGCCGAAGTAGCTGCCGGCGAAGATCAGCGCCTTGGCGACGTCCGGGGCCGAGCCGTCGCGCCAGTGGCGCGAGAAAAACTGGCGCAGGTAGCGGACCTGGACGACGAGACTGCGAAGGGTGGTCTCGTTGGCCAGCCCGCCGCAGCGCAGGTCCCATTTGATCCAGTTGACGATGCGGGGCGCCAGGCTGGGCGCGGCCCAGCCCGGGCCGTGCCCAGGGCCGTTGGCGAGGGTCCAGTTCAGGACCAGGGCCCGGTGCCAGCCCTGCCGCTGGTCGGCGTCGGCGGCATTCAGGTCGTCGAAGCGGTGCAGCTGGCCCATCCAGTCCTCGCCCCAGGGTTGATGGTGCCATCCGCGCGAGTCCGGCAGGACGCGCTCGATGCCCTGGAACGAAAACGCGCGGGGGGCGGTCATGGAGCGGGGACCGCTCCCGGCCGGCCAGCGCCGCGCGGCGGGGCGCAACGACGGGGATCGGCTACCGGTGGCGTCCATGAGGTAGCGCTCGTGGCGCCTCATGCCATGGATATGGTTCCTGACGAACCGGGCCAGGATGCGGCGCCATCCGGAGGCGGGGCGCAGGTTGTCCCGGCCGGGGGTTTCCGGGCCGGCGGCCTGCCTGGTCACAGGAAGTGGCGCAGATCCGTCAGGCATGGGGATTTGAGGAGACGGGCTGGACATGGCGTCTTGGGCGGTACGGACAAGGTGAAGGGGGCGCCGGGCTCCTGCAGCAGGACGATCAGGAAATCCCGCGGCAACTGGGCGTACAGCGGCGCCAGTTGTGCCAGATCGAGGCTCGGCAGGGATGCGTTCAGGAAGAGCGTCGTCGGCTGCCACTCGGCCAGGGCCTGGAGCAGATGCCGCAGATCGTGGACGGCTCGCGCGTGGCAGCCGTGCTGGCTCAGGAAGTCGCAGACATCGGCGCAGAACCGCTTGCCCGTGTCCGCCACCAGGACGCGCTTGTTGGTACGCGCCTGCTGGGAAGCCGGAGGGGCGATGGCCAGCGCGAAATCGCTGTGCGGGATGCGCCTGGCGCTTCGGCGCGGCGCCTTTCGCGAAGGGCGGGCCGTGGCGGCGGAGGCGCCGCGTTCATTCCGGGGGTGGGAGGGCGGCATGGATATCGTCTCGCCGCTCAATGGCGTTCGCCCACCCGCGGCGTGGCGCAAGTCGCCAGGCGCCTGGGACTGTGCCGCAGCCAGGGCGAGCGCAGCACCGGGGGGCCCGACAGGCCGCCCTGGATCCAGACGCCTGCCTCGCGAGGCAGGCGCGGCAGGTCGGCGGGGTCGTCCACGCCCTGGATGACGACCGCGGGAGCCAGGCGGCGGCACAGCCGGATCAGGCCGGACGTTTCGCCCGCGCCATGCAGGCTGCGCGCGCGGCGCAGGTAAGCCGGGGCGATCTTGACGATGTCGGGCCGGGCATCCAGCAGGAAGTCCACGGTACCGCCGGCCGTCCCGAAGTCGTCGACGGCCAGCAGGCAGCCCAGCCGGCGCAGCCGGGCGGCAAGTCCGAGGGCTTGCCGGGTGCGGAGCCGGTCGTCGTCCTGGGCCAGCTCGATCACCAGCCGGCGGGCGAGCTGGTTGTCGGCGCGGAGTTCATCCAGGACCTCGGCCCAGCCCGATCCGTCGGCCAGCGTGCCCGCCGAAACGGCGCACCCCAGCGTGACCCAGGAGTGGTCGCGCAGGACCGCCATCACGGCCTGGACGAGCGGAATGCCGGGCGCGGCCGGCGCGTCGTCATCCGGCGCCGCCAGCAGCCGAACGGTGACGCTCTGGTAGAGGTTGCGGGTACCGTCCAGCAACGAGGAGACGGGCTGGAACGCCAGCGCCTGGGCGCCGGGTTCGGGGATGTCGGGGGGAGCGAGCAGGTGGTGGACCAGGGGCGGCGCGCTGTGGCCGCGAACGCCCGCCAGCGTCCCGGCCGGGTGCGCTGGCAATGGATAGGTAACCTGCATGGGATGCTGCCTTCGACCGTCAGTTCTCTCGACCTGCCGTCCATGTCCATGGACCTGCAGTCGGGAACACAAAGGATACGAGGGGTGTCGTTTCCTTATCTGAGCAAATCTGAGCAAATCCGGACGGTCGCGCATCCGGGCCAGGGCGCGTCGAACGCATGCCGTGTCCGCCGCGCCTGGAGAGGCGCGTGCCGGCCCGCGGGCCGCGGGGACGCTACGCCGCGCTCCGCGGACACCAGTCCAGGTCGGTTTTTTCGCGTTTCGGGTCGGCCGGCACCTGCAACTCCAACAGACGGGAGGCGATGGCGGACCAACTGTGCGCCAGCGCATGCTGGCGGATGTCGGTGCCGGACAGTTCCAGCGCGCCCAGGCAGGCCGTGCGCAAGTCGTCGTCCAGGACGCCGGTGTGCCCTTCGCTCACGACCGCCATCGGGGCCTCGCTGCGGTAGGCGGCCACCGGCGTGCCGCAGGAGATCGCCTCCAGCATGACCAGGCCGAAGGTGTCGGTCTGGCTGGGGAAGACGAATACGTCGGCGCCGGCGTAGTAGCGCGCCAGCTCGCTGTGCGGCTTCATGCCCAGGAACACCGCGCCGGGGAACTTGCGCCGCAGCCGGGCTTCGTCCGGACCGCCACCCACCACTACCTTGGTGCCGGGCAGGTCCAGGGACAGGAAGGCATCGAGGTTCTTCTCTTTGGCCAGGCGGCCCACGCTCAGGAAGACCGGGCCGGGGTAGGGCAGCGCGCTGCCCGCTTCGGGCCGGAACCGCTCGGTATCCACGCCGCGCGCCCAGATGTGGAGGTTGCCCAGGCCCCTGGCCGCGAGCGTGTCCCGCACGGTTGGCGTCGGGACCAGCACCCGTTGCGAGGGCCGGTGGAACCAGCGCATGAACCGCCAGGTCCAGTTCGCCGGTATGCCCATCCGGGCCTGCAGGTAGTCCGGGAACATGGTGTGGAAGGACGTGGTGTAGCGCCAGCCCCGTTGCCGCGCCAGGCGCCGCGCGGCCAGGCCCAGCGGCCCTTCGGTGGCGATGTGCAGGGTATCGGGTTCGCGGCCGGCCAGCGTGCGCAGCAGGTGCCGCCGCGGTTCCACGCACAGCCGGACGTCAGGTTCGGTGGGCGTGGGAATGGTGCGGCTGCCGGTGGGGCTGACGATGATGAGCTCGTGGCCCCAGGACGTCAGCATTTTCTGCATGTACGTCCAGGTGTGGACGACGCCGTTGATTTGCGGATGCCAGGCATCCGTGACGAGGACGATGCGCATGGGCCGTGAGGGTGGGTGCGATGGGACCCATTTAGCCTGTGCAATGTGACAGGCCGAAGACTGTCATGACGCGGGCGCCATGGCCGCGTCAGCCCTTGCGGCGGGGGTAGCCCTGGGCCCGGATCCGTTGCCACACCACCTGTTTTTCCTCGTGGCTCATCTGCACCCAGTTGGCGACTTCCATGGCGGTACGGCCGCATCCGCGGCAGATGTCGTCGAACAAGGTGGAGCACACCGCTACGCAGGGCGAATCGGGGAGGGAGGCAGAAGCGGGAGAGTCGGAAGCAGGATACTTGGCGGTCATATGAGGGCAGTGTAACGCCAACCGCGGCCGCCCTTCCCGGGCCGTCCACGGGCCCGGGCAGCCATTCCGTCCGGCGTTTCCTCAGCTTCGTTCGGCCAGGTTTGCCAGTTCGGCGTCGGACAGGGCCATCGCCAATCCAGCCATCGCGCAGGTGGCCCGCAGCGCCCGCTGGAGTTCGTCCTCCTTCACGATCGACGTCCGGTCGTTCGCTCCCAGGACGGCCCGTGCGCGCGACGCCGGCCGCTCGAAGCCCGCCAGCAGGCGCAGTGCCGGAATGCCGTGGCATGCGAAACTGGCATGGTCCGAATCGGGCATCAGGGGTTCATGCACGCCGATCGGAAGGCTGGCCACATCGCCCGCCCGCCGTACGAGCGCAGGCAATCCGGGGAAGCCGCTGGTCAGCGCCGTCAACGAATCGTCTCCCGCCACGGTGTCCAGATTGATGTTCAGCTTCAGGCTGTTGCGTTCGCCGTCGCCCATCTGAGCGAGATATCGGGCCGAACCCGCCAGGCCCCATTCTTTCGCGGTGAACAGGCAGATCCTCAATCCGGGCGTGGACGGCCCCACCCGCCGGGCCAGCGCGCGCGCGGCAGCCAGCGCGACCGCGACGCCGCTCGCGTTGTCCAGCGCGCTGTTTCCCAGGTCGAGGCCATCGACGTGCGCGCTGATGACGATCCAGCCGTCGCGGCCACCGGGCAGGTCGGCAACTCCCACGCCGGCCCGTGCGCGCGGCGTTTCCTCGCCTTCCACCACCATGCGGACCCGGGCCGGGCCTGCTTGCGCCGCCCGCGACAGCCGCCGCGCGGACGCGTGGTCGACCGACGCGGCCGGAATGCCCGCCGTGCCGCGCGGGCGGCCAGACCACCCCGCCAGCAGGCCGCCGCCTTCCCAGGGATTGGCGATCAAGAAGCCCGCCGCCCCGGCCGCGACCGCCATGTCGTATTTCCGGTGGTGGTGCACATGGCCGGCGGCGTAGGGGTACTCATGGCAAACCAGTGCGATGCGCCCACGCAGCCGGCCGCCCAGGCGGGCGAAGTCGGATTGCCGCCCCGGACCCAGGTCGACCACCTCGGCTTCGAGGCCGCCCGCCGCCGTGCTGGCCGAGCGCAGCAGCGGCCAGCATGACAGCGCCGCCGCGCGTGGTCCGGCCAAGGCCAGGCTGGAGCGCAGGCAGCGCCAGCCGTCATAGGGAACATCGAGCCGGGTCGCGCGCGCGCCCGCCGCGCGCAGCCGACCCAGCGCCCAATTCAGCGCGGCGCTGTCCTGGCCGCTGCCGGACAGGCGTCCGCCGAATGCGCACAGTATCGCGAAATCGGCCATGAGCGCCGGGTCGTTGTCGGTGGCGATCAGCCACGGCAGGTGGGGGAAAACCATCATTCAGCCCTGACCCCCGTGCGCCGTACCACGTCCTGCCAGCGCAGGAAGTCCGCGTCGAGCAACTCCCGCAGCGCGCTGGCGTTCGCGCTGGCCGGCATGCCGACCCCCGTGGCGGCAAGACGCCGGGCGGTCGCGGCCGACCCAAGTGCCTTGGCGGTGGCGGCCTCCAGCCTGGCGATCGTTTCGGCCGGCGTGCCGGCCGGCGCCATCAGGCCCCACCAGCTCTGTACGGTCAGGCCGGGCATGCCCAGTTCCTGGAACGTGGGGACGTCCGGCGTATCGGCCTGCCGCTGCGGCGACGAGACGGCCAGCGCCCGCAGGCGCCCCGCCTGGTAGAGGGCGGCCGCCGTCGGCATGGTCGTGAAGCTGGCCTGTATCTGGGCCGCCGCAAGATCGGCGACGGATGCCGAGGCACCCTTGTAGGGCACGTGGGTCAGCTGCGTGGCGGTCTGGATCATGAAAAGTTCGGCCATCAGGTGGGTCAGCGAGCCGTTGCCGCCGGAGCCGATGGAGACCGTGCCGGGCCGGGCGCTGGCCGTGGCGGCGAGTTCCGGGGCCGATAGGATGGAGGACCGGGCATGGGTGAACAGGTACATGGGCGCCACACCCAGCAGCGCGACCGGCACGAATGCGCGCCGGGCGTCGTACTTCACGACGTTCGCGTACAGGGCCGGCACGATGGTGAAGGGCACGTCGGCGATCAGCAGCGTGTGGCCGTCCGGCCGTTCGCCCGCCACGTAGGCGGTGCCTACCATCGAGCCGGCGCCGGCCCGGTTCTCGACGATGACGGGCTGGCCCAGTTCCCCGCCCAACTGATCCGCCAGGGTGCGGGCGATGACGTCGGAACTGCCTCCGGCCGCGTAGGGAACGACGATCTTGACCGGTCTGTCGGGATAGGCGGAGACGGCGGTGCTGGCCAAGACGGAAAAGGCCAGGATGCCGCGCCATTTGTGCAGCGTGTTCATGGGGACGGGACGGAGGATGGACGGTCCCGCATTGTGGGCAGCCCCTGGCAAGGTGGGCAAAGGAAGTATTCGCATGAGACATTCCTGATTGGAATATCCCGGTGCCCTGGGAGCGGGCCGGATCTTGCGGAGGCAGGGGGATCAGGAGGCCAGGTAGTCCTGGACGGCGTCTTCCACGCGCTGGCTCTCTTCCCGTATCCAGTCGCAGAACGCCTGCGTGCACGGTCCGCTGGTGTCGGGGCGGGGCTGGAGCAGGTAATAGGCGTGGCGTCCCGCAACGACCTCGCCCAGCGGGCGCACCAGCCGGCCCGCGCGCAGGTGCTCGAGAACCAGGCAGATCGGCACGATGGCCAGTCCCAGGCCGTGCAAGGTGGCTGGCAGCAAGAGCGAGAATCCTTCGTATTCCGCGGCATGCTGGCCGGGGCCCGCCCAGTGCGGCGCGATCTCCGCCCGCCATTCGTCCCAGCCATAGCCGCGCTGGGCGCGCTTGAGCAGGGGCAGGTGCTGCAGGTCGTCGATGCCGCGGACCGGCCGGCGTTCGAGCAGGGACGGCGCCGCCACCAGCGTCATCTCGCGTCCGCAGAGGTATTGCGCGGTCTTGCCTGATATGTGGCCGGTGTGGAGCTGGATCTCCGCGTCGAACCGCTCGCCCGCCGGGCGGCCGTAGATCAGGCGTGGCCGTATGTTCACCCGGATGTCCGGGTGCCGGTTGAAGAACTCGGCCAGGCGGCCGATCAACAGGAAGGGCGCGAACGACGGCGAGACCGCGATGTTGAGCGCCACCCGCGAACCCGGGTGGGCGACCGTGGCGTCGGCCTCGTCCAGCAGCCGCAGCGCGGCACTGATTTTCTCCAGGTACAGCGCGCCCGCGTGGGTCAGGCGCAGGCCGGTGGGCGTGCGTTTGAACAGGACGGTGCCGAGGCGTTTCTCCAGCCCGGCGATGTGCTTGCTGATCGCCCCCTGGGTCAGGTGGTGTTCCTCGGCGGTGCGGCTGAAATTGAGCGTGCGCGCGGCTGCCTCGAAAATGCGCAGGGAGGTGAGATTCTTGTGCGTTCCCTTCATGATGGTTCCGCCCCCGCTTGTCTCGCTGGATGGCTTGAGCATACCGCCGGGCGGCCCACGTGCAATCAGCGGAGAACAAGCAGGTTTTCCGCCATGCCGCCCAAAAGCACGGGTACCGGGTCCGGGCGGCGGACGAGGCGCCCCGGCGGACGTCTTCCGGCATATCTTTACTTCCGTTGATTGGTTCCAGGAGTCGCCAGGCTGTTCTAGCATGCAAGGTCCGTCCATCCTTTTGCCTATCCCCCACCATGACGCTGTCCACCACCCGCCTGGGCCGCACCGGCCTGACCGTCAGCCGCCTCGCGCTCGGCACCATGACCTTCGGCCTGCAGACCGAGGAATCCGTCGCCCGCCAGATCCTCGACAAGGCCGCCGAGGGCGGCATCAACTTCCTGGACACGGCCGACGTCTACCCGCTGGGAGGCGGCTTGCAGACGATAGGCGCCACCGAGGAAATCCTGGGCCGCTGGCTGCGCGACGCGCCCGGCCGGCGCGCCGGTTTCGTCGTGGCGACCAAGGCGTTCGGACGGACCGGTCCGCATCCCTGGGACCAGGGCTCGTCGCGCAAGCACCTGCTGGCCGCGATCGATGCCTCGCTCGCGCGCCTGCAGACGGACTATGTCGATCTTTATCAGCTGCATGGCGACGATACGCGCACGCCGCTGGACGAGACCCTGGAGGCCCTGGACACCATCGTCCGCTCCGGCCGCGCCCGCTATGTGGGGGTGTCCAATTTCCTGGCGTATCGCCTGGCCCGCGCGCTGGGGAAGGCCGAGCTGCACGGCCTCGTGCGCGTGGTCTCGGTGCAGCCGCGCTACAGCCTGCTGTTCCGCGAGATCGAGCGCGAACTGCTGCCGCTGGCGCAGGAAGAGGGCCTGGGCGTGATTCCGTACAACCCGCTGGCGGGAGGGCTGCTGACCGGCAAGCACCGCCGCGGCGCGCCCACGCAAGGCACCCGCTTCACGCTGGGCACCGCGGCCGAACGCTACCAGGAACGCTATTGGGCCGACCGGTATTTCGACACGGTGGATGCGCTGCAGGCGCTGGCGAGGGAAGCGGGCGTGCCGCTGGCGACGCTGGCGGTGGCCTGGGTGCTGGCCAATCCGCTCATTTCCGCGCCGCTGTTGGGCGCCAGCCGGCCCGATCAACTGGCCGATACGCTGGCGGCGGCCGAGTACGTGCTCGACGCCGGCCTGAAGCAGCGGTTGGACGAGCTCACGCAGGTCTACCGCTGGGGGGATTCGGCGCGCTAGCCGTCGCGATGGGGCATGACCGCCGCGGCCTTGACTCGTTCATGGCTCCCGGACCGCCTGGGCGATCGCTTGTATCGCGAGCCGGAACCAGATGTGGGCGGGATCGCGGTGGTTCAATTCGTGCCAGTACATGCTGATGTCCGGGTTGGCGATCTTGAACGGCGGCTGCGCGGTCTTGATGTCCAGGCGCTCAGCGGCCTCGCGGGCGATGCGCAGCGGGACGGTGGCGATCATGTCCGTGGCCGCGACCACCGCCGGCACGATGAGGATGTTAGGCACCCGGATGGCGTGCTTGAGCGGATGCCTGGCGTTGCCCAGGGCGCGTGCCACCGAGGTTTCGATGGATCGATAGGAAGTCTCGTCCGCGCCCCAGACGACGTGGGGATACTTGAGGAATTGCCGCAGGGTGATGCGGCCGTCGATCTCGGGATGCCGGGCGCTGACGATGCAGCATGCGCCCTGGGGATAGATGAGCTTCTTCCTGAGGTCGGACGGGGGGTGCAGGATGTGGCCGATGGTCAGGTCGCAGGCCTGGTCCCGCAGCGATTCGACCGTGCCGCGCATGTCCGACGGCTGGATGGTGAGCCGGACACCGGGGGCATGCTGCCTCAGGTGGGCGGCGATCAGGGGAGCGAGCAACAGCGCCAGGCCTTCGGTCGTGAGAATGCGGAAGTGCCGCTCGGACTCGTGCGCAGAGAACGTGCGTCCGTGCAGGCGGTCCGGCTCGAGCAGTTCCAGCGCGACCCGGGCGCGCTTGGCCAGTTCCAGCGCCTTGGCCGTGGGGACCATGCCCTTGGCCGTCCTGATCAGCAGCGGATCGTCGAACTGCCGGCGCAGCCTGGCCAGCGCCGCGCTCATCGTGGACTGGCTGATGCCCATGCGTTCGGCGGCGCGGGTGACGTGGCGCTCCTGTATCAACGCCTCGAACTGTACGAGCAACTGCAGGGTGACGGGAGAGACCGGGGGTCGACCAGGCATGCGAGGCCTCCTGCGAGTGATCGGGACTATTGAATGGAATGAATAATGCCATCGATTCGACACTATCGATCACGGCGCTGCGGGCTGCTTAAATCTGTTTCGTGAAAAGAACATGACACCGGACGGAGACAAGCGATGGCCAGGGTTTCCTATGTGGATGAGAGTTCCCATCCCGAACTGGCGGCGTTGATCGGAGAAATAAGGGAGGAGCGCCGGGGCAGGCTGATTCCCGTCTACGGATTGCTGTTGCACAGCCCCGACGTGGCTCGTGCCTGGCTGGCGCTGATCAACGCGGTGCGCTGGCGCACCCGGCTCGATGCCCGGGTACGCGAACTGGTGATCCTGCGCGTCGCCGCCCTGAACGACGCGGCCTACGTGATCGACGTGCATCGCCGCCACTTCACCGGCGCGGATGGCCTGGGTGCCGCCGAGTGCGATGCCCTGTGCCGGGCGCAGGTGCCGCCAGGGGTGTTCGAGGAGGCGGATGCGGCGGTCATCGCCTATGTGGACGAATCGACCCGCGGCGCGAAGGTGTCGCCCGAGGTGTTCCGGCGCGTGCGGGGTTTCCTGGACGAGCGCCAGGTCGTCGAGCTGTCGGTGTTGATCGGCGCCTACAACATGCACACCCGGGTCATCAACGCGCTGGAAATCGATCCCGAATAGCCGCCTGCCGGCGCTTTTTTCCTTCTTATCATCGGATAGGCCATGTCCAGTCCCCGTATCGTCGTCGAAGAAGACGTATTCACTCGCGTCCTCGGCGTCATTCTCGACCCGTCCACCGACGCTGCCCGCGTGGCGGCCTTCGAAGACTTCTTCGCCCACGACATTCCCGATTTTCGCGGCTGGCTCGCCGCCTTGCGCGCGCGCTGCCGCCAGGTGTTTCCCGCCAGGGTGGTGTTCGTCGCCTCGCCGTCGGAACTGCGCAGGGAGCTGCCGCAAGCCGACGCGGTGCTGGTGGAATCGCTGGCGGTGGGACGCCAGGAGCTGGAGCTGGCGCCGCGGTTGCGCGCGGTCCAGAAGTATGGCGTGGTGACCCGCAACATCGACGTGCAAGCGTGCGAGCGCCACGGCGTCGTGGTGCTGACCCTGCGCCGGCGCGCCAATATCGCCTGCGCGGAGCAGGCGATGATGATGGTGCTGGCATTGGCCAAGCGGCTGGCGGAACTGAACGGACGCACGACCGTGCGCCGCCTGCGCGAAGCCGGGTTCCAGCCGGCGCCGTTCGACCGGGCGCACACGCCTGGTTCCAACTGGGCGCGCGTATCGGGCATTTCCATGCTGAGCGGTGCGACCATGGGCATCATCGGCATGGGCGAGATCGGACGGGAGATCGCACAGCGCGCCCGGTCCTTCGACATGCGTATCGTCTATACCCAGCGCACCCGGCTGGCGGCCGAGGACGAAGCCGCGCTCGGCGTCGAGTACCTGGAGATGGATGAATTGCTGGGCCGGAGCGACTGGCTCGTGCCGCAATTGCCGGCCACGCCTTCTACCGAGGGGCTGCTGGATGCCGCCAGGTTCGCCAAGCTCAAGAAAGGCGCGCGGTTGGTGAACGTGGCCCGGGCGCAGGTCATGGACCGGGAGGCAACGCTGGCGGCGCTGCGCGACGGCACGCTGGCGGGCATGGGGCTGGATACGCTGTGGAGCGAGCCCGGCGCCGACGACGATGAACTGCTGGGGTATCCCCAGGTCGTGCTGACCCCTCACATGGCGGGCAGTCCGCGCTTGAACGCCACCGCCGATTTCGAGGAACTGGTTGCCGGCCTGGACCGGGCATTGGGTCGCTGAGGCGGCCGCGGGCAGGCCATTTCCAATAAGCAGGCGCCTCGTCGCGCCACAGGAGACATCCCATGATTCGACACATAGCGGGTTGGGCCGCGGTGGCCGCGCTGGCGGCCGATGTTGCGCCGGTCCTGGCCCAGGACGCGTGGCCGGACCGGCCGGTCCGGATGGTCGTGCCGTTCCAGGCGGGGAGCGCGACCGACTCGGCGGCGCGGGTGGTGGGCCTGCGCATGGCGGCGTTGCTCAAGCAGCCGGTCATCATCGAGAACCGGGTCGGCGCCAGTGGACTGATCGGGGCCGAGGCCGTCGTGCGCGCGGCTCCCGATGGCTACACGATCCTGCTCGGCACGGTCAGCACCCAGTCGGTGTCGGTCGGGCTGAACAGCAAGATGTCCTTCGATCCGGCCAGGGACCTGGCGCCGATCGGCCTGATCGGCGCATCGCCGTACGTGCTCGTCAGCGCGTCGCGCATCGCGGCCAAGGACCTGCCCGCCTTCATCGGCGAGGCGCGGGCCCAGCCCGGCAAGCTCACCTACGCCTCGGCGGGCAACGCCAGCATGGCGAACCTGGCGGCGCAACTGCTGGCCTATCAGGGAGGCATTCAATTGGCGCACATTCCGTACAAGAGCTCGGCGCAATCGGTCACGGACACGATCAATGGCACCATCACGCTGCAGTTCGGCTCGGTCATGCCCGTCCTGCCCTACGTCAAGAACGGCACGCTCAAGGCCCTGGCGGTGACGGGCGCGCAGCGGCTGCCGCTGCTGCCCGACGTGCCGACCGTGGCCGAATCCGGGCTGCCGGGCTATCGCGCGGAACTGTGGATGGGGCTCTTCGCGCCCAGGGACACGCCGGCGGATGTGCTGGAACGGCTGTCCCGGACATTGAACGCCGCGCTGGCTGACAGGGAGGTGGCCGACAGCCTGCTCGGGCAGGGCATACAGACGAGTCCCCTGGACAGGCAGGCCTTTGCCGGTTTTGTCCGGACCGAGACGGCCAAGTGGAGCAAGGTGGTGAAGGACGCCGGAATTACCGGCGAGTAGATCGCGGCTGCGTGCGTCCCGCCCGGGGGTCAGGAGAAATAGAACCGCAGGGCCGTGTCTCCGAACACCCGGCGCCGGATGGTCGGATCGGCAATGGTGTCGACCAGCCAATCGATCGCGGCTGGATAGCTCATGGTCGATTCGGCGCCGACGAAGGGGCAATCGCTGGCCCACATCAGGCGCTCGTGGCCCGCCTCCCGGCACAAGGCCTGCGCGCATTCGCGGGCGTTGGCGCCCAATCGATAGGCGCCGGACAACTTGACCCAGGTCCGTCCTTCTTCGATGGCGCGCAGCATGGCCTGGAAGCCCTCGCTATCGATTCCGGCGACCGGGTCCGGCCGACCGATATGATCGACGACGATCTTGACGCCGGAGCGCTGCAGCGCCGGCAGCACTTCGGGCAGGCGCGGCCCGTCGAGATGGACGTGTACGTGCCAGTCGAGGTCGACCAGGCGGCGCAGGAATTTGCGGTAATCCCAGGAATCCAGGTCGGGCAGGCGGTCGAGGCTGATGAAGGGCAGGCGCACGCCGCGTATGCCCGCCGCATGCATGTGGTCCAGCACCACCTTTTCGGTCGAGGGTTCGACGATGACCGTCCCGCGCAGCCGTGCCGATTTGCCCAGCGAGGCGATGACGTAGTCGTTGTAGTCGCCCCAGGGGCTGGCGGCGGCGATCACGGCATAGTGCACGCCATGGCTGTCCATGGTGCCCAGCAGTTGCTCTACGGTGAAACTGTAGTCCGGGCTGTGCCGAGGGTTGGGGATGAGCGGCATGTCGCGCGTGAACACGTGGACGTGGGCATCGACCAATACCGCGTCGGCCGGGGAAATGGCGAAGGTCACGAAAAAGCTCCTGCTAGTTCTGCTGCATGGGGATGCCGGCCTTGCGGATGACGTCGGCCCACTTGGCGATGTCGTGCTTGAACACACCGGCGAGTTCCTCGCGGGTGCTGCCCTGGGCCTGCGTGCCGAGTTCCTCCAGGCGCTGGCGGACGGCGGGTTCGCGCAGCACCTCGTTCAGCGCGGCGTTCAGGCGGTCCAGCCGGCGGGGCGGCGTGCCGGCCGGGGCGAACACGGCGTTCCAGCCGGCGACTTCGTAGCCGGGCACGCCGCTCTCGGCGACGGTGGGCACCTTGGGCAGCCAGCTCGAGCGGCGGCTGCCGGTGGCCGCGATCGGCGTCGCCTGGCCCGACGTGATGGCGCCCTTGAGCGCGGCGTAGGACTCGAACATGACGTCGACGTCGCCGCGCAGCAAGGCCGTCAGTACCTCGGGCGTGCTCTTGAAGGGCACGACCATGGCATCGATGCCGGCCATGGACTTGAACAGCTCGGCCGACAGGTTCTGCGTGCTGCCGGGATTGATGGTGCCCAGCACCAATTGCCGCTTCTTGCCCTCGGCCAGCAGCGCGGGCAGGGATTGCAGCCTGCCTTTGGCGTTGGTCAGCAGCACCAGGTCGAAATAGGCAACGGTGGAGACGGGCTCGAAGTCGGCGACGAGATCGTAGGGCAGCTTGAAGAGCGTCTTGCTGATCGCCGTCCCATTGGCGAACACCGCGAGCGTATAGCCGTCGCGCGGCGCGCCCAGCACGGCGTTGGCGGCCACGACGCCGCCGGCGCCGGGCTTGTTCTCGATCACGACCTGTTGCCCCAGGCGTTCAGAGAGCCGCTGCGTGACCAGGCGCAGCGAGATATCGGCCAGGCCGCCGACGCCGAACGGCACGACCACGCGGATGGGCTGGTCGGGGTAGCGGTCGTCCTGGGCATGGAGCGGGGCGGTGGCGAACATCAGCGCGGCGGCGAATGCCAGGCGCGGTCGCCGCATGACGTGATGGTGGAACATGGCGATCTCCTCGTGCGCGGTCCGGACCCGCGGCCAGGGCGCGCGGGAGGATCGTCGATTCGTCGCCAGTCTAGGCAAGGGGCGTATCCCGGACAAATGAATTGTTTGTCGGATTCATGCGTGCCGTTCATGGGCTGCCGCCAGCCGGCCGCGGATCTCGGCGACCAGCAGGTCGCGCATGGCCTGCGCGGCCGGCGCAAGCACCGCGCCGCGGCGCGTGACCACCGCCAGATGGCGTGCCACCGAGGGGCCGGACAGCGGCCGCGTGACCACGCCGGGCGCCTTGACGGCCGAAAGCGCCGGCACCACGGTGAGGCCCAGTCCGCTGGCGACGAAGTCCAGCGCGATCGAGGTGTGCTGGGCCTCGTAGGCCCAGCGGAACTGCAGGCGGCGGTCGCCCAGCGCATCGTCGATGGTGGCCGCGTTGCCGGCGGGCAGGCTGATGCGGATCAGGGGCTCGCCGCGCAGGCGTTCCCAGTCCACTTCCCTGGCTCGCGCCAGCCGATGGCGCGGCGGGCAGGCCAGCACGAAAGGCTCTTGCGCGAACACGTCCATGTCCAGGCCGAACCGGTTCGAGCTGGCAAGCGATACGCCGAAGGCGGCGGTGCCGTTGTGCACGTGCTCGGCGATCTCGCCGATGGAGTCGTCCAGCACGCGCACCGAGATGTCCGGATGCCGCGTGGCGAAGCGCAACAGCGCCGGCGACAATTGGGTGACCGCCAGCGTCGGCAGGCAGCCGAACACCAGCCAGCGCGGCGTGGCCGCCGCGTGCTGGCGCACGGTGTCGTAGGACAGCTCCAGCTCCTGCATGGCCTTGCGCACGCGCGGCAGCAGGGCGCGGCCGGCGTCGGTCAGCGTGATCGCGCGCGTGGTGCGGGTCAGCAGCTTCATGCCCAGGCTGTCTTCCAGCTTGCGCAGGCGATGGCTGACCGCCGTCTGGGACAGGTTCAGGTGGGTGGCGGCCGGCAGGAAGCCGCCTTGCTCGACGATGCAGAGAAAGGCCTGCATGCCGAGGAAATCGATTTGCATGGATGCCTCGTCAGGGAAAACGGCACAGCGACATGATCATCACCAGCGGGGCGGCATGCAAGGAATTCATGGACTGGTGCAAAACAATCATTTGAGGCGGGCCGGCCACCGCCTCTAAGCTCAGCGTCCCGCAAACCAGGAGGCGAGATCCGATGCCGTGTCCATCCCTTGTCCGACGCGCGTGCCTGGCCTGCCTGGCCGCGAGCCTGCCACTGGCCGCGCCGGCCCTGGCCGCCCGCTATCCGTCCCGGCCGGTCACGCTGGTGGTGCCGTTCACGGCCGGCGGGTCGGTGGACGCCGTGGCGCGCATGCTGGCCGCGCAGCTCGGCCGGCGGCTCAATGCCCAGTTCGTGGTCGAGAACGTGCCCGGCGCGGGCGGCGTGATCTCCACCCAGCGCGTCGCGCGCGCGGCACCGGACGGCTACACGCTGCTGTTCACCACGCCCAACCACACCATCAATCCAGCGATCACGCCGCGCCTGTCCTTCGATACGGAAAAGGATTTCGCGCCCATCGGGCTCGTGGCGCAGATCCCCGAGCTGCTGGTGGCCAGCGGCAACCAGCCCTTCGACGACTTCAAGGGCTTTGTCGATTTCGCCCGCAAGAACCCGGGCAAGCTGACCTACGGGTCGGCGGGCAATGGCACGCTGCCCCACGTTACGACGGAACTCCTGCTGGAGCGGCTTGGCATCCAGGTCGTGCACGTGCCGTACAAGGGCGCGGCGCCGGCGCTCAACGACCTGCTGGGCGGCCAGATCGCGGTCAAGATGGACACCGTCACCACTTCGCAGCCCCATTTCGCCAGTGGCCGGCTCAAGCCGCTGGCCATCGCCAGCGCGAAGCGCTCGGCGTTGCTGCCCGAGGTGCCGACCATCGCCGAGTCCGGCGTGCCGGGCTACGAAGGCATTCTGTGGCTGGGCGTGCTGGCGCCGGCGGGCACGCCGCGCGAGGTGATCGACGCGCTGCACCGGACGATGGCCGAGATCGGCAAGGATCCCGCCTGGAACAGCCAGTTGCAGGCGGCGGGCGTGGAGCCCAGGACCAGCACGCCCGAAGAATTCGCCGGCATGATCTCGGCCGAGATCCGTCAATGGAAGGACGTGGTGCGGCGTGCCCGCATCACGGCCAACTGATGGAGAATTCCATGTCCGGCCAGGATGCGCTCCCGCTGACGCCGCCGCCCGATCCGCATCCGCGCAAACCCCGGCTGGCCGCGCCGGCGGGCGCCATCGACTGCCACGTCCACCTGTTCGGACCCGCGAGCCGCTATCCGTTCCACCCGGGCAGCAAGTACCGCTCGGCGGACGCGCTGCCCGAGACCAACATCGCCTTGCAGGAGACGCTGGGGCTGTCCGGCGCGGTGGTGGTCAGCGGCGCCGGCTACGGCCAGAATCCGGACCACCTGGCCGAGGTGCTGCGGCGCTTCCCGGGCCGCTTCCGCGGCGTGGCGCTGCTGCCCGACGACGTGGACCGCGCGCGCGTGGCCGAGCTCGACGCGCTGGGCGTGCGCGGCGCGCGCTTCGTCAGCCACGGCCACGGCGGCGCCTTGCCCCGGCTGTCGTCGCCGCGGATTCCCGAGTTGATCGCGGAGTTCGGCTGGCATGTGCAGTTCTATCCGCGGGGCACCGACCTGGTCGAGCATGCCGATGCGCTGCTGCGCCTGCCCAATCGCATCGTGTTGGACCACTTTGCCTGCATTCCCGCCGAGGGCGGGGTGGACCAGCCGGCTTTCCGGCGGCTGCTGGAACTGCTGGACACCGGGCGCGTCTGGGTGAAGATCTCCGGTCCCATGCGCTGCACGGCCCAGGACTACCCCTATGCCGAGGTCACGCCCATGGCGCGTGCCCTGGTGCGCCATGCGCCCGAACGCCTGCTCTGGGGCAGCGACTGGCCGCATACCAACATGCAGGGCAGGGCCATGCCCAACGACGGGGATCTGTTCGACCTGCTGGGAGAGTGGATAGAGGACCGTCAGGTGCTCGAACGGATCCTCGTCCAGAACCCGCGCGAAGTCTACGGCGACTTCGGTATCACTCCGGCACGATGCCCGCGTCCTGAGCCGCGCTGACCCACTTCCTGGATTCCGCCGAGACGAACGCGCCGAAAGCCTGGGGCGACGAGGGGGCCGCGTCCACTCCCGAGGCGCTTAGTCGCTCGATGACCGCGGGTGCGTTCAAGGCCTGGGAGAAACCGGCATTGATGCGCTCGACCAGTTTTGGGTCCATGTTCGCAGGCCCCCAGATGCCCTGCCAGGCCTGGACGTCGAACCCTGGCACGAGCGTTTCGGCGATCGTGGGCAAATCGGGAATCAGCGGGGAGCGCGCACTGCCCGTCATGGCGATCGGAACCAACCGGCCGGCCTTGATGAACGGCAGAAGCGTGGATTGATCGCCCATGACAAAGTCGACGTTGCCGGCCAGCACGTCGTTGATCCCCTGCATGATGCCCTTGTAGGGCACGTGGGTCGTCTGCACGCCGAGCTTGTGGGTCATCATGGAGAACGCCAGGTGGGCCGCGCTGCCGTTGCCCGACGAGGCGTAGGTCAGCTTGCCGGGCTGAGCGCGCATGGCGGCCAGCGCCTGAGCCGGCGTCTTGATGCCCGTGCGGGGATTGGTGACCCAGATCCAGTTCGCCCGGGTTGTCTGCGAGATCGGTGTGAAATCCTTGATCGGATCGTAAGGCAGGTTCTTGAAGGCACCCCCGTTCATCGCATGAGTTTGCACATTGCCCCACAGGAGCGTGTAGCCGTCGGGGGACGCGCGTGCGACATCGATGCTGCCTATGGTTCCCGAGGCGCCGCCCCGGTTGTCGATGATGATGGGACGCCCCCAGACTTGTTGCAACTGCGCCTGGATGACTCGGGCCAGGAAATCCACCGATCCGCCGGCCGGGTACGGAACGATGATGTGAATGGGCTTTTCCGGGTAGTTGTCCGGGCCGGATGCCTGGCTCGGGCAGGTCAGGCAACCGCCCATCAACAGCAACATCATGCGAAGGAATGGCGATTTCATTGCGGACTCCGAAGGGGGCGGAAGCGGGGGTTATTCGCTCACGATGCGGCCGACGGTTTCGTCGGTGTGGAAGGACGGCTTCTCGAAGTAGTGCGGGCCATCATAGATTTCGATCAGTTGGCAGTCGGTATGGGCCACCGTTGGTCCATGTGGATGGCCCTTGGGATTCATGTAGAAGGACCCTTCGTGCAGCGTCAGCCCCGGGTCGAGGTATTCGTACACCCCCCGGACGCAGTACATGAACTGGTTGGATGCGTGCCGGTGCCGTACGGGGATCCCAGCTCCTTTCGGGACATCAAGCAGGCAAATACTCGCGCCGGTTTCCGGGTTCTCCCAGAATTTATAGATACGGAACCCTCCCGTTTTTTCGACGACGATCCAACCGGCGGGGTCCAGTTGGTCGATCAAGATTTCCTTCAGCTTTTCCAGGTCAGGTGCGGGGGACATGAGTGGCTCCGGGAGATGTTGGTACGAGCGGCCTTTACGGCAGAACCGCGATAGCGTTGATTTCTATCAGCGAGCGTTCGTCCACCAGGCGGCTGATCTGGACCATGGTGGACGCGGGCGGGTTGGCCGGAAAGAACTCCCGCCTGATCTCGTGAATGGCGGAGAAATGGGTGATGTCGACCGTGTAGACATCGACGCGGACGATGTCGGAGAGCTGGCCGCCCGCTTGCTGCACGACATTGCGCAGCATTTCGCAGACGCGACGCGTTTGCGCGCGGATATCGCCGATGCCATGGACGTTGCCTCGCTCGTCGCGAGAGGTGAATCCGGACAGGAAGGCCAGCTTTCCCGGGCGGTCCACGATGACCAGGGGCGTCCAGTTGCCCGATGGCATGGCGATCTGCTGAGGCTGCACGTGTGTAATTTTCATCTGATTCATTTGTGATATTTCCTTGATATATTACGAAAATATTAGGACATAGGGCATTGTTCTTGTCAATCAGAGTCTTTTACGGGGGTGTGAGATGAAAGCGTGGGTCGGCATGGGAAGCGGAGAGGATCTTCACTACGCGTTGCGGGAATTCCCCAGGCCGAAGGCCGGGCGAGGCGAGCTGCTGGTGCGGGTGCGCGGGGTGGGCATCAATCGGGCGGATCAATATCCCAGCGGGGCACACTTCAGCCATTCCTCGCCCGCGCCGGCCCCCATTCCAGGGCTGGAGGCGGCCGGGGAGGTCATGGAGCTGGGCGAAGGCGTGGACGGCTTCGTGCCGGGAGACCGGGTGGCGGCGATGGTGCAGGGAGGGGCCGCCGAATTCGTATGCGTCAAGGCCCCCTTGGCCCTGCGACTGCCCGAAGGTATGGACTGGGCCGTGGCGGCTTCTCTGCCGGTGTCCTACCTGACCGCCCACAATGCACTGGTCGCGCTGGGAGGCCTGGCGCCCGGCGGGAGTGTTCTGATCCACGCTGTTACGTCGGGGGTGGGGCTGGCGGTGTTGCAGTTGGCCGTGCTGCGAGGGGCTGCCGCGATCGTGGGTTCCTCGATGTCACCCGCCAAGCTGGAGCGGCTGGCATCGTCGGGGTTGACGCTGGCCCTGGCCGATCCCTACGCGGGCTTCGAGCAACGGGTTCTGGCGCATACGGACGGCCGAGGCGTGGACGTGGTCGTTGACCTGATCGGCGGTTCGGTGCTGAACGAGACCATGCGCAGCACGGCCTTGGGAGGACGGATTGTGAACGTTGGGCGATTCGGCGGAACGCAGGCGACCGTCGACCTGAACTTGCACGCGGTCAGGCGCATCCAGTTGCTGGGTGCCACTTTCCGGACGCGGTCTCTTGAGGAGCACGGGGCCATCGTCCGGGCGTTCCTGGACGACTACGCGGCGGATCTGGCCGATGGTCGCCTGGCGCCGATGATGGACCAGGTGTTTGGTTTCGATGAATTGCCGGCGGCTGTGCAGCGCTGCGTGGAGCGCCGCCAGTTCGGCAAGGTGGCGCTTAGAGTCTGAACAGGCGCCGGGCGTTGGCACTCAGGATGGCCGAGCGCTGGGTCTCGGGCAGATCCAGGCCGCGGACCTGTCCGACCACGTGGTCGTCCTGGTCCCAGGCGGCGAAGTTGGTGCCGAGGACGATGCGGTCGGCTCCGTGGCTGCGTATCAGGTACTCGAGCGTCGCCGTGTCGTGCACCAGGCAGTCGAACACCATCTGCCGCCAGATGTCGTCGAAGGGGCGCGACAGCGCCGCCTTGCCCCAGGGGCGTTTCTCCAGAGCCATCAGGAAGCGGCTTCGCACGTAGGGCGCGAAGCCGCCGCCGTGGGGAATGACAGCGGTCAGGCCGGGGTGGCGGTCGAGCACACCACCGAATACGAGCTGGGTGATCGCGAGGGTTTCATCGATGGCGAAGCCGACCACCAGTTCGAGATCCCAGCGTGTCAGGTTGCGCGTGCCTCCCGCATCCATCGGACCGGGATGGATGAAGGCGGGCAGGCCGCGTTCGGTCAGGGCTGCCCACAGCGGGTCGTAGCAGGGGGCCGAAAGCTCGCGTTCGCCGTAGCGGCCTCCTATGCTGATGCCTTTCAGGCCCAGGTCATCCAGGGATCGCACGAGTTCCGCGCAGGCGGCCTGCGGGTCCTGCATGGGCAGAGTGGCCAAGCCACTCAGTCGGTCGGGAGCCGACGCCACGAGTGCCGCCATTTCGTCGTTGTGGCGGGCACAGAAGCGGACCGCGTCGGTGGCCGGCTGGTCGTAGAAGTACACCATCGGATAGGGCGATAGCACCTGGTGTCCGATGCCCATCCTGTCCATGAGCGCTAGTCGAAGCTCCAGGTCCGACATTGGCGACGGATGGAATTTCACGCCGCGTATGGTGTAGCCCCCAGCGCGGAACGCCTGTCCGTGGATGTCGTTGATCAGTTCCGGGCCGGCCTCGCCGCATGCGCCCAGGACCCCGGGCAGGAAGACATGGGCGTGCGTGTCCACGACGAGAGTGTCGGGCGAGAGAGGGCTGGACATGATCAATTGGCTCCGGAAAGGATGCGGCGCTTGAGCGAAGTTAGGTGGGTCAGCGCGGCTTCGTAGGCCGCATTGGGGTCGCCGCGCTGAACCGCCTGATAGATGGCTTCATGCTCGTGCAGGGTAACGCGCAGATCGTTCGTGCTCCAGAGCTGCAGATGCCAGATGCGGCTGGCCCGCTCGTGAAGGAGGCGCATGAGGTCGCCGAGCACGGGGTTGGACGCGGCTTGCACCAGTTCGCGGTGAAAGCGCGAGTCCAGCTCCATGAAGGAGCCGGGGGTGCCGTCGGACAAGGCGTGCTGGAACTGCGTCATGATGTCCGCCAGCTCGGCCAGGTGGCTGGCCTGGGCGCGTTCGGCCGCCAGCCGGACGCACTGGGGCTCGACGATCATGCGCGCCTCGAGCAGCGAGATGACGTCCTTGAGCGACTCCGCGCGAATCATGATGCCCTTGCGCGGAATGATCTCGACCAGGCCCTCCAGTTTTAGGCGGTGCAAGGCTTCATGCACCGGTGTGCGGCCCAGGTCGAGCAACTGGCAGATGGTGGTTTCGTTCAGGAATTGGCTAGGCTTGAACTCGAGCGTCAGGATGCGGCGCTTGATCTCCGCATAGGCCTGTTCGGTCATGGAGGTCCGGAGTCCTTGCCGGGAAGGCGCCGCGCCTGTCGCAGCGTCCACGCCATCGGTGCTCCTGGGCTTGGCAGAGGGGGGGGGAGTAGCCATCTTGGGTCGCATGGAATCGGCGCGCCGCGGGCGGGTCATGCGGCGTGGCCTGCCCCGCGCGGATGCGGGGCAGGTGCGTGTCTGGTTACCCCCGCGCCGACCGCAGCGCCGCCGCCTTGTCGGTGGCTTCCCAGCTGAACTCCGGCTCCGAGCGGCCAAAGTGGCCGTAGGCGGCCGACTTCTGGTAGATCGGGCGCAGCAGGTCCAGCATGTTGACGATGCCCTTCGGACGCAGGTCGAAGTGCTCGCGCACCAGCTTGGCGATCTGGTCGTCGGGGATCACGCCGGTGCCGTAGGTGTCGACCGTGATGTTGATGGGCTCGGCCACGCCGATGGCATAGCTGACCTGGATCTGCGCGCGCGTGGCCAGGCCCGCGGCGACGATGTTCTTGGCGACGTAGCGGGCGGCATAGGCGGCCGAGCGGTCGACCTTGGACGGATCCTTGCCCGAGAACGCGCCGCCGCCGTGCGGGCACGCGCCGCCGTAGGTGTCGACGATGATCTTGCGCCCGGTCAGGCCGCAGTCGCCCTGCGGGCCGCCGATGACGAAGCGTCCGGTCGGGTTGACCAGGTAGCGCGTCTTGTCGGTGATCAGGCCGTCGGCGAAGGTCTTCTTGATGATCTCCTCGATGACGGCTTCGCGGATGGTCTCCTGGCTGACATCGGGCGAGTGCTGGGTGGACAGCACCACGGTGTCGACCTCGACCGGCTTGCCGTCGACGTAGCGGAAGGTGACCTGCGACTTGGCGTCGGGCCGCAGCCACGGCAGGCGGCCGTCCTTGCGCAGCTCGCTCTGGCGCTGGACCAGGCGGTGCGCATACCAGATCGGCGCGGGCATCAGATCGGGCGTTTCGGTGCAGGCGTAGCCGAACATCAGGCCCTGGTCGCCGGCGCCCTGGTTCAGGTAGTCGTCGGAGGCGCGGTCCACGCCCTGGGCGATGTCGGGCGACTGCTTGTCGTAGGCGACCAGCACCGCGCAGCCCTTGTAGTCGATGCCGTAGTCGGTGTTGTCGTAGCCGATGCGCTTGATGGTGTCGCGCGCGACCTGGATGTAGTCGACGTTGGCGCGCGTGGTGATCTCGCCCGCCAGCACGACCAGGCCGGTGTTGCACAGCGTTTCCGCGGCCACGCGCGAGGTCGGGTCCTGCGCCAGGAGGGCGTCCAGGATGGCGTCCGAGACCTGGTCGGCGACTTTGTCGGGGTGTCCCTCGGAGACGGATTCCGAAGTGAAGAGGTAGGAATTGGCCACTCGATAGTCCTTTGAAAGCTGACCGGCGCGCACGCCGGCTATCGGTTCCGCGGCGTGTTGCACGTTGTTGGGTCTTGGACCTGAGGCGAGCAGCGACGCTTTAGCGGCATTTATGCGCGCACCGGACGGGCCGGCGCCGCGATCGCCCCGCAAGTTGTCTGTTAACTCGGCGATCTTTTCCATTTTAGGGGAAAATCCCGATGGAGCCCACCCCCCCCCTTTGCCGGCCTGGTGGCCGCGGGGCTTGTTCTTCGAGATTCGGATCGTTCGATGCTGCTGACTTTCTATCGTTTGCTCGCGCGGCTGCCGCTGGGCTGGCTGCACCGCCTGGGCCGCGGCCTGGGACTGCTGGTGTATCGCAGTTCCGCCGACTATGCCGCGCGCTTGCGCGCCAATGCCGCCCTGGCCGGCTACGAGGGCGAGGACTTCGCGCGCCGCTCGGCCGCCGCCGCGGGCGAGGGCGCGCTGGAGATCCCGCGCGTCTGGTTCAGGCCCGACCAGGCGCTGGCGCAGTGCCGCTCCGACGATTGGGACGCCGTGCAGGAGGCGAAGGATGAAGGCAAGGGCATCTTGTTCCTGACTCCGCACCTGGGTTGTTTCGAGGTGGCGGCGCGCTATTGCGCCTACCGGGGCGGCCCCATCACGGTGCTCTACCGTCCGCCGCGCAAGGCCTGGGTCGCGCAATTGGTCGAAGGCGGCCGGCGCGGCCCCAACCTGGATACCGCGCCGGCCAACCTGCAGGGCGTGCGCCAATTGGTGCGGGCGCTGCGCCGCGGCGAGGCAATCGGCATCCTGCCGGACCAGGTGCCCGGCAATGGCGAGGGCGTCTGGGCGCCGTTCTTCGGCAAGCCCGCGTTCAGCATGGTGCTGCCGGGGCGGCTGGCGGCGCAGACGGGCGCGGCCGTGGTGCTGGTGGCGGGCGAGCGCTTGCCCGGCGCGCAGGGCTGGAAGGTCCATTTCCTGCGGCTGCACGGCGCGGTGCCCGAGACGGCCGAAGGCCAGGCCGCCTGGATCAACGCCGGCATGGAGGCCATGATCCGGCGCTGTCCCGAGCAGTACCTGTGGGGCTACAACCGCTACAAGGCGCCGCGCGGCGAGACCCCGCCGGCGGCATGACGCGCGGGCTTCAGCCGGTGAAGAACTTCGCCCCGCCGAAGAAGCGGTTGGGCTTCATGAAGACCGACAGGAAGGTCGCGCCTTCCGGGGCGCGGGCGATATGGATGTTGCCGCCCGGCCGCCAGACGAAGCCCCCGGGGCCCACCTCGCCTTCGTCGTCCACCAGGCGTCCGGTCAGGATGTAGGTCTGCTCCAGCGCCGTGTGCTCATGCAGGGGCACGACCGAGCCGGGCGCCATCCGGAACAGGATGGTCGACATGCCGCTGTCGGCATCGGCGTAGAGGATCTTCATGTCTATGCCGGGGAAATCCGTCGGATGCCAGGCCATGGCCGCCGCGTCGACATAGCGCGAGCGGAGGTCGGCGGGCTGGCTCGGCCTGGCGGGCGAGCGCTGTTCATGCGGTTGTGTCATGGGGCATTCCGTCGGAAGGGAAAGATGAAGAGGGGCCGATGAGCCGCAGGTTGAACGCGCGTTCGTGGGCCAGGCCGGGCAGCTGCGCGCGGACCCGGTCCACGGCCGCCAGGTCCAGCGGCACGACCAGGCAGCCGGGTTCGTCGCCCAGTTCACCCAGCGTGTCGCCCCAGGGGCCCAGCGCCAGGCTATGGCCGTAACTGGCCCGGCCACCGGGGCTGTCGCCGCAGGTGGCGGGCGCCAGCACGAAAGCGCCGTTTTCGATCGCGCGGGCACGCAACAAGGCATGCCAGTGGGCCGCGCCGGTGGCGCGGGCGAAGGCGGCGGGGACCACGAGGATGCGCGCGCCGGCCCGCGCCAGCGCGCGGTACAGGCCGGGAAACCGCAGGTCGTAGCAGATGGAAAGCCCCACACGCCCCCAGGGCGTGTCGACCGCCACCGCCTCGTCGCCGGCGGCGTAGGCGGACGATTCGCGTATCGTCCGGCCATCGGGCAGGGTGGCATCGAACAGGTGCAGCTTGTCGTAGCGGGCGGCCAGCCTGCCCTCGGCATCGAACAGCAGGCTGCGGTTGACCATGCGTCGTGGCCCGTCGGGAACCACCAGGGAGCCCAGCAGCACCCACATGCCCAGGTCCCGCGCGAGGCCGCGCACCGCCGCCTCGACCTCGCCGGCCCGGTCGGCCGCGGCCCGCATGGCTTGCCCGCTGCCGTGCAGCATGGCGGCATACTCGGGCAGCAGCAGCCATTGCGCGCCGTCGCGGCGCGCCCGCATGGCCATGTCCGCCAGATCGTCGAGGTTGCGGTCCAGGTCGGGGCCTGGCCGCACCTGCGCCAGCGCCACGCGCGGCGGAGCTTCCGCGGTCATCGTGGCGGCAGTCCGATCACGCGCCGCGCCTCGTCGGGCGAGGCGGGCGCCATGTCGAGCGCATGCAGGATCTCGACCGCGCGCCGGACCAGCTCCGCGTTGCTCCGCGCCTGCACGCCTTGCGACAGGTACAGGTTGTCTTCCAGCCCCACCCGGACGTGGCCGCCCAGCAACGCGGCCTGGGCCAGCATGGGAAATTCCTGGCGGCCGATGCCGAACGCCGCCCAGCGCGCGCCCGGCGGCAACTGGCCGCGCAGGTGCATCATGGTCTCGCTGTTGGCGGGCGCGCCCCACGGCACGCCCAGCACCAGTTGCCATAGCGGCTCGGGCTCGATCGCGCCGCGATCGATCAGGTGCCGTGCCAGCGCGATGTGGCCGGTGTCGAAGATCTCCAGTTCGGTCTTGGAGCCGGCTTCGCGGATCACGGCGGCGATGGCCTCGATGTGGTCGGGTACGTTGATGAGCGTCCCCTTGCCGAAGTTGAGCGAACCCATGTCCAGGGTGCAGATCTCCGGCCGCAGTTCCAGGATGTGGGCGCAGCGTTCGGCCGGCGGCCGCAGGTTGGAGCCAGGGGCGGCCGTGTTCGGCGAAGACGCGTCGGGCAGGAAGCGCGCCCCCGCGCCGGTGGTCAGGTTCAGGATGACGGGCGAGCCGCTGTCGCGCACGCGTTCGGCCACCTCGCGGTAGAGCGCGGGGTCCAGCGAGGGTTTACCGGTGGCCGGGTCGCGCACGTGGATATGGGCGATGGCCGCTCCCGCGCGGCAGGCCTCGATGGCCGACTCCGCGATCTGGCGCGGAGTGACCGGAACCGCCGGAAATCGGCCGGCCGTGTCGTCCCCGCCCGTGATGGCGCAGGTCAGGATGGGATTGGGCACTTCCTTCTCCATAAATACATACGTTCGTTTAAATTATAGGCGAGGCAAAATAAGACGGTCAACGCTTCCGACGTACAATCCAGACTCGTTCCCGCTACGGCCCTTCATTCATGACCCGCAAATCCGCTTCAGCCGTGTCCGCCCCGCCCGCCACGCGCGTCCGGCCCCGTGGCTCGCAGAACGCGGCGGGAGAGGAAACGCGCACCACCATCCTCGACGTGGCCGAGCGCATCTGCGCGGCGGAAGGGTTCGAAGCCTTGTCGGTGCGCGCCATCAGCGAGGCGGCGGGCGTCAACCTGGCCGCCATCACCTACCACTTCGGCGGCAAGTCCCAGTTGTTCGAGGAAATGTTCCGGCGCCGTGTCGTACCGCTGAACGATGAACGGCTGGCGCTGCTGGACGCGGCGCTGGCCGGAGGCGCGCCGACGCTCGAGGCGGTGGTGCGCGCCTTCGTCGAGCCTCCCATGAAACTGACCGCGGCGATCAACGCCCGCAGTAACAATTCGGCGCTGGTGGTCATGCAGTTCCTGTCGCGCGCCTTCGCCATGCCGGGCGAGAACGAGTTCCTGCAGACCTACTACGAGCCCGTGCGCAGCCGTTTCATCCTGGCGCTCAAGCACTTCCTGCCCAGGCTCCCGCTGGAAGAAGTCATCTGGCGCTACAACCTGATGGTGGGCGGCATCATCTATGCCATGGGCGGCTGGGAGCGCATGGAGCGTCCGCCGGCCGCCTTCGCCTCCGCCTCCGCGCAGCGTGCGCACGTCCACCACCAGCCCGACGAGATGGTCGATCGGATGGTGCGTTTCTTCCTGGCCGGACTGCTGGCCGACTAGCGTTCCGGCGCGGTTCCACGCGCCGCGCCTTGCCCTTCGCGTTGTTCGATCGCCTCCTCCGGCGTGCGCCGGCGTGTGGCGCGTTTGTCGTGCCGGGCGCATGCTTTCCGATCCGTTCATGCCAGGGTTAACCCCGGTGGCGAGGGGGCGACGGCAGCCTATAATCGCCACTAATAATTCAAACGTTGGTTTAATAAATGGAGGAGACAAGCATGATCCGATACTCCATGGCGGGCCTTGTCGTCTTGGCGACGGCGGGGGCCGCCCACGCGGCGGCCGGGACCTGGCCGGCGCATCCGGTCACCATCGTCGTGCCCTATGCGCCGGGAGGCGCGACCGACGCGGTCGCGCGGCTGGTGGGGCAGCGGATGGCGGAACGGCTGGGGCAGCCCTTCATCGTCGAGAACAAGCCCGGCGGCAGCTCCAACATCGGCATGCAGGCCGTGGCGCGCGCGGCGGCCGACGGCTACACCCTGCTGCTGGTGGCCAACTCCATCGCCACCAATAACAGCCTGTTCGCCGACCTGCCGTTCGACGGACAGCGCGACTTCGCGCCGGTGGGCATGATCGCCTCCGCGCCGCTGGTGGTGGCGGTACCGGCGGCCTCGCCGTTCAAGACGCTGGGCGAATTGCTGGCCCGGGCCCGCGCCAGGCCCGGGGAACTGACCTACGCGTCGCCGGGCATAGGCAGCTCGGCCCACCTGGCGGGCGAATCGCTGAAGCAGGTGGCGGGCATCGAGGTCCTGCACGTGCCCTACAAGGGCGCCGCGCCCGCGCTGTCCGACATGCTGGGCGGGCGTATCTCGTTCATGCCGCTGAACACGGTCGAATCCATGTCGCACATCAAGGGCGGCAAGCTGCGCGCGCTGGCGATCGCGCGCGCCAGCCGCATGGATCTGCTGCCCGACGTGCCGACCGCGGCCGAGGCGGGGGTGCCCGGCTACGAGGAGTCGGTGTGGTACGGACTGGCCGCGCCCGCGTCCACGCCGCCGGCGGTGCTGGACAGGCTGAACACGGTGCTGCGCGAGGTCGTGGACGAGGCGGCGGTGAAGCAGCGGCTGGTGGACCTGGGCGCGACGCCGTCGCCGGGCACGCGCCAACAGTTCGCCGACTTCATCGCGCGTGAGCGCGCGCGTGTCGCCAAGGTCGTGAAGACCGCCAACATCCGGGCCGAGTGACGCCATGTCCTCCATCGAACCGGCGTCAGGGGCGCGGACGGTCACGATAGGCGCCGTGGGCGACCTCTACCTGGGCAAGCCGCTGCGCGGCGAGACCGATCCCGGCTTTGCCGCGGCGGTCCAGGCCCTGCGCGCGTGCGACGTGCGCTTCGCCAATCTGGAGGTCCAGTTGCTGCGCCGTCCGACGGCGGCGGCCGCCCAGGCGCCTGGCGCGTGGGCCGGGGCGCCCGCGGCGCTGGCCGGGGACGTGGCCTGGCTGGGCGTCAACGTGGCGTCCACGGCCAACAACCATGCCGGCGACTACGGCGCCGAGGGCCTGCGCCAGACCGAGGAAACGCTCAGGGAGCTGGGTATTCCTCACGCCGGCACGGGCGCCGACCTGGAGCGGGCCCGGCGTCACGCCGTGGTCGAGACCCCGGGCGGCCGCGTGGCCGTGCTGGCTGTCTCGTCCAGCCATCTCGACCACGCGCGGGCCGGGCGATCGCGCGAGGATGCGCCGGGCCGGCCCGGCGTTTCGCCGCTGCGCTTCGGCACGCGCTACCGCGTCGACGCTGAGGCCTATGCCGCGCTCGAACGCATCCTGGAGCGCCTGCCCGCGGGCCATCATCGCGAACACCCGCTGGCGCGCGCCTACGACGATGAACGCGGGCCGGCGCTGTCGCTGCTGGGCGCGCGCTTCGTGCGCGGCGAGGATTTCGGCGTGGAGTCCTGGGCCGCGCCCGATGACGCGGCCGACATCGAGGCGGCGGTGCGCGCGGCGCGGCGCGACGCCGACTGGGTGCTGCTGAGCATGCACACGCACGAGTACGACCGCCGGCCCGACACGCCGCCGGACTTCGCGATGGAGATGGCCCGCCGCGCGATCGACGCGGGGGCCGATACCGTCATCGGCCACGGCGCGCACGGCGTACGGGGGGTGGAACTGTATCGCGGCCGGCCCATTTTCCATGGCATCGGCGCCTTCGTGTTCCAGCCTTATCTGTTTCCCACCCAGCCCGCGGACTTCTTCGACGCGTACGCGATGCGCGACCAGCCGCTGGCCGATGTCTACCGCGCGCGGCGCGACAACGCCGGTTTCTACCGCAGGCGTTCGGCCTGGGAAGCCCTGTTCGTCCGCCTGACCTGCGACCGCGCCGGTCCGCCCGTGTTCACGCTGCAGCCGCTCACCCTGTGGGCCGAGGGAGCAGGACCCGACGGCCTGCCGAGGCTGGCGCGCAACGGCGAAGGCCTGCAACTGCTCGAGAAGGTGCGCGACCTGAGCCGCGAACTGGGTACCGACCTGCGGCTGGACGCCGCGCAACATCTTTTGCATGGGCATGGCGCATCCGTGTCCACCCAACCAAGGAGGCTGTAATGCGTATCTGGTATCAGCTCGTCTCGTCCGAGACCGGCATGGCGAACTTCCTGCGTGCCACCCAGGCGCTGTGCGACGGCGCCGCGTTGCCGGGAACCAAGGTGGAAGTGCGCGGCACCCAGCAGGGCGCGCTGGGTGACCAGTTCCGCCTGTTCTGGAACTACGACGTGCGCGAGATCATCGATAACGCGCTGGCCATCCGCCAGCAGGGCGGCTACGACGCGTTCGTGCTGGCCAACTCGCTGGATCCCGCGCTGGTCGAGCTGCGCGAGATCCTCGATATTCCCGTGGTTTCGTTCATGGAGGTCTGCTGCTTCCATGCCTGCACCATGGGCGAGCGCTTCGGCCTGGTCGTGCCCAACGAGAAGATGGTGCCCCGCTATCGGGAGATCCCCATCGGCTACGGGCTGCGCGACCGGCTGGCCTCGGTCGAGTACATCGAGTTCTCGAACATCCGCGGCTTCGATTCCGTGTTCACCGACACGCGCGCCGGCGACGATTGCGTGGAGCAGATCCTGGCGGCGTCGCGCCGTTCCATCGAGCGGGGCGCCGAAGTGGTGATCCCGGCCGGGCCGTCCGCCACGCTGCTGGCCCAGCGCGGCATCTTCGAGGTCGACGGCGTGCCGCTGCTGGACTGCTACCGGCTGCTGGTCAAGGCGACGGAGATGGTCGTGGCCATGAAAGAGATGACCGGCGTTCACGTCAGCCGCAAGCTGCTGTACCAGGCTCCGCCCGAGGAGTACGTGCGCAAGGTGGCCGAGGTGCGCAACATCGATGCCTTGCGGCCGCGGTGATGGCGCCTGGCATCGTAGGGAGACGCGCATGATGCGGGAGCGGCTGGCCATCAACCAGATCACCACGCCCGCCTGGTCGCTGGAAGAGGCCATTGCCGGCTACGCGCGCCACGGCGTGCGCGGCATCGGCGTCTGGCGCGACAAGCTGGCCGAGTGCGGCGTGGCCCGGGCCCGCCGGCTGTTGCGCGACGCGGATGCCTGGGTGCCGTCGCTGTGCAAGGCGGGGGATCTGGCCCTGCTGCGCGGACGCGGGCCGGGCGCGGCGCTGGCGGATTGCCGGCGGGCCATCGACGAGGCAGCCGAGATCGGCGCCGGCGCCGTCGTGTTCGTCTGCGGCGGCGGGGCGGCGGCGGGCCTGGAACGGGCCCGGGCGGAAGTGCGGGACCTGCTGCGCGAGGCCGCGCCGCTGGGGGCCCAGGCGGGCGTGACGCTGGGCATCGAGCCCTTCCACCCCATGCACGCGGCCGAGCGGGGCTGTGTGAACACGCTGGCGCAGGCCCTGCGTCTGTGCCAGGAAGCCGGCCCGGGTTGTGGCGTCGTGCTCGACGTATTCCACACGTGGTGGGATCCCGACCTGTACGACAGCCTCGCGCCGCATTGCCTGCCCCACATCGCCACCGTGCAGTTGTGCGACTGGCGCGTGCCCACCCGCCATCCGGTCAACGACCGCGCCATGATGGGTGACGGCGCCGCCGACCTGGCGGGGCTGCTGGCCTGCCTGGCGCGCAACGGCTACGCCGGCCCGTATGAAGTCGAGATTTTCTCCACCGATTGGTGGGAGCGCGATCCGGACGAGGTGGTGCGCATCGCCGTCGATCGCTGCCGGACGCTGGAGGCGGCCATCACGGCCTGAATCCTTCTTTCAAACACATGAAACGGAAAGACACCATGCAAGCCATATCGCTGATCGTCGAGTTCTCCATCAAGCCCGAGCATCGCGAGGAATTCCTCGCGGTCATGCGGACGCATGCCGCCAACTCGCTCAAGGAAGCGGGCTGCCTGCAGTTCAAGATCGTCACGCCGTCGGCGCCGATGGATGACCGCGTCTTCCTGTTCGAGGAATGGAAGGACCAGGCGGCGCTGGACTGGCACCTCGCGCATTCCGCGCTCAACGACACGCGCAAGCGCTACGACTCATGGATCTTCAACCGCCACATCATCCACGGCCGCGTGGTCGCGTCCGCCTAGGCGGGCCCGCGGGCATCGCCCAGGCGGCGGCAGCCGCCATTCCGACAACGAGGAGACATCCCATGCATGCCTTGCTCCGTTTCATCGTGTTCACGTCGGCCGCCATGCTTGCCGGTCCGGCGGCGGCCCAGAACGGCTATCCCTCCAAACTCGTGCGCATCGTCGTCGGCGCCGCGCCAGGCGGGCCCACCGACCTGGTCGCCCGGCTGCTGGGGGACAAGCTGTCGCAAAGCATGGGCGTGCCCTTCATCGTGGAGAACCGGGGAGGGGGCGGCGGCGTCATCGCCGCCGAGACCGTGGCGCGGGCGGATGCCGACGGCTATACGCTGTTGATGGGCACGGTCAGCACGCACGGCATCAATCCGGCGCTCTATCGCAAGCTCGGCTACGACGCGCTGAAGGACTTCGCGCCGATTTCCCTGGCCGTCACCTATCCGCTGGTGCTGGCCATCAATCCGGCCACCGTTCCGGTGTCCGACATGACGGAGTTCCTGGCCTATGTCCGCCAGCATCCGGGCAAGGTGAACCGGGGTTCGGCCGGCAATGGCACTTCGATGCACATCGCCGGAGAGTTGTTCAACAGCCTGGCCGACACCCGCATGACGCACGTCCCATATCGCGGCAGCGCCCCCGCCGTGGCCGCCTTGCTGGCCGGCCAGGTCGGCGTCGATTTCGAGAGCATTCCCGTCGTCATGCCGCACGTGGAGTCGGGCAAGCTGCGGGCCCTGGCCGTGACCAGCGCCAAGCGCTTCGAATCGATGCCGGATATTCCCACCGTGGCCGAGACGCTGCCCGGCTACGAGTTCGTCGGCTGGCTGGGGTTGGTCGCGCCCGCGGGAACACCGCGGCCCATCCTCGATGCGCTGTCGCGCAAGATCGCCCTTGCCTTGCAGGACAAGGAGGTCAAGGCGAAGCTGCTGGCCCAGGTCATGCAGCCGGTGGGCGACACGCCCGAGGAATTCGGGCGCTTCATCCGCAGCGAGATCGCCAAGCTGGGGGCGGTGGTGAGGGCGTCGGGCGCGACGGTGGACTGATGCCGCCGCGGCCGTCCCGCGCCTAGGACGCGCTCTCCAGTATCGCGCCCAGGCCATGTTCCATCGCA
The DNA here is from genome assembly GCF_058793475.1 of Pigmentiphaga sp. MLSB6-MA01. Lineage (NCBI taxonomy): Bacteria > Pseudomonadati > Pseudomonadota > Betaproteobacteria > Burkholderiales > Alcaligenaceae > Pigmentiphaga > Pigmentiphaga sp. MLSB6-MA01. The sequence goes on along the minus strand of NZ_JBXAFV010000003.1, from coordinate 332,592 downwards.
TGCCGCGATACGACCAGTTCCAGCCGCAGCATGGCGCGTGTGGCGCCCACGAAGATCTTGCGCGCCGTCCGCTCGTCCAGGTGGTCGAAGTCGACTTCGGTGAAGACGACGGCGGGCGCGGCCTGGCCCTTGAAACGGTAGACCGATTCCATCAGGACCTCGCCTTCCGAGAATTCCGGCTTGCCGAACAGGTCGTAGCGGCCCGTGAAGGTGCGCATGGCATGCGGACCCAGTTGGGTCTGGCCCAGCACGGCCGAGCTTTCCCGTCCCCGGAAGCTGACCACCGCGATGTCGGCGCGCTTGAAGCCGGCGGCCAGGCATTGCGAGATGGCCTTCTTGGTGTGCGCCAGCAGTTCGGCCTCGTTGTCGTAGACCAGCACGCCCAGCCCGCCGGCGGCAATCGGGCCGCGCGGCTCGATGTGCTGGTCGTCGGGCAACAGGCGGTCCAGCAGCTTCACGATGCTGCGCGGGCTGCGGTAATTGCTTTGCGCGCGCAGCGTGACCCAGCCCGGCAGGTGCACGGCGGGCTTGCCGTACAGGTTCTGCATGGGGTCCTCCAGCCAGACCATGCGCGCGTGTTCGCGCGCATGGCGCAGGATCTGGTCGCGCCATTCGTCGGAGAAGTCCTGGCCTTCGTCGATGATGATGGTGTCGAAGCGCAGGTGGTCGGGCACGGCTTCGCGCGCGGCGCGCGCCACCAGGGTGGTGAAGGCGTCGGGGCCGGAAAAGTCGACCGGCTGCCCGGCGGCGTGCAGCACCTTGTCGCACAAGGTGTGGAAGGTGCAGGCCAGGCCGCCTTCGGGCGCGATGCCGTTGAAATGATCGGCCAGCGGCCGGTTGAAGCAGACGTACAGCGGCCGGCGCCCGGCATCGATCGCCGCGCGGAATTCGGCATGGGCGAGCTGGGTCTTGCCCGACCCGGCCGTGCCGATCACCCGCAGCCGGAACGGTTCGAATTCCAGCCGCCGCGCCCAGTGCGCCAGGCCGCCCGAGATGCGGGTGACCAGCGCCCGTGCCTGCCCCACCAGGGCATTGGCGTCGGGTTCGAGCTGGATGACGTCGTCCAGGAAGCGCCGCACGGCCGGCGCGGCCTGGGTCGCGGGCGCTTGCGGCAGGGCGAGCTGGATGACCGCGCACAGGCGGTCGCGTTCGGCGGCATCGACGATGCGCTCGGACGACAGCCCGGCGGTTTCGGGGTGTCGCACCGAGTAATCCGGGCAGTACAGCAGGTATTCGACGCGGATGGCGTCCAGGTGCGGGCGCCTGGCCAGCCGGCCGCGCAGTACCGCCAGCTGGCGGGCGATCTGGATCGGCACGTTGGTGCTGTGGCTGGGGTATTTCTTGCAGAGCCCGTCGACGGTTTCCTCCAGGAATCCGCTGACCTGCTCGATCAGCAGCAGGTCGCCGGCGGCGTTGACGATGGCGAAATCGATGTCGCCATAGACCGAGAAGCCGTGCTCCACATTGGTCCAGTGGACGGCGTGATAGACCGTGTAGGAATCGGGCAGGCCGCGTTCGAGCGTGGCCAGGGTTTCGATTTCCCGGCGGGCGGCGCCGGTGGCGTTGATTTCCCGCCAACCGTCGGGGACGATACGAGCCATTGCAAGTTCCAGTAGACCGGCCAGTCGCCAGAATACCAAGCTCCGCTTCCCGCGGCGCGTCGCGCCTGGGCGGGGACTATAATCCCGGGATGACCTGGCACTTCACCAAAATGCATGGCGCCGGCAACGATTTCGTCGTCCTGGACGGCGTGCGCCAAGATATCCGACTCACTCCCGAGCGGGCGCGCAAGCTCGCCCATCGGCAGTTCGGGATCGGGGCCGACCAGATCCTGCTGGTCGAGCGTCCCACCCGCTCCGATGCCGATTTCCGCTACCGCATCTTCAACGCCGATGGCGGCGAGGTCGAGCATTGCGGCAATGGCGCCCGCTGCTTCGTGCGCTTCGTCCACGAGCAGGGGCTGACCGATCGCAATCCCGTGCGCGCCGAGATCTGCACCGGCATCATCGTGCTGAACGAACAGGACGATGGCGAGGTCCGCGTCGACATGGGCCGCACCAGCTTCGATCCGGCCGCCGTGCCGTTCGATCCGGCGGGCCTGACATCCCGGCGCGAAGGCTCGGACGACGTCTGGCCGCTGGACGTGTCGGCGCCGGGCGAATCCGGACGCATCGTCTGGGTGTCCGCCGTCGGTATCTCCAATCCGCACGCGGTGCAGGTGGTCGACGACGTCGACGCGGCGCCGGTGGCTTCCGTCGGCCCGCGGGTCGAGAGCCATCCGCGCTTTCCCCGGCGGGTCAATGCCGGGTTCATGCAGGTCGTCGATCGCCACAATATCCGGCTGCGCGTCTATGAGCGCGGCGCGGGGGAAACGCTGGCCTGCGGCACCGGCGCCTGCGCGGCGGTGGCGGCGGGCATCCGTCGCGGGTTGCTGGAATCGCCGGTGCGCGTACAGACGCGGGGCGGCGTGCTGACCATCGCCTGGGACGGCGAGCAATTGCTGATGACCGGCCCGGCCGTGACCGTGTTCGAAGGCACCGTCGACGTCGATCGTCTGCTGGGGTAGAAGGGGCTGGAGAAAGCCCACCCCTGCGCGCTTCGCGCGCCCCTATATCAACAATGAATTCCGGAACATACATGGACGCCAACGAAGTCGCGCAGTATCTCAAGGACAACACGGATTTCTTCGAACGGCACGCGGAGCTGTTCTCCACCATGAGGGTGCCCCATCCCCACGAGGGCAAGGCGGTCTCGCTGGCCGAGCGCCAGGTGCTGGCGCTGCGCGAGCGCGTGCGCGGCATGGAACTGCGGGTGTCGGAACTGGTGCGCGCCGCGTCCGAGAACGAACATATTTCCGACCGGCTGCTGTTGTGGAGCCGCAGCCTGCTCAAGGAGCGCGATCCGCTGGCACTGCCCGCGGCGGTCGCCGGCGGCCTGGGCGAGATATTCAGCGTGCCCGACGTGGCGCTGCGCATCTGGGCCGAGACGGCCCCGGGCGACGCCGAAGCTGCCTGGCGCGGCGAAGTCTCGGCCGACGCCCGCACGTTCACCAACGGATTGATGTCGCCGTATTGCGGTCCCAACTCGGGTTTCGAAGCCTCCGGCTGGCTGGAACGCGAAGTGCGTTCGCTGGCCTTGATCCCACTGCGCGTGGGCATCGCTCCCGAGGCTTTCGGGCTGCTGGTGCTGGCGTCGCCCGATGCCGAGCGCTTCACGCCCTCGATGGGCACGACCTTCCTGACGCGGATAGGGGAGTTGGCCAGCGCCTCGCTGTCGCGCCTGGTGACCGAGGCGCCGCGCGCCTGATGCGCCGCCGTGGCCGACGATCCCCATCCCGGTGAGGCCACGGGGCCGGCGCTTGCCCGGCCCATGCTGGAATGGCTCGAACACCTGGCTTCGGGCCGCCGCTATTCCCCTCATACCCTGGCCGCCTACCGGCGGGATCTCGCCCATCTGGTCGAACTGGCCGATGACGTGCCGTTGGAACGCCTGTCGCAGGGCCACGTGCGCCGCTATCTGGGGCAGTTGCACGCGCAGGGCATGGGCCCCCGCAGCCTCGCCCGGCTGCTGGCCAGCTGGCGCGGTTTCTACCAGTGGTGGGCGCCGCGCGTGGGGATGCCCGGCAATCCGGCCGCGGGCGTGCGCGGCCCCAAGGCGCCGCGCGGCCTGCCCAAGGCCTTGTCGGTCGACCAGACGCAGGCCTTGCTCGATCACAAGCCGGCTGTCGCCGCCGAGGCCACCGGCCAGAACGCCGAGCAGCGGCACGCCGTCGAATTGCGCGACACCGCCATGTTCGAACTGTTCTATTCCAGCGGCCTGCGCCTGTCGGAACTGGTCGGCCTGGATACGGCCTACGCGCGCGAACCCGGCTATGAATCGTCCAGCTGGCTGGACCTGGCCGAGGCCGAGGTCAGTGTGCTGGGCAAGGGCAGCAAGCGCCGCATCGTGCCGGTCGGCCGCCAGGCCAGCAAGGCCCTGCGCGCCTGGCTGGGCGCTCGCCCCGTATTGGCCGCGAACGGCGACGCCCACGCGCTTTTCGTGGGACTGAGGGGCCGCCGCATCTCGGCCCGGGTGGTCCAGGCCCAGCTGGCCAGGCGGGGCCAGGCCGCGGGCGTGCCCACCCACGTGCATCCGCACGTGCTGCGGCACAGTTTCGCCAGCCACCTGCTGCAGTCGGCCGAGGACCTGCGCGCGGTGCAGGAGATGCTGGGCCATGCCAGCATCTCGACGACCCAGATCTACACGAGACTGGATTTCCAGCACCTGGCCAAGGTGTACGACAAGGCGCATCCCCGGGCGGTCCGCAAGGACCCCGGGAAGAAGGATGAGTAGGGCCGGCTGTTTCAGATAGTCAGATAGCTTTCGCCCAGTTGCGCCGACACGCTTTGCACGCAGTCCATGAACAATTTGTCCCTGGCGTGCAGGGGGCGGTCGCGCAGGTGCAGCAGCGAAATGCGGCCGAACACCGGAGGCAGCGTCACCGGGACGATGGACAACTGCCCCGAGGACGCGAATAGCGAAGCGGTGGGCAGGGCGGCCACCGCCATGGCGTGGCTGTTCTGCATGATGACCATGTTGGCCAGCACCGAGGCGCACTCGACGCCGAAACGAGGAGGATTGCCGCCAGCCTCCATGAAGATCAGCTCCAGGCCACGCCGGGTGATGCCGTCGCCGGGCGGCAGTATCCACGGCCATTGTGCGAGCTGCGCGAGGGTGATGCGGCGCCGCTTCAGGATGGGGTGGCCGTTGGCGCAGACGGCGACCATGCGGACGTTGAAGAGTCCGATGTTCTCCACGTTGTCCAGGTACTCGGCGGAATGGAAGCGCCCGAGCAGGAAATCGAGCCGGTTGGCGCGCAGGCCCGCCATCAAATCCTCGAAAGCGCCATCGTGTACCCGGACGGTCAGGCCGGGCAGCAGCGACTTGATCCGCAGGATGATGTGCGGCAGCAGCAGGGCGGTGGCGGAGGTGTTCGCCCCGATGTTGAGGACGCCGGCGACGCCCGTATCGACCGCGTCCAGGTCCTCGCGCATCCGGCCCAGCGAGCCCAGTACCTCTCGGGCGCGCTCGACGATGCCCAGGCAGTGCATGGTCGGGGCCAGGCCCTTGGGCAGGCGCTCGAACAGGCTTACGCCCAGCATCCTTTCCAGCTCGCCGAGGGCCTTGGACAGCGCGGGCTGCGTGGTGTGCAGCAGCCTGGCGGCCTGGCTCAGGTTGCGCGCCGACGCGAGCGTCACCAGTATCTGGAGGTGCCTGAGCTTGAGGCGGTCGCGAAGATACCAGTCCTCTCTGAGCATGAGTGCTTCTCCGGGGGAGCGCCAAGGCGCCATATCCGGATGAGTATGGCCCGAGGCGAAATCGCGATTGGCCTGCCGCCCGGGAAGCGACGATCATTCCTGGCAAAGAACTTCGATCGAATCCCGGGAGACACGGCGATGAATGCATCCATGGTATCCAAGTTGGCTGGCGCCTGGTTCCTTTGCCTGGCATGTTCCGCGCCACAGGCGTCGACCTATCCTTCGCGTTCGATCACGATCGTCGTGTCCTCGGCGCCGGGAGGCGCGCTGGATTCGGTCTCGCGCATCGTCGGCAATCAGCTCGCCAAGGGGCTGGGCACCTCGGTCGTGATCGAGAACCGGCCAGGGGCGAACGCCAGCATAGGCGCGAGCGCGGTGGCGCGCGCCAGGCCTGACGGCTATACCTTGCTGGCGACCAGCGAGAACGCCTTGACGATCGTGCCCGCGCTGATGCCGGACCTGCCCTACGACGTCCGGCGGGATTTCACGCCCATCTCCCTGCTCGCGACCCTGCCCATGGTGGTGGTGGCGAGTCCGGCGTCCGGGCTGCGGTCGCTGGACGGCCTGCTCGACGCCGCCCGCCGCAGCCCGGGCAAGCTGCGCTTCGGTTCGGCCGGCGACGCCTCTGTCCACTATGTCGGCATGGCCCTGCTGCAGAAGGCCGCGGGCATCGGCATGATGCACGTCCCCTATCGGGCCGGGCCACAGGCCATGAACGACATCATGGCCGGCAACATCGACACCATGCTGCTCGCCCCGGGGCCGGCCGAGCAGCAACGCAAGGCTGGCCGCATGCAGGCCTTGGGGGTGACCTCGGCCAGGCGGCTGGACTTCATGCCCGACGTGCCGGCCGTGGCCGAGACGCTGCCCGGCTACACGTTCGAGGCCTGGTTCGGCCTGCTGGCGCCGGCGGGCCTGCCGGCGGACGTGCAGGCCAGGCTTCATGCCGAGGTCGCGCGGGTGCTGGCGATGCCCGAGGTGTCGCGGCAACTGGCGGACGCGGGCATCGTCGCGACCTCGTGTTCGCCGGCCGAGTTCGCCCGCCGCATCGCGGCCGAACGGGACCAGGTCCTGGACACCCTGAAGAAATGAGTGGAAGCGAGCGCATGAACATCATCTTCATCACGTCGGACCAGCACCGCGGAGACTGCTACGGTTTCGAAGGCCGGCGCGTCAGCACGCCGCACCTGGACGACATGGCGCGGCACGGGACCCGCTTTGCCCACTGCGTGACGCCCAGCGTGGTCTGCCAGCCGGCACGCGCGTCGATCCTGACGGGGCTCCTGCCGATGACACATGGCGTGAGCGATAACGGCATCGACCTGCCGTCCGGGATGGGGGAGCGGGGATTCGCCGCGGCGCTGTCGGGCGCCGGCTACCGCACCGGATTCATCGGCAAGGCCCACTTCGCCTCGCATCTGACCTTCGCGCCCACGGGCAGCCCGGAGTGCCGCTACAGCCAGGCGAACTTCGGTGCCGACTGGCACGGCCCCTACATGGGATTCGAGCATGTGGAGCTGATCGTGGAGGGGCACAACAACCACCCCCCTTTCGAGCCGCCGGCCGGGCAGCATTATTCGCGCTGGTACTACGGCGACGGCCGGGGCGTGGAACGCAATGCGCTGTACTCCCGGGACCTGGGGCCCTCGACCGGCGGCGCCTGGGAGACGCATTATTCCGCGCTGCCGGTGGCGTGGCACAACTCGACCTGGATCGGCGACAGGACCCTGGAATTCATCCGGCGCAATCACGACCGGCCGTTCGTCGTCTGGGCGTCGTTCCCGGATCCCCACCACCCCTTCGATTGTCCGGAGCCCTGGTCCAGGCTCCACGCGCCGTCGGACGTCGATCTGCCGCGGGTGCGGACACGCCGCCTGGAGGACAAGCCCTGGTGGCATCGCGCCTACCTGGAAGGCGTGTCGACCGTGGGCAACGAGGATCTGAGGGGCCTGCGCATCCGGCCGGCGAACGAGCCGCCGTCCGATGCCCAGCTCCGGCACATCATCGCCAACTACTACGGCATGATCTCGCTCATCGATCATCAGGTGGGCCGCATCGAGGCGCTCGTCTCGGAGCTGGGCCTGGCCGGCGACACGCTGGTCGTCTTTACTTCCGACCATGGCGAATGGCTCGGGGATCACGGACTGTTGCAGAAGGGACCGATGCTGTACGACGGCCTGATGCGCGTCGGCATGATCGCCAGGGGGCCCGGCATTCCGGCGGGCAGGGTCGTGGCCGACCCGGTCTCCACGCTCGACGTCGCCGCCACGCTGCTCGACTATGGCGGGGTGCCGGCGCCGGCGCCCATGCATGGCGCGACGCTGCGCGGCCTGATCGAAGGGCAGGGCCGCCGCGAGTACGCCTTGTGCGAATGGGACCTGGGCGCGGGCCGCAGGGGAGTGCCGCTGCTGTTGCGCGCGGCGCGAACGGCAAACGCCAAGCTGACGATGGAGATGCGCAGCGGCGACGGCGAGATGTACGACTTGCAAGCCGATCCGCTGGAGACGCGCAACGTCTTCCACGAGCCCCGGTATGCCGGCCTGCGCGCGCGGCTGGAGGCCATGCTGGCCGCACGGCCCGACGATGTCTATGCCGGCAAGCCGGCCTATGCCGGCCTGGCCTGAGCCGTTGCGTCACCCCCATCGCAAGCCGCCGCGTTTGGCCATGCCTCTGATCGGCGCCGGGTTGCCGGGAGCGAGCGCGGCGTCGTGAGCCGATTTGGGCCTCGCGCCCGGCGGCGGTACCATGGCGGTCGGCCATCCGGCCCCATTCCCCCGCCTTGAAGAAGTCCCGATGAACGACGTCGTGCTCAAGCCCGGCAAGGAGAAGTCCTTGCTGCGGCGCCACCCCTGGGTCTATGCCACCGCCGTGGCGCAGGCCGCCGGCCGGCCGCAGGCCGGCGATACCGTGCGCGTGGTCGACAGCCGCGGCAATTTCCTGGCCTGGGGCGCCTACAGCCCCGATTCGCAGATACGCGTGCGCTGCTGGACCTTCCGCGAGGACGAACCGGTCGATGCCGGCTGGATGGCCGCCCGGGTGGCCGACGCCGTGGCCCGCCGCGCCGCGCTGGCCGGCCGCACCGACGCGGCCCGGCTGGTGTTCGGCGAAGCCGACGCCCTGCCGGGTTTCGTGGCAGACCGCTACGCCGGCCAACTGGTGGTCCAGTTCCTGGCCGCCGGGGTCGAACGCTGGCGCGAAGCCCTGGTCGATGCGCTGGTGGCCGCCACGGGCTGCGCCAACGTGTATGAACGCTCCGACGCCGCCGCGCGGGAGCGCGAGGGCCTGGCCCCCCGCACTGGCGTGCTCCGGGGAGCGGAGCCGCCCGCCGAGGTTGAGATCGTCGAGGATGGCGTGCGTTATGGCGTGGACGTGGTCCACGGCCACAAGACCGGTTTCTACCTGGACCAGCGCGAAAGCCGCCGCCGGGTGGCGGAGCTGGCCGCGCTGGCCGGCCCCGGGGCCACGGTGCTCAATTGCTTCTCGTACACCGGCGGCTTTTCGCTGGCGGCGCTGCGCGCGGGGGCGGCCCACGCCGTATCGGTGGATTCATCGGCCGACGCGCTGGCGATGGCCGCCCGCAATGCCGCCCGCAACGGCCTGCCCGAAGCCGCCTTCGAGTGCAGGATTTCCAAGGTGGCCGAGGCGCAGAAGGCGCTGGCCGCCGAAGGGCGGCTGTTCGACATCGTGGTGCTGGACCCGCCCAAGTTCGCCCCATCCGCGCACCACGTGGACAAGGCGGCGCGCGCCTATAAGGACGTCAACCTGAAGGGCATGAAGCTGGTCAAGCCGGGAGGCTACCTGCTGACCTTTTCGTGTTCGGGCGCCATCAGCGTGGATCTGTTCCAGAAAATCGTGGCCGGCGCCGCGGTGGATGCGCGGCAGGATTTCGTGTTGCTGGAACGGTTGGCGGCCGGGATCGACCATCCCATGCGGATGACGCATCCCGAAGGCGAGTACCTGAAGGGACTGTTGTTGCAGCGGGTTTAGGACCGGTTCGAGGCTCCTTTCAGGGGCGCCAGGCCCTTGGCGGTGCCAGGGCCGGCCGGATGGGCCGTTTCGGGCCGTATTCGCTCGTTCTCGTCGCAAACGGTTACCAAAATCGGCCTCGGGGCTTGAATTCCCCCAAAGCGGCCCCATATCTCGCGTTTACCGGCGGGGATTCGTGTTAAACCGTCCGGTGCTTTTTGCCAGGAGCCGTCTCCAGGGGAAAAGCGTGCGCCGTTGGGGGCGGACCGGGGGTTAGTCCGGGTTTGCCCCGGCAAAGCGGCTTGTGCTGTAATCCGGCCCCGCTTGGCGGGCCGAACGGAAGGAGCGACGCGTGGAGGATCTGGCCCGCGAGGCGATACGTGCCCAAGGCGCACGAGTCACCGCGACCCGGGTGCATGTCTTGGCGACCCTGATGGAGGCGGCAAGCGCCCTGTCGCACCAGGAGCTGTTCGACCGCATCGGGTCGTCGGTATCGGTCGACCGGGTCACCGTGTACCGCGTGCTGGAGTGGCTGGTGCAGACCGGCCTCGCGCATCGCATCGCCGGGGAAGACCGCGTATGGCGCTTCAGCGTGGCCAGGCCCGGCGACGATGCGGGAACGCCGCATGCGCATGACCATCATGGCGAGCCGCATGGGCATTTTCAATGCGATGTCTGCCGGCGCATGTTCTGTATCGACGCACCGGTAGGTATCCAGCAGAATCTCGATCGCCTGCCCGACGGGTTCGAAGGGCGCGATGTGGAAATGGTCGTGCGCGGGCGCTGTCCCGCCTGTGTCCAGGCCGGCCGCGAGGCCGGCGACGAACGCAAAACGCATTGACGCGTCTGCAGACGCATGTGCAAGGAGCTGTATAGATGAAGGCTGCGGACAAAACACCGAAGCAGATTCCGGTCACTGTCCTGACGGGGTTCCTGGGGGCGGGCAAGACGACGCTGCTGAACCGGATCCTGAATGAGCACCATGGCCGCCGGATCGCCGTGATCGAGAACGAGTTCGGGCCGGAAGGCGTGGACAACGACCTCCTGATCCAGGACCGCGACGAACAGATCATCGAGATGAACAACGGCTGCGTGTGCTGCACGGTACGCGGCGACCTGGTGCGCATCCTGATCGACCTGAAGGACAAGCGTCGCGCCGGCGCGCTGGACTTCGAGCGAGTCATCATCGAGACCACCGGCATGGCCAACCCCGGCCCGGTGTGCCAGACCTTCTTCATGGAAGACGAGGTGGCCAGCTTTTTCAGGCTGGATGCCGTCATCACCGTGGTGGACGCCAAGCACGGCATGCAGACCCTGGACGAGCAGCCCGAGGCGCTCAACCAGGTGGGCTTCGCCGACCGCCTGCTGGTTTCCAAGGTGGACCTGGTCGCCGACGCCGACTACCAGGCGCTGCGTTCACGCCTGGTCCACATCAATCCGCGCGCCACGATCACCCCGGTCAACTTCGGCGAAGTCGACCTGAAGGAAATCCTGGACATCAATGGCTTCAACCTGAACGCCATCCTGGACATCGACCCGGAGTTCCTGGCCGAAGAGCATCCCGACGCCGCGGCGCATGACCACGACCATGGCCACGGGCACGACCATGGCCACGACCACGCCCACGAACATGGCGAGCAGTGCGCGGTCGACGGCTGCGACGACCCCGCCCACCACCATGGGCACGGCCATCATCACCACCATCACGACGACGCCATCGGCGCCTTCGTCTTCAAGTCGGACAAGCCGTTCGACCCCATGCGCCTGGAGGAATTCCTGGGGGGCGTGGTGCAGGTGTACGGAACCGATTTATTGCGGTACAAGGGTATTCTGTACATGAGTGGCGTGAATCGCCGGATGCTGTTCCAGGGCGTGCACATGCTGATGGGCGCCGATGCCGGCCGGGCCTGGGCGCCGGGCGAAAAGCGCGGCAGCAAGCTGGTCTTCATCGGCCGCAACCTGCCCCGGGATGTCTTCATGCACGGCCTGGAGCAATGTCTGGTGTAGGTCCCCCCCTACGCGCTGACGCGCGCCCCCCAGGGGGCGGCGCTGGCGGACCGGCGGAGCCGGATCCGCGGCGCCCATGGTGGGATACCCGGCTTGCCGGGAGCGATTGGAATATGCGGTGCTGTGTGGGAATTGAAAAGCCTTATTGATTCGCGCGGAGCATTTTCATGGCAACGAAAGCGTCGAGCAAAACCTTAAAAGTCACTCAGGAGGACGCGTTGGAAAACGTGATGACCAAGCCGGCCGAGGCCGTGCTCTCTGAAAAAGAGTTGTTGGCCATGCCCGAGGCCGACTATATGAACGAAGCGCAGCTGGCCTTTTTCAAGAACCGGCTCCAGGAAATCGAGCGCGAGTTGCTGCAGAACGCGGGTGAAACCACCGAGCATCTGCGCGAGACGCCTTTCGTGCCGGACCCGGCCGACCGCGCGACCATCGAGGAAGAGCATGCGCTGGAACTGCGCACGCGGGACCGCGAGCGCAAGTTGCTGAAGAAGGTCCAGCAGGCCCTGGCCAGCATCGACTCGGGCGAGTATGGCTGGTGCGAGGAAACCGGCGAACCCATCGGCGTTGCCCGGCTGCTGGCGCGGCCGACGGCCACGCTGTCGCTGGAGGCGCAGCAGCGCCGCGAACTGCGGCAGAAGCTGTACGGCGACTGACGCGATCGTCCGCGCGATCCGGATGAACGGCGCCTCTGGCGCCGTTTTTTTGGCCGATCGGCCTTGAATCGGGACTTTCGCGCCCCCACTATCGTAGAAGTCGTTTTCGCTCGTCGGCCGCGGCGCCCCAGGCGCGCGGGCGGCGGGCCCATCAGGAAGAGCAAATGGAACAATTCCACGGCACGACCATCATCAGCGTGCGCCGCGGCAACCGCGTTGCCCTGGGCGGTGACGGGCAGGTCACCCTGGGAAACATCGTCATGAAGGGCAGCGCTCGCAAGGTGCGCCGCCTGTACAAGGATTCGGTGCTGGCGGGCTTCGCCGGCGCCACGGCCGACGCCTTCACGCTGATCGAGCGTTTCGAGGGCAAGCTGGAAAAACACCAGGGGCACCTGCTGCGGGCGGCGGTGGACCTGACGCGCGACTGGCGCACCGACCGCGTGCTGCGCCGGCTGGAAGCCATGCTGATCGTGGCGGACCGGGAGTCGACGCTGGTGCTGACCGGCAACGGCGACGTGCTGGAGCCCGAGCACGGCCTGGCGGCGATCGGTTCGGGCGGTGCCTACGCGCAGTCGGCTGGCCTGGCGCTGCTGCGGAACACCGACATGGAGCCCGAGGACATCGTCAGGAAATCGCTGGCGATCGCCGGTGATCTCTGCATCTACACCAACCAGCATCACACCGTCGAGGTACTGGAATGAACATGATGACCCCCGGTGAGATCGTCTCGGAACTGGACAAATACATCGTCGGCCAGGACCGCGCCAAGCGGTCCGTGGCCATCGCGCTGCGCAACCGCTGGCGGCGCCAGCAGGTGGCCGAGCCGCTGCGCCACGAGATCCACCCCAAGAACATCCTGATGATCGGCCCGACGGGCGTGGGCAAGACCGAGATCGCGCGCCGCCTGGCCAAGCTGGCCGATGCGCCCTTCGTGAAGGTCGAGGCGACCAAGTTCACCGAGGTGGGCTACGTGGGCCGCGACGTCGATACGATCATCCGCGACCTGGCCGAGGTGGCGGTCAAGCAGGTGCGCGAGGCCGAGATGCGCCGCGTGCGCACGCAGGCGGAGGACGCCGCCGAGGACCGTATCCTGGACGTGCTGGTACCGCCGGCGCGCGACGCGATGGGCAACCCGCAACGCGATGACAATGCGGCGCGCCAGACCTTCCGCAAGCGCCTGCGCGAAGGGCAGCTCGACGACAAGGAGATCGAGGTCGAAGTGGCCCAGTCCGTGCCGCAGATGGAGATCATGTCGCCGCCGGGCATGGAGGAAATGACCGAGCAGATCCGCGGCATGTTCGCCGGCATGGCCCAGGGCAAGAAGAAGGCCCGCAAGCTGCGCATCAAGGAAGCCTTCAAGCTGCTGGTGGACGAGGAAGCCGGCCGCCGGGTGAACGAGGAAGAGCTGCGAAGCAAGGCACTGGTCAGCGTCGAGCAGAATGGCATCGTGTTCCTGGACGAAGTCGACAAGATCGCGACCCGCCAGGAAACGAGCGGCTCGGATGTCTCGCGCCAGGGCGTGCAGCGGGACCTGCTGCCGCTGGTCGAAGGCACGACCGTCAACACCAAGTACGGCATGGTGCGCACGGATCACATCCTGTTCATCGCGTCGGGTGCGTTCCACCTGTCGCGCCCGTCCGACCTGATTCCCGAGCTGCAAGGACGCTTCCCGATCCGGGTCGAGCTCGATTCGTTGTCGGCCAAGGATTTCGTGCGCATCCTGTCCGAGACCGATGCCTCGCTGGTCAAGCAATACACGGCGCTGCTGGAGACCGAGGGGGTCAAGCTCGATTTCACCGACGACGGTATCGAGCGCCTGGCCGAGCTGGCCTTCGCGGTGAACGAAAGGACCGAGAACATCGGCGCGCGCCGGCTTTACACCGTGATGGAGAAGCTGCTCGAAGAGTTGTCGTTCGATGCCACGCGCAAGAGCGGGGAAGTCATCCGTATCGATGCCGGCTACGTGAACAGGCAACTGGAAGAAGCCGCCGCGCACCAGGACCTGGCGCGCTACGTGCTGTAGGCGCGCAGCAGCCGTCCGCCGCGTGATTCAGGCGGGCTCTTCCGCATTGGAGAGCATGGCATCGATGGCGTCGACGTCGACCGTGTCCCACTGCGCCGGCAGCAAGTGGGTGCGTGCGAAATCCTCCCACAGCCGGTGGTGGAGGAAGTGGCGGAACAAGTCGGTGTCCAGGTGGCGTTCCACCGCCATCTGGGCCATGATGCGCAGCGACTGGGAGAGCGTCTTGGGCGGTTTATAGGGCCGATCCGCGGCGGTCAGGGCCTCGAATACGTCCGCCAGCGCCATCACCCGGTCGGCCAATCCCAACTGGTCGCTGCCCAGTTTGCGCGGATAGCCGCCGCCGTCCAGGCGTTCATGGTGCGTCGCGGCGATCTCGGATACCCGTGCCAGATGCGGCGGCCAGGGCAGGTTGGACAGCATGATGTAGGTCTGGACGATGTGGTCGTTGATCTTGAAGCGCTCTTCGCTCGTCAGGGTGCCGCGCCGTATCGCCAGGTTGTACAGCTCGCCCATGTTCTGGGCGTTGTCCGGCAGCTTCATGTCGAAGCCCCAGCGGTTGTCGGGGTTGCCGCGTTCGACCGGAGGTTTGCGTCCGTCCCACGGCAGGATGTGTTCGGCCCGGTCGGCCAGCAGGGTTTCCAGGGCCGGCAATCGCGCCGCCGCCGCGCCGTGATGGCGCTTCAGTTCTATCGGCGCCAGGCCCAGGCGGTCGTCGAAATGGCGCAGCCATGTCTGGCTGCCGATGGCGCGCAGGCGCTCGATGTCGGTGTCGGTCATCGATTCGCCGCCGATGTTGCAGGCGGCGACGAAACTGAAATCGCGTTGCAGGGCGAATTGTCGCTGCTGCAGTGCGGCCAGCGCGTCGGTGGGGTCCGCGCCTCGGGCAAGGCGTTCCAGATGGTCGATCTTGGCGTCGCGCCACAGGATTTCGAAGCGTGTGCGCACTTCATGGATGCGGTTGTAGATGGTTTCGAGCTTGGTGGCCTTGTCGATGATGTGTTCGGGGCTGGTGACTTTGCCGCAATCGTGCAGCCATGCCGCCAGCCGGAATTCATAGCGTTCCAGGTCGCTCATCGTGAAGCCGGCATAGGGGCCGGTGCGCTCGGCGCACAGGTGGTCGATCATGCTTTCGGCCAGTTTCGGGACGCGCTCGCAGTGCCCGCTGGTATACGGGCTTTTGGCGTCGATCGCATCGGCCAGCAACTGGACCACGGCATTGAACAGGTGCTGCTGGCTGGCGAACAGGTGGCGTGTTTCGACCGACACCGCCAGCGCGCCGGACAGGTTGACCGCGAACGCCCGGAAGTCTTCGCTCTGATGCAGGTCGTCCTGCGCATGATGCAGGACCAGCATGCCCAGCGCCTCATTCTGGCGCCCGATCAACTGCAGGGTCAGTCTCCCGGCCTGGGCGTCGACCAGTGCCGGAGCGTTCGCAGGCAGGCGCATGGGCAGGTCGGCGGACGACCCTGGCTCGACGCACACCGCTTCGCGGACCAGCTCGTTGCCGTCCTTGTCCATCAGATAGACGGCGCCTGCATGGCATTGCGCCGTCTCCACGAGTTTGCGCAGCACGCCGTCCAACATGGCGTCGAGCCGCGGTTCGCGGCTGATCATGTCCGTGGTGAGCAGGAAGTTCTGGATGGTCAGGCACATGGCGCCGAAGGCCGCATCCAGGTCTTTGACCTCACGGACGATGCTGGCGCCCGGGCCGGGTGTATCGAAGTCGAAGCGGGTCAGTTGCTGCGCGCGGCGCGTCAGCTGCGTCAGGCCTTTGCTGACCTGGTGCCCGGCCAGCCAGCCCAGCGGCAGCGACAGCAGCACGAGGCCCAGCGTGAGCCAGCCCTGGTGGGCCAGGCCCTCGCGGATGCCGCCCAGCAGTTCGCTGTCGGGTACGGCGGCCAGGATGTGCAGGGCGTGGCCGGGCAGGCGGTCGAGATTCAATACGATGCCTTGCCAGAGTTCGCCCCCGCTCTGATAGCTGACGGGTTCGCCCACCTGAGGCGCGAGCGCATGCAGCGCCGCCAGGCTGGGGACGCCCAGTTCGCCGAGCCTGGCCAGTCGCTCCTGGCCGTCTACCCGGTGCAGGCTCCGGTCCAGGTCGGGGTAGGCGATGACGCGGCCATCGGCATCGATTACCGCGATTTCGCTGCGTGGCGTGCGGCGCAGGTCGGCGATCTCGCGGCTGAGGTCGGCCAGGGTGGTGTCCATCCCCACGACGGCGGAACCCAGCCCGCCGGGCTGGCTCAGGGTCAAGCCGATCTGGTGCGAGGAGAAAAAGACGTAGGCGTCGCTCATGCCTTGCCTGCCGGTACGCTTGGCGTCCTGGTACCAGGGGCGGGTGCGCGGGTCAAAGCGGTAGTCCGGCCTCGCCTGGTCGCCCAGCGGTTCCAGGCCACCGGTGAAGAAGGCCCAGCGCCCTGCGGGCTGGCCCGTGCGATCGAGCGTAATGGATTGCACCAGATAGTCGGCATGTGGCGGCGCCTGGAAGGCCGCGCGCATGGCCGGATCTGCAAGTGTGCGGACAAGGACGAACTCGCCGTTTTCGTAGCCCACGTAGACCGCCGAAACCAGGCTGTCGCCGGCTAGCGCCTGCACCAGCGGGCGCAGCCGCTGCATGCGCTGTGACAGCGTGGTGGCCTGGGTGATGGGGTCCAGCGCCAACTGGCGCAGCGTGGCCTGGGCGGGTTCGGTCATGCGCCGTACTTTTTCGTCGATGACCAAGCCCATGTCGCGGGCATTGCTGCGCGCGGCTTGCAGCAGGGCGGTGCGGGATGCCTGCCACCCTTGCCACATCAGCACGGCCGCAAGCGCCAGCATGGCCGCGGCGACCAGCCC
Source organism: Pigmentiphaga sp. MLSB6-MA01 (assembly GCF_058793475.1). Taxonomy (NCBI): domain Bacteria; kingdom Pseudomonadati; phylum Pseudomonadota; class Betaproteobacteria; order Burkholderiales; family Alcaligenaceae; genus Pigmentiphaga; species Pigmentiphaga sp. MLSB6-MA01. The sequence goes on along the minus strand of NZ_JBXAFV010000003.1, from coordinate 315,808 downwards.
TCCGAGCAGCAGATGTAGCGGAACCGCCCTGATCGGCGGCGCGGCGTGTCGGGAGACCGGGGAATGCAGTGCCGCCGGATTCGCGGGATCCATGGCAATTCCTTGGCGCGCGGCACAGGCACGCCCGGAACGAAGGCCGGCAGCGGTCGGCTTGCGCTATATGTCGTGCGCCATGCGGCAAATGGTCGATTGTCTGCGAATGTTTAACATAAAAAGTTACATTCGTGGGGGCGTTGTGAGCGCTTCCGACGCGGTCCGTCCGTGGCTATTTCTTGATGGCGGTGATGGTGTACTGGCCGTTGATCTTTTCGGCGGCGAAGCGGACGTTGTCGCCAGGCTTGACGTCGTTGAGCATGGCCGGATCGGCCACCTTGAACACCAGGGTCATCGCGGGCAATTCCAGGTTGGCGATGGGGCCGTGCTTGACGGTGATCTTGCCGTTGGCGGCGTCGATGCGGCGTACTTCGCCTTGGGCGTTCAGCGCCTGCGCGAGCGCGGCGCCCATGGCCAACGCGAGTCCGGCCACCGTGGCGGTCAGGGCGAGTAGACGTTTCACTTCATTCTCCTTCTATCGTTTGCCGGATGCCGGGGGTGAGGCCGGTCCGCCCGTCGCGGCCCGGCTGCCCATGCCGGGCGTGGCCAATCCGCTGAGTATCGGGCAGTCCGGGCGATGGTCGCCATGGCAGTGCGACGCCAACTGCTCGAGCGTGGCCTTCATGGCTTGTAGACCACGGATCTTCTCGTCCAGTTCACCGATATGGTCGCACGCCAGCCGCTTGACCTCGACGCTGGGGCGGCTGCGGTCGTTCCACAGCTCCAGCAGGGTGCCGATCTGGGGAATGGAAAAGCCCAGGTCGCGGGCATTGCGGATGAACTGCAGCGTATGGACCTCGCTTTCACCATACAGCCGGTAGCCGGCATCCGTGCGGTGGGCGGGCGGAATGAGGCCGATGGCCTCGTAGTGCCTGATCATCTTGGCCGACACACCTGAAACGTCCGATGCCTGGCCGATATTGAGCGCTTGCATGCGAGCCTCGCTTGCTCTGGGAGAATCGTTGCTGGCGACTCTAAACCTTAACACGGAGTCAGGGTCAAGGCGCTTTCCGCGGGAGGCGCGACGACCGGTGCCGGCTGGGGGCAGATTTGTGGAAAACCGTGTGGATAGTCGCTGGATATCCTGTGGATGGCATGGGCATGACTTTGTGGACAGCCATGTGGAAAGGCGGTGGGCAAGCCTGTGGAAAAGCTGTGCACAACCCTGTGGAGAGGCTGGGGAATTCCTGTGGATCGCCCGTGCATATCCTGTGGACAAATGCGGCTTTCGCTGTGGAAAGGCTGTGGCCAACCCTGTTGGCAAACCTGTGGGCCGCCTGGGGATATCGTGTGGGGCCAGCGGTGGACGAGGGGGGCGTGGAACAGTCATCGCGCTTAGCTACAATGGCGTTTTGACCGTTCGTCCCTCTTTTCCCCAGGCGCGCCGCCATGACCGACATCGACCAAGCCGACTCCTCCTCCGAACACGGGCCTCTCGCCACGCTCACGCCCCGGATCAAGGCCGGCGTGCTGGCCGAAGCCCTGCCGTACATCCGCCGTTTCCATGGCAAGACGATCGTGGTCAAGTACGGCGGCAACGCCATGACGGAAGAGCGGCTGCAGCGCAGCTTCGCGCATGACGTGGTGCTGCTCAAGCTGGTGGGCCTCAACCCCATCGTGGTGCACGGCGGCGGCCCGCAGATCGACGACGCGCTCAAGCGTGTCGGCAAGCAGGGCACGTTCGTGCAGGGCATGCGCGTGACCGACGCCGAGACCATGGAAGTGGTGGAATGGGTGCTGGGCGGCCAGGTCCAGCAGGACATCGTGATGATGATCAACGAGTTCGGCGGCAAGGCCGTGGGCCTGACCGGCAAGGACGGCGGCCTGATCCGCGCCCGCAAGATGCTGATGCCGGACAAGAACAACCCCGGCGCGCAACTGGACCTCGGCTTCGTGGGCGAAATCGCGTCCGTCGACCCGTCGGTGGTGAAGGCGTTGCAGGACGACCAGTTCATCCCCGTCATCTCGCCCATCGGTTTCGGCGAGGACGGCATGGCCTACAACATCAATGCCGACCTGGTGGCCGGCAAGATCGCCGAGGTGCTGCATGCCGAGAAGCTGATCATGATGACCAACACCCCGGGCGTGCTGGACAAGAACGGCAACCTGCTGACCGGCCTGACCGCCAGCAAGATCGACGAGCTGTTCGCCGACGGCACCATCTCGGGGGGCATGCTGCCCAAGATCTCGTCGGCGCTGGAGGCCGCCAAGAGCGGCGTCAATTCTGTCCACATCGTCGATGGCCGCGTCGAGCACTGCCTGCTGCTGGAAATCCTGACCGCGCAAGGCGTGGGCACGATGATCAAAAGCCACTAGCAGAAGGCCCCCCGTACGCGCTTACGCGCGCCCCCCAGGGGGCGGCACTGGCGGACCGGCAGAGCCGGATCCGCTGTGGCCTGGGAACTCATCGGTTGGTTGAAGGTAGTTTTCGTTCATGAGTCAGGATATTTCCACGCAAGCTCCCGCATCGCCCCCTGGGGCGCGCGCGCAGCGCGTAGGGGGGGACCTCTACGTCAGCGAGATTGCCGCGGCGGTTACCGGGGTGCCGTCGGTGGCTTCGGCGCCGCGGCGGCAGGTGCGGCGGCCGTTGAGCCGGGTGCGGGTGACACGGCGGCCGGTGGGGGCGGGGCAGGGGCAGCCGGTCTGGTTCTTCGACCTGGACAACACGCTGCACGATGCCTCGCATGCCATCTTCTCGCACATCGACCTGTCCATGACCCAGGCGGTCATGGAGACGCTGAACGTGTCGGAAGAGGAAGCCCATGTGCTGCGCAAGCGCTATTGGCAGCGTTACGGCGCGACGCTGATCGGCATGGTCCGGCACCACGGCGTGTCGCCGGCGGAGTTTCTGCATCGCAGCCACAGTTTCGATGTCCGGCCGTTGGTGCGCGCGGACAAGGATTTGCGTAACCGGTTGTCACGACTGCCCGGACGCAAGATCCTGTTGACGAACGCGCCACACAATTACGCGCGCACCATCCTGCGCCACCTGGGCATCCTGCACTGCTTCGATAGCCTCTGGGCGGTCGAGGACATGCGCTTCCATGGCGAATTCCGGGTCAAGCCTTCGCCTGCCTTGATGCGCCACGTCATGGCTATGGAGGGAGTAAGCGCTAACAATTCAGTGCTGGTCGAAGATACGTCGGCCAATCTGCGCGGCGCCCGCAAGGCCGGCATGCGCACGGTCTACGTCCGCCATCCGGGAACGCCGTTCGCGAAGTCGCATCGAGGACGTCCGCTTTTCATCGACCTTCAAGTAAACTCCGTCAGTCACTTGTTGTTACAGCGTCGCGCCTTGCGCCGTAGCTAGCCGTTTCCGCTGGAGGCGGCCCTGCGAAGCGGGCGATTTTTCCCCCTTTGCACGGAAACCTTCCGCGACATGGCCTCTAGCAAGACGGGCGAGCGTAAGACCCAGATCCTTCAGATGCTGGCCGAGATGCTCGAGCACCCCAAGGGCGAACGCATCACCACCGCGGCGCTGGCCGCGCGTCTCCAGGTTTCCGAAGCCGCGCTGTACCGGCATTTCGCCAGCAAGGCCCAGATGTTCGAGGGCTTGATCGAGTTCATCGAAAGCTCGGTGTTCGGCCTGTTCAACGTGATCTCCGAGTCCGAGACCAGCGGCCTCGCGCAGGCGCGCAAGGCCATCCTGATGCTGCTGACCTTCGCCGAGCGCAACAAGGGCATGACGCGGGTGCTGATCGGCGATGCGCTGGTGTCCGAGGACGAGCGGCTGCAGGAGCGCATGAACCAGTTCCTGGACCGCATCGAGGCCTCGCTGCGCCAGTGCCTGCGCAACGCGCTGGCCTTGAACGAGCTGCCCCCGACCGACGACATCCACGCGCGCGCCAGCCTGATCCTGCATTTCATCCTGGGACGCTGGCAGCGTTATGCAAAGAGCGGCTGGAAGAAGTCGCCGTCGGAGTTCCTGGACGTGCAGATCCAGATCATGCTGGCCTGATCGCCACCGTCCGGCGGTCAGTCGCGGCCGGTGCCTTCCCAGCCGCTTTTCGAGATGTCGAACACCACGCCGAAGGGGTCCTTGAACTTCTTCTCGAAGTTCTTCTTTTCCGGATCGTCGCCGAGCGAGAAGAAGAACTTGCCGCCGGCCGCCTCGATGCGGCGCTCGGCCTCGGCCAGGTCGTCGACCTGGAAGCCGAAATGGTGCACGCCGGCAAAGCCGCTGGACGGCGCCAGCGGATGGCCTTCCTTGTACTGCAGCAGCGCCAGGTTGGTGCTGCCGTCCGACAGGTAGATGCCCGAGCCCATTTCCAGGTCGTCGCGCCCGACGCGCTTCATGTCGAAGGCGGTTTCGTAGAAGGTGGCGGCCGCCTCGAGATCGGGGACGACCAGCGCGATGTGCTTGATCTTCATGGGGACCTCCCGGGATGGGCGGCGATGCCGGTTCAGGAAACGTGAGGATGCGCGGGACGCCCGCCGCATACCGGGCAGCCCGCGTCCCGGCCCACCCGCACTTCGTGCCACTTCATCGCCAGCGCGTCCAGCATCAGCAGGCGCCCCGACAGGCTGGTGCCGATGCCCGCCACCAGCTTGATCGCCTCGGCCGCCTGGGTCGAACCGACGATGCCCACCAGCGGCGCGAATACGCCCATGGTGGCGCAATTGATTTCGTCCACGTCTTCGCCATCGGGGAACAGGCAGTGATAGCAGGGCGCATCGTCCCGCCGCAGGTCGAACACGCCGATCTGCCCGTCGAACCGGATGGCCGCGCCCGAGACCAGCGGCTTGCGGTGCCGGACACAGGAACGATTGATGGCGTGGCGGGTGGCGAAGTTGTCGGTGCAGTCCAGCACGATGTCGGCGGCGGCCACCTGGGCGTCCAGCGCCTCGTCCATCAGCCGCTGGGTCAGGGCGTGGACGGCGACCTCGGGGTTGATGGCGGCCAGCGTCTGCTTGCCGGATTCCGCCTTGTAGCGGCCCACGCGGTCGGTGGTGTGCAGGATCTGGCGCTGCAGGTTGGTCAGGTCGACGGTATCGTCGTCGGCCAGTACCAGATTGCCCAGGCCCGCGGAGGCCAGGTAGAAGGCGGCGGGCGAGCCCAGCCCGCCCGCCCCGACGATCAGGGCACGCGCCTCCAGGAGGCGCTGCTGCCCTTCGATGCCGATTTCGTCCAGCAGTACATGCCGCGAATAGCGTAGCAGCTGCTCGTCGTTCACTTGGCCGGTGCGGGAGCGGGTTGCTGCTCGGACGGCGCCGGTGCGGGCGTGGCGGGCTTCTCGTCCTTCGTGGCGCCCTTGGCCTTCTCGGAGGGCGTCTTGTTCCGTTCGGCCAGTTCGGCGGCGGCCTTGGCCACGTCCTCGGCCTTGGCCAGCTGCACCGGCTTGCCGGCCAGCAGGTTGAGCGCCTGCGTGAGCTGGAAGTCGTCGGCGCCGCCGAATTCGAACTGCTTGATGGTCTTGCGCTCGGCGGCCTTGGCCGGATCCTGCGCGGCCGACTTGATCTCGCCGTTGGGATCCTTGTCGTTCAGCAGGTGCTTGGCCAGGTCGGCTTCGCGCGGCCGTTCGTACAGATCGCCTTCGGGCGTGTCGGTGACCGGGTAGTCGGGCACGATGCCCTTGGCCTGGATGGACCGGCCGTTGGGCGTGTAGTAGCGCGAGGTGGTCAGCTTGATGGCCGAATCGCGCGAGATCGGCAGGATGACCTGCACCGAGCCCTTGCCGAAGGTCTGGGCGCCCAGTACCCGGGCGCGCTTCTCGTCCTGCAGCGCGCCGGCCACGATTTCCGAGGCCGAGGCCGAGCCGGCGTTGACCAGCACCACCATCGGCACGGTCTTGGTCCAGGCCGGCAGGCGCTTGATGTAGTCGTCGCTGCTGCGCAGGTAGTCGGCCGGGTTGGTCAGGTACTTGCGCTTGGCGTCGGCGGTGCGGCCGTCGGTGGAAACCACCAGGGTGTTCTGCGGCAGGAAGGCGGCCGAGACCGCGATCGCGCTGTGCAGCAGGCCGCCCGGGTCGTTGCGCAGGTCCAGCACCAGCGCCTTGGGTACGCCGCTCCTGCCCAGGCGTTCGAGGTGCGTGGCGAGGTCGGCGCCGGTCTGTTCCTGGAACTGGGCGATCCGCACGTAGGCGGTATTGCCGTCCAGCATCTTGCTGCGCACGCTCTGGACCTTGATGACGTCGCGCTCGATCTTGACGACGATGGGCTGCGCCTCGTTCTTGCGCACCAGCGTCAGGGTGATCGAAGTCTTGGGCTTGCCGCGCATCAGCTTGACCGCGTCGTTCAGCAGCAGGCCCTTGGTGGATTTGTCGTCGATCTTGACGATGAGGTCGCCCGCCTTGACGCCCGCGCGCGCGGCGGGGGTGTCCTCGATGGGCGAGATGACCTTGACGAAGCCGTCCTCGGTCCCGACCTCGATGCCCAGGCCGCCGAACTCGCCTTGCGTGGCGGTCTGCATTTCGCGGTAGGCGTCGGCGTCCAGGTAGGCCGAATGGGGGTCGAGATCGGACAGCATGCCGGCGATGGCGCCGTCGATCAGCTTCTTGTCTTCGACCGGCTCGACGTAGTTGTTCTTGATGGTGGCGAAAACATTCGAGAACTGCCGGAGTTCCTCGAGCGGCAAGGGGCCGCGGGTTTCCCGCTGGGCCACGGCGGTGATGCCCAGGCTGACCAGGACGCCGGCGACCACGCCGAGGCTGACCAGGCCGATACTGCGAACTTTACTCTTGCTGCCCATGTATTCCTCCGGGCCCCGGTTCGGGACGTCCAACATTTGACATCCCAGGGGCCTCGCGGGTTCTCGTCGATAGGTTGAATGTGCTGGGGAAGTCGCGCAAACGCGCGTGCGATCAGGATATCCGGGTAGGGGGGTCAGCGCAACGAGGCCCACCGCAGCGGGTCGAACGGCGCGCCTTGATGCCGCAGTTCAAAGTATAGGCCCGATTCCGACTGCCCTCCGGTGGCGCCCACGTTGGCCACGATGTCGCCGCCCTTGACGTCGTCGCCGACGTGGCGAAGCACCGACTGGTTGTTGCCATAAATCGACAGGTACTGGCTGCCGTGGTCGATGATCAGGAGGTTGCCGAAGCCCCGCAGCCAGTCCGCGAAGACCACCTTGCCGGCGGCCACGGCCCGCACCTCGGTGCCTTCGCTGGCGCGGATGAAAACGCCCTTCCAGGTGCCGCCCTCGCCGCGGGCGGCGCCGAAGCGGCCGACGACGTCGCCCCGCACGGGCAGGCGCAGGCGGCCGCGCAGTTTTTCGAACTGGCCGGCCAGCGAAGCGTCCGGCAGGGTGTCGTTGCGCGCCACCGCGCGTTCCGGAGGCGGCTCGGGGGGCGGTGGCGGAGGCGGCTTGCCCGCCTCGCGCGCGGCCTGTTCGGCGGCGCGCTGCGCGGCGGCCCGCCTGGCCGCTTCTTCCGTCCGGCGGGCGAGTTCCGCCTTGCGCGCCAGTTCGGCCTTGCGGCGGGCTTCTTCGGCCCGCCTGGCCAGCATCCGGGTCAGGTCCTCGATCACGCGCGACAGGCGCTGTTCATCGCGCGCCAGGCTGGCTGCCTGGCGGCGCTGGCTGCTCAGCTTGGACGAGATGTCGGCCAGCACCTTGCGGCGCTGGTCCGACTGTTTGAGCAGTTCCTGGCGCTGGCTGTTTTCTTCGGACGCCAGGTGTGCGAGCTCGCTGCGCTTGGTGTCGGCCTGGGCCCGCAACTGGGCCAGTTCGTCCAGCTCGCCCTGTAGCTCGGTCACGGTAGTGGCCCGGGCCTGGGCGATGTAGCCCAGGTAGGCGAGGTTGCGATTCAGCCGCTGCGGGTCGTCGCCCGACAGCAGCGCGCCCCAGGGCGTGAGCCCGCCCACCGCGTATTGGCGGCGCAGCAGGTCGGCCAGGTGCGCCTGGCGCAGGGCCAGGTTCTTTTCTTTTTCGGCGATGGCCTGCTTCTGGCGCTCCAGTTCGGTATTCGCCCGCCGCTGGGCATTGCCCAGTTCGACCAGCCGGCGGTTGACCTTGGAGATGGTCTGCTCCGACTCCTTCAGGGCGTCGGCCGCGTCGGCGTGTTCTTCCTCGCCTTCGGCGATGTCCTTCTTGAGCGCTTCCAGCCGCTTGCGCAGGGCCTCGCGCTCGCGGGCCACGGCGGCGGGGTCGGAGGGCGCCTTGCCCGCGTCGGCGGCGGCCGCGGCAGGCGGCCAGCCCGACGCCGCGGGCAGTGCGATCAGCAGTATCGCCGCGAGCCGCTTCACTTGGCCTTGGCCTTTCCTTGCGCGGCCACGGCGGCCATGGCGGCGGCGATCTCGTCCGCGTTGCCCAGGTAGTAGTGGCGGATGGGCTTGAGATCGTCGTCCAGTTCGTACACCAGCGGCTGGGCGGTGGGGATGTTCAGGCCCACGATGTCGTCGTCGGAGATGCCGTCCAGGTGCTTGATGAGCGCGCGCAGGCTGTTGCCGTGGGCGGCGATCAGCACCCGCTTGCCGGCCTTCAGCGAGGGGACGATGGTCTCGTTCCAGTAGGGCACGACCCGGGCCACGGTGTCCTGCAGGCATTCGGTGGCAGGCAGCTCGTGGGCGGGCAGCCCGGCGTAGCGGGGGTCGAAGCGCGGGTGGCGCTCGTCGTCCGCCGCCAGGGGGTTGGGCGGGATGGCGTAGGCGCGGCGCCAGACCAGCACCTGCTCTTCGCCGAACCGGGCGGCGGTCTCGGCCTTGTTCAGTCCCTGCAGGGCGCCGTAGTGGCGCTCGTTCAGGCGCCAGCTGTGCTCGATCGGCAGGTACATGTGGTCCATGGCGTCCAGGGCGATCCACAGGGTGCGGATCGCGCGGCGCAGGACCGAGGTGTAGGCGAGATCGAAGTCGTAGCCTTCCTTCTTGAGCAGTTCGCCTGCCTTGCGGGCCTCTTCCCGGCCCTTGTCCGTCAGGTCGACGTCGGTCCAGCCGGTGAAGCGGTTTTCAAGGTTCCATTGGCTTTCGCCGTGACGCATCAGTACGAGTTTGACCATGTCCCAGGGGCGCAGGCGCGCTGCGCGTAAAGGTTGAATACAATTCGGCTGCCCGCCCGAAAACGGCGGGGACGGACGGCAGCCCGTTGAAAAAGCGGCTGTCCATCCCGACATTTTATAATCCTGCGGCATTGTCTTCGCTGCGGGCCCGGAATCGGGCCGCCGCGGCGGCCGAAATCCGGCGGACTATGTGGTTTTTCCGCCGTTTTGCGAATTCGTAAGCGCGCGTAACGCCAGGCTTTCCGGCCGGCCGGGCGCGCGTTCCTCTCATTAGGTTTCCAGGGCCCGCTCGTGAAATTCATCCTCGACAACATTCTCCTGATCGCATTGGCCCTCGTCTCGGGCGGTATGCTGGTGTGGCAAACGCTGCGTGGAGGCCGGGCCGGCGGGGCCATGAGCACGTCCGAGGCCACGGCCGCGGTCAACCAGCGCCAGGCGGTGTTCGTCGACATGCGCCCGGCGGCCGACTTCTCGGCCGGGCACATCGCCCAGTCCCGCAGCGTGCCGCTGGCCGACCTGGCGCAGAAGGCGGCGGGCCTGCCCAAGAACAAGCCGCTCATCCTGGTGGGCAGCAACGGCCGCGACGCGGCCAAGGCCGTGGCCCAGTTCAAGGCCCAGGGTTTCGCCGACGTCAGCAGCCTGTCGGGCGGACTGTCCGGCTGGGTGCAGGCGGGAATGCCGATCGCGAAAGGATAGCGCCATGCAGAAAGTCCTGATGTACTCGACGGGGTATTGCCCCTTTTGCATGCGCGCCGAGATGCTGCTCAAGCAGCGCGGCGTGCAGGAGATCGAGAAGGTGCGCATCGACGCCGAACCCGAGCGCCGGGCCGAGATGATCGAGCGCACCGGCCGGCGCACCGTGCCGCAGATCTACATCGGCGACACGCACGTGGGCGGTTTCGACGAACTCGCCGCGCTCGACCGCGCGGGCGGGCTGCAACCCCTGCTGGCCGGCCAGGCGACGCAGGACCATTGATTTCGTTGTGGCCGGGGCGTGTCCCCGGCATGTTCTTTTGGTGCATACGTTTCGGCTCCGCGCGTACCGGGGGCCGGGTTCAGCCAGCAGGCTTTCCGTTTCCAGACTTTCTCCCATGTCCGACAATCAAGAGCAGCAAGCCCCCGTGTTCAACATCCAGCGCGTCTACCTGAAAGACCTGTCGCTGGAGTTGCCCAACGCGCCCCAGATTTTCCTGGAAACCGAGCAACCCGGGGTCGAGGTCGCGATCGATGTCGGCGCCCAGGCGCTGGCCGAGACCGTCTTCGAAGTGACCGTGACCGCCACCGTGACCACCAAGGTCGGCGACAAGGTCCTGTACCTGGTCGAAGGCAAGCAGGCCGGCATCTTCGAACTGGCCAACATCCCGCTGGAACAGCTCGATCCGATCCTGGGCATCGCCTGCCCCGGCATCATCTACCCCTACCTGCGCAGCAACATCGCCGACGCCATCACCCGCGCGTCGATGGCGCCGCTGCACCTGGCCGAAGTCAACTTCCAGGCCATCTACGAGCAGCGCGTGGCCCAGGCTGCCGCCGAGCAGCAAGTGGCCCAGGCCGGCAACGACGCCGGCCTGATCCTGCCGCCGGGCACCAAGCACTGAGCGGCCGCGACATCATGGCGGACATGGCGCCGGGCCTGCGCGTCGCCGTCCTGGGGGCGGGCAGCTGGGGGACGGCGCTCGCCGCCGCCTGCGCCCGCGGCCATGCCACCATGCTGTGGGCGCGCCGTCCGGAATTGGCGCGCCGCATCGCCGATGCCCGCGAGAACGCCGATTACCTGCCCGGGGTCGCGCTGCCGCGGGAATTGCGCTGCACCAGCGATCTCGATGACCTGTTCGGCCACCTGCGCGGCGCCGCGCGCCCGCTGCTGGTCCTGGGCGTGCCGGTGGCCGGCATGGAGCAGGCCTGCCGCGACGTGGCGGCGGGCGTGGTCCGCCACGGCATGGGCGATCTGGCCGTGGCCTGGACCTGCAAGGGCCTGGACGCGGACACGGGCCGTCTGCCGCACGCCATCGCCCAGGCAGCCTTCGCGGGCACGGCGGGCATCTCCACCGGCGTGCTGTCCGGCCCGTCCTTCGCCCGCGAGGTGGCCCGCGGCCTGCCGGTGGCGCTGACCATCGCCAGCGCCAGCGCGGAACTGCGCAGCCGCGTCACCGACGCGCTGCACGGCGGCGCGATCCGCGTCTACGGCAGCGAGGACATCGTCGGCGTCGAGGTGGGAGGCGCCGTCAAGAACATCATGGCCATCGCCTGCGGGATCGGCGATGGCCTGGGCATGGGCGCCAACGCCCGTGCCGCGCTCATCACCCGCGGCCTGGCCGAGATGACGCGCCTGGGCGTGGCCCTGGGCGCGCAGGCCGATACCTTCTCCGGCCTGACCGGGCTCGGCGACCTGATCCTGACCGCCACCGGAGACCTGTCCCGCAACCGCCACGTCGGCCTGGAAATCGGCCGCGGGCGGTCGCTGGACGAGATCCTGGGCGACATGACCCAGGTGGCCGAAGGCGTGCGCTGCGCGCCGGCCGTGCGCGACCTGGGCCGCCGCTGCGGGATCGAGATGCCGATCACCGAGGCGGTGTGCGCGGTGCTGTTCGACCGCGTGCCGCCGGCGCAGGCGGTGTCGCGCTTGCTGGCCAGGGATCCGAAGGTGGAAGCCCCCAAGGTAAGCCCCCGCCCTGCGCGCTTGCGCGCGCCCCCCCGGGGGGGCGATGCGGGCGGACCGGCGGAGCCGGATCCGCGGCATCCTGGGTCGAAGGTGCCTGGGTCCGGGGGCGGTAAGGGTTCTTAAGGGAATTTTAGATGGATGCGGTTTGTGTGTATTGCGGGGCCAGTGCCGGGAGCGATCCTTTCTTTGCCGAGGTGGCGCGTGATTTCGGGCGCGCGGTGGCGAGGCGGGGGATGCGGCTGGTGTATGGTGGCGGCAGCGTCGGGTTGATGGGGCACGTGGCCAATGCGGCGCTCGAGACGGGCGGGCAGGTGACCGGTGTCATCCCCGAGCGGCTCTGGGAAAAAGAGGTCGGGCACAAGGGCCTGACCGACATGTACGTCGTGCCCACCATGCACGCCCGCAAGGCCCGCATGGTCGAACTCTCGGACGCCTTCGTCGCGCTGCCCGGCGGTTTCGGCACGCTGGACGAACTTTTCGAGGTGCTGACCTGGCAACAGATCGGCTACCACTCCAAGCCGGTGGGGTTGCTCAACGCCAACGGCTATTACGATGCCTTGCTTGCCTTCGCGCGCCATGCCCATGAACAGGGTTTCGTGCGCGCGGTGCATCTCGAGGCGCTGATCGTCGACACCGATATCGACCGCCTGCTGGACCGCCTGGCCAGCGCGCAGCCGGTACATGTGGACCGATGGGTCAAGAACAGCGACGCGGTCTGAAACAGTCCCGCCCGCCAGTCCAACACCAAATAACGGAGATATCCATGCATTCTTCCGCATCCTCCGCGCCGGCCCTGCGCCGCCGCCTGCTTGGCGCGGCCGTGGCCGCCGGCCTGATGGCCGCCACCCCCGCCTTCGCCCAGCATGACTGGCCCAGCCGTCCCATCAAGCTGGTCGTGCCGTTCCCGGCCGGCTCGTCGCCCGACATCATCGCGCGCGTGATCTCGCAGCCGCTCGCCAAGCAGCTCGGGCAGGCGATCGTGATCGACAACAAGCCTGGCGCCGGCGGCAATATCGGTACCGGCACCGTGGCCCATGCCACGCCGGACGGCTACACCATGCTGTTCACCATCAACGGGCCGCTGGCCACCGCCCCCGCGCTCTACACCAAGCTCAACTACGACCCGCTGAAGGACCTCGCGCCCGTCACGCTGGTCGCCACCAGCCCCAACGTGCTGGTCGTGCCGCCCTCGCTGAACGTCGACTCGGTCGGCGCCTTCACCTCGCTGGTGAAGAAGGAGCCGGGCAAGCTGAACTATGGCACCGTCGGCGCCGGCAGTTCCGCCCACCTGGCGATGGAACTGCTCAAGGGCAAGGAAAACCTGGACATCCTGCACGTGCCGTACGCCGGCTTCCCGCAGGTCGTGACCGCCATGCTGGGCGGCCAGGTGCAGGCCGGCTTCATGGTGCCCGCCATCGCCATGCCGCAGGTGCGCGACGGCAAGCTCAAGGCACTGGCCGTGACCAGCACCAAGCGCAGCCCGGCGCTGCCCGACCTGCCGACCATGGCGGAGCAGGGCGTGCCCGATTTCGAGGTGATCTCCTGGCAGGCCATCCTGGTGCCCGCCGGCACGCCGCAGCCCATCGTCGACCGGCTGAACAAGGAGCTGGTCCAGATCATCAAGAGCGAGGAAGTGCAGAAGCAACTGACCGCGCAGTACTTCACCGCCGCGCCGTCCACCCCGGCCGAGCTGACCGCGCTGATCAAGAAGGAACAGCAGACGCTGGGCGCGGTGATCAAGCGCCTGAATCTGACGCTGGATTGAGCCGGTCGGCTCCGTTCCCGCAAGCGCGGCGCCCCTCGGGGCGCCGTTTTTTTTGGTGCTTCAGGCCGTCTGCGCCGCCCGCGCCAGCATGAGCATGCCGGCCGTGGCCAGGGCCGATCCGGTGATGCGCGCCACCCTTGCGCCCCCGGGCGCGAGACGTTCTCCGGCCGCGGCCGCCGTGGCGATCGCCATGGCCCGCCAGTCCATCATGCCGATGGCAAGCAGGCTGGCGGTCAGGCCGGCGCAGGACACGCCGCAGCGCAGGCCCAGTTGCAGCCCGTGGCGCCATGCCGCGCCAGGGCGCGCGCACGGCACGGCGGCGCGGCCATCGAGGTGGCAACCGGCCAGGTAGCGGGCCTTGAGCGCGGTGAGCTGGAACAGGCCGCCCGCCAGGAGGGCGAGACTCGTCGCCGCGGGACCCAGGCGCGCCAGCGCGGGGACCTGCGCCTGCAGCGCGGCCAGGGCGGCGCCCAGCGGAAACACCAGGAGGCCGATCAGCGTCCACGTGCAGAAGTATCCCAGGCCGGCCATCGAGGCCAGTCCGTCCGCGTGGCGCGAGCCGGTGCCATGCAGCCGGCGGCGGTAGCGCCATAGCGCGGGCGCGACGGCCGGCAGCATCATCGCCACCGCCATGGCCGTCCACATGCCCAGGAAGGCCGCGAGTAGGCCAGCCCATGTCCCGCCCGGCGAGGGCCGCCAGGGCATCGCCACCATGTTCCCGCACAGGACGGCCATGCCGGCCATGGCCCGCATGGCGGCGTTCCAGGCCAGGACGGCGGCGGCCATCGCCAGTGCCGTGCCGCCGAGGAAGCGCAGGCCGGCATGCCGCCATGCGGGCGCGAGCGCCGCCCCCGTTTCAGCGCCCGGCGTACTCATCGCGGCGGCGCCACCACACGCCCTGCTCGTTGCGTCCCAGTGGCGCGCGGTCCAGCCACTGGTACATGCCCCAGAGCCCGTCCAGCCCGCGCGCGTAGGTGGAATAGGTGTGGTAGACGGTGCCGTCCTCGATTGCGAAGGCGCTCATGCCAGGGCGTTCGCGCAGATAGGTATTGGCGTCGGTGCCGCACATCGCGGCCAGACGGCCCTCGGGGCCCTGGCCGGTGCCTGCGGGGGCCGGATGGCATCCGCAGGCGGGTTCGCGCCGGTAGTTGTAGGCTATGCCTTGCTCGAACTGCTGGGCCTCGGTGTGAGAGGCGCCGAAGTCGAAGTTGAAGCCGGCATCCCGGGACGAGGCCCAGGGGAAGCGCCAGCCCATGCGCTGCTTGTATGCCCGCAGCTTGGCCAGCGGGGCGCGCGAGACCGCCATCAGCATGACGTCGTGGTTGGCCAGGTGGACGGCGAAGCCGTCGAAGCTGTCGGCGATCGATGAGCAGGATGGGCATCCGGCCTGGTAGTCGGGACCGAACATGAAGTGGTAGACGAGCAGTTGCGAGCGTCCCTGGAAAAGATCGGCCAGCGAGGCTCGGCCCTGGTCGGTGTCGAAGCGGTAGTCCTTGTCGATCGCCACCCAGGGCAGCGCCCGGCGCCGCTGCGCCAGTTCGTCCGACTGCCGCGTCAAGGCTTTCTCGGCCTCCAGCAGGTCGAGCCGCGCGGCCAGCCATTCTTCCTGTGTACCTGTGATGTGTCGCATTGTTTTCTCCTTGGATTTCCCGTCGATCGCGCCTGGTTGGCGCGACGTATCGGCGGGGGGCGTGTGCTAGATTAGGATCGGGCCGCCGCACGGCGGGAGTGACAAATGTGGCGGGATTCGGATGGATGCATTGATTGCCGGGGCCGCCCAGGCGCTGGCCGCGGGCGATCCCTTCGGGGCCTTGAACCGGGTGGCGCTGCGCGACGATCCGCCGGCGCTGGCGCTGCGCGGCATCGCCATGGCCCAGCTTGGCGAGTTCGTCCGGGCCAGGATGCTGGTCCGGCGGGCGGCCGGCGCCTTCGGGCACAAGCAACCGCTGGCCCGCGCCCGCTGTATCGTGGCCGAGGCCGAGATCGCGCTCGCCTCGCGCGAGCTGGCCTGGCCCGACAAGGCGCTGGCCGCCGCGTGCGCCACGCTCGAAGCGCATGGCGACCTGGCCAATGTCGCACACGTCCGCCAGCTCGAAATCCGGCGCTGCCTCCTGATCGGCAGGCTGGACGAGGCCGAGCGGTTGCTGGCCGGGGTCGATGCCGGTCCGCTGACCGCCGCGGCGGTGGCCATCCACGAGCTGCTGGTGGCGGGCATCGCGATGCGGCGGCTGCGCACCGCTGTCGCGCGCGCCGCGCTGGCGCGCGCGGAACAGGCCGCGAACCGCGCCGGCATTTCCGCGTTGCAAGCCGAGGTCCGGCAGGCCGCTGCCGTGCTGGACATGCCCGCGGCCCGGCTGGCATGGCGGGGGCAGGAGCGCCTGATCGCGCTGGCCGAGGTGGAAACGCTGCTGGCCTCGGACGCGCTGGTGGTCGACGCCTGCCGCCACGCGGTGCGCGAGGCGAGGCAGGTGGTCCCGCTGGCGCGGCGGCCGGTGCTGTTCGCGCTGGCGCGTGCGCTGGGCGAGGCGTGGCCCGCCGACGTGCCGCGCGAGACGCTGATCGAACGGGCCTTCCGCGCCCGGCATCCCGACGAGACGCATCGCGCACGGCTGCGCGTGGAGATGGGCCGGTTGCGCAAGGCGGTGGCGGGGCTGGCCGACGTGGCGGCGACCCGGCGCGGCTTCGCGCTGGCGCCGTGCCGGGCAAGTGACGTCGCGGTGCTGACCCGGCCGGTCGAAGGGCCGCATGCGCCAGTGCTGGCCCTGCTGGCGGACGGCGAATCATGGTCGAGCTCGGCCCTGTCGCTGGCGCTGGGCGCCAGCCAGCGCACCGTGCAGCGGGCCCTGGACCAACTGGCCGAGGCGGGCCGGGTGCAGGCCACCGGACGAGGGCCGGCCCGCCGCTGGCTGATGCCCCCGGTGCCGGGGTTCGCGACAACCTTGTTACTCCCGGCCGCGTTGCCGGAGGGCTAGGATGCCTCCCTGGACATTCCCCTTCTTCCTTCTTCCAGCGAGCAAGCGCCATGAAGACATCGACAGCCCACATCCTTCGTGAATATGGTCCTTTCCCCGAGGCCGACGGCGTGCACGGCGTGACCTATGACGGCAAGAACGTCTGGTTCGCCAGCGGCGACCGGCTCTGTGCCATGGATCCGGCCAGCGGCGAAATCCAGCGCTCGATCCGGACCCCGGCGAACGCCGGCACCGCGTTCGATGGCAAGCACCTGTACCAGATCGCCGATGGCCACATTCGCAAGATCGATCCGGAGTCCGGCCGCGTGCTGGCCACGATCCCGTCGCCGGCCGGCGGCGAGGACTCGGGGTTGGCGTGGGCCGAAGGCTCCCTGTGGGTCGGGCACTACCGCGCCCGCAAGATCCACCAGATCGATCCCGAGACCGGGAAGATCCTGCGCTCGATCACCTCCGAGCGTTTCGTCACCGGCGTGACCTGGGTGGATGGCGAGCTCTGGCACGGCACCTGGGAAGGCGACGCCAGCGACCTGCGGCGGATCGACGCGCAGAGCGGCGAGGTCCTGGCCAGGCTGGAGATGCCGCCCGGCACGGGCGTCTCGGGGCTGGAGTCCGATGGCGGCGACCGCTTCTTCTGCGGTGGCGGCAAGAGCGGGACGCTCCGGTCGGTGCGGCGGCCGGCGCGCGTCTGACCCGCCGACGCGCGGCGTCCGGCTGGCGCCGCGCGGGCCAGGGCCGTCAGATCCTGCCCAGCAGGTTGGTCCGCGCGTGCACGATGTGTTCGAAGATTTCCCGCCGCGCGGTGTCCGCATCGCGATGCTTCAGGGCTTCGACGATGCGGCGATGTTCCGCTTCGTACTCCCTGCGCCGCTCGGGCGTCACGATCTTTTTCTTCAGAAAACCCCATTCGCCGCTGTTCCGGACCTCCGCCAGCAGCCTGAACACGCTCACGAACAGCGCGTTGTGGGTGGCCAGCGCCAGCTGTTCGTGCAGCGCGTTGTCCCAGTGCTCGAACTCCTCCAGCGTGTCGGCGGTCTCGGACCGCGCGCAGCAGGCCTCGAGGCGTTCGAAGTCGGCCAGGGTGGCGTTGCTGACGATGAGCTCGACGATCATGGGCTCCAGCAGCAGCCGCGCTTCCATGATCTCGGCCGGGCTGGCGGACGGAATCGTGAGCAGCTTGCCCGCCGCCGCCATGATGCCCGGTTCGATGCCGGCCGGCGTGTCCGACACATAGGTTCCACTTCCCACCTTCTGCACGATCAGGCCCTGGTCCCGCAGTTCCTGCAGCACGCGGCGCAGGGCGGACCGGCCGACGCCGAAGTCCGCGCACAGGCTGCGTTCGGTCGGCAGGCGGCTGCCGGGCGCCCACTTGCCGGTGCGCAGGCCATCGAGCAGTTCCGTGCGCAGCGCCTGGACGGGGTCGGTGCGGACCTGGAGGCTGGGAGACGGGTACATGGTTGCACTGGTCCTTGATTGGTTCAAATTGGTTTTATTGTAAAGCGTAGATTCGCCATATATTTAGGTGAAAACCCTAGGAATATGGCGATAAAAATGGCTTTATAGTTCGACAAATCAATACCATTGAAAACCAAATTAAACCAATTTGTCGGATCAGGAAGCGGATCCGGCCATTCAGCAAGGAATGCCATGCGACTCGCCACTTTCATGCTCGACGGCCAACGCCATGTAGGAATGGTCTCCGACGACGCGCGCCATGTCACGCTGCTGGACCTGCCCGCCGGCGCGGCGGACCGGGGCGTGCTGCCGCTGGTCGAGATGGCCGTGCGGGGCACGGACATCGGCACGCTGCGCGGCAGGACCGTGGCCTTGGACAGCGTACGTCTGGAAGCGCCCATTCCCGTTCCCCGCCGCAACGTGTTCTGCGTCGGCAGGAACTACCACGCCCACGCCAAGGAGTTGTCGGGCTCGGTCTTCAAGGCCAGCAACGCTGATCCGGCCGCCTGGCCCATCGTGTTCACCAAGGTGCCGGAATGCGTCGTCGGACCCACGGACGACGTCGCGCTGCCGGGCGAGGTCTCGACCCAGATCGACTACGAAGCCGAACTGGCCGTGGTGATCGGCAAGGGCGGCAAGAACATCTCGCGCGACGAGGCCATGGGACACGTCTATGGCTACACCATCGTCAACGACGTGACCGCCCGCGACGTACAGATGCGGCACCAGCAGTGGGACCTGGGCAAGTCCTTCGATACGTTCTGCCCCATGGGACCGTGGGTGGTGACCGCCGACGCGCTGGACGGCACCGGCACGCGCGTGCGCTGCTGGGTCAACGGCGAGCCGCGCCAGGACGCCAGCACCCGTGATTTCATCTTCGATATTCCGACGTTGATCGAGACCTGCTCCCGGGGCATCACGCTGCACCCCGGGGACATTATCGCGACCGGCACGCCGGCCGGAGTCGGCATGGGGCTGACGCCGCCGCGCTATCTGGCCGCGGGCGATGTCGTGCGTATCGAGATCGATGGCCTGGGCGTCATCGAGAACCGGTTCGTCGCGCCGCGATGACCACCGCGCGGCCCGGATGCCCGGGCCGCGCCAAGAGCGCCGCCAGAGCGCGACAAGACTACTTTCCCATGGAGACACCATCATGAAAACCACGCTGTGGGCCGCGGCTTTTGCCGCGTTGTCGCTGGTCGCCGCGCCCGGTGCGCGGGCGGAGTATCCCGACCGGCCGATCAACCTGATCGTTCCCTTTCCGCCGGGCGGTACGGCGGACAACATGGCCCGCGCGCTGCAGCCGGCGTTGCAGCGGGCGCTCAAGCAGACCGTGGTGGTCATCAATCGTCCCGGGGCGGGGGGCGCGATAGGCGTGAGCCAGGTCGCCAACGCGCCGGCGGACGGCTACACGATCCTGTGCTCGCTGCTGAGCGTGGCCAGCCTGCCCGAACAGGCGGTGGTCAACAAGCAGAAGCCGCCGTTCACGCTGGAGCAGCTCACCCCCGTCGCGATGCTGAGCGCCGAGCCGGTGGCCATGGTGGTGCCCGAGGCCAGCCCCTACAAGACCTTTCCCGAGCTGATCGCGGCGGCCAAGGCCAGGCCCGATGCCCTGACCTACGGGTCGACCGGCTTCTTCGGCGAGGTCCACGTGCGCACGGCGGCGTTCGCGGACACGGCGCACATCAAGGTCCGGCACATTCCCTACCAGGGGGGCGGTCCGCTGGTGACCGCGCTGGTGGCCGGCGAGGTCGATTTCGCGCTGCTGTCGCGTTCGCTGTCGCTGACCCAGGTCAAGGCCGGCCGGCTGAAGTACCTGGCCACGGCCGGCGACGAACCGTGGACCGATCCGGCGGGCCTGCCCCGGATGAAGGATGGCGGCGTGGACTTCGACTCGGTCGCGGGCACGGCCATCTTCATTTCCTCCGGCACGCCCGCCGCGGTGGAGCGGAAGATCCGGCAGGCGGTAGAGGCCGCGGCCGGCGATCCGGAATTCAAGAAGATCGTGTCCAGCTCGGGTGGCGAGGTCAAGTATTCCGCCGGCGACAAGTTCGGGGCGTTCTGGGCCTCCTACGTGAAGTCGATCGCGGCCATCACGCACCGCATCGCCGCGACCGAGACGCGGGAGGCGGCCAAATGAGCGGCACGGCGCCGGTCTTCATCGGCACCGACGCGGTCGAACAGGTGCTGACCTGGGACGCGCTGGTGGCCGCGCTGCGCGATGCCTATGCCCAGCGTCACGACGAACATATCAGCCCGCCCCGCACCTTCGCCCGCGGCGATGGCGCGTCGCTGCGGGCCCTGGCCAGCGTGCCGCCCGGCAAGCGTTTCATGGGCGCCAAGGTGTTCGGCCGTGGCCGCAACCGCGGCATGAACTACCTGATCTCGCTGGCGGACCAGGACACCGGCGAGATCCGCGCGCTGCTCGATGCCAACAAGATTACCGCCTACCGCACCGCGGCCACTTCGGCGCTGGCGGTCGACTGCCTGGCGCCCCGGCGGCCGGTGCGGCTGGGCGTGCTGGGCAGCGGCGCCGAGGCGCGTGCCCATGTCCAGGCCATTGCCTCGCTGCGGCAGATCGAGGGCTTGAGCATCTACAGCCCGACGCCGGCCAACCGCGAGCGGTTCGCGCACGACTTCGAAGCGATGCTGGGCGTGCCATGCCGGCCGGCCGCCACCGCCGCGCAAGCCATGGAAGGCGCCGACATCGGCATTGCCGCCGCGCGGTCGCGCGACGAGACGCCCATCCTGCATGCCGACGCGCTGCGCGACGGCATGGTGCTGGTGTCGGTCGGCTCCACGCTGCCGCAGCAGCGCGAGATCGACGCCTCGGTGGTCGAGCGCTGCGACCTCATCGTCTGCGACATGCCCGACGAGGTCAGCGCCGAGTCCGGCGACATGCTGGAAGCCCGGGCGCGCGGGATCGACTTCGCGCCCCGGCTGCGCTCGCTCAACCAACTGGTGCGCGGCGAGATCGCGCCAGGCGCCCGGCTGCCGATGTTCAAGTCGGTGGGCTCGGCCTTGCAGGACATCGTCGCGGCCGAACTTGTCTTCGATCTGGCCACCGGCGCGGGGCTGGCCGTCGAGCTGCCCATTGCCTTTACCTACAAACAATAGATTTCTTCGACCAGGAACTGAAACATGGCCTCCTATAAACGACACGAAGCCCGCGACTGGGCCCACGAACACCTGCGCGGCGTCGCCAACGTCGTGATTCCCTCGTTCACCTCTGACCTCAAGGGCCTGAACGAGCAAGGCATCCGCCACGATATCCGCCACGAGATCGAGCTGGGCTTCTCCGGCACGCTGATGGTCTCGGAAGTGGCGATCACGCTGCCCGAGTACGAGCAGTTCTTCGCGTGGGCCAACGACGAGTCGCGCGGCCGGCTGAAACTCATCCATCACGCCAGCTTCAACACGCTGGAAGAAAACATCGAGGCGGCGAAGATAGCGGAACGCAACGGCGCCGAACTCATCCTGCTGTCCTATCCGGCCAACTTCTACGCCCGCACGTCGCAGGACATCTACGACTACACCAAGGCCTTCTGCGACGCGACGGACCTGGGCGTGATGCTGTTCCAGGTGCCGCACTGGGGCTTCGAGCGCGTGCACCCCTCCGACCTCGAAGCGCCCCTGGTCCGCCGGCTGCTGGACGACTGCCCGAACATCGCGGCGCTCAAGGCCGAGGGCGGCATGCCCAGCATCATGGGCTGGGTCGAGGCCTATCGCCTGTTCAGCAAGGACGTGGTGGTCACCATGCCGCTCGAACAGTACGCGCTGGCGCTGGCCCAGCTCGTGCCCATCCAGTTCATCGGCACCAGCGATACCGAATACTACGGCGGCATGATCCCGCGCATCTTCAACCTGATCCAGGAGAAGAAGTACGACGAGGCGACGAAGCTCTACTGGCAGTTGACGCCGGCGCGCAAGGCCCGCGCCGCGGCCAACTCGTATTCGTCGCAGACCCAGTTCCTGAACCGCATGCTGTGGAAATTCGAAGGCTGGCTCAACGGCTTCAACGGCGGTCCCGTGCGCCAGCCGACCATGCGTATCAACGAGAACACCATGAACAGCCTGCGGCAGGCGCTGGTCAAGTCGGGCCTCACCCCCACCGACTCGCCCAACGGCGACTTCTTCGTTGGCCGGCATCCCATGGATACCGCGGCCTGATCCCATGCGCGAGACTCCCATGCCATCCATCGCCAACCTGCCCACCGATCTCTACATAGACGGCAACTGGACGAAGCCCGCCCAGCCGCGTTCGTTCACGGTATCGGATCCGGCCACGGGCGAACGGGTCGCCCAGGTGGCCGATGCCGGCCTGGACGACGCGCGCGCGGCCGTCGACGCCGCGGCCGCGGCCCTGCCCGCGTGGCGCGACACGCCGCCCCGCGCCCGGGCCGAGGTGCTGCGCAAGGTCCATCTGCTCATGCTTGAGCGGCTGGAGGAACTGGCGCGCATCATCACGCTGGAAAACGGCAAGCCGCTGGCCGACAGCCGGGCCGAGACCCGCTATGCCGCCGAGTTCTTCCGCTGGTACTCGGAAGAGGCCTGCCGCAACCTGGGGTCGGTCAGCCAGGCGCCGGCGGGCGGCTACCGGATCCTGGTCCAGCACCAGCCCATCGGTGTCGTGGCGCTGGTCACGCCGTGGAATTTCCCCTCGGCCATGGGAGCCCGCAAGATCGCCCCCGCGCTGGCGGCCGGCTGCACGGTGCTGGTCAAGCCGGCCTCGCTGACGCCGCTCAGCATGCTGGCGCTGGCCGACATCCTGGCCGAGGCGGGTGTGCCGGCCGGCGTGGTCAACATCGTGCCGACGTCGCGGTCGGGCCCGCTGGTGGACCACTGGCTGCACGACCCGCGGGTACGGCTGGTGTCCTTCACCGGTTCGACCGAGGTGGGACGCATCCTGCTGAAGGCTGCCGCCGACCAGGTTCTGAAGACGCCGATGGAACTGGGCGGCAACGCTCCTTTCCTGGTGCTGGACGATGCCGATGTGGAAGCGGCGGTCGATGGCGCGATGATCGCCAAGATGCGCAACATGGGCGAGGCCTGCACGGCGGCCAACCGCTTCTATGTGGGGGCGGGTGTCTACGATGCCTTCGTCCGGGCCTTCGCGGAACGGATGCGTGCCCAGAAGATCGGCCATGGGCTGGACGAGGCCAATCAGGTTGGCAGCCTGATCGACGCCGCGACCCGCGACAAGGTCGAGGAACTGGTCCGGGATGCCGTCGCGCGCGGTGCCCGTGTGCTGTGTGGCGGGGAAAAGCAGTCCGGGCCCGGCTACTTCTATCCGCCCACTGTCCTGGGTGAGGTGCCGGCCGGCAGCCGCGTGCTGAACGAGGAGATCTTCGGGCCTGTCGCGCCTATCGTGCGCGTGGCCTCCGAGGACGAGATGGTGGAACTGGCCAACGGCACCGAGTACGGCCTGGCCGCGTATCTCTACACGCGGGACCTGGCCAGGGGTCTGAAGCTGGCCGAGCGGCTGGAGTTCGGGATGGTGGCGCTGAATCGGGGGCTGGTCTCGGATCCGGCGGCGCCGTTCGGCGGGGTCAAGCAGAGCGGGCTGGGGCGGGAGGGCGGCCGGGAGGGCATGCAGGAATACATGGAGACGAAGTACGTGGCGGTGGAGTGGTAAGCGGCGGCCCGCGGGCGCGGGCCGCCGCCTCCTTGCCCGCCTATCGGACCGCGCTGGCCCGGTCGGCGCCGTCGCGCAGCGCCGACAGCTTCATCCAGGTCACGGCCGGATCGATCTTGCCGTAGTTCGCGAAGGTGCCGAAGCCGCAGTCGGTGCTGGCCACCACCCGGTCTTCGCCCATGAACGAGACGTAGCGTTCGAGCCGCTGGCGGATCAGCTCCGGGTGCTCGACGTAGTTCGAACAGCTGTCGATCAGCCCGGGGGCCAGGATCTTGTTCTCGGGTTTGGCCGCGCGCCAGATCTCCCACTCGTGCTCGTGGCGGGGGTTGGCGGCTTCGAACAGGATGGTGGCCGGCCGGGCGGCCAGGATCAGGTCGATGACCTTTTCCAGGGCGATGTCGCAGTGGTGGGGGCCCTCGTAGTTGCCCCAGCAGATGTGCATGCGCAGCTTCTCGGGCGGGATGTTGCTCGTGGCCGCGTTCAGGGCCTCGACGTTCTGCCAGGCGCGCTGGACGAACTCGGCCTCGCTCAGGTTCTGGTAGCCGGTGTGCGCGGCCATGGCCAGGTCCGGGCAGTCCAGTTGCAGGTCGAAGCCCGCCGCCACGATGGCCTCGTACTCGGGACGCATGGCCTCGACCAGATCCGCCAGGTAGGCCTCGTGCGTCGGATAGTGCTTGTTGGGCTGGAACGCGGTCACCAGTCCGGGCGAGGCGGCGTTCATGAAGGCCCGGCGGCCCTGGCCGTGCCGCTCGACGGCGGACTTGAAACGGCGGATGTCGGCGTGGCAGGGCTCCATGGTGCGCAGCTTCACCGGACCGACGCAGGCGGCGCGCACGAATTCCTGGGATCCCATGATCGCGGCCAGCTTCTTGCGCAGGTCGGGGAAGTCGGCCAGGTCCTTGGCGGGCTGCCGGTCGATGTGGCCGCCGAAACCTTCCAGCCGTTCGGTGATGTAGGTGGCATAGCCGACCTTGCCGAGTTCGCCGTCGCTCATGATGTCGACGCCGGCCTGGACCTGTTTCTGCACCGCGCCGTCGATGGCTGCCTGCACGGTCCGCTCGAACTGATCCGGATCGACGTCTTCGCCGTGGTCGCGTGCAAGCAGCAGTTTCGCCAGTTCGTCGCCGCGGGGAAGACTGCCGACATGAGTGGTCAGAATAGGCATCGCATTCCTCTTTCACGAGGCGGCCGGGCCGCCTGACATTCGGTGCGGGCCCAAGAGGCCCGCGGTCGTCCGTATCTTACAGGCCGCCTTCGTAGCCCGATTGCCGCCAGGCCTCGAACACCGCCACCGCCACGGAGTTGGACAGGTTCAGGCTGCGCTGGTCCGGCCGCATGGGCAGGCGCAGCCGCTGTTCCTCGGGGAAGCCGTCGCGGATGGCGGGAGGCAGTCCCGCCGTCTCGCTGCCGAACACGAAAGCGTCGCCGGGTTGGAAGCGGACCGTGCCGAACAGCCGGGACCCACGCGTCGTGAAAGCGAATATCCGGTCCGCCGGCGCGCCGGTGGCGGCGATGGCGGCGGCGAAGCCGTCATGTACCTGGACCGAGGCCCATTCATGATAGTCCAGCCCGGCGCGCCGCAGCTTCGCGTCTTCGAGTTCGAAACCCAGCGGGCGAACCAGATGCAGCTGCACGCCGGTATTGGCGGCGAGCCGGATGACGTTGCCGGTGTTGGGCGGGATTTCGGGATGGACGAGGACGACGTGGAACACGATGCGGGACGGAGCGGGAGGCGGTGGGGCGATGGTACCGCATCCCGCCCCGGGGGGAGCGCTACAGCTCCAGCACCAGCTTGCCGCCGCACGCCCGCGAGCAGCAGGCCATCATCCGGTCGTTGGCTTCGCGCTCGGCCTTGGTCAGCACCATGTCGCGGTGGTCGACCGGGCCGGCCAAGACGCGCACCTCGCACGAGCCGCACAGGCCTTCCTCGCAGTCGCTGGGCACGTCGATGTTGGCCGCGCGCAGCGAGGCCAGCACGGTGCGATCCGCCGGGACCGTCACGGTGATGCCGGAATCCTTCAATTCCACGTCGAAGGCGTGCTCCCGCGCCGGATCGAGCTGGGCGAGGCCGGACTCGAAGTGTTCGATCCGCAGCGCGTCGTCCGGCCAGGCCGCGCAGTGCGATTCCAGCGCTTCCAGCATGCGCCTGGGACCGCAGGCGCAGATCCGCCAGCCTTCCCGCGGCTGGTCCAGCAGGGCCGCCAGGTCGTTGCGCCGGCCTTCTTCCGACACGTACACGTGCAGCCGGCTGCCGTGCAGGTCGGCCAGTTCGTCCAGGAAGGCCATGCCGGCGCGGCGGCGGCCGCTGTAGTGCAGTTCGTAGTCCATGCCCAGCTCACGGGCGCGGCGGGCCATGGCGGCGACGGGCGTGATGCCGATGCCGCCGGCCACCAGGATCAGCTTGGCCGCCGTTTCGTCCATGCGGAAGTGATTGCGCGGGCCGCGTATGCGCAGCTTGTCGCCCACGCGCACGTTGCCGTGTATCCACGACGATCCGCCGCGCCCCTGGGGTTCGTGCAGGACGGCGATTTCCAGCGCGCCCGCGTCGGCGGGGTCCCCGCACAGCGAATACTGGCGCGAGCGTCCGGGTTCGCCGCATTCGACGTCGATGTGCGAGCCGGGGGCCCAGCGCGGCAGCGCGCGGCCGTCGGGCGACACCAGGCGCAGCCTGAGGACGCCGTCGGCGACGGGCGTGGCGCTTTCCACCACCACGCTGCGCGCGATGGCGTGGCGCGAGGGCTCGCCTATGCGCACCGGCGCCTGGACCCGCAGCAGCGTGGCATCCTGGCGCTCGGGGTTGCGCGCGGGGTCCCACTCCACCCACAGGTGTTCCGGCCCCCGGAACGAGGTGTTGGGGACGTAGCTGAAGCGCTGGTCGGCCAGGCGCATGTGGGGCAGCCGGCGCGTCAGTTCCTGCAGGAAGACCTGCATTTCCATGCGCGCCAGGTTCTTGCCCATGCACTGGTGCGAGCCATAGCCGAAGGTCAGGTGGTCGCTGGCGTTCTCGCGGCGAATGTCGAAGAAGTCGGCATCGGCGAAGTGGCGGTCGTCGTGGTTGCCCGACGAAGTCACGATCAGCAGCTTCGACCCGGCGGGAATGTCCACGCCTTCGATCCGCGTGTCGCGCGTGACCAGGCGGCGCCAGGCCGCCACCGAGCCGTTGTGGCGCAGGCATTCCTCGACCGCGCTGGGGATCAGGCCGGGATCCTCGCAGATCTCGCGCCAGGCGTCGGGATGCTGCAGCAGCAGCAGCTTGATTGCGTTGGCCGTGGCGTTGGCGGTGGTCTCGTGGGCGGCGACGATGCCGGCCATCATCATCGAATGCAGATAGGAGTCGGTCACCACCTCCGGGTGTTCCTGCTGCTTGCGGATGCCATAGCGCATCCAGCCGGGCAGGTCCGGGGCCTGGCGCATTTTTTCCAGCACCTTGCCGGCGTATTGCCAGAAGTTGCCGACGGCATGGGCCACCGCCACCTGCTCCTCGGGCTTGGGCCGGCCCCAGGTGTTGACCGTGTGGGCGATGGAATAGCGCCGCAGCGTGTCCATGTCTTCCTCGGGCACGCCCAGGAAATGCAGCGCCACGGTCAGCGGCACTTCCCACAGCATCTGGTCGACCAGGTCGGCGCGGCCGTCGTCGACGAAACGGTCCACGTACTCGCGCGCCAGCCGCCGCACCATGGGTTCGTGGTGTTTCAGGTGCTCGGGTGTGAACGGCTCCATCAGCACGCGCCGGCGCGGCATGTGGGCCGGCTCGTCTTCGTTGACCAGGGTGCGGTTCATCGCGTAGCCGTACTGTTCGAGCACGGCGTTGGCCTCGGGGCCCGTGGGCGTGATCTTCTCCAGCGCGATCGACGGGCTGAAGGTGAGGTTATCGCGGAAGATGGCCTTGATGGCGTCGTAGCGCGTGACCACCCAGTAGCCCAGCCGGGGGCTGTAGAAAATGGGTTCCCGATCGCGCGCCCAGCGCACGTAGTCGGGCGGATCCTGCTGGTAGCCGTCTTCGAACGGGTCGAAACCGGCGGCGCCCGCGCTGATGGGGCAGCCGGTGGGGCCGAGGCCGGTGGACGCGGCGTCGTGGTGGACCGGGCAGCCTCCTGCCCGGGACGGGGATGCGGCCATGGCGTGTCTCCTGTCGCGGGATTCCGGGAAAAGGGAATCATTTTGCGTAATTATTGTACGCAATGCGTAAAAAGAGAACCAGCGATTACACCTGGATACCGTAGCCCAGCCGTTTACTGACGGCGGCAGCGGCCTGGCGCACCGATCGCGCGATCTCACCGTCCGGTTCCGGATCGAAGGCCCCCGTCGGGCCCAGCGCCGTCATGACCACGGTGACGGACCCGTCGGCGTTGAATACCGGGGCCGCCACCGCGCTGATGCCGTTCAGCATCACGTCGCGCACGGGGGCGCAGCCCAGGGACCGGATGGAGGCGAACAGGCGGTCGGCCGCCTCGCGGTCCGGTATCTGGCGCCGATGTCCGGGAGTGGCGCCGGCCAGTTCGGCGGCCACCAGCGCGTCGAGCACCGCCGACCGCGCGAAGGCGCCGAAGGCCCGTCCGGTGGCCGACCACAGCACCGGCATGACCGATCCGATGCGCACGTTCACCGCCACCGGCTGGATCGGCTCGCTCCACCGGACGATGGTCGGGCCGGCGTTGCCCAGCACCGAGACGAAGCAGGACAGATTGTGCGATTCGCCCAGCCGGGCAAGCTCGGCGGCGGCCAGGGTCAGGGCGTCCGACTGCCGCATGGCGGCCAGGCCGATGGCGAGCGACTCGGGGCCCAGCACATAGCGCGATGTGGCCGGGTCCTGGATGACGAACCCGGCCTCGACCAGGCTGGCCAGGTAGCGGTGGATCTTGGCCGGGCTTTCTCCCAGCCGTCCCGCCAGCGCGGTCAGCGGCGCGGCGCCTCCCAGGGCGGCCAGGGCCTTGAGCACCGCCATGCCGGTGCCGGCCGATTGCACCTTGCTGCGGCGCGAGGCGGACTTGGCGGGCGCGGCACCGGCCGGGGACGAGGGGGACGAGGCTTGTTCGCGCTTGCTGGCCATGGAAGGGGAAGGAGGGAGGGAATGCGCGCTATGTTACGCAAAAGCCCGGCGCGCGCCTTCCCCTGCGTTCAGGACAGCGCGGCCAGGCCGGCCCGCAGGTCGTCGGCCGAGCGTTCGCCCAGCTCTGCTTCGATGCCGGCGTGCGTGGCGCGCCAGATCGGCAGCGCGCGCGCCAGCGCCGCGTGGCCCCGGTCGGTCAGGACCAGCAGGCGGCCGCGGCGGTCCGCGGGGTCCACGTCCACGCGTACCAGCCCTTCGCGCTCCAGCGGCTTCAAGGCGGCGGTCAGCGTCGTCCTGTCCATGGCCAGCAGCCGCGCCACCGGCGCCATGCCCGGCGGCTCGGGCCGGTTCAGAGACATCAGGAGCGAAAACTGCCCGTTGGTCAGGCCGGCGGGCCGCAGGGCCTCGTCGAAGCGTTTGGCCAGCGCCCGCGCGGCGCGCTGCACGTACAGGCACAGGCAGGCGTCGCGGACTTCGAGCGTGGCGGTGAATGGAATTTTCTTTGACATGGCCCGGATTATTATGTTGATATCAACATAAATGTCAAATTGGCGAGGCATGATCGCCAACGAAGAGTGGTCCGCCGCGGGGGCGGACCACTACACCCGCGAAGGAGATCGACGATGGCGATGAAATATGTGGAAGGGTTTCTCCTGGCCGTGCCGGCCGCCAACAAGGAGCAGTACATCAAGCATGCCGCCGATGCGGCGCCGCTGTTCAAGGAGTTCGGCGTCACGCGCATGGTCGAGTGCTGGGGCGACGACGTGCCCGACGGCAAGCTGACCGATTTCCGCCGGGCCGTGCAGGCCAAGGACGACGAAGTGGTGGTCTTCAGCTGGTTCGAGTATCCGTCCAAGGAAGTGCGCGATGCCGCCAACCAGAAGATGATGACCGATCCGCGCATGAAGACCATGGGCGAAGCCATGCCCTTCGACGGCAAGCGCATGATCTTCGGCGGCTTCGTGCCTGTCATCGACGTCTGATGGGCGTGCGCGGCCCAGGCCGCCCCCGGGGGGGCCGCCTGTTACTGCGTGGATGAGCCCGTCTTGGCGTCGTCCCGCGTCGAGGCCAGGGTGTCCGCGTGCCAGCCGCCGCCCAGCGCGGAAATCAGGTTCACGCTCGCGGTCAGGCGGCTGCCCAGCAGCGACAGCGCCGTGCGTTCGTTGCTGAGGGCGGACGTCTGCACAGTGACCACGCTCAGGTAGTCGATCAGGCCGGATTCGAACTGGTTGGTCGTCAGCCGCAGCGATTCGCGCGCGGCATCCAGGGCCCGCTGCTGCACGACCTGTTCTTCCTCCATCACGCGCAGTTGCGACAGGTAGTTTTCCACCTCGCCCAGCGCGGACAGCACGGTCTGCCGGTAGGCGGCCACCTGCTGGTCGTAGGTGGCTTCGGCCTGCCGGGTCTGCGCGCGGCGCAAGCCGGCGTCGAACAGCGGCGCGGCCAGCGAGGGGCCGAGCGACCAGAAACGCGCCGGCGCGGTCAGCCAGTCCGAGAACTGCGAGCTGCGGTAGCCCAGCGAGGTCGACAGGGTCAACGACGGGAAATAGGCTGCCTTGGCGACGCCTATGCGGGCATTGGCCGCCTGGACCTGGCGTTCCGCCGCGGCAATGTCGGGCCGTCGCTCCAGCAGTTCCGAAGGCAGGCCGACCGGGACCGCGGGCAGCACCGCCCGGAATTCCGTGGCGGCGAGACTGAACCCGGAAGGCGGCTGGCCAGCCAGGATGGCGATGGCGTGTTCGAGCTGGGCGCGTTGCCAGCGCAGGTCCACGACCTGGGCCCGGGTGGATTCGAGCTGGGTGCGGGCCTGGGCGATCTCGGCCTTGGCCGACACGCCCACGGCGTACCGGTTTTCGTTCAGGCGCAGCGAACGTTCATAGACCTTGATGGTGGCTTCCAGCAGGCGCCGCTGTTCGTCCATGATGCGCAACTGGAAGTAGTTGCGCGCCAGTTCGGCCTGCGCGCTCAGGTGGGCGTTCGCCAGGTTGGCGGCGCTGGCCTGCGCGCTGGCGGTGTCGGCCTCGACGCCGCGGCGGATGCGGCCCCACAGGTCGGCTTCCCAACTGGCCGTGGCGCTTATGCTGTACTGGTTGCGGATGCTTTGCGAGCCGCCCTGGCTGATGACGACGCCGCTGCTGTTGGTCGTGGTGCTGCTGCTCGTGCCGGTGCCGCTGCGCGTGGCCGAGGCGCTGCCGTTCAGCGTGGGGAACTGGCCGGCGCGGGTGGCCTGCACCGTGGCCAGCGCCTGCCGGTACTGGGCTTCGGCCTGGGCGATGGTCTGGTTGGCGGTCTCGACCTGGGCCATCAGGCGCGACAGTTCGGGGTCGCCATAGACTTCCCACCAGGGGCCGCGGTGGACCTCGTCGCGAGGCTCGGCGGCCTTCCAGCCGGCGGCTTCCTTGAACTCGACGCCGCTGTTCACGGTCGGCCGTACATAGTCGGGCCCCACCGCGCAGCCGCCCAGCAGGCAGGCCAGCGCGGCGCAGACGGCCAGGCGCGTGCCGGCGGCCCGTGGCGGGCGGCGGTCGGCAAGCGGCGAAGGGCAGGGCGTGCCCGCCACGGCGGGCCACGTCTTGGTCATAGATTGTCTCCGGGTAGCGCGAGGCCCGCCGGTCGTGGCCGGCCCCAGCGCCGTTGCGCCCGCCAATGGAGGCGGTCGAGGTACAGATAGACCACCGGGGTGGTGAACAGCGTCAACAACTGGCTGACGACCAGCCCGCCGACGATGGTGATGCCCAGCGGCTGGCGCAACTCGGCGCCGGCGCCGGTGCTGATCACCAGCGGCACCGCGCCCAGGATGGCCGCCATGGTGGTCATCAGGATGGGGCGGAAGCGCATCAGGCAGGCTTCGTGGATGGCCTCGCGCGAGCTCAGGCCGCGCCGTCGCTCGGCATCCAGCGCGAAGTCCACCATCATGATGGCGTTCTTCTTGACGATGCCGATCAGCAGGAACACCCCGATCAGCGCGATCAGCGAGAACTCCCGGCCCAGCATCATCAGCGCCAGCAGCGCGCCCAGCCCGGCCGAGGGCAGGGTGGACAGGATGGTGAGCGGATGGATATAGCTCTCGTACAGCATGCCCAGCACCAGGTACATGGTGACCAGCGCGGCCAGGATCAGCCAGGGCTGGGCGCTCAGGGACGATTGCAGCGCCTTGGCGCTGCCGGCGAAGCCCGCCTGGATCTCGGTGGTCGGCAGGCTGATGCGGGCGACCGCCTCGTTGACCGCGCGCGTGGCCTGCTCCAGCGATACGCCGGGTGCCAGGTTGAAGGCGATGGTGTCGGCGGCGAACTGGCTCTCGTGCGAGACGCTGAGCGGGGCGTTGGTGGTGCGCCACTTCGCGAACGCGGACAGCGGCACGCGGGCGCCGGTCGAGGTGACGACGGTGACCTGCTGCAACGCGTCCGCGTTCTGGGCGAAGCGCTGGTCCACCTCCATGACCACCCGGTACTGGTTGAGCGGGTTGTAGATGACCGAGACCTGCCGCTGGCTGAACGAATTGTTCAGCACCGCCGCGATCATGGACATGTTCACCCCCAGCCGCGTCGCGGTCTCGCGGTCGATCTCC
This sequence comes from Pigmentiphaga sp. MLSB6-MA01, assembly GCF_058793475.1. Lineage (NCBI taxonomy): Bacteria > Pseudomonadati > Pseudomonadota > Betaproteobacteria > Burkholderiales > Alcaligenaceae > Pigmentiphaga > Pigmentiphaga sp. MLSB6-MA01. The sequence continues at coordinate 283,681 of NZ_JBXAFV010000003.1, read as the reverse complement.
AGCGAGATCTGCCGGCCCTTGTCCTCGACGTCCACGTCGATGTCGGTCAGCTCGGGCAAGGCCGCCAGCGCCCGCTGGACGCGCGGCATCCAGGTGCGCAGCGTCGACAGCTCCGAGGCCTTCAGCGAGTACTGGTAGCTGGAGTTGGACATGCGCGCGCCGATACGTATGTCCTGGTTGGGCATCAGGAACATGCGCGCGCCGGGCACGTTGCCCAGCTTGCCCCGCAGCCGGTTCATCACGTCGTCCACGGATACCTTGCGTTCGGCCAGGGGCTTGAGCTGGATCATCATGAAGCTGGTGTTGCTGCCGCCGCGTCCGCCGCTGTAGCCGACCATGCTCTCGACCGCCGGGTCGGCCAGCACGACCTTGCGGAAGTATTCCAGCTTGGGGCGCATGGCCTGGAAAGACGTGCCCTGGTCGGCGCGGATGAAGCCCATGAGCTGGCCCGTGTCCTGCTGCGGGAAGAAGCCCTTGGGCACCTTCACGTACAGGTAGACGTTGAGGCCGATCACCACGCCCAGCACGATCAGGGTCAGCAGCGAGTGGCGCAGCACCCAGTGCAGCGCCCGGCCGTAGCCCCGCGTCATCCCGGCGAAGCCGGCCTCCAGCAGCCGCGAGATCCGTCCCGGGGGCCGCTGCTCGCGCACGGGGCGCAGCATGCGGGCGCACATCATGGGCGTCAGGGTGACCGAGACGATCAGCGACATCAGGATGGCGGCGGACAGCGTGACGGAGAACTCGCGGAAGAGCCGGCCGACGATGTCGCCCATCAGCAGGATGGGAATGAACACCGCGATCAGCGACAGGCTCATCGACAGCACCGTGAAGCCGACCTCGCGGGATCCCACGAGGGCCGCCCGCAGCGGCGACATGCCTGCCTCCAGGTGCCGCGAGATGTTCTCCAGGACGACGATGGCGTCGTCCACGACGAAGCCGGTGGCGACGATCAGCGCCATCAGCGACATGGTGTTGAGCGAATAGCCGCACAGGTACATGACGGCGAAGGTGGCGATGAGCGAGACCGGCACCGCCACGCTGGGAATGATCGCGGCGCGGACGTTGCGCAGGAACAGCAGGACCACCAGGATGACCAGGATGACCGCGATGACGAGCGTGTGCTCGGCTTCGGCCAGCGAGGCGCGGATGCTGGGCGTGCGGTCCTGGGCCACGGTGAGCGCGACGTCGCCGGGCAGCAGCGCCCGCATCTGCGGCAGCGCCTCGCGGATGCGGTCCACCGTCTCGATGATGTTGGCGGCGGGCTGGCGGCCCACCACCAGCAGGATGGCGGGGCTGTTGTTGAAGAATCCCATGTTGAACAGATCTTCCACCGAGTCCTCGACCCGCGCCACGTCGCTCAGCATCACCGGCGAGCCGTTGCGGTAAGCCACGATCAGCCGGCGGTATTCGTAGGCCTTGCGCAGCTGGTCGTTGGTGGCGACCTGCCAACTGGTGTCGCTGTTCTCGAGCACGCCCTTGGGCCCCCGCGCGTTGGCGTTGTTCAGCGCGGTGCGGACCTCGTCCAGCGCGATGCCGTACTGGTTGAGCGCGGTCGGGTTCAACTCCACCCGCACCGCGGGCAGCGAGCTGCCGCCCACCTGGACGTCGCTGACGCCCTTGATCTGCGCGATGCGCTGCGCCAGGATGGTCGAGCCCACGTCGTAGAGCTGCCCCTGGTCCAGCGTGGGCGAGGTCAGCGCCAGCACCATGATGGGCGCGGAAGTGGGGTTGCGCTTGGTGTAGGTCGGGTTGCTGCGCAGCGAGCTGGGCAGCATGGTGCGCGCCGCGTTGATGGCGCCCTGCACGTCGCGCGCGGCGCCGTCGATGTCGCGGCTCAGGTCGAACTGCAAGGTGACGTTGGTCGAGCCCTGGGTGCTGCGCGACGTCATCTCGGTAATGCCGGCGATGCTGCCCAGCGCGCGCTCCAGCGGCGTGGCGACGCTGGAGGCCATGGTCTCGGGGCTGGCGCCGGGCAGGCTGGCACGTACCGATATCGTGGGGAAATCCACCTGCGGCAGCGGCGCCACCGGCAGCTTGACGAAAGCCAGGGCGCCGGCCAGCACCACGGCGATGGCCAGCAGCACCGTGGCCACCGGCCGCATGACGAACGGCGCGGAGATGTTCATGGCGTACCGCCCGGCTGGCCCGCCGGGGCCGCGCGCCGCGCCCGCCTGCGGTTCATCGCGTGTCCCAGGCGGTCGAACATCAGGTAGATGACGGGCGTCGTGAACAGCGTCAGCAACTGGCTGACCAGCAGGCCGCCCACCATCACGATGCCCAGCGGCTGGCGCAGCTCGGCGCCGCTGCCGGTGCTGAGCATCAGCGGCACGGCGCCGAACAGCGCGGCGAAGGTGGTCATCAGGATCGGCCGGAAGCGCAGCAGCGCCGCCTGGTGGATGGCATCGCGCGGCGCCATGCCCTGCTTGCGCTCGGCCTCGAGCGCGAAGTCGATCATCATGATGGCGTTCTTCTTCACGATGCCGATCAGCAGGATGATCCCGATGATGCCGATCATGTCGAGGTCGTTGCCCGCGATCATCAGCGCCAGCAGGGCGCCCACGCCGGCCGAGGGCAGGGTGGACAGGATGGTGATGGGGTGGATGTAGCTCTCATACAGCACGCCCAGCACGATGTACATCGTGGCGATGGCGGCCAGGATCAGCAGCAGCGTGCTGTTCAGCGAGGCCTGGAAGGCCTGGGCGGCGCCCTGGAAGCTGGTCTGTATCCCCAGCGGCATGCCGATCTCGTGCTCGGCCTGCAGGATGGCGTCGACCGCGCCGCTGAGCGAGCCGCCATGGGCCAGGTTGAACGAGACCGTGGCCGACGGGAACTGCCCCAGGTGGTTGATCGACAGCGCGGTGGTGCGTTCGGACACCTGCACGATGTTGGTGAGCGGGACCTGCTGGCCGTCGGCGGTCGCCACGTATATCTGCGACAGCGACGACGGGTCCTGCCGGAACTGCGGCGCGACTTCCAGCACCACGCGGTACTGGTTGGCCTGGGTGAAGATGGTCGAGATCAGCCGCTGGCCCAGCGCGTCGTACAGCGCATTGTTGATGTCGGCCGCGGTCACGCCCAGCCGCGAGGCGGCGTTGCGGTCGATCTCGACGTAGGTCTGCAGGCCTCGGTCCTGCAGGTCGTGGGTCACGTCGGCCAGTTGTGGCAGTTGCCTGAGCCGGTCGACCAGCTTGCGCGTCCAGGTGCCCAGGGTGTCCAGGTCGGGGTCCTGCAGCGTGAACTGGTACTGGGTGCGGCTGACGCTGTCCTCGATGGTCAGGTCCTGCACCGGCTGCATGTACATCCGCAGGTCTTCCAGCTTGTCCAGTTGCGGCTGCAGGCGGGCGATCACCTGCGTCGCCGACGCGTTGCGCTCGTCGTGCGGCTTCAGGTTGATCTGCAGCCGGCCGGCGTTGAGCGTGGCGTTGGTGCCGTCCACGCCGATGAAGGACGACAGGCTGGCCACGTCCGGGTCCCGCAGGATGATGTCGGCCGCCGCCTGCTGGCGCCGCGCCATGGCGGCGAAGGACACCGACGGCGAGCTTTCGCTGATGGCCTGGATGACGCCGGTGTCCTGCTGCGGAAAGAAGCCCTTGGGGATGACGACGTACAGCAGCACCGTCAGCGCCAGCGTGCCCAGCGCGACCAGCAGGGTCAGCGGCTGGTGCGCCAGCACCCAGCGCAGCATGCGGTCGTAGCCGGCGATGATGCGGTCGAACCATTCGCCGCTCTTGCGGTAGAACCGGCCCTGTTCTTCGTCGGGGATGTGGCGCAGGTACTTCGAGCACATCATGGGGGTCAGGCTGAGCGAGACCACCAGCGAGATCAGGATGGAGACCGCCAGCGTGATGGCGAACTCGCGGAACAGCCGGCCGATCACGTCGCCCATGAACAGCAGGGGAATCAGCACGGCGATCAGCGAGAACGTGAGCGAGATCAGCGTGAAGCCGATCTGCGCCGCGCCCTTCAGGGCGGCCTGGGCCGGCGTCTCGCCCTGCTCCAGGTAGCGGGCGATGTTCTCGATCATGACGATGGCGTCGTCCACCACGAAGCCGGTGGCGATGGTCAGCGCCATCAGCGTGAGGTTGTTGACGCTGAAGCCGGCCAGGTACATGACGCCGAATGTGCCGATCAGCGACAGCGGGACGACCACGCTGGGAATGATGGTGGCGGTGAGGTTGCGCAGGAACACGAAGGTGACCATGACCACCAGCGCGACCGCCAGCATCAGCTCGAACTGCACGTCCTTGACGGACGCGCGGATGGATTCGGTGCGGTCCGACAGCACGGCCACGTCCAGCGTGCTGGGCAGCGCCGCCTGCAGGTCGGGCAGCAGCTTGCGGATGTTGTCCACCACCTGGATCACGTTGGCGCCGGGCTGGCGCTGCACGTTCAGCAGGATGGCCGGCTGGCCGTTGGCCCAGGCGGCCTGGCGGGTGTTTTCGGCGTCGCGCTCGATCTCGGCCACGTCCGACAGGCGCACCGGCGCGTTGTTGGCATAGGCGATGATCAGGTCGCGGTATTGCTCGATGGTCTTCAACTGGTCGTTGGCGTCGAGCGTGGTGGCGCGTGTGGGGCCGTCGAAGTTGCCCTTGGGCTGGTTGACGTTGGCGCCGGTGATGGCGGTGCGCACGTTGCTGAGGTTCAGCCCCACCGAGGCCAGCGCGCGGGGATTCGCGCGGATGCGGACGGCGGGGCGCTGGCCGCCGGCGATGCTGACCAGGCCCACGCCCGATACTTGCGAGATCTTCTGCGCCATGCGGGTGTCCACCAGGTCGCGCACCTGGTAGAGCGGCAGCGTCGGAGAACTGATCGCCAGCGTCAGGACCGGCGTATCGGCGGGGTTGACCTTGTTGTAGATGGGCGGCGCGGGCAGGTCGTTGGGCAGCAGGTTCGAGCCGGCGTTGATGGCGGCCTGGACCTCCTGCTCGGCCACGTCCAACTGCAGGTCGAGGTTGAACTTCAGGGTGATGACCGAGGCGCCGCCGGAACTGATGGAGGACATCTGGTTCAGGCCGGGCATCTGGCCGAACTGGCGCTCCAGCGGCGCCGTCACCAGCGAGGTCATGACGTCGGGGCTGGCGCCGGGGTATTGCGTGACCACCTGGATGGTCGGGTAGTCGACCTCGGGCAGGGCCGAGACCGGCAGCAGCTTGTAGGCGATCAGGCCGGACAGCAGGATCGCCACCATCGCCAGCGACGTGGCGATGGGGCGCAGGATGAACAGCCGCGACGGATTCATGGCGCGGCGCGTCCGTTGCCGCGGCGGCGCGCGCCCTGGCTGGCGCCGCGCTGCAACTGCGAGCCGGCCGCCTCGGGCACGGTCTCGCTGCCGGTCACGACCTGGACCTGGGCGCCGTCGCGCAGGCGGTCCACGCCCTCGACCACGATGCGGTCACCGGGCTTGAGCCCCTCTTGCACCGATACCCGTTCGCCATCGCTCGGGCCGAGCTTGATCACGCGCAGCGAGACGGTGTTGTCGTCGTTGACGACGTAGACGAAGGTGCCGGGCGAGCCCCGCTGTACCGCCCCCGTCGGTATGATCGTGGCGCCGGCCAGCGTGCGCACGTGCAGCCGGGTGTTGACGAACTGGTTGGGGAACAGGCTTTCGTCCTTGTTCTCGAAGCGGGCCTTGAGCTTGACCGTGCCGGTGGTCGTGTCGATCTGGTTGTCCACGGTGGTCAGCACGCCGTCGGCGAGGTGGCGCACGTCGGCGCGGTCGTAGGCCTGGACGGCCAGGGTCTTGCCCGCCCGCAACTGGGTCAGCACGTCGGGCAGGTCGCCCTCGGCGATGGTGAACAGCAGGGAAATGGGCTGGGTCTGGGTAATGATGACCAGGCCGTTGGTATCGCTGCTGCGCACCAGGTTGCCCAGGTCGACCTGGCGCAGGCCCAGGCGGCCGGCGATCGGCGCGGTGACGCGGGTGTAGTCGAGTTGCAGCTTGGCGTTGTCCACCGCCGCCTGGTTGGTCTTGAGCGTGCCTTCGTACTGCCGGACCAGGGCCGCCTGCGTGTCCACCTGCTGGCGCGCGATGGAGTCCTGCGCGTACAGGGTCTGGTAGCGTTCGAGATCGCGCCGCGCGTTGTCGAGCTGGGCGCGGTTCTGTTCCAGCGTGCCCTGGGCCTGGGCCAGCGCCACCTGATAGGGGCGGGGGTCGATCTGCACCAGCAGGTCGCCGGCCTTGACGAGCTGGCCCTCCTGGAAAAAGATCTTCTGCAGTTCGCCGTCCACCTTGCTGCGCACGGTGGCCGTGTTGTACGCGGTGACGGTGCCCAGCGCCTTCAGGTAGACCTTCATGTCCTCGGCCCGGGCGGGCGAGACCCGGACCGGCGTGGCGGCCTGGAAGCCGCCCGGCCCGCCTGGCCCCCCGGGGCCGCGCGGCGCGCCGGCCCCCGGCTTGCCCGCGTCGGGAGCCGCCTGCTGGCGCGCATGCCACCACCAGTAGCCGCCGCCGGCCAGGGCGACCACGACCGCCAGCCAGAGCCAGCGCTGTTTTTTCTTGCCGTTCGACGTGGAAGAAGACGGAGCCCGTGCGGGCTGGGGGGGAATATCGGCCATGGGGTTCCAGAAAAGGCTTGCCTGATTCGCGCCGCGCGGAAAATGCCCCCGGTCGCGGCGCCCTCTAAGGTATTCCAGTTGCGACGCAATGTGTTGACCAGAAGCCCCGGTTTGAAATCGATCGAAATCGTTTGTTGCCTCAGTCCCGACATTCTGCCCGCGGACCGGCGCGGAAACCGGCTGGGAATTGCCCTGGGGTGCGCGCCACGGCCAGCGCGACGACCGAGGCCGCCCCGGCCATCCGCAGCGCGGCCGCCGCCGCGTGCAGGGTGCTGCCCGTGGTCATGACGTCGTCCACCAGCCCGATGCGCAGCCCCCCGGCCTGGGGGGAGCAGGCATACAGCCCCCGCACCGCTGCGCGGCGTCCCAGCCGTCCCAGGCTGCTCTGCTTGGCCTGTTCGCGGCATCGGCGCAGCAGGTCATGGCGGATCGGCAGGGCCAGGTCCCGGCCCAGGGCGCGGGCGATCTCGGCGGCGGGATTGAAACCGCGCCGCCGCAGCGAGGCGAAGGAGGCCGGAATGGGAACCAGTACGGTGTCCGGCTCCAGTGGCCGGGCCTGATGGCGCACGGCTTCGGCCAGCAGATTGCCCAGCAGGTCGGCCCGCCCGTAGCGGCGGCCGTTCTTCAATTGCAATATCAGGGCATCGGCCGGCGGCGCGTAGTCGAAGGCGATGATGGTGCGCGAGAACGCGGGCGCGAGGCCGGCGCAATCGGGGCAGGCGGTGCCGTGCTCCGGCAGGGGCAGCGCGCAGCGGCCGCAGCGCCACGGCAGGCCGAGCCCGGGCGGGGTGCGCGCCGTCCAGCAGATGGTGTCCTCGCACGCGGCGCACAGCATGCCGCCCCGGCCGCGGCCGGCGCACAACGGGCAGTCGGAGGGCACGGATGCGCGCAGGCTGGCGGCCAGCAACCGCCAGCGCGGCGCGAAGAAGGGTCCGGGCATGAAAAACCTGTCGGTGGCATCATGGAGGCTGGGCGGGGTCGCCGCGCCCAGGCGCGTCTGCGCCGCAGTTTAGGAATTCCTCGGATTTTCGTGCGTGTTGCAATGACAGAAAGCTCCCATCCAGAACGTCTGCCGTCGCTGCCGCTGGCGCGCGAGCACGTCGCGCTGCAGTTCGGGCGCCGGGGGGACCTGGAGACCGCGCAGTTCCTGTACGGCGAGATCGGCGCCCGCATGTTCGAGCGCCTGGAGTACATCCGGCTGGCGCCCCGGGCCATGCTGGACGCGGGTTGCGGCGCCGGCGCGGCGCTGGAGCGCCTCCAGGCGCGCTATCCCGCGGCCGCCTATACCGGCGTGGACCTGAGCGCCGCCGTGCTGGCCCATGCGCGCCGGCTGCACCTGCCGTCGTCGATGGGCGCCCGCCTGCGCCATTCCGCGCTCAAGCTGGCCGGCCGCGGCGCGCCGCCGCTGCCGGCGTTCGTCCAGGCCGACATGGCCGCCACGGGCCTGCCACCCGAGTCGCTGGACCTGGTCTGGTCCAACATGGCGCTGCACTGGCACCCCGAGCCGCACGCGGTGCTGGCCGAATGGCGCCGCCTGCTGCGCGTGGGCGGGCTGGCGATGTTCAGCTGCCTGGGACCCGCGACGTTTCGCGAGCTGCGCGAGGCGGTGGCGCGGGCTGGCCTGGATACGGCCACGCCCGAGTTCGTCGACATGCACGACTTCGGCGACCTGCTGATCGAGAACGGCTTCGCGGACCCGGTCATGGACCAGGAGGTGCTCACCTTCACCTATCGGCACGCCGACAGCCTGCTTGATGACGTGCGGCGGCTGGGCGGCAATCCGGCGCGGGGCCGCAGGCGGGGCCTGGCCACGCCCGCGTGGCGTGCCCGGTTGGTCGAGGCCATCGAGGCCGGACGCGGGCCGGACGGTCTGATCCGCCTGACGGCCGAGGTCGCGTACGGCCATGCGTGGCGGGCCGCGTCGTACCGGTCGGCCCCCGGCGAGACGCATATTCCGGTCTCGTCCATAGGGCGGGGCGGGGTGCGCTGAGCCCGCTCAAAGCGCCTCGGGTTGCTGGTCATGTCTGGCACCCCGTATAATCCTGCGATTCTATGCGCTCGCAAGATAATTATTTACCAAGGCGCATGGTGAGGAGTTTTGTGGCGGTGGGGGCCCGCGCAAGCTGCGCACGGTGTCGGCTGCCTGAATAACACTAAACGCTGTTCTTCGAGGTCGGACATGAAGAAGTGGTTGGGTGGGTCGTTGGGGGCGTTGATGGTCAGCATGCTGACCGGCAACGCAGCATTTGCCGTCAACGACAGCGTGGGCGGCCCGAAAGTCAATCAGCTCAATCTGCACGAGCCTGTCACCAGCATCGCCGCGCAGATCGAGTGGCTGCACTGGATGATGCTGGCCATCTGTATCGTCATCTTCATCGCGGTGTTCGCGGTGATGTTCTATTCCATCTGGGCGCACCGGAAGTCGCGCGGGGCCAAGCCCGCGTCGTTCCACGAGAGCATAGGCGTCGAAGTCGCCTGGACCGTGATTCCGTTCCTGATCGTCATCGGCATGGCCCTGCCGGCCACCAAGACGGTGGTCGCGATGAAGGACACGTCCAATGCCGACGTGACCGTGAAGGCCACCGGCTACCAGTGGAAATGGGGCTACGACTACCTGAACGGCGAAGGCGAGGGCATTTCCTTCCTGTCCAACCTGTCCACCCCGATGGAGCAGCGCAACGGTACCGAGCCCAAGGGCGACAACTACCTGATCGAGGTCGACAACCCGCTGGTCGTGCCGGTCAACAAGAAGGTCCGTGTCATCACCACCGCCAACGACGTCATCCACGCCTGGATGGTGCCGGCTTTCGGCGTCAAGCAGGACGCGATCCCCGGCTTCGTGCGCGACACCTGGTTCCGCGCCGAGAAAACCGGCGAGTTCCGCGGCCAGTGCGCGGAACTCTGTGGCAAGGACCACGCCTTCATGCCCATCGTCGTGAAGGTCGTGTCCCAGGAAGACTATAGTAAGTGGGTCGAGGAGCAGAAGGCCAAGCTGGCCGCTCAGGCCGACGACCCCAACAAGACCTGGACCGCCGACGAGCTGAAGACCCGCGGCGAAAAGGTGTTCGCGTCCAACTGCGTGGCCTGTCACCAGGCCAACGGCAAGGGCGTGCCGGGCACCTTCCCCGCGCTGGACGCCGATCCGACCGTACTGGGTCCCAAGGACAAGCAGATCGAGACCTTGCTGAAGGGCCGTCCGGGCACCGCCATGGCCTCGTTCGCGCACTTGTCCGACGTGGAAATCGCCGCGGCCATCACCTACACCCGCAATGCCTGGAGCAATGCGGGCAAGGGCCAGGATCCCGTCGTGCAGCCGGCCGATGTGAAGTCAGCCCGCTAAGGACGCGCGGCCGCCCCGGTGGGGCGGCCATGCAATACCGGTTCAGTTTTCACATATTGAGCGCCTTCGTCACGATAGCGAAGACAGCAGTACGGAGCAGCAAGGAGCCATCATGAGCAGCACCGCGATCGATCACGCCCACGGGCACGATCATGACGACCACGCCCACGGTCATCCGACTGGCTGGCGGCGCTGGCTGTTCGCCACGAACCACAAAGATATCGGTACGATGTACCTGATCTTTTCCTTCACGATGCTGCTGGAAGGCGGACTGCTCGCGCTGCTGCTGCGCACCGAGCTGTTCGAGCCGGGCATCCAGTTCTTCCAGCCCGAACTGTTCAACCAGTTCACCACCATGCATGGCCTGATCATGGTGTTCGGCGCGATCATGCCGGCCTTCGTGGGCTTCGCGAACTGGATGATCCCGCTGCAGATCGGCGCCTCGGACATGGCCTTCGCGCGGATGAACAACTTCAGCTTCTGGCTGCTGCCCGTCGCCGCCATCCTGCTGACGGTCTCGTTCTTCGTGCCCGGCGGCGCCACCGCCGCGGGCTGGACGCTGTACGCGCCGCTGTCGGTCCAGATGGGCCCGGGCATGGACTTCGCGATCTTCGCGGTCCACATCATGGGCGCTTCGTCCATCATGGGCTCGATCAACATCATCGTGACCGTCCTGAACATGCGCGCGCCCGGCATGACGCTGATGAAGATGCCGCTGTTCTGCTGGACCTGGCTCATCACCGCCTACCTGCTGATCGCCGTGATGCCCGTGCTGGCCGGCGCCATCACCATGGTGCTGACCGACCGCCACTTCGGCACCTCGTTCTTCAACGCGGCCGGCGGCGGCGACCCGGTCATGTACCAGCACATCTTCTGGTTCTTCGGGCACCCCGAGGTCTACATCATGATCTTGCCGGCGTTCGGCATCGTGTCGGCCATCGTCCCGGTGTTCGCCCGCAAGCGCCTGTTCGGCTATGCCTCCATGGTGTATGCCACGGCCTCGATCGCCATCCTGTCGTTCATCGTGTGGGCCCACCACATGTTCACGACCGGCATGCCCGTCACCGGCCAGTTGTTCTTCATGTACGCGACCATGCTGATCGCGGTGCCGACCGGCGTGAAGATCTTCAACTGGCTGGCCACCATGTGGCGCGGCTCCATGACTTTCGAGACGCCGATGCTGTTCGCGATCGGCTTCATCTTCGTGTTCACGATGGGCGGCTTCACGGGCCTGATCCTGGCCGTGGCGCCCATCGACATCCAGGTGCAGGACACCTACTACGTGGTGGCGCATTTCCACTACGTGCTGGTGGCTGGTTCGCTGTTCGCGCTGTTCGGCGGCACCTACTACTGGCTGCCCAAGTGGACGGGCGTGATGTATGACGAAAAGCTGGGCAAGATCCACTTCTGGTCGTCGCTGATCTCGTTCAACATCACTTTCTTCCCGATGCACTTCCTGGGCCTGGCCGGCATGCCCCGCCGCTATGCGGACTATGCCGCCCAGTTCACCGACTTCCACCAGATCGCCACCATCGGCGCCTTCTGGTTCGGTCTGTCGCAGCTGCTGTTCCTGTACGTCGTGCTGAAGGCCTACCGGGGCCATGGCGAGCCCGCTCCCGCCAATCCCTGGGGTGCCGAGGACGGCGGCCTGGAATGGACGCTTCCTTCGCCGGCGCCGTACCATTCGTTCGAAACGCCGCCCCAGGTCAAGTAGATGGTCACGTCCGAGCAGCGCCGCCGCAACCGGCGCACGGGCCTTGCGCTCGCAGTTCTGGTCGCCGCGTTTTTCCTCGCGGTGATCCTGCGCAAGGTCTTCCTCGGCTGACCCGATACGTGTCGCAGGTGCCCGCATGACGCATCCTGACCCCAGGCAACCCGCCAAGCCCGCGTCCGACAACCGTCGGATGCTGGGCAAGCTGGCCGTCATCATCGCGATGATGTTCGGCTTCGGCTATGCACTGGTTCCGATGTACCGCGCCATATGCGAGGTGACCGGCATCAACGTGTTGACCAAGGTCGACGCCGATGCCGCCGCCTTCGCGCGCAATACGCAGGTCGACACCAGCCGTACCGTCAAGATCGTGTTCGACGCGAACATCCACGGTCCGTGGCGGTTCCGTCCGGTGCAGTCGTCCATGGACGTCAATCCGGGCGAGCTGGCGACCATCGTCTACGAAATCGCCAACCAGCAGGACCGTGAAATGGCGGGGCAGGCCATCCCCAGCTATGCGCCGATGGTGGCCGGCCAGTATTTCAAGAAGCTGGAATGCTTCTGTTTTTCCCAGCAGGACCTGAAAGCGCGCGAGACGCGCCAGTTCCCGGTGGTGTTCGTGGTGGATCCCAAGCTGCCGAAGGATGTGCATACGATCACGCTGTCGTACACGTTCTTCGAAATCAGCGGACGGTCCGCCGAGGCGCGGCCCGCCGGCGGCGCCGGGCCCGGAGGCGAGAGTTGAGCGACGATCTGAAATCGGCGGCTGGCCGCAAGCTCAATTTCTTCCAGACCCTGGGCGCGGTGCTGTGGTCATTCACGGGCCTGCGGCGCGGGGCGGACTACCGCAACGACGCCGCCAGGCTCAATCCGATCTATGTCATCGTCGCCGGTGTCGTGATGGCGATGGTGTTTGTGGTAGTGCTGCTGCTGATCATCAGGGCGGTCGTCGGTTAGAAGAACAAGGATGGCCAGGAAGGCCGTCTCCGAATCATGTGCGGTTTTGTGGAATTCGCGAAGGAGAGTTGAGATGAGTGCAAGTCACTCGGTTTCGGGCAAGGAGGCGCCGTACTATTTCGTGCCGGCTCCGTCCATGCATCCCGCCACGGCCAGCCTGGCGCTGCTGTTCTTCCTGCTGGGCATGGCCTTGTGGGTCAACAGCGTGAGCGTCGGCCCCTGGTTCGTGCTGGCCGGCGTCCTCGGTTTCCTGTTCGTGCTCTATCACTGGTTCGGCGATGCCATCGCCGAGTCCACCGGCGGCCTCTACAGCAAGCGCGTCGATGCCTCCTACCGCTGGAGCATGAGCTGGTTCATCTTCTCCGAAGTCATGTTCTTCGCGGCCTTCTTCGGCGCGCTGTTCTATGCCCGCGCGATCACGACGCCCTGGCTGTCCGATCTCGACACCCGGATGGTGCTGTGGCCCGACTTCGCCGGCGCCTGGCCCAATACCGGCCCCGCCGGGACCATCGAGCCCTTCACCGCGATGGGGCCCTTCTGGATCCCCACCATCAACACGGCCCTGCTGCTGACCTCGGGCGTGACGCTCACCATCTCGCACCACGCGCTGCTGGCCAGCAACCGGGCGAAAGCCGCGTTCTGGTTGTTCGTCACCATCCTGCTGGGCGCGACCTTCATGGGTTTCCAGGCCTATGAATACTTCCATGCCTACACCGAGCTGAACCTCAAGCTCACCTCGGGCGCCTTCGGCTCCACCTTCTACATGCTGACGGGTTTCCACGGTTTCCACGTCACCATGGGGGCTCTCATGCTGTCGGTGATGCTGCGCCGCCTGATCCGGGGCGACTTCACGGCCACGCACCATTTCGGTTTCGAGGGCGCTGCCTGGTACTGGCACTTCGTCGACGTCGTGTGGCTGGGCCTGTATCTGTTCGTCTACTGGTTCTAGAGGAAAGGTCCCAACGGAAGGCTCCCCCCCTGTGCGCTGACGTGCGCCCCCGGGGGCGGCACCGGCGGACCGGAAGGGAAAGCCCACCCCCCAAGCGGCCGTCGGCCGCTCCCCCTCAAGGGGGCGGCACTGGCAGACCGGCAAAGCCGGACCCGCGGTGCCCTTGGGGGGCGGTTTTTCCGATGTGGGGGCCGGGCGCGTGATGGAGCGTTGATCTGTCCTCGCGCGGCCTGCGACAGTTGGCCGCTTCCGTGGCGTGGGGCGCGCTGGCAAACTGGCAGGCTGAGACTTGCCGGTGGCCCGGGCAGGGCCCGTTCTTCGCGGTCCGCCGGGGCCGTCCAGACGTCGCGCCGCCTGGCGCGGACCGGTCAACGCAGGCCGGTGCTCTGGATCCAGCCCATCCAATGGGCGAACAGGACGAACAGGAACAGCAGCACCGACAGGCCGATACGGGCCGTCAGCGCACGGGCCATACGCTTGCTGTTGCCGGTATCCCTCATCAGGTAGACCAGGGCGGAAGCCAAGCTGTACAGAATGCCGACGAAGGCTATGCCTACTATGATGCGCATCGAATCTCTCCTCCAGCCCGCGATTATGGCAGTCCGCGCGGTGCCGTGCGCTTCTTCCGCCACATGAAACGCGCGACGTCCGATCTCTCCGGCATGCCGGCGCCGGTTCCGCGGGCCGTCCGCAGGCACGCCGGCGGTGGATCGGTGCCGTTGGCCCTGGTGCTGCTGGCCGCGGCCGTGGTGGTCACGGTTTCGCTGGGTCGCTGGCAACTCGGGCGAGCCCACGAGAAAGCGGCCACGCTGGCCGCGCTCGAGGCGGGCCGCACCCTGCCGCCGCTGCCGCTGGGGCCCGACCGCGCGGGCGAGGACCTGATCCCCTGGCGTTCGGCCCAGGCGTCCGGCCACTGGCTGGCCGACCGGACGGTGCTGCTGGACAACCGCATGGCGGACGGCCGGCCGGGCTTCTGGGTCGTGACGCCGCTGGCGTTCGACGACGAGGGCCGGCAGGCGGTGGCCGTGCTGCGAGGCTGGCTGCCGCGTCCGGTGCCGGATGCCCCGGTGTCCATCCGTACGCCGTCGGGCCCGGTCACGGTGCGCGGCGAACTCGTCCCGCGCGTGCCCCGGCTGTTCGAACTGCCGGCGCTGAGCGGCCGCAAGCGCGACGAACTGGCATCCAGCCTGCCCGGCTGGCCCGGGGCGCCGCCCCGGGTGCAGAACCTGGAGCTGGACACCTATGCCAAGGCCACGGGCGTGGCCCTGCTGCCCGCGGTGCTGGAACAGACAGGCGATGCGCCGGACGGACTGGTCCGCGACTGGGCCGGCCCGCCTACCAATATAGACACGCATCGCGGTTATGCGTTGCAGTGGTTTTCGTTCGCGGCCATCGCCGCCATCGCTTTTGGAGTCATCCTTGTCCGAGTCCTCCGTCCGAAACGCTAGCGGCGCCGCCGTCCGGCCCCGGCGCTCGCTGTTCGCCCTGTACGCGGTGCTGGCGATATGCGCCGCGCCTGTGCTGGTGGCCGCGCTGGTCTATTTCCTGGAGTGGCGCCCGGGCAGCGCCGGCACCAACTACGGCGACCTGGTCGAGCCGCAGCGGCCGGTTCCGCCGGCCGAACAATTACGATTGACGGACCTGGACGGCAGCCCGTTCGACCTGGGCAGCCTGAACGGCAAATGGGTCATGGTGGCCGCGCATGGCGGCGACTGCGGCGACGAGTGCGCCAAGAAGCTCTACATCATGCGCCAGACGCATGCCAGCACGGGCAAGAATGTGGGCCGTATCGAACGCGTCTGGCTGATCCTGGACGACGAGCCCGTGCCGACCATGGTCATCCGGGCCTACGAAGGGACCCACATGGTCCGGGCCCGGGCCGAGCAGGTAGGCCGCTTCCTCGCGCTGCCGCCCGGCGTGGACGCCACGCCCGCCGCGCTGAGCCAGCACATCTGGCTGATCGACCCGCGCAACAACCTGATGCTTCGTTTCCCCGAGAATCCCGATCCTTTGCGCCTGCGCGACGACATCGGCAAGCTGTTGCACGCTTCGCGCATCGGCTAGGGGTAGCGCAGCATGGACACGCAACGCCCCGAGCAGGGGACCTCCCGGACCCGCGCCCGCTACGCCAGGCTGGTGGCGATCACGATGTTCCTGACCTTCGACCTGATCATGTTCGGCGCGTTCGTGCGGCTGACCGATTCGGGTCTGGGCTGCCCCGACTGGCCGGGCTGCTACGGCAATGCCTCGCCCATCGGGGCGCGGCACGACATCCACGCCGCCGCGACGGCCATGCCCGAGGGACCGGTTACACTGTCCAAGGCCTGGATAGAGATGGTCCACCGCTACGCGGGCACCCTGCTGGGCATCCTGATCATCGCCATCGTGTTCATGGCCTGGCGCCACCGCAAGGCGCTGGCGCAGTCGCCCTGGCTGGCCACGGTGATCCTGCCGGCGGTCTGCCTGCAGGGGGCTTTCGGCGCCTGGACCGTCACCCACCAACTGATGCCGGCCGTGGTCACCGCCCACCTGCTGGGCGGGATCAGCCTGCTGGCGTTGCTGACCTGGCTGTCGGCCAGGCAGACCGTGCTGCCGGATATCGTGCCAGAAGCCGGACGTTGGCGGAAATACGTGGCTGTTGGCCTGGTGTTGCTGTATACGCAGCTGGCGCTGGGCGGCTGGGTCAGCACGAACTACGCGGCCTTGGCCTGCATGGATTTTCCGACCTGCCACGGGCAGTGGGTGCCGGATATGGATTTCCACGGCGGCTATTCGATCGTGCGCGGGCTGGGCGAGCTGCCTTCGGGCGAGATCATCTCGCAAAGCGCGCTCACCGCCATCCACTGGACGCACCGCAATTTCGCGTTCGTGGTCTTGATCTACCTGGGCGGCCTGGCGTTCAGGCTGCGCCGCTACGAAGGCCTGCAGGGGCCGTCGCGGGCGCTGCTGGCCATGCTCGTGGTGCAACTGCTGACCGGGCTGACCAGCATTTTCCTGCAATGGCCTATAGTGATCGCGGTGCTGCATAACGGCGGGGCCGCCGTCCTGACCATCCTGTGCGTGACGCTGCTGGTCAGGCTGGCACGGGCCCGCCACGCGCCGGCGAACGGCGCGAGGGCCTACTGAAGTTCGGGAATCCTCATGGAAAGCATTACTGTGTCTACCGTCAGTCTGCGTCTTCGGCAATATTGGGTGTTGACCAAGCCTCGGGTCAGCCAGCTTGCCGTTTTCTGCGCAGTCATCGGCATGTTCCTGGCCACGCCCGCCGTGCCGCCGTGGCGCACGGTCGTCGCGGCGACCGTGGGCATCTGGCTGCTCGCGGCAGCCGCGTTCGCGATCAATTGCCTGATCGAGGAGCAGGTCGACGCGCGCATGGTCCGCACCGCGCACCGGCCCTCCGCCCGGGGCGACATCGGCGCCCTGCAGATCATCGGCATGTCGGGCGTGGTCGGCGGACTGGGGATGCTGGTGCTCTATACCCTGGTCAATCCGCTGACCATGTGGCTGACCTTCGCGACCTTCGTCGGCTACGCCATCATCTATACCGTCATCCTGAAGCCGCGCACGCCGCAGAACATCGTCATCGGCGGCCTTTCCGGCGCGATGCCGCCGGCATTGGGCTGGGCCGCCGTGGCCAACAACGTCCCGGCCGAAGCGTGGCTGCTGGTGCTGATCATCTTCATCTGGACGCCCCCCCATTTCTGGGCCCTGGCGCTGTACCGCACCAAGGATTACGAGAACGCCGGCCTGCCCATGCTGCCCGTCACGCACGGCCAGAAGCTCACGCGGCTGCACATCCTGCTCTACTCCGTGGCGCTGTTCGCCACCACGGTGCTGCCCTATGTCATCCGCATGAGCGGGCTGGTCTACCTGGTCAGCGCCGTGGTCCTGGGCGCGGTGTTCGTGGGCTATGCCTGGAAGCTCTACCGCCACTACAGCGACGAGCTGGCGCGGCGGTTGTTTCGCTATTCGATCCTGTATCTGTCGCTGCTCTTCGCGGCGCTGCTGGTCGACCACTGGATGTGAGGTAGTCATGGCCGAGTTTGGTGTTTCCCGTCGTTTCGTCCTGCGCGCCGGCGCCGCCGCCGTGGCGGCGGCGATGCTGGCGGCTTGCGAAAAGAAGCCGTCGTTCAACAGCACCGACGTCAGTGGGTCGGACCTGGGCACCGATCTGTCGTTGACGGATTTCAACGGCCAGCCGCGCACGCTGCAGGATTTCAAAGGCAAGGTCCTGGTGGTGTTCTTCGGCTTCGTGCAATGCCCCGACGTCTGCCCGACCGCGCTGGCCGAGTTCGTGCAGGTCAAGAACAGCCTGGGCAAGGACGGCGACCGGCTCCAGGTGGCATTCGTGACCGTGGACCCCGAACGCGATACGCCCGAGATCCTGCGCGCCTACGTGACCCAGTTCGACCCCAGCTTCCTGGGGCTGCGCGGCGACGCCGACGCCACCGCCCGCGTGGCCAAGTCCTTCAAGGTGTTCTACGCCAAGGTGCCCGGCAAGGAGCCTGGTTCCTACACCATGGACCACACCGCCGGCGTCTACATCTACGACCCCGAGGGCCACCTGCGCCTGTTCGCCCGCCACACCGCCGGCGCCGACGCCCTGACCAGCGATATCCGCCAGCTGTTGTAGGGTCTTCCGGTTTTTTCTCCAGCGTTCCGGCCCGCCTTGCCCGCGGGCCGTTTCACTTTTGGCAAATGGTCAACGCAGTTGTGACCGGAATGCAGGTTGTTTCGGCCATCCGTTCGGCACACCATGGTGATTGGTGAGGACAAATCCCACGGAACGCATGCACGAAACAGATTCGTGCAACGTTATGGCCGGGATGTATACATCGTGCCGACAAGGCACCCGACATCGCTGAGGAGATCCGGTGGCAATGTTCAAAGCAATTCGCTTCATCGCGCTGGGCCTTGCGGTCCAGGGGCCGGTGTTCGCGGCCGCGGAATCCTATCCGGCGGGGCCGGTGACCATCGTCGTGCCCTATGCCGCCGGCGGCCTGGCCGACAATATCGCACGTCCGATCGCCGATGCCCTGGGGCGTGAGTTGAAGCAACCGTTCATTGTGGAGAACAAGGGTGGGGCGGGAGGGGTGATCGGCATGGGTTCCGTCGCCCGTGCCAAGCCGAACGGCTATACCTTGCTGCTTTCGCTGTCAGGGATCTCGGGCTTGCCCGAGGCAGACCGCTTGCTGGGGCGCAAGCCGGCATTCCAGCTGGACCAGTTCGCACCCATTGCCCGCATCACCGCCGATCCCAACCTGCTGGTGGTCCGCGCGGATGCACCCTGGCGCTCCGTGGCCGAGTTGGTTGCCGCCAGCAAAGCCGATCCGCAGGCCCTGAACTACGGCTCGTCCGGCGTTTACGGCGCGATGCACCTGCCCATGGAAATGTTCAAGGCGGCCAGCGGGGCGCAGATCACGCATGTGCCGTTCTCGGGCGGTAGTCCGGCGCTGGTCTCGCTGATGAGCGGCCAAATCCAGACCGCGGCCGCCGGCGTCGCCAACGCGACCACCTTTCTGAAATCCGGCAAGATGCGCGCGCTCGCGCACTGGGGCAGCGCCCCTCTTGCTTCGTTGCCTGATCTCCCGAGCCTCAAATCGCTGGGCTACGATGCGGAGTTCACGCAATGGTCGGCCTTGTTCGCCCCCGCCGGCGTCCCTGGTGAAGTTACGACGCGCCTGCGCGAAGCCATGAAGAAGATCGTCGCCCAACCCGCCCTTCAGCAAACCTTCGCTTCGCTGGGCAGCCCCATCGACTATATGGACGCCCCCGAATTCGCCCGCTACTGGCAAGCCGACGCTCAACGCGTCCAAGCCGCCGTCCGCCGCATAGGGAAGGTGGACTGATGGTACTAGTCCCGGGAAACTGCGGATCTGGCTTTGCCGGTCCGCCGGTTTCTCCCCCTTGAGGGGGCCTGCGTAAGCGGGGGGGCTTCCTCCCAAAAAAAAACGGGACACCGAAGTGTCCCGTGAATATCCGCCTCAAGTGGGGGGGAGGGAGGAGAAAAGCAGAGGCGGATGTATCGGCTGGTACCGGCAAACTGCGCCGGAAGAAATGTCGTGCGGGGGGAAGCCCGACATTCCGACACGAGGGCGTTGCACCCAAAGCGTGTCCCACCTGACGGTTAGTCAAGGCCCAGGCGGGGAAGTTCACCCGCTACCCGTATTTCCACGTAAATTTCCGCCAAATCTGTAACGATGTATGACCCTTGCGGGAGCGCCGCAAAAAAGGCGGATCCGGTCGTTCCGGAATCCGCCTTGGGGGCCCGCGCCGATGGCGCGGCAGTGCCTGCGAGGTTCAGGCGTACTCGGCCAGCGCGCCTCGCATCTTGGTCATGGCGCGTGCCTCGATCTGACGGATGCGCTCGGCGGACACGCCGAATTCGTCCGCGAGTTCCTGCAGGGTGGCGCCGCCTTCGTCCTTCAGCCAGCGCGCCTCGATGATGCGGCGCGACCGGTCGTCCAGGCTCTCCAGGGCCTGCTGCAGTCCGCTGCCGTGCAACTCGTCGCGGCGGCGTTCCTCCAGGATGGTGCTGGGTTCCTGCTGGCCTTCGTCAGACAGGTAGGCGATGGGGGCGAATTCGTTCTCGCCATCATCGCCGCCACGGCCTTCCAGGGCCATGTCCTGCCCATACAGGCGCACCTCCATCTCGGTCACGTCCTGCGGCCGCACGTTCAGGCTGGCGGCGATTTCCTCGACCTGATCCGGCGTGAGCGCGTGCGAGTCCGGTTTCAGGCTGCGCAGGTTGAAGAACAGCTTGCGCTGGGCCTTGGTGGTCGCCACCTTGACCAGGCGCCAGTTCTTCAGGATGTATTCGTGGATCTCGGCCTTGACCCAGTGGATGGCGAAGGACACCAGGCGCACGCCGCGATTGGGGTCGAAGCGCTTGACGGCCTTCATCAGGCCGACGTTGCCTTCCTGGATCAGGTCGGCGTGCGGCAGCCCATAGCCCAGGTACTGCCGGGCTATGGCGACCACCAGCCGCAGGTGCGACAGCACCAGCTCGCGGGCGGCGTTGAGGTCCTGCTTGTCCTGGTAGCGCTGGGCCAGGTCGTGTTCCTGCTCGGCCGTCAGCACCGGCAGGCGGTTGACGGCGCCGATATAGGCTTCGATCGTACCAAGGGCGCCAGGGTTGGCGATGGCCAGGGCCAGCGCGCCGGGGCCGCTTGTGGCGGATGCGAGGGCGTTGGACTGATTCGACGAACGTTTCATAAACGGCTTACCTCCATGTCTGAAGGTTAGCACTCTCGAACAAAGAGTGCTAATGGGTGTTTTTGATGGGTGCGATAAAGCGAATCGATCGCTGTGCGGTGCAGCACGGCAAGCGAACCCGGCCAGATCGGAATCCGGGACCCGATCGAAGGCCGGCAGCGGGCAGGCAATCGGGGCTTCATACTGCATAGACCATGAAATCGGCGTATCGTTCGCGGAAACCTGCATTTTCCGACCTGAGATATTGATGCGTCCC
Source organism: Pigmentiphaga sp. MLSB6-MA01 (assembly GCF_058793475.1). Lineage (NCBI taxonomy): Bacteria > Pseudomonadati > Pseudomonadota > Betaproteobacteria > Burkholderiales > Alcaligenaceae > Pigmentiphaga > Pigmentiphaga sp. MLSB6-MA01. Next base: position 262,698 of record NZ_JBXAFV010000003.1, on the reverse strand, counting down.
CGGTAATCATGGCCCGCCTTCCCCGTCTGTATGCCCCGGATCTTCCCCATCTCGCCCAGGCCCGCTTCACGGTTCCCCTGTCGGCGGGAGGCGACGGCGCCGCCATGCTGGACCAGGTCGCCGCCTGGCTGGAGGCCGACGCCAGGCAGCACGGCGTGGCCGTTCATGGGTGGGCGCTTACTTTTGACCAGCTGTTGCTACTGGCTACTCCCGCTGGCCCGGGGGGGATCTCGGCCGTGATCCAGTCCCTGGGGCGCCGCCTGGCTGCCCGGCTGCATATAGGAAGAGTCTTCGCCGGCCGGTTCCGCTCCACGCTGGTCGAGCCGGGCGCCTGGGTGCTGCCCGCTCTGATCTGGCTCGAAACCGTTCCGCTGCGCCAGGGGCTGGCGGGCGACGTGGAGTTGTGGCGTTGGTCCTCGGCCCCGGCGCATATGGGTGCCGCGTCCGCCGGCATGCTGCATGACCACGCCGATTATTGGGCCTGTGGCAATACGCCGTTCGATCGCCAGGCCAATTACCGCGCCAGGATGGCGGAAAGCGTTGCGCCTTCGACGGCGCAGCGTATCGAGCAGGCGCTGTATGGCCAATGGGCCTTAGGCGGTCCCGCGTTCGTGCAGGCGCTGGAGGGCACCAGCAGCCGGCGGGCCGCCGCCAGCAAGCGGGGGAGGCCTCGCAAGCACCCTCGGACTGAGGAAGAAAATGCACGGTAGTGGTGCGACCCTAATTTAATTCCCCGGATTTGTGGCCTGGATAATAATTAGGGACGCTCCCCTTTTTATTTTTCTTGCGACCCCTGGTGCGCCGCAGTATTGTCGATTCCCCCGGCGCGGCATCCGTGCGCGCGCCAAGTTCGGCATCCCGATGTCCAGTACCCCGGATTCGTGTCCGGTACATGAATCCACCAGCGGAGCGCACCATGCCCCTATCCAGCCAGGACCACCTGTCGGCCCCGTCGTCCCCGGCCGCCGTCATCGACGCTTCCCGCATCGGCCTTCCCGCGCCGCGCCAGCCGGACGCACAGGGCCTGTACGATCCGTCCAACGAGCACGACGCCTGTGGCGTGGGTTTCGTGGCCCACATCAAGGGCCAGAAGAGCCATTCCATCATCCAGCAGGGCCTGAAGATCCTCGAGAACATCGACCATCGCGGCGCGGTCGGGGCGGATGCGCTCATGGGCGACGGCGCGGGCATCCTGATCCAGATCCCGGATGCGCTGTATCGCGAGGAAATGGCTGCCCAGGGCGTGACCCTGCCCGCTCCCGGGGAATACGGCGTGGCGATGGTGTTCCTGCCCCAGGAAATGGGGTCGCGCCTGGCCTGTGAAGCCGAACTCGAGCGCGCCGTGCGCGCCGAGGGCCAGGTGGTGCTGGGTTGGCGCGACGTGCCCATCGACAAGGAAATGCCGATGTCGCCCAACGTGAAGGTCATGGAGCCGGTCATCCGGCAGCTCTTCATCGGCCGCGGTGGCGACGTCATGGTGCCCGATGCGCTCGAGCGCAAGCTGTACGTGATCCGCAAGATGGCCTCGCACGCCATCCAGAAGATGCACCTGAAGCACGGCAAGGAGTATTTCGTGCCGTCCATCTCCAGCCGCACCGTGGTCTACAAGGGCCTGCTGCTGGCCGACCAGGTCGGCCGCTACTACCGCGACCTTGCCGATTCGCGCGCGGTCACGGCGCTGGCCCTGGTGCACCAGCGCTTCTCCACCAATACCTTCCCGGCCTGGCCGCTGGCCCACCCCTACCGCCTGATCGCCCACAACGGCGAGATCAACACGGTCAAGGGCAACTTCAACTGGCTGCGCGCCCGCGAAGGCGTGATGCAGTCCCCGGTGCTGGGCGACGACCTGAAGAAGCTCTATCCCATCGTGTACGAAGGCCAGTCCGACACCGCCACGTTCGACAACTGCCTCGAACTGCTGGTCATGTCCGGCTATTCCATCTCGCACGCGATGATGATGATGATTCCCGAGGCCTGGGAACAGCACGCCGAGATGGACGAGGCGCGCCGCGCCTTCTACGAATACCACGCCGCGATGATGGAGCCCTGGGACGGTCCGGCCGCCATCGCGTTCACCGACGGCCGCCAGATCGGCGCGACGCTGGACCGCAACGGCCTGCGTCCGGCGCGCTACATCGTCACCGACGACGACCTGGTCATCATGGCGTCCGAGTCGGGCGTGCTGCCGGTCCCGCAAAGCAAGATCGTCAAGAAGTGGCGCCTGCAGCCGGGCAAGATGTTCCTGATCGACCTGGAGCTGGGCCGGATCATCGACGACAAGGAACTGAAGGACCAGCTCGCCAACAGCAAGCCCTACCGCCAGTGGATCGAGCGCATCCGCATCAAGCTCGACACGCTGCCCGAGCCGGTCCGCGAGGAAATCGAGGAAGGCCGCTCGTCGGTGCCCATGCTCGACCGGCAGCAGGCCTTCGGCTGGACGCAGGAAGACTACAAGTTCATCCTGCGCCCCATGGCCGCGCTGGGCGAGGAAACCACGGGCTCGATGGGCAACGACGCGCCGCTGGCCGTGCTGTCCGGCAAGAACAAGAGCCTCTACAACTACTTCCGGCAACTGTTCGCGCAGGTCACCAACCCGCCCATCGACCCCATCCGCGAAAACCTGGTGATGTCGCTGGTGTCGTTCATCGGGCCCAAGCCCAATGTGCTCGACATCAACAACGTGAACCCGCCGCTGCGCCTGGAAGTGGCGCAGCCGGTGCTGGACTTCGCGGACATGGCGCAGATCCGCCATATCGAGCGCGTCACGAACGGCAAGTTCAAGAGCTTCGAGCTGGACATCACCTACCCGGCCGGCTGGGGCAAGGAAGGCATCCAGGCCCGGGTGGCGGCGCTGTGCGCCCAGGCCGTGGATGCCGTCAAGAGCGGCTACAACATCCTGATCGTGTCCGACCGCCTGGTCGACAGCGGCCGCGTGCCCATTCCCGCGCTGCTGGCCACCTCGGCCGTGCACCAGCACCTGATCCGCGCCGGCCTGCGCACCAGCACCGGCCTGGTGGTGGAAACCGGCTCGGCCCGCGAGGTGCATCATTTCGCGCTGCTGGGCGGCTACGGCGCCGAGGCCGTGCACCCCTACCTGGCGATGGAGGCGCTGGCCCACGAGCACGGGCACGATGCCAAGGTGCCGGTGGACAAGGCCATCTACAACTACGTCAAGGCCATCGGCAAGGGCATGCAGAAGGTCATGTCCAAGATGGGCATCTCGACCTACATGTCGTACACCGGCGCCCAGATTTTCGAAGCCGTGGGGTTGAACCGTCCGCTGATCGAGCAGTATTTTCCGGGCACCGCCAGCAATATCGAGGGTATTGGCATCTTCGAGGTGGCGGACGAGTCCCTGCGCATGCACCAGGCGGCCTTCGGCAACGATCCGCTGTTGGAGGGCGCGCTGGACGAGGGCGGCGAGTACGCTTTCCGCATCCGCGGCGAAGAACATATGTGGACGCCCGACGCCATCGCCAAGCTGCAGCATTCCACCCGCGCGGACAACTACCGCACGTACAAGGAATACGCGCAGATCATCAACGACCAGAGCAAGCGCCACATGACGCTGCGCGGGCTGTTCGAGTTCAAGTTCGACCCGGCCCACGCCATTGCGCTCGCCGAAGTCGAGCCGGCCAAGGACATCGTCAAGCGCTTCGCCACCGGCGCGATGTCGCTGGGTTCGATCTCGACCGAGGCTCATTCGGTGCTGGCGATCGCGATGAACCGCATCGGCGGCAAGTCCAATACCGGCGAGGGCGGCGAGGACGAGCTGCGCTATCGCACCGAACTGCAACACGGCAAGGCCGGCATCAAGGACGGCGATACCCTGGCTTCGGTGCTGGGCGCCGACCGGGTGGCGGCCGACGTGCCGCTGAAGGCGGGCGATTCGCTGCGTTCGCGCATCAAGCAGGTGGCCTCGGGCCGTTTCGGCGTGTCGGCCGAATACCTGGCCAGCGCTGACCAGATCCAGATCAAGATGGCGCAGGGCGCCAAGCCGGGCGAAGGCGGCCAGTTGCCCGGCCACAAGGTGTCCGACTATATCGCCAAGCTGCGCTTCTCGGTGCCGGGCGTGGGCCTGATCTCGCCTCCGCCGCACCACGACATCTATTCCATCGAGGACCTGGCCCAGCTCATCCATGACCTGAAGAACGCCAATCCCCAGGCGTCGATCTCGGTCAAGCTGGTGTCCGAAGTGGGCGTCGGCACGGTGGCCGCGGGCGTGGCCAAGGCCAAGTCCGACCACGTGGTGATCGCCGGCCACGACGGCGGCACCGGCGCTTCGCCCGTGTCGTCGATCAAGCATGCCGGCACGCCGTGGGAACTGGGCCTGGCCGAGACGCAGCAGACCCTGGTGCTGAACCACCTGCGGGGCCGCATCCGCGTGCAGGCCGATGGCCAGATGAAGACCGGCCGCGACGTCGTGATCGGCGCGCTGCTGGGTGCCGATGAATTCGGCTTCGCCACGGCGCCGCTGGTGGTCGAGGGCTGCATCATGATGCGCAAGTGCCACCTGAACACCTGCCCGGTGGGCGTGGCCACACAGGATCCGGTCCTGCGCGCCAAGTTCCAGGGCAAGCCCGAGCATGTCGTCAACTTCTTCTTCTTCATCGCCGAGGAAGTGCGCGAAATCATGGCCCAGCTGGGCATCCGCAAGTTCGACGAGTTGATCGGCCGCTCCGACCTGCTCGACATGCGCGCCGGCATCGAGCACTGGAAGGCGCGCGGCCTGGACTTCAGCAGGGTGTTCCACCAGCCCCGCGTGGCCGCCGGGGTCGCCCGCCTGCACGTGGACGAGCAGGACCATGGCCTGGCCAAGGCGCTGGACCACCAGTTGATCGAGCGCGCGCGCCCCGCCATCGAGCGGGGCGAGAAGGTCTCGTTCATCACCACCGTGCGCAACGTGAACCGCACCATCGGCGCCATGCTGTCCGGCATGGTGGCGCGCAAGTATGGCTACGAGGGCCTGCCCGACGACACCATCCATATCCAGTGCAACGGCACCGCCGGCCAGAGCTTCGGCGCCTTCCTGGCGCACGGCGTGACGCTGGACCTGGTGGGCGACGGCAACGACTATGTCGGCAAGGGCCTGTCGGGCGGCCGCATCATCGTTCGCTCGCCCAATGACTTCCGCGGCCACGGCCCCGAGCACATCATCGTCGGCAACACCGTGCTGTACGGCGCGTTGTCGGGCGAGGCCTATTTCAACGGCGTGGCGGGCGAACGCTTCGCGGTGCGCAACTCGGGCGCCGCGGCAGTGGTGGAAGGCGTGGGCGACCATGGCTGCGAATACATGACCGGCGGCACCGTGGTCGTGCTGGGCGAGACCGGCCGCAACTTCGCCGCCGGCATGTCGGGCGGCGTGGCCTACGTCTACGATCCGGACGGCGTTTTCCGGCTGCGCGCCAACCTGGCCATGGTCGAGCTGGAAGAAGTCGTTCCCGCGGCGGTCCAGGAGAAGGAAGGGTCGGAACGCCTGTGGCACAGCATGGTCCGCGGCGGCGAGCGGGATACCGACGAAGCCATCCTGCGCGGCCTGGTCGAGAACCACTTCCGCTACACCGGCAGCTTCCGCGCCCGCGACATCATGGATGCCTGGGAGACCGCCCGGACCAGGTTCGTCAAGGTCATGCCGACGGAGTACCGGCGCGCGCTGGGCGAAATGTGGGATGCCCGGAATCCGCAAAAGTTGGCCGCCTAGGCACGCCCGACCGCCGGAAGGCGGCGCGAACCGTAACGAAGAATCGGGGCCGGCGCATGCGCCGGCCCCACACAGGATAGTCAGGAAAGAGCCATGGGTAAGGTCACCGGATTTCTGGAATACCAGCGACTGCAGGAAGCGGCGGAAGCGCCCGAGCAGCGCGTCAAGCACTGGAAGGAATTCGTCCTTCACTTGAACACCGAGCAGGCCCGGCAGCAGGGGGCCCGGTGCATGGATTGCGGCATCCCGTTCTGCACGAACGGCTGTCCGGTCAACAACATCATTCCCGACTGGAATGACCTGGTGTATCGCCAGAACTGGAAGCAGGCGCTGGCGGTGCTGCATTCCACCAACAATTTTCCCGAGTTCACCGGGCGCATCTGTCCGGCGCCCTGCGAAGCGGCATGTACGCTCAATATCAATAGCGATGCCGTCGGCATCAAATCGATCGAGCATGCGATCATCGATCACGGCTGGGAGCATGGCTGGGTCGTTCCGGTGTCTCCCAAGGCCAGGACGGGCAAGAAAGTGGCGGTGGTCGGGTCCGGGCCCGCGGGGCTGGCCTGCGCGCAGCAACTGGCGCGCGCCGGGCACGAGGTGACGGTGTTCGAGAAAAGCGACCGCATCGGCGGGCTGCTGCGTTATGGCATTCCCGACTTCAAGCTTGAAAAGTGGCAGATCGACCGCCGTATGGCGCAGATGGAGCAGGAAGGCGTCGTGTTTCGTCCCTCGACCTTCGTGGGCCGGGTCGAGGACGCCAAGACGCTGGGGATTTCCGCCACGGTGAAGGCCCCGGAGGAACTCCAGGCCGAGTTCGACGCCATTGTCGTGTCGGGCGGCGCGGAGACCCCGCGCGACCTGCCTGTGCCGGGTCGCGAGTTCCAGGGCGTGCATTTCGCGATGGATTTCCTGCGCCAGCAGAACAAGGTGGTGGCGGGCGACAAGCTCAAGGACCAGATCCTGGCCACGGGCAAGCATGTCATCGTGATCGGCGGCGGCGACACCGGGTCGGATTGCGTGGGTACGAGCAACCGCCATGGCGCGGCCTCCGTCACGCAGTTCGAGGTCATGCCGCAGCCGCCGGTTTCCGAGAACAAGGACCTGACCTGGCCGTATTGGCCGCTGAAGCTGCGGACGTCCTCGTCCCACGAGGAAGGCGTGGACCGCGACTGGGCGGTGTCGACCAAGACTTTCCAGGGCAAGAACGGCAAGTTGACCTCGCTCGTGGCCTGCCGCGTCGAGTGGGTCCGCGGCGACAACGGCCAGATGAAGATGGCCGAGGTCGAGGGCTCCGAATTCGAGCTGCCCGCCGATCTGGTGCTGTTCGCCATGGGCTTCGTGTCGCCGGTGCAGCAGGTGCTGGACGCCTTCGGCGTCGAGCGCGATGCCCGGGGCAATGCGCGGGCCAATACCGACGATTACCGCACCAACGTCGACAAGGTCTTCGCGGCCGGCGACATGCGGCGTGGCCAGTCGCTGGTGGTGTGGGCCATCCGGGAAGGCCGCCAGTGCGCGGCCTCGGTCGACGCGTTCCTGATGGGGGCGACCGAGCTGCCCCGCTAGGCGAGGGGAGGGCCGGCAGGCCCTCTCGTCCGGCGCGGCGTCAGTGCGCCGGATCCTCGGCCGTATCGGCCCGCGCAAGTTGCAGCGACATGGCCAGGAAGCGGCGGATGCCTTCCGCGTCCACGTTGCGGCGGTGCGCCAGCTCCAGCGGCACGGTGAACGCCGTGGGCGGATCCAGCGGCCGGTAGACCACGCAGTCGGGCTGGATCGAGCGCATGGACTGCGGCACGATCGAGATGCCCAGTCCCGCCGCGACCAGGTGGATGGCCGCGATCAGCCGCGGCACTTCTTCCACGGCGCGAGGCACGAAGCCATTGCGCTGACACACCTCCATCAGCATGTCCTTGATGCCCCATCCGTTGAGCGGATGGAACAGGATGAAGTCCTCGTCCTTCAGCGCGGCCAGCGCGATGCCTTGCCGCGGCTCTTGTGCCATCCGGTGGTTCGATGGCACGGCGACCACCATGTTCTCGCGTACCAGCGTCACGCTTTCCAGGCTCGAGTTGGCGGGCAGTGGCGAGCGCACGAAGGCGATGTCCAGCCGTTCCTGTTCGACGGCGTGCAGCAGGTCGTGCGTCGTGCCTTCGCCTATTTCCAGGAACATCAGCGGATAGCTGGTGCGGAAGGCCCGCACGATGCGCGGCGTCAGATGGTGTAGTGACGCCGAACTGGTGAAGCCGACGCGGATCCTGCCTTCCTCGCCCAGGTCGAAGCGCCGCACGCGCTGGACGGCTGCGTTCACGTCGGCGAGGACCTTCCGCGCATCGCTCAGGAACAGCTTGCCGGCCGCGTTGAGCCGGATGCTGCGCGGCCGGCGATCGAACAACTGCACGCCCAGTTCCTGCTCCAGCGCCTGGATCTGCTGGCTTAGCGGCGGTTGTTGGATCGCCAGCCGCGATGCGGCACGGGTCATGTGTTCTTCCTCGGCGACCGCCACGAAATAGCGCAGGTGTCTCAACTCCAACTTGTCGCTCCGCATCCGCGAAAATCATATTTTATACATATCAATAGGCGACGAAATATGTATTTTTCTGGTTTTTGGATATCAATTAGTCTGGCAGCGCGATACAGACAGACTGATTCGAGGAGCCATGAACAAAGAAACCGAAGTGATCATCATCGGAGCCGGTACCGGGGGGTTGGTGCTGGCGCTGAGCCTGCACCAGATCGGCGTCGCGTGCCGGGTGTACGAAGCGGTGTCCGACATCCAGGCCATCGGCGCGGGCATCAACCTGCTGCCGCACGCCGTGCGCGAGCTGGACGAACTGGACCTGGTGCCGGAGCTGGACCGCGTGGGCATCCGCACCAAGGACGCCTCCTACTACAACCACCACGGCCAGTTCATCTATCGGGAACTGGCGGGCGAAGCCGCCGGCTATGACTGGCCGCAGTTCTCCATCCACCGCGGCGATGTCCAGCAGGTGCTGTTGAAGGCCGTGCGCGACCGGCTGGGCCAGGATGCCGTCGTCACCGGCCATCGCTGCGTGGGCGTCGAGCAGGACGGCGACGGCGCGACCGCCTACTTCACCGGGCCGCAGGGCCAGGATCTTGCGCCCGCCCGAGCCAGGATCGTGGTCGGCTGCGACGGCATCAAGTCGGCCGTCCGCCGGCAATTCCTGCCCGACGAAGGGGAGCCGGTGTATGCGGGCATCACCATCTGGCGAGGCGTGACGCCGTTCAAGCCATTCCTGAGCGGCGCGGACACCATACGCGCGGGCTGGATGAGCGTTGGCAAGCTGATGGTCTATCCGATACGCGAGCAGGTCGATGCCGACGGCAACCAATTGCTGAACTTCGTCGCGTCGCTGGAGCGTCCCAAGCCGGAGCGCTACGACTGGAATCGCTTCGCCAGGCACGAAGACTTCGTCGATGCCTACATGAGCTGGACGTTCGACTGGCTGGACGTGCCGGCGTTGCTGCTGAAAGCCGAGCCGATCCTGATGTTCCCGATGGTGGACCGCGACCCGGTTTCGACCTGGACCTTCGGCCGCGTCACCCTGCTGGGGGACGCCGCGCATCCCATGTACCCGCGGGGCTCGAACGGCGCGGGCCAGGCCATCCTCGACGCCCGCTACATGGCGGGTTGCTTCAAGCGCAAGGGCGTGACGGTCGAGGCGCTGCGCGAATACGACGAGGTCAGGGTGGCGGCCACGGCCAAGGTGGTCAGGATGAACCGCGCCGCGCCGCCCGACACCATCCTGCGGGTGGTGTACGAGCGCACGCAGGGCAAGCCCTTCAACAAGATCGACGACGTGATATCGCAGGCCGAGCTCAAGGAAATTTCCGAGCAGTACAAGCGCGCCGCCGGATTCGACATCGAATTCCTGCGCACGCGGCCGTCCTATGTCCTGTGATGCCGGTCCATCCTCAAGGAGACTGAATTGAAACGACCCGGACTGATCATCCCGCCGCTCACTCCCTTTGGCGCCGACCTGAAGGTCGACCGCGAAGCGCTCAGGCGTGGCGTGGATTACGTGGTGCAAGACTGCGGCGCGGCCATGGTGGTCGCCGCCGGCGTCGAGGCGCAGGAGTATCACTATCTGACGATGGAGGAGCGGCTCGACCTGATCCGGATGACCGTCGATTTCGTCGATGGCCGTTGCCCCGTGGCCGTGGGGGTCTCGCATCCGTCGTATCGCGTGGCGGTCGAGCTGGCCCACTTCGCGGAAGAGCTTGGCGCGCAGGCGGTGCAATTGCTGGCGCCGCTCAGGCCGTTCGGCGGGGAGCCCACCCAGGCCGAGCTGATCGCCTACTTCGAGTCGGTCGCGCGTGAAACGCACCTGCCGATCGTGCTGTACCTGAACCCGGGGCCGGGCGCCGATCCCTCGCCGGCCACCACGCTGGAGCTGGCCAGGCTCGATGGCGTGAAGTACGTCAAGGAAAGTTCGCGCAACCTGCTGCGCGTCGCGCAATTGATCCAGCAGATCGATGTGGCCGGCCACGCCGAGTACTACACCACCATGCAGATGCTGCTGATCACGCTGCAATTGGGCGGCTCGGGCGTCACGCTGCCGCCGCCGGCCGCGCGGCTGGCTCGCCTGGTGGTCGAGGCGTTCGTGGCCGGCGACATGCAAGAGGCCGCCAGGCTGCAGGCGCAGTTCTCGCTGTTTCCGGCCCAATGGATGGGGTATGGCCTGGCGCCGGTGATGAAGGCCGCGATGCGCGTCCTGGGTATCGATGCCGGCGACCCTTATCCGCCGTATCGCGCCATCGGGGGCGAAGCACTGGCCGACCTGGAGCGCTACCTGCGCACCACCGACCTGGCCAAGGGGAGGTAGGCGCCATGTTGACCAGCAAGCGGCTTTCCATCGAAGAGGCCGAGGTCCTGATGCGCGGCGCGGCGGACGAGGCGGGGCGCATGGGTATTCCGATGTGCATCGCCGTGGCCGACGACAGCGGCCAGTTGATCCGCTTCGACCGCATGGACGGCGGCAAGATCAGCAGCATCTCGATCGCGATCGACAAGGCGTTCACCGGCGCCGCGGCGCGCAAGGGGACCCACGTCTACAACCAGCTCTGCGTGCCGGGCGAGCCGACCTTCGGCATCCACGTCACCAATGGCGGCCATTTCTGCGTCATCGGCGGCGGCCTGCCGGTCACGGTGGATGGGCAGGTCGTGGGGGGCATCGGCATCAGTTCGGGTACCGCCATCGAGGACCAGGCCTGCGCCGAGGCCGCGCTGAGTCATTTCCGCGAGCAGACCGGCTACCGGCCGTAGGGGCGCCGGCAACAAGACAGAGGACAGCCCCTTGGACCCGGCCCTGGTGGGGCCGGCCGTCCCGCGCTCGTCCCGCCTGAAAGGAGACAAGACACCATGATTTCCATGAGATCCGCGGTTGTTTTTCCCGCCGGCTGCCTGCTGGCGTGCTCGCTCGCGTGGGCGGACTACCCCGAGCGTCCCGTTCGCATCATCGTGCCCTACGAAGCGGGGGGCGGCGCCGACATGATCACGCGCCTGGTCGCGCTGCGACTGGGCAACCGCCTGAAGCAGAGCGTGATCGTCGAGAATCGCGGCGGCGGCAGCAATACCATAGGCATGAACGCGGTGGCCAAGTCGACGGCCGATGGCTATACGCTGGGCCTGGTCACGCCGACCTTCGTGATGACGCCGCTGCTGATCAAGAACCATCCGTACAAGCCGTTGGCCGATTTCGCCGCGGTCGGCATGGTTGCCACCGCGCCATTGGCCCTGGTCGTGCATCCCAGCGTACCGGCCCGATCCGTGCAGGAATTGATCGCCATCGCCAAGGCCCGTCCCGGCCAGTTGAACTTCGCGTCTGGCGGCGTCACGTCCACCCAGGGGCTGGCGGGCGTGCTGTTCGCCTCGATGGCCGACATCGACGTGGCCAACGTTCCCTACAAGGGCAGTTCGCAGGCCATGACCGATCTGCTGGCGGGCAACGTGCAATTCATGTTCAACCCCATGGCGTCGGTGCTGCCGCACATCGCCAGCGGCAAGCTGCGTGCCGTGGGCGTGTCGAGTGAGGTCCCCGCGTCGCTGCTGCCCGGTGTGGGGACGGTCGCCGCGGCGGTCCCCGGCTACCACGTCACGGGCTGGTTCGGATTGGTCGCGCCCGCCGGCACGCCCGGCCCGGTGGTCGACCGGCTTAACCGCGAACTGGCTTCCATCCTCGAGGCGCCCGGGGTTGCCGAGCAGATGAAGGAGTGGGGCCTGGAGCCCAAGCCGATGGCCGTGCGCGATTTCACGGCCCTGCTTGAGGCGGAAAGCCGCAAGTACGCCGAGATCATCAAGACCCAGAACCTCGCACTGGAATGAAGGAGCGACCATGAACGACAGTAGTCATACGCGACAGGATGCCTTGCACATCGGCCGGCAAGGCGCAGGCGGTGCGATCCTGTTCTCGGAGATGCGCCCCGAGGCCGCCTGGGAGGGCGAGTTCAATAGCTGGTACGACACCGAGCATATTCCGGTTCGCATGGCCGCGCCCGGTTTCATCGGCGCGCGCCGGTATCGAGCCACCGAGAGCGACGACTACCTGGTCGTCTACGAGATGGCGTCGATGGCTGCGCTGGCGACACCTGAATACGATCGCATCAAGAACCAGCCCAGCGAGCTGACCCGCCGCATGCTGGGCGAGGTGCACGGCTTCACGCGGTATCTGGGCGAGACTTTGGCTGTCGCGGGCGGCGCCCGGGCCGACGCGCTCGATGCGCCGCTGCTGTTCGCGGCGATGTTCGACGTGCCGCCGGCGGAGCTGTCCGATTTCGATGCCTGGTACGAGCAGGACCATGTGCCGCTGTTGCTGGAATGCGGCGACTGGCTGATGGTGCGCCGCTTTCACCTGATGGCGGGGGAGCCCCGGCCCTTCAACCGGCTGGCCCTGCATTATCTGGCTTCGGAGCAGGCGCTGTCGTCGCCCGCCCGCGACAAGGCCCGGCAGACGCCCTGGCGTGAGCGGATGGCCGGGCGTGACTGGTTCGGCAAAGGCCGCTACGCCGTGTTCCGGCGTTTCGGCCGGGCGCAGTCCGCGTCCCGCTAGTGGGGTCGGCAGCGCTGATATTAATCAGCGCTTAAAAACATGGTGGCACCATGCCCCGAGTCATCCGGCCGGATCTCGGGGCGTTTTCATGTGGATACAGGCCGGGCGGGCGGTTGTTGTAAAAAACGTAAACCGGCGCGGGGCGCCGTGGTTCATAATCTGCACTCTTCCATGGGCCATGCGGCCGGGATCCGGCGTGCCATGGGCAGAATGAGCATACGCCGTCGGCAAGACGCGGCGCACGCGCCGAGAGGCAAAACCCGCTGCCGCCTAAGGGTTAGCACGGTGCCCAGGCGTGCTGCTGTTAGAATCCCTTGCTGGATTCCCTACGAATCCGCCGGTTTTTTGCAAGCAACGCCCATCTTTTCAACTCTTCTTGCCTCTACATGCCTGATTCGGCACGATCTACGCATTCCCCTACCGATGTGGCGCTAGCCTTCGACGGCCTGTCGGTGGGCTATGGCGACCGTGTCATCCTGCGGGACGTCGACATGCAGGTCCGTCGCGGACAGGTGGTGGCCATCATGGGCGGCTCCGGGTCAGGCAAGACTACGCTGCTGCGCGCGGCCACGGGCCAGTTGCCGCCCCAGGCCGGCAAGGCGCTGGTCCTGGGGCAGGATATCGGGCGGTTGTCGGGCAGTCATCTGTTCGATCTGCGCAAGCGCATGGGCGTGCTGTTCCAGCAGGGGGCGCTGTTCACGGACCTGGACGTCTACGAGAACGTCGCATTTCCGCTGCGCGAGCATACGTCCATGACGGAGCAGGAAATCCTGGAGCGGGTGCTGTCCAAGCTGGACGCCGTGGGCCTGAAGGCGGCCGCCTTCCTGCGCACCTCGGAAATCTCGGGCGGCATGGCGCGCCGGGTCGCGCTGGCGCGGGCCGTGGTGCTTGAGCCCGAACTCATCCTGTACGACGAGCCGTTCGCCGGCCTGGACCCCATCTCCATGGGCGTGACCGCGCAATTGATCCGGACCATGACCGACCGGCTCGGCTGCGCCTCGGTCCTGATCACGCACGACGTGCAGGAGTCCTTCCACATCACCGACCAGGTCTATCTGCTGGGACGTGGAACCGTCGTCGCCGGCGGCACGCCGGCCGAGCTGTCCGCGTCGCAGGACCCGTTCGTGCACCAGTTCCTCCACGGCGAGCCCGACGGTCCGGTGGCTTTCCAGTACCCCGAGACGCCTGCCTACCAGGCCTGGCTCGAACGCCAGCGGAGGATGCGCTGATGGCCCTGACCCGTTTCCTGATTTCGGTGGGGGCCGGCACCCGCGCCTCCATCGTCGGCCTGGGCGCGTTCGCCCGGTTCTTCGTCGAGTTGCTCTTCAAGAGCGGCACCGCGCTGCGCCGTCCGCGGCTGGTGGTGCAGCAAATCCATTTCATCGGCAACTATTCGCTGGTGATCATTGCCGTATCGGGCCTGTTCGTCGGCTTCGTGCTGGGGTTGCAGGGGTATTACACCCTGAACCGCTATGGGTCCGAGCAGGCGCTGGGCCTCCTGGTCGCGCTCAGCCTGGTGCGCGAACTGGGGCCCGTGGTGACCGCGCTGCTGTTCGCCGGCCGGGCCGGGACCTCGCTCACCGCTGAAATCGGCCTGATGAAGGCGGGGGAACAGTTGTCGGCCATGGAGGTCATGGCCGTGGATCCCGTGAGCCGGGTGCTGGCGCCGCGTTTCTGGGGCGGCGTGATCGCCATGCCGCTGCTGGCGGCGGTGTTCTCGGCGGTCGGCATCCTGGGCGGCTGGGGCGTGGGCGTCCTGCTCATCGGCGTGGACGACGGTGCGTTCTGGTCGCAGATGCAGAACGGCGTCGACGTCTGGAAGGACGTCGGCAACGGCGTGTTCAAAAGCGTCGTCTTTGGCGTGGCGGTCACGCTGATCGCGCTTTACCAAGGCTATTACGCCAAGGCCACGCCCGAGGGCGTGTCGCGCGCGACCACGCGTACCGTCGTGGCCGGATCGCTGGCGGTGCTGGGCCTGGACTTCCTGCTGACGGCCTGGATGTTCGGCAACTGAAACAGGGCGCGGCGCCCGCCGGGCGGCCGTTGCAAGAATTGGCTAAGGGACCCGCCGTACGGGCAGGGGACCGGAGGAATATGAGATGTCGCGAGAAAAAGTCGATCTCTGGGTGGGAATATTCGTGCTGGTGGGCGCGCTCGGCCTGGTTTTCCTGGCGCTCAAGGCGGGCAACCTGCTGAGCGTGTTGTCGGTGGGCAAGACCTATGCGGTGACGGCCAACTTCGACAATATCGGGGGCCTCAAGCCCCGCGCGGCGGTCAAGAGCGCCGGCGTGGTCGTCGGGCGGGTCTCCAGCATCGCGTTCGATGACAAGATGTTCCAGGGCGTGGTGACGCTGGACCTGGACGCGCGCTATTTGTTTCCCACCGATTCGTCCGCCAAGATATTGACGTCGGGGTTGCTGGGCGAGCAGTACATTGGCATTGAACCCGGTGGCGACGACAAGAATTTCGCTCCCGGCGACAAGATCCGCTATACCCAGAGCGCGGTCGTGCTGGAGAACCTGATCAGCCAGTTCCTCTACAGCAAGGCCGCCGAGGGCGGTACCGGCAAGCCCGCGGAAGGTGGTTCCGCCGGCGCGGCAGAACCCGCCGCGAAATGACGACGAGCATATGAAGATGAACAAGAAAAACCTGGCATTGATGGTGCTGGCCGCGGGGCTGGCGGGCTGTGCCACCGCACCGGACGGGCGGCCGGCCGACCCGCGGGATCCCCTGGAGGGATTCAACCGCGGCATGTACACCTTCAACGACAAGGTCGATCGCGCCGTACTCAAGCCGGTGGCGCAGGGCTACGTGAACGTGGTGCCGTCGCCGGTGCGCAGCTGCGTGCGCAACATGTTCGCCAACGTGGGCGACGTGATGTCGGCCATCAACAGCTTCCTGCAGAACCGCGCGCCGGATGGCATCAACACGACCTTCCGCGTCCTGCTGAACACCACGATGGGTGTGTTCGGCTGCTTCGACCTCGCCACGCAGAACGGCCTGCCCCGCAACAAGGCCGATTTCGGACAGACCCTGGGCGTCTGGGGTGTCGGTTCCGGTCCCTACCTGGTGCTGCCGCTGCTGGGACCCAGCACCATCCGCGACGCGGGCGGCACCGCCGTGGATTTCCTGGCCGATCCGGTCGCGGTCGGCAACATCGACAACGTGCCCGTGCGCAACAGCGTCTATGGCCTGCGGGTCGTGAACGCGCGCGCCAACCTGCTCGAGGTGGGCAACCTGCTCGACCAGGTCGCGCTGGATCCGTATACCTTCACCCGGGACGCCTACCTGCAGCGGCGCGCCAGCCTGATCCGCGGCGCGACTGGCGGGGAAAACGCCCTGCCGGACTATTCACTGCCCAACTACGATGACGATGACGATGCCACGGCGCCCGCCTCGGCATCGGGTACGCCGAAAAAGTAAGGATTTCCATGATTTCGAAAGACATGACGGTACCCACGGCGGCCACGCCCCGGATCTCGGCCTGGTTGCTGGCGCTGGCCGCCAGCCTGGTCCTGGCCATGGGCGGCATGCAGGCGGCCCGGGCGCAGGGCGCCGGTTCGCCCGAATCGCTGATCCAGCAGGTCACGGGCGAAGTCCTGGCTGCCATCAAGGCCGATCCGTCGGTGCAGTCCGGCAGTCCGCAGCGCTTGCTGCAACTGGTGGACCAGAAGATCCTGCCTTACGTCGATTTCGAGAAGACGACGCGGCTGGCCGCCGGGCGCTACTGGCGCCAGGCGACGCCCGAGCAGCAGAAGGCGCTGGTCAAGGAATTTCGCACCACGCTGGTGCGTACCTATAGCGGCGCGGTCTCGTCCGTGAAGCAGCAGACCGCCGTGGAACTGCGGCCCTCGCACTATCCGGCCGACGCCACGGACGTGGTCGTGAAAACCGTGATCAAGCAGCCGGCCGGCGATCCCGTTCCGGTGGATTACCGCATGGAGAAGGCGGGTCAGGGCTGGAAGATCTACGACGTGAACGTACTGGGCGTGTGGCTGATCGAAAACTACCGCAACCAGTTCTCGCAGCAGATCGGCCAGAACGGCGTCGATGGGTTGATCAAGTCGCTGGCGGAGCGGAACGCAATGTTTAAATGACCCCCCTACGCGCTGACGCGCGCCCCGAATGGTGGACCCCAGCCGCTATGCGGCAGCCCCCCAAGGGGCCGGGACCCGCCTTGGGGCGGCCCGGCGCCGGGTCCCGTGGGGCGAGGGGTTCTTGCCCATTTTGTCCATCCTCTATAATGGGGAATTGCCCGGCGTTTGCCGGGATTTGCGCTTTTGGGGGCCTCGCGGGCCCTTCCCGGCGCGGTAGTGTTTTCTGATCAAGCCATGTCATCCGCCGTTCGCATCGAGCATGTTTCCAAGGTGTACCCCAGGCAGACCAGCCTGTGGCGGCGCATGGGCGCCGGCCAGGCGGTGGATGGGTTCCAGGCGCTGAACGATGTCAGCCTGGACATCGCCCAGGGCGAGTTCTTCGGGTTGCTGGGGCCGAACGGCGCGGGCAAGACCTCGCTGATCGCGATCCTGGCGGGGCTGTCGCGCGCCACCACGGGCCAGGTGTCCATCTGCGGCTATGACGTCGTGTCCCAGTTCCGCGCCTCCCGGCGGGCGCTGGGCGTGGTGCCGCAGGAACTGGTGTTCGACCCGTTCTTCACCGTCCGCGAGACGCTGCGCATCCAGTCGGGCTATTTCGGGCTGCGCAACAATGACGCCTGGATCGACGAGATCCTGGAAAACCTGGGCCTGACCTCCAAGGCCGACGACAACATGCGCGCGCTGTCGGGCGGCATGAAGCGGCGGGTGCTGGTGGCGCAGGCGCTGGTGCACCGGCCGCCCGTGATCGTGCTGGACGAACCCACCGCCGGCGTGGACGTGGACCTGCGGCGCACGCTGTGGCAGTTCATCTCGCGCCTGAACCGCATGGGCCACACCATCCTGCTCACCACCCACTACCTGGAAGAAGCCGAGGAGCTGTGCGGCCGCATCGCCATGCTCAAGGCCGGCCGCATCGTCGCGCTGGACACCACGCGGGCGCTGCTGGCCAAAGTCGGCGGTTCGCGGCTGGTGCTGCACATGGGGGCATCGGGCTGGCCCGCGGGCAAGAGCCGCGCGCTGGACGAGCGGCTGGTGCAGCGCCAGGGCAACCGGGCGGTGCTGCGCATGGACAACAGCACGGAACTGGAGTCCCTGCTGGCGCAGGTCCGCACGGCCGGCGGCGCCATCGAAGGCATCGAAGTGCTGCCCGCCGATCTCGAAGATGCTTTCCTGAACATCATGCACGGGGACTCCGCCTCGGCGTCGCTGGAGAAGGCGGCATGAGCGTCGTCGCACGGCCGCCCGAGGGCGGCGTTTCCACCACCGGTCCCGAGGCCGCCAAGCCGTCGGGTTTCGTCGGCCTGCAGCCCAACCTGAACGCGGGCTCCGGTTTCCTGACGCTGTTCTACAAGGAAATGCTGCGCTTCTGGAAAGTGGGGTTCCAGACCGTGGGCGCGCCGGTGATGACGGCGGTGCTGTACCTGCTGATCTTCGCCCATGTGCTGGAAGGCCGCGTCACGGTCTACAACACCGTGCCGTACACGGCCTTCCTGATCCCCGGGCTCATGATGATGAGCATGCTGCAGAACGCGTTCGCCAATTCCTCGTCGTCGCTGATGCAAAGCCGCGTCACCGGCAACCTGGTGTTCATGCTGCTGCCGCCGCTGACCCACTGGGAAGTCTTCAGTGCCTATGTGCTGGCGGCCATCGTGCGCGCCCTGTTCGTCGGGCTGGGCATCTACGCGGTGTCGCTGTTCTTCGCCGAGCCGCGTTTCGCCGAGCCGCTGTGGATGCTGGTGTTCGGCGTGCTGGGCAGCGGCATCATGGGGGTGCTGGGGCTGGTCGCCGGGATCTGGGCCGAGAAGTTCGACCAGATGGCGGCATTCCAGAACTTCCTGATCATGCCGGCAACCTTCTTGTCCGGGGTATTCTATTCCGTGCATTCGCTGCCGCCGTTCTGGCAGGCGGTGTCGCACTGGAACCCGATCTTCTACACCATAGACGGCTTCCGCTACGGGTTTTTCGGGGTCTCCGACGTCACGCCCTGGCACAGCCTGGCGGTGGTGGCGGGGACGTTCCTGGTGGTGGCCGCGTTCGCGCTGCGCCTGTTGTCCACCGGCTACAAACTTCGTTATTGAGATGAAAGCCCCCCCCCTACGCGCTGACGCGCGCCCCCCAGGGGGCGGCACCGGCGGACCGGCAGAGCCGGATCCGCGGTGCCCTGGGTCGGGCGGTGTGCTTTCATCGGCCGCGGGTCGCGCGCGGCGTTATGGATAACTGAAATGAGCACCATGCTTCCCTCTCCCGAGCAGGTCCGGCAATACATCCTCGACGGACTGCCCTGTGAACATGTCGACGTGCAGGGCGACGGCCAGCACTTCGAGGCGGTCATCGTCAGCGCCGAATTCGCGGGCAAGCGCCCCATCGCGCGGCACCAACTGGTCTATGCCGCGCTGGGCGAGCGTATGCGGGAAGAAATCCATGCCTTGTCGATGCGCACTCTCACTCCCCAGGAATTCAAGGCGGGCAATTGATGGATAAGCTGCAGATCACTGGCGGTCGTCCCCTGCGCGGCGAAGTCGAGGTGTCGGGCGCGAAGAACGCCGCGTTGCCTTGCCTGTGCGCGTCGCTGCTGACCGCCGATGCGGTCACGCTCGAAAACGTGCCCCAGCTCAATGACATCGGCACCACGCTGCGCCTCCTGCGCCAGCTGGGCGTAAAGGCCGAGCGCGCCAGCCAGCCGGGCGACCGCGTCGTGCTGGAGGCCAGCCGGGTCGAGTCGCTCGAGGCGCCGTACGAGCTGGTCAAGACCATGCGCGCGTCGATCCTGGTGCTGGGCCCGCTGGTCGCGCGCTTCGGCGAGGCCCGGGTCAGCCTGCCCGGCGGCTGCGCCATCGGCCAGCGGCCGATCGACCAGCACATCAAGGGGCTGGCGGCCATGGGGGCCGAGATCAGCATCGAGCATGGTTTCGTCGTGGCGCGGGCCAAGCGCCTGAAGGGGGCCACGATCCGCACCGACATGATCACGGTGACGGGCACCGAGAACCTGCTGATGGCCGCCGTGCTGGCCGACGGGCTGACCGTGCTCGAGAACGCCGCGCGCGAGCCCGAGATCGTCGACCTGGCGGAAATGCTGATCAAGATGGGCGCCCGCATCAGCGGCCACGGCACGGACCGCATCGTGATCGAGGGCGTTTCCCGGCTGCACGGCACCACCCACCGGGTCATGCCGGACCGCATCGAAGCCGGCACCTTTCTGTGCGCGGTCGGCGCTGCGGGCGGGGAAATCGTGCTGCGCAACGCCGATCCGGCCAGCATGGGCGCCACGCTGGACAAGCTGGCCGAGGCCGGACTGGCCATCGAGTGCGGCACCGACTGGGTCCAGGCGGGCATGAACGGCCGGCCGCGCGCGGTGGGTTTCCGCACCCTGGAATATCCCGGATTCGCGACCGACATGCAGGCTCAGCTGATGGCCTTGAACGCCATCGCCGAAGGAACCGCGGTCATTACCGAGACCATCTTCGAAAACCGCTACATGCACGTGCAGGAGCTGCGCCGGCTGGGAGCGGACATCGAGATCGACGGCCACACGGCCGTGGTCAAGGGCGTGGCGGGCCTGTCGGGAGCCACGGTCATGGCGACCGACCTGCGGGCGTCGGCCAGCCTGGTCATCGCGGGACTGGTCGCCGACGGCCAGACCACCATCGACCGCATCTATCACCTGGACCGCGGCTACGAACAGATGGAGCGCAAGCTGCTGCAACTGGGCGCCGACATCCGCCGCGTGGGCGGATCCGGAGGGCAGGCACGATGAGCGCCTTCGCTCCGGCGGATCCGAACACGCCCATCACGCTGGCGCTGTCCAAGGGCCGCATATTCTCCGAAACCATGCCCCTGCTGGCCGAGGCCGGCATCACGGCGGCGGAAGATCCGGAGAAGTCCCGCAAGCTCATCCTGCCGACCAGCGATCCCGGGGTGCGCATCATCATTGTGCGGGCGTCGGATGTCCCCACCTATGTCCAGTACGGCGCCGCCGACCTGGGGGTGGCCGGCAAGGACGTGTTGATCGAGCACGCGGCCCAGCATCCGGGCGGCCTGTATCAGCCCGTGGACCTGCGCATCGGCAAGTGCCGGCTGTGCGTGGCCGTGCCCGAGGGCTTCGACTACGCCAGCGCGGTGCGCCAGGGCGCCCGCCTGCGCGTGGCGACCAAGTACGTGCAGGCCGCGCGCGAGCATTTCGCCGCGAAAGGGGTGCACGTCGACCTGATCAAGCTGTACGGGTCGATGGAGCTCGCGCCGCTGATCGGGCTGGCCGACGTGATCGTCGACCTGGTGTCCACGGGCGGGACCTTGCGGGCCAACAACCTGGTCGCGGTGGAAGATATCATGGACATATCGTCACGCCTGGTGGTCAACCAGGCGGCCCTGAAGACCCGGCGACACCGGTTGCAGCCTCTGATCGACGCCTTCGCGCGCGCCAGCCTGGCCATGCCGGCCTGATCTGGCGAGATCCGCGAGGCGTTCGCCGCGCGGCCAGCCCGCCGCGCCATGCAGAGGCTGCGCCGTCCATCGCCGCCGCGCCGCCGGCGCGGGGCAGGGCTGCCTTCCGGAAACCGATTTTGCAGAGCTAGCGTATGTCCCTCATCAACCGACTCGATACCCGTAGCGACGACTTCCGAACCCGCCTGCACGCGCTGCTGGCCTTCGAAGCGTCCGAGGATGCGTCCATCGAACGCGCCGTGGCCGATATCCTGCTGGACGTCCGCACCCGCGGCGACGGCGCGGTGCTGGAATACACCCGGCGTTTCGACCGAGTCCAGGCCACGTCCATCCGCGAACTGGACATTCCCCGCGCCGACTGGGCCGCGGCCCTGGAGGCGCTGCCGGGCGAGCAGCGCGCCGCGCTGGAGGCCGCCGCCGACCGTATCCGGGTCTACCACGAGCGCCAGCGGACCGAGACCTGGACCTACACCGAACCCGACGGCACCGTGCTGGGGCAGAAGGTCACCCCGCTCGACCGCGTGGGCCTGTACGTGCCCGGCGGCAAGGCCGCCTACCCATCGTCGCTGCTGATGAACGCCGTCCCGGCCAAGGTGGCTGGCGTGGGCGAGGTCGTCATGGTCACGCCCACGCCCGACGGCGTGCGCAATCCCATGGTGCTGGCCGCCGCCGCCATCGCCGGCGTCGACCGCGTGATCGCCATCGGCGGTGCCCAGGCGGTGGGGGCGCTGGCCTATGGCACGCCCTCCATCGCCCCGGTCGACAAGATCGTCGGACCCGGCAATGCCTATGTCGCCGCCGCCAAGCGGCGTGTCTACGGCACCGTGGGCATAGACATGATCGCCGGTCCGAGCGAGATCCTGGTCATCTGCGACGGCAAGACGCCGGCCGACTGGATCGCCATGGATCTCTTCTCGCAGGCCGAGCACGACGAACTGGCCCAGGCCATCCTGCTGTGCCCCGACGCCGGCTACATCGCGCAGGTCGAGGCCGCCATCGCCCGGCTGCTGCCCACGATGCCGCGCGCGGACATCATCCGCACCAGCCTGGCCAACCGCGGCGCGCTGATCCTCGTGCGTGACCTGGCCGAGGCCTGCGCCATCGCCAACGACATCGCGCCCGAGCACCTGGAAATCTCCACCGCCGAGCCCGAGCGCTGGGCCGACCTGATCCGCCACGCCGGCGCGATCTTCATGGGAACGCACAGCTCGGAGTCGCTGGGCGACTACTGCGCCGGCCCCAACCACGTGCTGCCGACCTCGCGCACCGCGCGTTTCTCGTCGCCACTGGGCGTGTACGATTTCCAGAAGCGATCGAGCCTGATCAAGGTCTCCGGCGCCGGCGCGCGTACCCTGGGCCGCGTCGCCGCCACCCTGGCCCATGGCGAAGGGCTGCAGGCGCACGCGCGCAGCGCCGAATATCGCCTGGACGACGGCAGCGCCTCGTGACGCCGCCGCCCATTCACCCCGACCATCCGGAAACGATCATGCGTACCGCCGAGATCACCCGCAATACCAACGAAACGCGCATCCGCGCGGTCGTCAACCTCGACGGCACCGGCAAGCAGAACCTGCAGACCGGCGTGCCGTTCCTGGACCACATGCTCGACCAGATCGTGCGCCATGGCCTGATCGACATCGACGTCGTGGCCGACGGCGATCTGCACATCGATGCCCACCACACGGTCGAGGACGTCGGCATCACGCTGGGCCAGGCCGTCGCCAAGGCGGTTGGCAACAAGGCCGGCATCCGCCGCTACGGCCATGCCTACGTGCCCCTGGACGAGGCGCTGTCGCGCGTGGTGGTGGATTTCTCGGGCCGCCCCGGCCTGGAGTTCCATGTGCCCTTCACGCGGGCGATGATCGGCCAGTTCGACGTCGACCTGACCCGCGAGTTCTTCCAGGGCTTCGTCAACCATGCCCTGGTGACGCTGCACATCGACAACCTGCGGGGCGCCAACGCCCACCACCAGTGCGAGACCGTGTTCAAGGCGTTCGGCCGGGCGCTGCGCATGGCGCTCGAAGTCGATCCGCGCGCCGGCGGCACCGTGCCGTCGACCAAGGGAGTCCTCTAGATGACGCGCATTGCCATCGTCGACTATGGCATGGGTAACCTGCGCTCGGTCGCCCGGGCGCTTGAACACGTGGCGCCCGAAGCCGAGGTGCGCATCTGCAGCGATGCGGCCGGCGTGCGCGCGGCCGACCGGGTCGTGTTCCCGGGGCAGGGCGCCATGCCCGACTGCATGCGCTACCTCGAGGAAACCGGCCTGCGCGAGGCGGTGATCGAGGCGTCCCGCAGCAAACCCCTGCTGGGCGTGTGCGTGGGCGAGCAGATGCTGTTCCAGCGCAGCGAGGAAGGGCCGGCCGACGGCCTGGGCCTCTTCGACGGGCAGGTCGTGCGCTTTGCCGGTCCGGCCTTCGAAGGCCCCGAACGGCTGAAAGTGCCCCACATGGGCTGGAACCGCGTGCGGCAGACCCTGTCCCATCCCCTGTGGGAGGGCGTGGCCGACGATACCTATTTCTACTTCGTGCACAGTTACTATGTGGCGCCCGCCGATCTAGGGGTAATTGCCGGTCAATCCGATTACGGGGTCGCCTTTACCTGCGCCGTAGCCAGGGATAACATCTTCGCAACTCAGTTTCACCCTGAGAAAAGCGCGGGGGCTGGCTTGCGTATCTACCAGAATTTCGTGCGGTGGAGCCCGTGAGTCCTGTCAGCCGACACGGCCCCCTTCTTCCGTCCCGCAGTCCAGTTAGCGCCACTGATTCGAACGACATCCTGATTCGCCATGCTCCTTATTCCCGCGATTGATCTCAAAGACGGTCGTTGTGTCCGCCTGCGTCAGGGCGATCTCGACGATGCCACCGTATTTTCCGAAGAACCCGCCGCCATGGCCACGCACTGGCTGGAACAGGGCGCGCGCCGGCTCCACCTGGTGGACCTGAACGGCGCCGTGGCCGGAAAACCCAAGAACGAAGCCTCCATCAAGGCCATCCTCGACGCCGTGGGCGACGAAATCCCCGTCCAGATCGGCGGCGGCATACGCGACCTCGATACCATCGAGCGCTATCTGGACAACGGCATTTCCTACGTCATCATCGGCACCGCGGCGGTCAAGAATCCCGGGTTCCTGCACGACGCCTGCAGCGCCTTTCCCGGCCAGATCATCGTCGGCCTGGACGCCAAGGACGGCAAGGTGGCCACCGATGGCTGGAGCAAGCTCACCGGCCACGATGTCACCGACCTCGCCAAGAAGTTCGAGGACTACGGCTGCTCGTCCATCATCTACACCGACATCGGGCGCGACGGCATGCTGTCGGGCGTCAACGTCGAGGCCACGGTCAAGCTGGCCCAGCACGTGCGCATCCCGGTCATCGCCTCGGGCGGCATCGCCAACCTGACCGATATCGAGAAACTCTGCGCCGTCGAGGACGAAGGCGTGGAAGGCGCCATCCTGGGCCGCAGCATCTACGAGGGCACGCTGGACTTCCAGGCGGCGCAGGCTCGCGCGGATGAGCTAGGTACCCCCCCTACGCCCTGACGGGCGCCCCCCAGGGGGCGATGCGGGTGGACCGGCGGAGCCGGATCCACCGCATCCTGGGGGAACAACCGCGGTGCCCAAGGTGGGCTGCGTTCTTGGGGAATGGGCGTATCGTAGTGGCTGGGCGGAAGGATTCTGCGCCCGGCAACGCGTGTTTTTTGGAATTCTGTGATGTTGACGCGTCGTATTATCCCTTGTTTGGATGTGACTGCTGGTCGTGTCGTCAAGGGGATCAATTTCGTGAATCTGGTCGATGCCGGGGATCCGGTGGAGATCGCGCGCCGGTATGACGACCAGGGCGCGGACGAGATCACGTTCCTGGACATCACGGCGTCGAGCGACCAGCGCGACATCATCCTGTCCGTGATCGAGCAGGTGGCCTCGCAGGTGTTCATTCCGCTGACGGTGGGCGGCGGCGTGCGGCAGGTGGCGGATGTGCGCCGGCTGTTGAACGCGGGCGCCGACAAGGTGGGCATCAACACCTCGGCCGTGACCAATCCCGACCTGGTGCGCGAGGCCTCCGGCCGCTACGGGGCCCAGTGCATCGTGGTGGCCATCGACGCCAAGCGGGTATCGGGCGAGGGCGAGGCGCCGCGCTGGGAAGTCTTCACGCATGGCGGGCGCAATGCCACCGGGCTGGATGCCGTCCAATGGGCGCGCAAGATGGCCGAGTACGGCGCGGGCGAGATCCTGCTGACCAGCATGGACCGCGACGGCACCCGGTCGGGCTTCGACCTGGCGCTCACGCGCGCGGTGTCCGACGCCGTGGCCATCCCCGTCATCGCCTCCGGCGGCGTCGGTTCGCTGAAGGACCTGGCGGACGGCATCACCGAGGGCCATGCCGATGCGGTGCTGGCCGCCAGCATCTTCCACTACGGGCAGCACACGGTGCAGGAGGCCAAGCGCTTCATGGCCGAGCGCGGCATACGCATGAGGCTGGACGACTGATGGATACCGTACCCGAGACCCTGTCCGCCGGCCAGGAAGCCTGGCTGGACGCCATCGTCTACGACGATCACGGCCTGGTGCCCGGCATCGCGCAGGACGTCACGACCGACAAGGTCATCATGTTCGCCTTCCTGAACCGCGAATCGCTGCGCGAGACCCTGCGCACCGGCAACGCCACCTATTGGTCGCGCTCGCGCAACCGCCTGTGGCGCAAGGGCGAGGAATCCGGCCACGTCCAACGTGTGCGCGAGATCCGGCTCGACTGCGACGGTGACGTGGTGCTGCTGCGGGTCGAGCAGGTGGGCGGGATCGCCTGCCATACCGGCCGCGAGCGCTGCTTCTACCGCCGCCTGGAAACCGAAGGCGGCGCGCACTGGGTCGAGACCGACCCGGTCCTGAAGGATCCGGAGAGCATCTACAAATGAACGATTTCCTGGCGCAACTGGCCGACACCATCGCCAGCCGCCGGCCCGACCGGGGCGGCTCGCCCGAGACGTCCTACGTGGCCCGGCTGCTCAGCAAGGGCCCGGACGGCATCCTGAAGAAGATCGGCGAGGAAGCCACCGAGACCGTGATGGCGGCCAAGGACGGCGTGCCGGAAAAGATCATTTACGAGACCGCCGATCTC
Organism: Pigmentiphaga sp. MLSB6-MA01; assembly: GCF_058793475.1. Classification (NCBI taxonomy): domain Bacteria; kingdom Pseudomonadati; phylum Pseudomonadota; class Betaproteobacteria; order Burkholderiales; family Alcaligenaceae; genus Pigmentiphaga; species Pigmentiphaga sp. MLSB6-MA01. Next base: position 236,279 of record NZ_JBXAFV010000003.1, on the reverse strand, counting down.
TGGTTTCATTGCCTCGTCATGCTGGAGTATTACGGTTTGCGTCCCGAACAGGTCGTCGCCGAGCTCGCGCGGCGCGAAGGCCTGTCGGGTTTGGATGAAAAAGCCGCCCGAGCCGGCAACGCCACGAAACAACGAGATGAGTGACAACTGTATTTTCTGCAAGATCGCGCGCGGGGAGATCCCCTCGCGCAAGGTCTACGAAGACGACGAAATCTTCGCTTTCCACGACATCCATCCCATCGCGCCGGTACACTTCCTGGTCATCCCCAAGCGGCACGTTCCGTCGCTGCAGGACGTGGCCGCGAGCGACGTACCGCTGTTGGGTAGAATGCAGGTTCTGATTCCCCGCCTGGCGCTCGAAGAGGGCTGCCGCCCCGGCCCGGAAGGGGGGTTCCGTCTGGTCGCCAACAATGGCGCGGACGGTGGACAGGAGGTGCCGCACCTGCACTACCACGTGATAGGCGGCCCCCGCCCCTGGAAGCGCGACTGAGCCGGGCGCTTCGCCCGGATTGACTGGACGATTTTCCGCCGCAAGGCGTGGAGCATGTAATGGGTAGCTTTAGCATTTGGCACTGGCTGGTTGTCCTGGTGATCGTGGTTCTGATCTTCGGCACCAAGAAACTGAAGAACCTCGGGCAAGACCTGGGCGGCGCCGTGAAGGGATTCAAGGAAGGCATGAAGGAAGGCGGCGACGCCGCGGCCTCCAATTCGGAAACCACCTCCGCCGACCCCAAGCGCGTCTCCGCCGATACCATCGACGTCGAGGCCAAAGAAAAAGAACGGACCTGACAGGACCTCCCTCCAGGATCCATGATCAATACGAAGGCGCTGCGCGCTATGCCAACAACCTGCCCATCCGAGGGCACCGCGGATCCGGCTTTGCCGGTCCGCCAGTGCCGCCCCTTGAGGGGAGCGGTCGGAGACCGCCTGGGGTGGGCTTCCCACAGGCGCTGAATGTTCGACGTCAGCTTTACCGAGCTTCTCACCATAGGCGTGGTGGCGCTCATCGTCATCGGCCCCGAGCGGCTGCCCAAGGTGGCGCGCACCATCGGCCATCTGCTGGGCCGGGCGCAGCGTTACGTCAATGACGTGAAAAGCGACATCCGCCGCGAGATGGAGCTCGAGGAATTGCGCAACCTGCGCAAGGAAATGGAAGACGCCGCCCGTTCGCTCGAGACCACGGTCAAGACCAACGTGGAGGAACTGCACAAGGGACTCAACGAGGTCCAGCAGACCGTCGAGGGGGCCGCCCGCGACGTCAAGGACGCCGCGGCGGGGACACAGGAGCCGGGCACCGCCGCCGAGCCGGCCGCGCTGGACGCGCCGGTTGCCGAAAGGGCCGCCGCCTCGCCCGTGGCTGACGCGCCCGCCGCGGGGCCGGCCGCCCCTCCGGCCGCCGTGCAGGAAGCCCCGTCCGAACAAGACCTCGCCCAGGGCTCGCTGTTTCCGTCGGACCCGCTGCCGTCGTCCGCCAATCAACCCGCCGCCGGCCAGCCGGCCGAGGCTTCGACGGTACGCGAAAGAACGTGACTGACAAAGACGTATCGCAGGAAGACAGCTTCATCTCCCATCTGGTGGAGTTGCGCGACCGCCTGTTGAAGGCCATCGTCGCGATCGTGGCCGTGTTCATCGTGCTGTTCCTCTATCCCGGCGCCTCGGCCATCTATGACGTGCTGGCCCAGCCCATGCTGGCCACCCTGCCACCGGGTACGCGCATGATCGCCACCGGCGTGATCACGCCCTTCATGGTGCCGGTCAAGGTCACGCTGCTGGCGTCCTTCGTCGTCGCGCTGCCTTTCGTGCTCTACCAGGCCTGGGCCTTCGTCGCGCCCGGCCTCTACCAGCACGAGAAGCGGCTGGCCCTGCCGCTGATCGTGTCCAGCACCTTGCTGTTCCTGTCCGGCATGGCGTTCTGCTACTTCGTGGTCTTCAAGACCGTTTTCCACTTCATCGCCACCTTCGCGCCGCAGTCCATCACGCCCGCGCCGGACATCGAGGCCTATCTGAACTTCGTCATGACGATGTTCCTGGCCTTCGGACTGACCTTCGAGGTGCCGGTGGCCGTGGTGCTGCTGGTCAAGACCGGGGTGACCACGGTGGCCAAGCTGTCCGCGGCGCGCGGCTACGTCGTCGTCGGCGCGTTCGTGCTGGCGGCCGTTGTCACGCCGCCGGATGTTGTCAGCCAGTTCCTGTTGGCGGTACCTTTATGCGTGCTCTACGAACTGGGCCTGTTGGCGGCCCGTTTCGTCAAGAGCCGGGACTCGGATTCGACCGCGATAGAAAAAGTCTGAACCCCTCGTGCCCCGGCGCCGTCCGCGTGGCCGGGTCGGGGGTTCGGTTCCAGAACAAGCAGAAAGTGGGGACGTTCATGTTTTCCTTGAGCAAGCTGGCCCTGGCCGTGGGCCTTGGCGTTTTCGCCGCCGCCGCGCAGGCCGATATCACCGTGGGCGTCAACGTTTCCGCTACCGGGCCTGCCGCCTCGCTCGGTATTCCCGAAAAGAACACTTTCGCCCTGATGCCCAAGACCATCGCGGGCCAGAAGGTCAACTACATCGTGCTGGACGACGCCAGCGACACCACGACGGCGGTCAAGAACGCCCGCCGCTTCGTGACCGAGGACAAGGTCGACGTGATGATCGGCTCCACGATCACGCCGAATTCGCTGGCGATGGTCGACGTGGCCGCCGAGTCCGGCACCCCGGTCGTCTCCATGGCCGCGTCGGCCGTCATCGTCACGCCCCAGGACGCCAAGAAGCGTTGGGCCTTCAAGGCTCCGCAGAACGATGCCGAGATGGCCAAGGCCATCGTCGAGCACATGCAGGGCCAGAAGATCCAGTCGGTCGCCTTCATCGGTTTTGCCGACGCCTACGGCGAGGGCTGGTACCAGGAATTCTCGAAGGCGGCCCAGGCCGCCGGCATCAAGGTCCTGACCAACGAGCGCTATAACCGTACCGATACGTCCGTGACGGGCCAGGTGCTGAAGATGATCGCCGCCAAGCCCGACGCCGTGCTGATCGCCGGTGCCGGCACCCCGGCCGCGCTGCCCCAGAAGACGCTGAAGGAACGCGGCTACCGAGGCAAGTACTACCAGACCCACGGCGTCGCCAACAACGATTTCCTGCGCGTGGGCGGCAAGGATATCGAAGGCACTTTCCTGCCGGCGGGCCCGGTGCTGGTGTCGGCCCAGTTGCCGGCCGACAATCCGGTCAAGGCCTCGGCCACCGAGTACGTGCAGAAGTACGAGGCGGCCTACGGCAAGGGGTCGGTGTCCACCTTCGGCGCCCATGCCTGGGATGCCGGCAAGCTGATCGAGGCGGCCGTGCCCGTTGCCCTCAAGAAGGCGCAGCCGGGTACGCCGGAGTTCCGCGCGGCCCTGCGCGACGCGCTGGAAAACGTCAAGAACGTGGCGGGCGCGCACGGCGTGTTCAACATGAGCGCCACCGACCACGTCGGCCTGGACAACCGTTCCCGTGTCATGGTCGTCATCGAAAACGGCACCTGGAGGTTGATCCCTCCCCCTACGCGCTGACGCGCGCCCCCTCAAGGGGGCGATGCGGGGGGACCGGCAAAGCCGGATCCACCGCATCCTGGGGTACCACCAGGCAGGCCCAGGACGGCGTTTTTCCCAGTTGTTCTTCTGGTGGCGAGCTAGCGCCGGTGTAGCTGGGTTGGCTGTGCTCCGGACGTAAAACAATCCTTGCACTCATTGAATTCTCGTCACCCTCTTGGGGCGGTCCGGCGGAGCTGACATGGATCTACAGATCGCCCTTTTCCTGATCCAGGATGGCGTCGTCAACGGCGCCATTTATGCGTTGCTGGGAATGGCGCTGGTGCTGGCCTTCACGGTCACGCGCGTGATCTTCATTCCCCAGGGCGAGTTCGTCGCCTGGGGCGCCCTGACCCTGGCGGGCTTGCAGGCCGGCCAGTTGCCGGGAACGGTCTGGCTGCTGGCCATGGGCGGCGGCGCCGTCATGCTGGTGGAGCTGTGGACCGCGTGGCGGCGGCAGGACTGGCGCGCCATTCCGCGGGCCGCCGGCTGGAACCTGCTTTATCCCGCGTTGATCTTCGCCGCGGCGCGTCTTATCGATTTCCCGCAGATGCCGCTGCTCGCGCAGATCCTGTTCGCGCTGCTGGTCGTGGTGCCGATCGGGCCCATGGTCTGGCGCCTGGCCTTCCAGCCGGTGGCCGAGAGCAGCGTGCTGGTGCTGCTGATCGTCTCGGTGGCGGTGCACGTGGCCATGGTGGGGCTGGGGCTGCTGTTCTTCGGCGCCGAAGGGGCGCGCACCTCGCCCTTCACCGATGGCGGCATCGAGCTGGGCGGCATTCCGGTCCCGGCGCAGACGCTGTGGGTGGTCGGCTCGTCCATCGCCCTCATCCTGGCGCTGACGGTGCTGTTCGGCCGGACACTGTACGGCAAGGCCTTGCGAGCCACGGCGGTGAACCGGGTCGGCGCCCGCCTGATGGGCATCCCGACCAGCCTGGCCGGCAAGCTCAGCTTCACGCTGTGCGCCCTGATCGGCGCGTTCTCGGGCATCCTCATCGCGCCGATCACGACCATCTACTACGACACCGGCTTCCTGATCGGCCTGAAGGGCTTCGTCGCCGCCATCATCGCCGGCCTGGGCAGTTATCCGCTGGCGGCCGCCGGCGCGGTGCTGGTGGGCCTGCTGGAGGCCTTCTCGTCGTTCGCGGCCAGCGCCTACAAGGAAGTCATCGTGTTCACGCTGATCATCCCGGTGCTGATCTGGCGCTCGCTCGCCTCGCGTCACGTGGAGGAGGAATAATGCGGCTGCGGCCCATCTGGTTCGTTGGCGCCGGCCTCGTCCTGCTCGTCGCGGCCGTGTTCGGGATGTCCGAGTTCACCGTCACGCTGCTGAACTACATCGGCCTGTACGCGCTGGTGGCGCTGGGACTGGTGCTGCTGACCGGCGTGGGGGGCGTGACCTCGTTCGGCCAGGCGGCCTTCGTGGGCCTGGGCGCCTATACCAGTGCCTGGCTGTCCATCGCGACGCTGCCGCCCGCCTTTGCGTGGCTGGGCGGATCGCCCTGGCTGGGGCTGCTGGCCGGGCTCCTGGTCACGGCCGTGGCGGCCTGGGTGCTGGGCGCCATCGCGCTGCGCCTGTCCGGCCACTACCTGCCGCTGGGCACCATCGCCTGGGGCCTGAGCCTGTACTTCCTGTTCGGGACGCTGGATTTCCTGGGCGGCCATACCGGGCTGTCCGGCCTGCCGCCCATCTCGGTCTTCGGGCTGGACCTGTCCAAGGGCCGGCACCTGTTCTGGCTGATCTGGGCGATCCTGCTGCTGGCCATGCTGCTGGTCAGCAACCTGCTGGACTCGCGCGAGGGCCGGGCCATCCGCGCGCTGAAGGGCGGCATGGTGATGGCCGAGTCCATGGGCGTGGATACCGCCCGCTCGCGCATCGCGATCTTCATGATCGCGGCCCTGCTGGCATGCGTCTCGGGCTGGCTGTACGCCCACATGCAGCGGTTCGTGAACCCCACGCCGTTCGGCCTGCATATCGGCATCGAATACCTGTTCATGGCGGTCATCGGCGGGGCGGGGCAGGTCTGGGGCGCGCTGGTCGGCGCCGGCCTGGTCACCATGCTCAAGCAATGGCTGCAGGACCTGCTGCCGGGCCTGCTGGGCGCCTCGGGCAATTTCGAGAGCATCGTCTTCGGCATCCTGCTCGTGGTCGCCCTGCAACGCGCGCCGGACGGGCTCTGGCCCGTGATCGTCCGCCTGGCCCGGCGCTGCCTGCCGCTGGCCGAAGCGCGGCGCGCCGTGGACGAGAGGGCGCCGCCGCTGGCCCGGCGCGCCCAGCCGGCGCACGGCGAGGTCGTGCTGGAAGCCCGGGGCCTGACCAAGCGCTTCGGCGGGCTGGTGGCCAACAACGACATCAGCTTCACCGTCCCCGCCGGCGGAGTGCTGGCCCTGATCGGCCCCAATGGCGCGGGCAAGAGCACCATGTTCAACCTGCTGTCCGGCGTGGACGATCCGTCCTCGGGCAAGGTGGTCTTCCGCGGGCGGGACGTGACCGGCCGGCCCTCGCGCGAGATCGCCGCGCTGGGCATGGGCCGCACGTTCCAGCACGTGCGCCTGCTGCCGCAGATGACCGTGATCGAGAACATCGCGCTGGGCGCCCATCTGCGCGAGCGGCCGGGGCTGCTGTCGGGCCTGGTGCTGGGCAGCCTGCACCTGGAGCGCCATGAAGAGGCGCGGTTGCTGGCCGAGGCGGCGCGGCAGGCGAGCCGGGTGGGGCTGGGCGACGCGCTGCACGTGGCGGCCGGCTCGCTGCCGCTGGGCAAGCAGCGGATGCTGGAAATCGCCCGCGCGCTGTGCGCCGATCCCTGCCTGCTGCTGCTGGACGAGCCGGCGGCCGGCCTGCGCTACCTTGAAAAGCAGGCCCTGTCCGATACCCTGAAGGCGCTGCGGGCCGAGGGCATGGCCATCCTGCTGGTCGAGCACGACATGGACTTCGTCATGGGCCTGGCCGACCGCGTGGTGGTGATGGAGTTCGGCGAGAAGATCGCCGAGGGCCTGCCCGAGGACGTGCAGCGTGATCCGCGCGTGCTGGAAGCGTATCTGGGAGGTGTGGAATGACGGGTCCGGCGGCAATGGACGCTCCGCTGCTCGACGTCTCGGGCCTGTCCGTGTCCTACGGCAAGGTCGAGGCGCTGCATGGCATAGACCTGGCGGTGCCGGCGGGTACGATCGTGACGGTGATCGGTCCCAACGGCGCGGGCAAGACGACCCTGCTGTCGGCCATCATGGGGCTGCTGCCGGCGCGCGGCGCCATCAGCCTGGACGGGCGGCCCCAGCGGCGCGTGGAAATCGAACAGATGGTCGCCGCGGGCCTGAATCTCGTGCCCGAGAAACGCGAGCTGTTCGGTGAAATGAGCGTCGAGGACAATCTGCTGCTGGGGGCTTTCCAGCGCTACCGCTCGGGCCACCGCGACCAGGCCGCGTCGATGGAGGAAGTCTACGGCCTGTTCCCGCGGCTCAAGGAGCGCCGCCAACAGTTGGCCGCCACCTTGTCGGGCGGCGAGCGCCAGATGCTGGCACTGGGGCGTGCCCTCATGGCCAAGCCCCGCCTGCTGTTGCTGGACGAGCCCTCGCTGGGCCTCGCGCCGCGCATCGTCAAGGAAATCTTCCAGATCATCGCCGAACTGCGGCGCCGGGGCGTGGCCATCCTGCTGGTCGAGCAGAACGCCCGCGCGGCCCTGCAGACGGCCGACTATGCCTACGTGCTGGAGACCGGCCAGGTGGTGCTGGCCGGCCCGGCCCGCGAACTGGCGGACGATCCCCGCGTGGTCGAGAGCTACCTGGGGCTGGGCAGGAAATAGGGGCCCGCCCGGTCGGGATCAGGGCTGCTGCGCCTCGCGCCGCGGCTTGGGCCGGGTGCCGATGGTCACGCTGGTTTCCATTTCCTGCCCGCCGCGGACGATCTTGATGGCCACCTTCTCGCCTGGCGGAAGCTGGGCGATGGCGTTCAGCATCGTGGTGGTGTCCAGGATGGTCTTGTCCGCGACCGACACGACGATGTCGCCCGTGCGTATGCCGGCCTTGGCCGCCGGCCCGCCGCGCACCACGCCGGCGATGATGACGCCTTCCTTGCGCGACAGCTTGAAGGCGTCGGCCAGTTCCGCCGTGAGGTCCTGCGGCTCGACGCCGATATAGCCCCGGGTGACCGTGCCGGTCGTGATCAACTGCTCCATCACCTGGCGCGCCGTGCTGACGGGGATCGCGAATCCTATGCCCAGCGAGCCGCCCGAGCGCGAATAGATGGCGGTGTTGATGCCGACCAGGTTGCCCTGGGCGTCGATCAGCGCCCCCCCGGAGTTGCCGGGGTTGATGGCGGCGTCGGTCTGGATGAAGTTCTCGAAGGTGTTGATGCCCAGGTGGGTGCGGCCCAGGGCCGAGACGATGCCCATGGTCGTGGTCTGGCCCACGCCGAACGGGTTGCCGATGGCCAGGACCACATCGCCCACCTGGAGGTCCTCGGCGCGGCCGAAGGTGACCGAGGGCAGGTTGGGCAAGGCCAGTTTCAGCACCGCCAGGTCGGTCTCGGGATCGGAGCCGACCAGCGTGGCCTTGCCTTTGCGGCCGTCGGCCAGCGCCACTTCGATCTCGTCCGCGGCCTCGATCACGTGGTTGTTGGTCAGGATGTAGCCTTCGGGGCTGACGATGACGCCCGACCCCAGGCTGGAGACGGGCTCCGGGTTGGTGTCGGGTTCGCCGAAGAAGCGCCGGAAGACGGGGTCGTCGGAGAACGGATAGGCCGGCTGCTGGGGCGTATCCTTGCTGGTGAAGATGTTCACCACCGCCGGTGCCGCCTTGTGGGTGGCCGCCGCGTAGGACGCGGTCGCGCCGCCTTCGCCGGTCGACGAGGGCGAGGCCTCGAAGAACGGGACGACGATGGCGTTATTGCTGCCCGGCCCCCCGCGGCGTGGCAGCCATTCGGGGCGCAGGGTGGCGACGATGAATAAAATGGCCAGACAGACGGTGGTGGTCTGGGCAAAGATCAGCCATAGTCGGCGCATGTGCAAAATACTTTTCCCTAGCTTAGGAGATTGACAATGATCGCAGGCGAGCGAGCCTCAGCGCAAACCCATGCACCAGCGGGGGGCGTCAGCGCCGAGGAACTCGCATCCTGGCTGGCCGCCGAACTGCAGGTCGCCCGGTTCCGCGACTACTGCCCGAACGGCCTGCAGGTCGAGGGCCGGCCCGTGGTCCGGCATATTATCGCCGCCGTTACCGCCTCCGAGGCCGCCATCCGGCACGCCATCGACGCCGGGGCCGACGGCCTCCTGGTCCACCACGGCTGGTTCTGGAAAAACGAGGATCCCCGCGTGCGGGGCACCCGGCGCACCCGTTTGTCGCTGGTCCTGGGCCATGACCTGAACCTGTTCGCCTACCATCTTCCCCTGGATGCCCACCCCCGGTGGGGCAACAACGCACAACTGGCCGAGGTGCTGGGCCTGGCCCCCCATCTGGTGGAGGGCGTGCCCCAGACCGCCGGCCATGATGGCCTGATCTGGCTCGGCCAGGCCCCCGGCGTCGCCACGGTGGGCGACCTGGCGGCCCGCATCGCCCAGCGCCTGCGGCGCGAACCCATGCTGATCGGCGACCCCGCCCGCCCCGTGGGCCGCGTCGCCTGGTGTACCGGCGCCGCCCAAGGCATGCTCCAGGACGCCATCGACGCCGGCGCCCAGACCTACATCACCGGCGAGATCTCCGAACCCACCGTCCACCTCGCCCGCGAAACCGGCACCGCCTTCCTGGCCGCCGGCCACCACGCCACCGAACGCTACGGCGTCCAGGCCCTGGGCCTGGCCATCGCCGACCGCTTCGGTGTCCGGGTGGATTTCATCGACATCGACAACCCCGTCTAAAGGGAAGCCCACCCCCTACCCGCTGACGCGGGCCCCCTCAAGGGGGCGATGCGGGTGGACCGGAAGGGAAACCCACCCCCCATGCCCTTCGGGCGCCCCCTCAAGGGGGCGATGCGGGTGGACCGGAAGGGAAACCCACCCCCATGCCCTTCGGGCGCCCCCTCAAGGGGGCGATGCGGGTGGACCGGCGGAGCCGGATCCACCGCATCCTGGGTCTAGTTCCAGTTTCTTGGGGTGTGGCACCGTTGCTATCGCTGGCAGCCAGCGGTAGCAACCGTGCTTCAGTCCAATATAGTTTCTCTAGACCCAGGAAACCGCGGATCTGGCTTTGCCAGTCCGCCGGTTTCGCCCCCTGGGGGGCGCCCGAAGGGCGTAGGGGGGGGCTACCTCTTGGCTTACCTCTTCAGCAGATCGCGGATCTCACGCAACAGTTCGACGTCTTCCGGTGTCGGCGCGGGCGCGGGAGGCGGGGCTTCTTTGGTGAAGCGGGCCTGGGCGCGGTTCATGGCCTTGACCATCCAGAAGATGACGAAAGCCAGCAACACGAAGTTGATCAGAATGGTCAGGAAATTACCCCACCCGAGCAGGGTGGCGCCGGCCTTGCTGAGGGCGTCGTACGTCTGCGGGCCGGCGTAGTCGGCTGGCGCCCGGAGTACGATGAACTTGTTGCTGAAATCGACGTTGCCGCCCAGGATGACGTTGACGATCGGCATGACGATGTCTTTGACCAGGGAGTCGACGATCTTGCCGAACGCCGCACCGATGATCACACCGACCGCGAGGTCGACGACATTGCCGCGCATCGCGAAATCGCGGAATTCCTTCATGATGCTCATGGACCACCTCCCGTTTGTTGTTGCGCGAAAGTATCCCTTATTTTTTCGCGCCGCGGGAACTTCGGCCGTAATAGTGCGATGGCGAATGTGCTACGAAGTCTGTCGGGGCCTGTAGGCATTGCGTTATACTCGAAGGTTACTATAAGGCGCCGGTCCGCCAAGAGCGCCAATCTGCTTTCAAGTGCTAAGAGAAGAAGTAATCTTGAGGGTCAATCAATGAGTCAGGACAAAGTGGTAGACGCCGACCGCCGGTTTTGGGTCGGCACCACCTGTGCTGTGGGGGGAGTCGCCGCTGTAGGCGTGGCCGTTCCTTTCGTCAGCACGTTCGCCCCGTCCGAACGGGCGAAGGCGGCGGGAGCTCCGGTGGAGGTCGATATTGGAGGCATGCAGCCCGGTGAAATGCGCACCGTCGAGTGGCGCGGCAAGCCGGTCTGGATCATCCACCGCACGCCGGAACAGCTTGCCACGCTGAAGGAAGTCGACGACCAGCTCGCCGACCCCAACTCCCAGCGCAATCCCGACGAAATCACGCCCGAGTACGCGCGCAACGAGTACCGCTCGATCAAGCCGGAGTACCTTGTCGCCGTCGGCATCTGTCCGCACCTCGGGTGCTCGCCCACCGCCCGGTTCGCCACCGGGCCCCAGCCCAGCCTGCCGGCCGATTGGCATGGCGGCTTCCTGTGCCCCTGCCATGGCTCGACGTTCGACATGGCCGGCCGGGTGTACAAGAACAAGCCGTCGCCCGACAACCTGACGATTCCTCCCTACGAGTTCCTGTCCGATACCAAGATCGTGGTCGGTGTCGACAAGAACAACAAGGCCTGAGCGTCAGTCATTCGCAGCGGGGGAGGCGATAGCCGCGTCCTCCTGTCAAACGTAGCCATAGAAACACGTCGGCGTTGCGGCACCAAGCAGTGCAGCGCCGAACCCGCCGAGCAAAAGGAGCAGCAGCCATGGCTGGCGAGAAGAATGTCGAGACAACGGGCCTTCTGGGCTGGATCGACGCCCGCTTTCCGCTCACCTCGACCTGGAAAGCGCACCTGTCCGAGTACTACGCACCGAAGAATTTCAATTTCTGGTATTTCTTCGGTTCGCTGGCGCTCCTGGTGCTGGTCATCCAGATCGTGACCGGGATTTTCCTGGTCATGCACTACAAGCCCGACGCCGAACGCGCGTTCCAGTCGGTCGAATACATCATGCGGGAAGTGCCGTGGGGCTGGCTCGTCCGCTACATGCACTCCACCGGCGCCTCGATGTTCTTCGTCGTGGTGTACCTGCACATGCTGCGCGGGCTGTTCTACGGCTCGTACCGCAAGCCGCGCGAACTGGTCTGGATCTTCGGCGTCGCGATCTTCCTGTGCCTGATGGCCGAGGCCTTCATGGGCTACCTGCTGCCCTGGGGCCAGATGTCGTACTGGGGCGCCCAGGTGATCGTGAACCTGTTCTCGGCCATCCCGTTCGTCGGCCCCGACCTGGCGATCCTGATACGGGGCGACTACGTCGTCTCCGACGCGACCCTGAACCGCTTCTTCTCGTTCCACGTCATCGCCGTACCCCTGGTGCTGCTGGGCCTGGTCGTGGCGCACGTCATCGCGCTGCACGAAGTCGGCTCCAACAATCCCGACGGCGTCGAGATCAAGGAGAAGAAGGACGCCAACGGCATTCCGCTCGACGGCATTCCGTTCCATCCCTACTACTCCGTGCATGACCTGTTCGGCGTGGCCATCTTCCTGATGATCTTCAGCGCGATCGTGTTCTTCGCGCCGGAGATGGGCGGCTACTTCCTGGAGTACAACAACTTCATCCCGGCCGACCCGTTGAAGACCCCGCCGCACATCGCGCCGGTCTGGTACTTCACGCCGTTCTACTCGATGCTGCGTGCCTGCACCGACGACTTCACCTGGGTGCTGGCGTTCGCCGCGGTCGTGGCGGCCGCGTGGTTCCTGTTCAAGAGCCGCGTCGGCGGCGTCGCCAAGATCGCCATCACCGTGGTGCTGCTGGCGATCGCCATCCTGCTGCGCGTCTGGGACGCCAAGTTCTGGGGCGTGCTCACGATGGGCGGCGCGGTGGTCATCCTGTTCTTCCTGCCCTGGCTCGACCATTCGCCTGTCAAGTCCATCCGCTACCGTCCCGGCTGGCACAAGTGGATCTATGGCATCTTCATCGTCAACTTCCTGGTGCTGGGCTACCTGGGAACGCAAGCGCCTACCGAGGTCTTCAACCTCATTTCGCAGGTCGGTACCGTTCTCTACCTCGGCTTCTTCCTGTTGATGCCGTTCTGGAGCCGGCGCGGCACGTTCAAGCCTGTGCCCGAACGCGTCACTTTCTCCGCCCACTGAGGATGCTCACCGGGCCGGCGGCGGCTGCGCCGGCCTGACAGACTACGGATATCACGATGAAGAAGCTGCTCGGTCTACTGATTCTGATGCTGGCCTGCACTGGGGTGCAGGCAGCCGAAGGCGGGTATCACCTGGAGAAGGCGCCCGCGCGCCTGAACGACCTGCCGGCCCTGCAAAACGGGGCCAAACTGTTCGTCAACTATTGCCTCAACTGCCATGCCGCTTCGTCCATGCGGTACAATCGGCTCAAGGACATCGGCCTGACCGACGAACAGATCAAGGACAACCTCCTGTTCACGGACGGCAAAGTCGGCGACATGATGACCGTTGCCATGACCGCCAAAGAGGCGAAGGAATGGTTCGGCGCCGCGCCTCCCGACCTGTCGGTCATTGCCCGGGCGAAATCCGTCAATGCCGGACCGTCGGGCGCCGATTACCTCTACACCTACCTGCGTACGTTCTACCGCGACGATACCCGGCCCACGGGCTGGAACAACCTGGTGTTTCCCAACGTGGGCATGCCTCATGCCATGTGGGAGCGCCAGGGGCCGCGCGAACTCACCACCGTCGCCATGCACCGGGGCGAAGGCGAACACGGTTGGGAGCGTGTCACGACGGTTTACGACGTGAACGGCGCTGCCACCGTCAAGCACGAGCCGGTTGCCGATTACCACGGCCACGAAACGATGGAAACACGTTTCGCGGCCAAGGATGCGGCCCGGGTGCAAGCGTACGACAACGACGTTGCCGATCTGGTCGCGTTCATGTCGTGGATGGCCGAGCCCGTGCAGCAACATCGCGTACGCCTGGGGGTGTGGGTGCTGATTTTCCTGGCTTTCTTCACGGTCATCACCTGGCGACTGAACGCCGTGTACTGGAAGGACGTCAAGTAGTTCTCGAACTACCTGTCCGGGGCCAGCATCCTTTTGGATGGCTGGCCCTTTAACGTTTTTACATACTCTCTCGGAGGCCCCGTCATGATGGTGCTTTACTCCGGAACCACGTGTCCGTTTTCCCAACGCTGCCGTTTCGTGTTGTTCGAAAAGGGCATGGATTTCGAAATCCGCGATGTCGACCTCTACAACAAGCCCGAGGACATCGCCGTCATGAACCCGTACGGCCAGGTGCCCATCCTGGTCGAGCGCGATCTGGTGCTGTACGAGTCGAACATCATCAACGAGTACATCGACGAGCGTTTTCCGCATCCGCAGCTGATGCCCGCCGATCCGGTGATGCGCGCCCGCGCGCGGCTGTTCCTGTTCAATTTCGAGAAGGAACTGTTCGTGCACGTCGGCACGCTGGAAGCACGGGAAAGCCGCGCCGACGAGAAGGCGCTCGACCAGGCGCGCCAGCAGATCCGCGACCGGCTTTCGCAGCTCGCGCCTATCTTCCTGAAAAACAAGTTTATGCTTGGCGAAGAGTTCTCGATGCTGGACGTGGCGATCGCGCCGCTGCTCTGGCGCCTGGACCACTATGGCATCGAGCTGCCGAAGAACGCCGCGCCCCTGCAGAAGTATGCCGAACGCATCTTCTCGCGGCCGGCGTACATCGAGGCGCTGACGCCGTCCGAAAAGGTCATGCGTCGCTGATGCGGGGCGCACGGATCACCAGCCGGCATCGCGCGGCGCCAAGGGTGCAACCATGAGCGAAATCTCCACCAAGCCGTACCTGATCCGTGCCCTGCACGAGTGGTGCACCGACAACGGTTATACGCCCCACATCGCCGTGACGGTGGACGAGCGGGTGGTGGTGCCGCGCGAGCACGTCACGAACGGCGAAATCGTCCTGAACGTCGGTCGGCTGGCCACCCACAAGCTGCAACTGGGGAACGAGTTCATCGAGTTCCAGGCGCGCTTCGGCGGCGTGGCGCGGCAGATTTCCGTTCCCATGGATGCGGTCACGGCCATCTATGCACGCGAAACCGGACATGGCATGGCCTTCGAGGCGGGGCCACCCGCCTTGTCGGACGCGGGCGTCGCGCCCGACAGCCCGGTGGTCGACGACGCGGCCACCGTCGAACCGCAAGAGAATGTTTCGGCAATCCGTCCGCAATTGTCCGCCGTGCCGGCGGGCGATGCGCCTGCCGTCGACGGCAAGCCCGACGACACGGATCCCGCCCCGCCGGGCGGTCCGGACCGTGGCCGGCCGAAGCTGACCATCATCAAGTAAGTCGTTTTCACCGCCGACGGGGCTCGCGCCCCGTCGCGCTTCCCCGCTCCACGCGACGCATAACCAAACTCGGAAACATTCGTTAGCGGCCGCCGCGCCGATCGTTATTCTGGTTCTCTTTCCCGAGACGAATGACGATGAACGCATTGCTCAAGCCGCAACATCGGCCCGCGGATACCGAGCTGCACCAGCCCCGCATTCTTGACCCCGAGCTCTATCGCTACGACGAAGCGAGCCTGGGGGAGATCCGCATCCAGCCTTATTCCCCCATCGTGGGGGGCGTGGTCCGAGGCTTCCGCTTCCAGCCGGATGTCCGCACGCCCGACGAGGTCCAGGCCTTCCTGTACCGTTCCCTGCTGGAGTACGGTTTCCTGTCCTTCGAGCCGGGCTCGGTCGCGGCTGGCGATTTCGAGCCGTTCGCCGCGCTGTTCGGCGCGCCGCGGTTCGCCGGCAATCCCCAGGCGCCGCGCGTGGGGGGCGAGGCCAACGCCATCGATTCGGCGCGCAAGAAAACGCGCACCAACTACATCTGGCATATCGACCAGGCCTATCGAGAGCACCCGCAGAAATTCACCGCCTTGTACGCCGTAGAGGCGCCCCGGCACGGCGGCGGGACCTTGTTTTCGAACGCGACGGCGGCCTACCGGCTGCTCGATCCCCGGTTCGCGGCCTACCTGGATACCCTGACCATCCTGCACAACGCCGACCAGATGGGGCTGGTGTCGATGTCCTATGCGGATCCGGAGCGCCTGGCGCAGGCACGGCTCGATACGCCGCCGCTGGAAGTGCCGCTGGTGCGGGTACACCCCGAAACCGGCGCCCGCCAGCTTTTTGCCTGCGAACTCTACGCGCAGCGGGTGCTGGGCGTGCCCCGGCTGGTCAGCGACCATCTGCTGGGCATCGTGTTCGAGTTCATCAAATCGCCCGAGGTCTGCACCGAGTATCGGTGGGAAACCGGCGCGGCGCTGATCTGGGACAACCGCATCGTCCAGCATCGGGGCATTTTCAACTACGCGGGACAAGGCCGCGTGCTGCATCGCGCGGTGCTGGATTGAACAAGATGAGCAACATGAAAAAGCTGTTCCGGAAAATCGGCGTTGCACTTGCCGTGGGGCTGGCGGTGAATGCCGCGGCATCTGTCGCCCAGGCGGCCGAACCGCTGCCCAAGCTGGCGGTCACGGTGTTCTCGCCGCCCTCGCAAAGCATATGGATTCCGGTGCTGATCCAGCGGCTGGGGCTGGACCGCAAGCACGGGTTCGAACTGACCGTGATACCCAAGCCTTCCAATGTGGCCTACACGGATTTCGCCACCGGCAGGGACCCGGTCTGCTTCTGCGCCGCGATCGCCGCCGTCAGCCGCTTCAAGCAGCAAGGCGCCGATTTCACCTTGCTGTGGAACATCTTCAACTTCGAGTCCGACATCGTCATCCGCGATCCGGGGATCACGGACATCCGGCAACTCCAGGGCAAGGTGGTGCAGACCGACACCATCACGGGGAGCTGGGCGCTGTCCAGGTGGTTCCTGCAGGCCCGCGGCGTGGACCTGGGCAAGGTCACGATCAAGTCATCGAGCGCGCGCGGCGCGGCCGGCCTGGCCGAGTTGCAGCTCGGGCGCATCGACGCGCTGCTGGTCAATCCCACCGAGGGCGCCGCCGCGGTTGCCCAGGGCAAGGGGGCGCTGCATTCGCTGCCGGTGTTCGACCAGGCTGTCTGGCAGAAGGCCTCGGGCACGGACTTCGTCCCGTCCATCACGTTGGGGGTCGCCTCGCCGTGGATCGCCCAGGCATCCAACCAGGCCCTGATACGAAAGTTCTACGCGGCCAACAAGGAAGCGGCCGACTTCATCCGGCAGAAGCCGGCCGAGGCCGCCCGCCTGGTGTCCAAGGATGCCCAGGTCGAGGTGCAGGCGCTGCAAGGCGTGCTGGAGCGTTATCGCGACCTGACCCGCATCGAGCCCCTGCGCCGTCACATCAAGACGGTGGCGCTGCTGACGCAGAAGCTGCTGCCCGAGGGCGGCCAGTTGCCACGCCCGCTGACGGATGCCGAGCTCGATTCGCTGGTCTCGGCCTTCGACGTGGAAGGCAGGAATGAGTAGCCTCGCGGATCACCACGAGCCGGCGCGGCGGCGCGGCGCGGGGCTGCCGTCCTGGCCGTCCGTGCCGTGGGAGGGGGCGCTTGCCATTGCGCTGATGCTGGGGGCGTGGGAGTGGGCGTCGCATCATTCGACTCCCATGTTTTTCCCCTCGCTGTCGCAGATCGCGGCCACCGCGGGCGACCTGCTGGCCTCGCCGGAAGGATGGTCCGCCCTCGCCATCACGTATGGACGTATCTGGGCGTACCTGCTGGCGTCGTTCCTGGTGTCGTCCCTGCTCGGGGCGGCCGTGGCCGGCAACGTCCATGTCGAGCGTTTCCTGGTGCCGCTGGTCGAACTCAAGCAGGGCATCCCTTCCCTGTGCTGGGTCATCTTCGCCATCCTCTGGTTCCGCGATGCCGAGGCGCGCATCGCTTTCGTGGTGGTCACCTCGGCGCTGCCCGCGTTCTTCTACCAGGCCCGCGACGCCTTGCGCGGCATCCCGCGCGACTGGGTGGATCTGGTGCAGTCCATGCGGCCGACGCCGTGGCAGCGGGCCCGCATCCTGTGGTGGCCGGCGGTCCTGCCGTCGTTGCTGACGGTCTGGCGTATCAACATCGGCAATGCCACCCGCGTCACGATCATGGCCGAGCTGCTGGGCGGGATCACCGGCGTCGGCCACCAACTGCGCGTATCGCAGGAGATGTTCCGCATGGATCAGACCATCGTCTGGACGGCCGTGCTGGTGGTTTTCGTCATTCTGAGCAATCAGGTGCTGAGCGGCTTCGAACGGCGGTTCCTGTCGTATCGCGGCCATGACGGAGTGCGCGGCCATGCCTGAGACCATCGCGTTCGTCCAGGTCGAGAAACGATTCGGCAAGAGCCGTCCGCCAGCCATCGCCGGGCTGAGCTTTTCCATTGCCGCCGGCGAGCATGTCTGCATCGTCGGCCGCACGGGCTGTGGCAAGTCGACGGCGGTCAATCTGATCCTCGGCCTGACAGAGGCGTCTGGCGGTCGCGTGCGGGTGTTGGGCGTCGATCCCCTGCGCGACTTCAATCGCCTGCGCGGCCGCATAGGCTGCGTATTCCAGACCGATCGCCTGCTGCCATGGCGCACCGCGCTCGAGAATGTGCTCGTGCCGCTCGAAATCCTGCGCACGCGTTCGCCGGGCACCGAGGCGCAGGCCGTCGGGCTGTTGCACAAGGTCGGCCTGGCCGGGCACGAGCATGCGTATCCCCAGCAGTTGTCGGGCGGCATGCGCCAGCGGGTGGCGCTGGCGCGGGCGCTGATCACCCGGCCCGAGGTCATGATCGCCGACGAGGCTTTCGGCGCGCTGGACGAAGTCACCGCCGCCGCGCTGCGCGCCGATTTCCAGCGCATCGCCAAGGCGCATGGCCAGACGGTCCTGCAGATCACGCATTCGCTGGAGGAGGCGCTGTCCATGGCCGATCGTGTCCTGGTCTTCGACCGGCCGGGGCGGGTGGCGGGCGAGTTCCTGCGCGCGCAATGGGAGACGCCGGCCCAGCGGCAAGCGGTCCGGCAGTCGCTGCGAGGCCTGATCGCGGGCGATGCGGAGGCGGATGCCGGCGTGGCCGGCGTGCGCCGGGTGGCCTGATGCCGCCGGCCGCCACCGCCGGGACCGCGCCGCCCGAACGCCTGTCGCCGCAGACCCGGCGCACAGCGTGGATCGTTTCGTCCATTTTCTTCGTCGAACAGCTCGACGCGACCAGCGTGGCGTCGGCGCTGCCCGCCATGGCGGCGGACCTGAACTCGGACACGGTCACGCTCAGCGCGACCATCACCGCCTACCTGCTCGGGTTGACCATCCTGATCCCGCTGAGCGGCCGGCTGGCCGAACGCCATGGGGACAAGCGGGTGTTCGCCGGCGCGATCTGGCTGTTCCTGGCCAGTTCCATCGCCTGCGGTTTCGCGCCCAATGCCCTCGTCCTGGTCGTGCTGCGCTTCGTCCAGGGCATGGCGGGCGCCTTGATGGCGCCCGTCGGCCGGCTGATCGTGCTGCGGACCGCCGCCAGGCATGAACTCGTCGAGGCGATGGCCCTGGTGATCCTGCTTGCCATGATCGCGCCCATGGTGGGGCCGTTCCTGGGAGGTCTCCTGACGACCTATGTGGGATGGCGCTGGATATTCTGGATCAACGTGCCGCTGTGCCTGGGCGCGCTATGGCTGGTCCGGCGCTTCCTGCCCGCGACCGAGGGCAGGGGCGAGGGCGCGTTCGACCTGCGCGGCACGCTGCTGAGCGGTGCCGGCTTCGCCTGCCTGATGTGGGGGCTGATGGCGCTGGCCGAGGCCCATGTCCGGACAGGGCCGGCCGTGGCGGCGCTGGTGGCCGGCGTGCTGCTGGTGGCGGCCTATATCCGGCACGCGCGGCGGGTCGCCGATCCGGTGTTGGCCCTGGACCTGCTGGCGCTGCGCAGCTTCCGCGATGCGATGGCGAGCGGTTCGGTCTTCCGCATCGCCGTGGGCGGCGTACCCTTCCTGCTGCCGGTGACCTTGCAGCAGCGCGACGGCTACAGTCCGCTGGAGGCGGGACTGGTGGTGCTCATACCGGCCGTGGGAGGCTTCGCGATGAAATTCTTCAGCGGCAAGATCCTGCGCCGGACCGGATACCGCAAGGGGTTGTTCCTGCATGGCGCGCTGGCGGCGGGCTGCCTGGCGGCGGCCGGATGGATCCCGCCGCGCGAGGCGCTGGTCGTGTACGCGGCGGCACTGTTCGGTTTCGGCTGGGCGCGTTCGCTGCAGATGAACGCCTACGGCACGCTGGCGTATGCCGACGTGGCCCGGTCCCGGCTGGCCGCCGCCACCAGTTTCTTCCTGTCCATCCAGAACCTGACGGTGGCCATGGGCGTGGCCGTGGCCGCCCTGCTGCTCAAGAGCGGGACGGCGATCGGTACGGGCGGGGCCGCCTATTCCTGGGTTTATCTCGTCCTGGGCGCGGTCGCCCTGGGCAGCGCGGCCATGACGCTCGCGATGCCGCCGTCGGCGGGCCGGGACCTCCTGCAAACCAAACGCTGATCTGTCACAAGGAATCTCCATGAGCGCCGTGCTTCCCGCTTCCCATACGGTTTTTCCCTTCATCTCCGCCGATGCCCTGGCGACGGCCCTGGCCTCGGGAGGCGTGGTCGTGGTCTACGTCGCCCCCGATGGCGGTCCGCTGCCGGCGGAACCGATTCCAGGGTCCATCGGCACCGCGTTGCCCGCGCACTACGCCGATCCCGGCGATCCCGCCCGCGGCCGCCTGCCCCTGCCGTCGCCGGAGGCGGTCCGGCGCTGGACGGCCGAGGCGGACCTGGACCCGGACGGCGACATCGTCGTTTATGACGCCGCCAATGGCTCCGCCGCCGCGCGCGCGTGGTGGGTGCTGACCTGGGCCGGACTGCCGCGTGTCCGCATCCTGGACGGCGGCCTGGGCGCGTGGGCCGCCCGTAGCGGGGGCGCGGCGCCGCCGCCCGCGCAAACGGCCGTGCCTGAACTGGCGGCCATCGATACCGAGGCCATCGCCGCCGATTTTTCCGCATACCGCCTGTTCGACGCGCGCGCGGCGGCGGCCTATGCGGGAGATGGCAAACAGCCGGCCCACCTGCCGGGCGCGGTCAGCAGCCCGGCAGGCATCTGGCAGGATGCGGACGGCCGCCTGCTGCCCTTCGCCCAGCGCGAGGCCCTGGCGCGCAAGCTCGGGCTGTTCGACGATGACGGGCGGCCGCTGGTGGCCTACTGCGGATCGGGCGTGGCGGCCGCCTACTGGATCGCCGCCGTGCAGGACCTGGGCGTGAAGGCGGCGCTGTACGCGGGCTCGTGGAGCGCCTGGTCCAGCGATCCGGCGCGGGTGGCGGCCGCCGCGCCGGCATGACCGCCGACGATTTCCATTACAATCCCGCCTCCTGCCGGTGTAGCTCAGTTGGTAGAGCAGCTCACTTGTAATGAGAAGGTCGAGGGTTCGATTCCTTTCACCGGCACCACCGCCTTGTCTCCCTGGATGGAAAGCTGCCTGACAAGGCCATTTGACTTATTGCGCTTTTCAGTCCATAGTCCGCCAGCCACGGCCTTCAAGAGTCGTAATCTAGTTCAGTCAAAGTCCACGATAGCGGTCTTCGTCGTTCCAATTTCTTCCTTGAGTGTCGTGAGTTGACGGGAAATCCGTTTTTTATCCCCAAGGAAATGACATGGAACAAACAGGCGTCGTCAAGTGGTTCAACTCTGAGAAGGGCTTCGGCTTCATCATGCCGGATTCGGGCGGAAAGGACCTTTTCGCGCACTTTTCGGAAATCCAGGGCAGCGGCCATCGCTCCCTCGAAGAGAACCAGCGCGTGAGCTTCATCGCTGGCCAGGGCGCGAAAGGCCCGGCTGCGACCAAGATCAAAGTGCTCTGAGCTTGCGTAAGCAGGCCGATTGAAAGCCAACAGCTCCTTCGGGAGCTGTTTTCAATTGGGCGGCTTGCGCCGCTGTCACTTCCTCCGGGGCTTGGGGCCGGGGGTGGCGGCAGGGCGCCCCGCGATATGGCGGAACGTGATGCGGCCTTTGGTCATGTCGTAGGGGGACATTTCGAGCGTGACGTCGTCACCCGCGAGTACGCGGATGTTGAACTTGCGCATCTTTCCGCCGGAGTACGCGGTGATCTCGAAGCCGTTTTCCAGCGTGACCCGGAATCGTGAGTCAGGCAGGACCTCGTTGACCACGCCACGCATTTCGATCAAATCTTCCTTGGGCAAACTGCTCGCTCCTAAATGGGTCTGGCGAAGAAGTCAGTGACCCGGTGATGGGCCACGTTGCCCTGTTTGCGGCAATTGGGCAACCCACCATTATACCCGGAGACTGGCTGAGTCCTTGGCGGTATTATGAAAAGAAAAGCAAACACCGGATCACCGGGGTGGACGGGCGAGTCCTTTCCCCTGTATCTCCCGCACGCGTGACGCAAGAGACTCGATGACAAGCACCGCACCGGCCTGGCTGATGCCAGTAGTGGCCATTTGCATTCTGCAGACCATTTCGTCGTTCCTGACCCGCCTCATCCCCATCGTCGCGCCGGCCATGTCCGTGGAGTTCGGCTGGAGCGGCAGTTCCATCGGCTACCTGACCGCGAGCAATTCGATGGGCGGATTGGCCATCCTGCTCGCAGGCTCCGCATTGTTCAAGCAGATCGGCGGAATGCGCACCTTGCAGCTGACGTTGTCGTTGGGCGCGGTCTGCCTGGCGTTCCTGCTGTATCCCAGCCTGGGCGTGGCGCTGGCCGCATGTTTTGCCATGGGCCTGAGCAATGGCGCCGCCAATCCGGCCGGCAGCGAAGTCCTGCAAAGATTTTCGCCGCCGGGCAAGCGCAATCTGATGTTCTCGATCAAGCAGGCCGGGGTGCCCCTGGGAGGCGTGATGGCCGGGCTGCTCGTGCCCGTGGTGGTGGCGCTGGCGGGCTGGCGCATGGCGCTGCTGGCCTGCGCGGTGGTGGTGTTGCTGCCCATCGTGCTGACCTGGAGGCTGAGCGCCGGCCTGGATGAGATCCCCGCGAGAACCGGACGGGCCTTCCCGAGGCCGACGTGGCGCTCGTTGCGTACCCTGGGCGTGCCTTTGGCATCGCTGATGAACAACCGCGGCCTGCTGCAGATCTCCATCGTGGGCAGCTTGTTCGCCGTGTCCCAGAGTTGCTGGTTCACGTTCACCGTGGTCTATCTGGTGGACGGCCTGGGTTATTCCCTCGGGCGGGCCGGGATGGTGTTCGCCGTGATGCAGGCGGGCGGCGTGATCGGCCGCATCGCACTGGGCTGGCTGTCCGACCATCTGCGGTCGGCTACCGCGGTGTTGTCGATCGCGGCCGTGCTTTCGGCGGTGACGACCGCGCTGCTGGGGCTGACCAGTCCGGAGTGGCCGCTGTGGGCGGCCCTCTTGCTCGCGTTCATCGCGGGGTGTTCGGCCGCGAGCTGGAATGGCGTGCAGATCGCCGAAGTGGCACGCCGGTCGCCGCCGCACATGATTTCGGAAACCGCCGCGGGATCCAGCATCCTGGTCAACCTGACCAATATCGTGGCGCCGACGTTGTTCGCGGTGTTCGTCTCGGCCGGCGGCGGCTATGGCCATGCCTTCATCTGTGCCGGGGCGTTTTCGCTGCTGGTGCTCGTCTGCCTGCCGCGCGACCGCGGCGATGCCGGTACGCAGGAATGCCCGGTGAGCCGACGGTTGCCTCCGCTGTCGTGACGGTCAACCGACGGCGCTGCGCCTGGCCCGCGGGGCACGCGGCCGGGGCGCGACGCCCAGGCGCGGGTCGCGTTCCAGCGCGCGCCTCGCCAGCCTGGCCGCGACGGTTTCGAACTCGGGATGGTCCTGGGGCAGGTACAGCCATTTGCCCAGCACCGCATGAGGCCGCAGCGCGGGCTCGTCGGCCATGAGCGCGGCGTGCCGGTCCCTGGACGTGCACACCAGCAGGCCGTTCCACGGGTCGCCCCGGTCCGCCGCCACGAGGCACAGCAGGTCGTCCAGGTAGGCGGCGAGGCAGCCGAACATGCGCTTGCTGGAGTAGCCGGCGTCCCGTTCCAGCGGCTCGAAGATCCACAGCAGCGAGTTGCGAGGCGCGGCGGCCTGCCGGCGGGGCGGCGCGAAGGGGAGGGGGCGGTCCTGGGGCATCGGGCGTCAGCTCGTCAGCAGTTCCGGCAGCCTTCCCGCCGCCGTCTGCCCGGGGTACAGCGTTCGCAGGGCAAGCCCCGGATCCAGCGCGAAGCATTCGGCGGCGGTGGCGGCGATCAGCGCGGGCAGTCCCAGGGTCGGCCGCAGGTCGCGCGCTTCCAGCAGATGAGCCTGGTCCAACCCCGGCCAGTCGGCGATGACGCGGCCGCCCCGGACCGCGCCCCCGACGAGCATGGCCGCGGATCCCGTGCCGTGGTCGGTGCCGCCGGTGCCGTTGGCGGCGGCGGTGCGGCCGAATTCGGTGGCGACCAGGACGACGGTCTGGTCCCAGGCGCCACCCAGGTGTTCCTTCAGGGCGGCCAGCAACGCGTCGAGGTTTTTCAACTGCGCCGCCAGGCGGGTGTTCTGGCCGGCGTGGGTGTCCCAGCCGCCGGTTTCCACCATGGCGATACGCGGGCCGTCGGGGCGCTTCAGGAATGTGGCGGCCAGCTTGCCCAGTTCGGCGGGATTCTGCCGGGTCCGGCCGGGTCCCGCCATGTCGCGCGCTTCCATGGCCGCGTCCCACAGCGCGTGCAACTGGGCATCGGGTTCGTACAACTGCTGCACGCGCAGCAGCAGGTCGTCCGACGGCGGGGGCAGGGCGGACGGCGCATACGACGCGACCCGGCCTTCGCCGCGCAGCGCCAGTGGAACGGTCGGTGCCAAGGCGATCGCTTCGGCGTCCTTCTGGCCGGGCAGCATGCCCAGCAGCCGGTTCAGCCATCCGTCCTTGCGCTGGTAGGGCCGGGCGCCGCCAGTCTCCAGGACGTTCTGGCCGTCGAAGTGCGAACGTTCCCGATAGGGCGACGCGACGGCATGCAGGAACAGCGCCTGTCCGGACCGGTAGAGTTCGCCGGTGGTGGCGAGCGAGGGATGCAGCGCGAAGCTGCCGTCCAGCCGTATCGCCTGCGCGGGGTCGATGGCCAGTTCGCGCCGCAGCGTGGCGTAGGCGGGGTCCGCGTAGGGAATCACGGTGTTCAGGCCGTCCGCCGCGCCGCGCTGGATGATGAAGATGAAGCGCCGGTCGGTCTCGGCCCGCGCGAACAGCATGCGCGGTGCAAATACGGCGGCGGCCGTGGCAAGCGTGGCCTGCCTGAGCCAGCGGCGCCGGGGATAGGCCAGGGTCATGGTGTCATCTCCTCAGGAACTCGGGCGACACCAGCAGCAGCGCCAGCGCGGTGCGGCCGGATTCGGCGCGAGACACAGCCGTGGCGGTGGCTTCGCCCAGCAGCCCGGGCAGTAGCCGGGGCGCCAGCCGGCGAGCGTCCAGGCCGGCGTCCGGCAGGCTCGCCAGGCGGCCCGCCAGCTCCACACGCCGCATCAGTGCGTCGGGGGCGGCCCAACCGCCTGCCACGTCGTCATAGCCGGCGGGCGAGCCGGGACGCCACAGCGGCTGGCCCAGTTGCTGCATCAGGGCCGCCACCCGTATGCCTTGCAGGTCGGTGCGGCCGAGTCCGCGCAGCGAGGACAGCAGCCATTCCCACGGCGTCTTGAACTTGGCGGACGGGGCGCGCCAGGCTTCCGGGGACGCGGCCAGCGCCTCGTAGACCGGCTTGAGTTCGCCGTCGTGGTCGCGATAGGCCCGGGCCAGCCGATCGACGACCGCGGGCGGTGGGCTGTCGGCCACGAAGTGGCGGGCGAGCTTGGTGGCCACGTGGCGGGCGGTGGCATCGGCCCGCGCGAAATCGCGGATGATGGCGGCGGCCTGCTCTTGCCCGGCTTCGCCATAGCGGCGGCCGAGCACGGTGCGGGAGCCGGGTTCGTGGCGTTCGGCGTGGAAGGCGTAGCCCGTGCCTTCGTCCAGCTCGACGCCGCGCCCGGGCGTGTCGGGCGCGCCCAGGCCGGCCACCGACCAGCCCGTCAGGGCGCGCGCGAACTCCGTGACGTCCTCCTGGCCATAGCCGCTGCGCACGCCCAGCGTGTGCAGTTCCATGATCTCGCGCGCCAGGTTCTCGTTCAGCCCGCGCTGCTGCGCCGGATTGCGCCGCGCGGCCCGGGCCGCCGCCACGCTGCCCGGGCCGATCGAGGCGTTCTGGTTCAGGAAGAGCAGCATCGCCGGGTGACGCTCCACCGCCATCACCATGTCCTCGAAACGGCCGAGTACGTGCGGGCGGATGGCCTCGGCCTCGAAGCTGCCCGCCAGCATCGCGACCGTGGGGTTTTCGACCGAGACGGCGAAGTGGTTGGCCCAGAAATGCACCAGGCGTTCGACGAAGGGCGTGGGCGTATCCAGCGCCGACAGCGCGCGCATGTCGACGGCGTCCAGGTAGTGCTGGCGCTGCGCCTTGCGCAGGGCGCCACGGACGGCGGCCTGTCGGTCGGACGGTGTGTCACGTATTTCGCGCTGACGGGCGACGACGTCCCGGACCAGGTCGCCCGAGGATGGCAGGGGATCCCAGGCGGGCGGACGAGGCTCGTAGCGGCCGAGCTGGTCCAGCAGCCATTGCCTGGCGTCGGCGGGCGCCTTGTCATCGGGACGCCCGCCCAGTCCGAAGCGGTTGGAAGCGATGCCGAGCATCGCGGGGTCGTGTACGGCCATGCCTGCTCCCAGGGATCCGGTGGTTGGACCCGCCGTTTCAGGATTCTTTCGCGGAGCGCGGGGTGGGGGTGTAAGCGCGTGTAAGGCCGCTCAGTCCCGCAGCCCGTCGCACACCGCCTGCGCATCGACATAGGGAACGACGGCATCGGGCGCGGCCATCATGGTCGAGCCGCCCGCCGCGTACCACTGCCGCACGGACTGTCCTTGCTCATAGGCCACGGCGTAGACCCGGCCCTGGCACAGTTCGTCCAGGCGCTGGTCGAGGCGGGCGCGCAGCGCGGCGGGGGAGTCACCGGGCTGGCCGACGACCCGGACGGCGCGCGCGCCCGGGCCCGGTTCCGTTTCGACCGCCTGCGGTCCGGCGGCGGCCGCGCTGGCGGCCAGGCAGCCACCCCAGGCCAGCATGCGCCATGCCCTTCGTATTTTCATCCCACGTCTCCTTGCCCGATGCGGAGCAACGATACGTGGGCCGTGGCCAGCCGGCAAGCGGCCGCTTTACTCGTCGGCCTTGATCCCTTCCGCCCGGATCAGGTCGCCCCACTTCTTGGCGTCCTTGCGGCCCAGTTCGTCGAACTCCTTGGGCGTGGTGGGCGAGAGTTCGACCCCGCTCGATTCGGCATAGGCCTTCAGTTCCGGCGAGCCGAGGACCTTGCGTACCGCGGCGTTCAGCGCGGCGACCTTGTCGGCCGGGGTGTCCTTGGGCGCGTACAGGCCGTACCAGTTGTTGGCGTAGACGTTGGGCACGCCCAGTTCGTCGAAGGTCGGGACCTCGGGCAGCAGGGGTGAGCGCCTGGGCGCGGCGATGGCGAGCGCCTTGACCTTGTTCGCCTTGATGTTGGACATCAGGCCCGAGATGTCGCCGATGAAGCCGTCGACCTGCCCGCCTATGGTGTCGGTGATGGCGGGCGCCGCGCCCTTGTAGGGGACGTGCAGGATGTTGGCCTTGGTCGACAGCTTGAGCTGCACGATGGCCATGTGCGGCATGCTGCCCACGCCGGACGAGGCCATCGTCGCGCCCTTGGCCGACTTGGCGTTGGCGACGAAGTCCCTGGCGGTCTTGCTGGCGCTGCCCGGGCCGACGACCAGCACCTCAGGCGTGGAGACCAGCAGCGAGACCGGCGCGAAGTCCTTGATGGGATCGTAGATCAGCTTGGGGTACAGGGCGGGGTTGATCGAGATCGCGCCCACCGAGCTCAGGAACAGCGTGTGGCCGTCGGGCCGTGAGCGGGCCACCTGGCTGGCGGCGATGGCGCCGTTGCCGCCCGGCTTGTTCTCGATGACGACGGTCTGCTTGAGCTCTTTTTCGAGCTGGGTGGCGACGACGCGCGCAAGCGAGTCGGCGGGGCCGCCGGGCGGGAAGGCGACGACGATGCTGGTGACGGACTGGGCCTGGGCGCCAAAGGCGGCCAGGCCGAGGAGGGCCGCGGCGAGCGGCGCGATGGCGTGGAAACGGGCCGGATGGAACATGGTGTTCTCCTTTATCGTTTTGGAAAACAGGGTGCGGGCAATCAGCCGCCGGGGGCGCCCTGGGTATTGACGAACAACGAGTAGATCGACGTGCAGGACGCCATGAACAGGCGGTTGCGATGCTTGCCGCCAAAACAGAGATTCGCGCAGCGTTCGGGCAAGGCGATGCGGCCCAGGAGTTCCCCCCGGGGCGAGTAGACACGGACGCCGTCCAGCTCCGGCGTGCCCATGCCCCAGCCGCACCAGAGGTTGCCTTCGACGTCCACGCGGAAGCCGTCCGGAGTGCCGTCGGCGGCGTCGAACAGCACGCGTTGCGGGCCCAGTCGCCGGCCGTCGTCGGAGACGTCGAACACCAGGACGTTGCGGGGGCGGGCGCGCGATTCGATCACGTACAGCTGTTTCTCGTCCGGCGAGAAGGCCAGGCCGTTGGGGCCGCTGACCGAGTCGCAGACCAGGTCGACCGCGCCGCTGTGCGGGTCGATGCGATAGATGGCGGCGGGTAGTTCCTGTTCTGCCTTCTCGCCCTGGTAGTAGCCGATGATGCCGAAGGGCGGATCGGTGAACCAGATCGAGCCGTCGGATTTCACGACGATGTCGTTGGGCGAATTCAGGCGCTTGCCCTGGTAGCGGTCGGCCAGCACGGTGATGCGGCCGTCGTGTTCGGTGCGGCTGACGCGGCGCCCCTGGTGTTCGCAGGTGACGAGGCGTCCCTGGCGGTCGCGCGTGTTGCCGTTCGCATGGCCGGATACCGGCCGCCACACGTGCGTCTGGCCGGTGATTTCGTCCCAGCGCATGATGCGGTCGTTGGGCACGTCGCTCCACAGCAGGTAGCGGCCGTCGCCGAACCAGGCCGGCCCTTCGGCCCAGCGGCATCCCGTGGCGAGGCGCTCGACGGCCGCCAGCGGCAGCACCAGTTTCTCGAAGCGAGGATCCAGCGCGATGACGGCGGGATCGGGATAGCGCACGGGTGCGTCAGTCGCAGCGAGCACTCATGCCTCCGTCGACCACGATTTCGGTGGCGGTGATGAAGCGGGCCTCGCTGGACGCCAGGAACAGCGCGGCGTTGGCGGTATCCAGGCCGTCGCCCATGAACGGCAGGGGGATGCGCGACTGGCGTTGGGCCAGCAGTTTTTCGATGTCGCCGCCCGCGCGCTGCCCGGCCAGCCGGACTTCAACCATGGGGGTGTGCATCTGGCCCGGAACGACGGTGTTGCAGCGGATGTTCTTCTTGGCGTATTCCAGCGCCACGACGCGCGACAACTGGATGACGCCGGCCTTCGCGCTGGAATAGCCGACCTGGGCCGAGCCGGTCCAGCGCGTGCCCGAGGTCGAGGCGATGTTGACGATGGCGCCGCCGCCCTGTTCTTCCATCAGCGGCAGCACGTGGCGGCAGCCCAGGTAGACGCTTTTCAGGTTGAAGTCGATCTGCGCGTCCCAGGCCGCTTCGTCCAGGTCCACCGGGCCGCCCTTGCGCGAGCCGCCCACGT
This sequence comes from Pigmentiphaga sp. MLSB6-MA01, assembly GCF_058793475.1. Classification (NCBI taxonomy): domain Bacteria; kingdom Pseudomonadati; phylum Pseudomonadota; class Betaproteobacteria; order Burkholderiales; family Alcaligenaceae; genus Pigmentiphaga; species Pigmentiphaga sp. MLSB6-MA01. The sequence continues at coordinate 207,311 of NZ_JBXAFV010000003.1, read as the reverse complement.
TGTTGACCAGGATGTCCACGCCGCCCCAGGTGTCGACGCAGGCGCGCACCATGTCCCGGACCTCGTCCGACGAGGTGACGTCGCAGCGCCAGATGGCGATCTCGCCGCCGATCTCGCGTACGCGGGCCACGGTTTCTTCCATGGCCGCGGGGTCGCGGTCCACCGCGAACACACGCGCGCCTTCCTGCGCGAAACGGTAGGCGATGGCGCGGCCGTTGCCCCAGCCGGGGCCGACGCTGCCAGCGCCGGTGACGATCGCTATCTTGCCTTGCAGGCGGCCAGTCATGATGGGTATCTCGTCCGTGGTGAGGGTTGAAAGGGCATCAACGCCCGAATTCGACGGTGCTGCCGTCGGGCGTGGGGATGTCGAAGACGCTCAGCGTCATCGAGATCAGGGTGTAGTAGCCGGCCATGCCGACCAGGTCGACGACGCCGTCCTTGCCCAGGACCTCGATGGCTTCCTGGTAGAGCGCGTCCGGGACCCGCCGCGTTTCCACCAGTTCGCGCACGAAGCGATAGACGAGCGATTCGTCGCGCTGGGCGAACACGGGGGTGGCGCCGGCGCGGATCTGCTCGGCCACGTCCGCGTCCAGCCCCGCCTTCAGGGCGATGGGATGGTGGGCCCACCATTCGAAAGGCGCGCGCCACAGCGCGGCCATGGTCAGGATGGCCAGTTCGGACAGGCGCGGCGGCAGGCTGGAGTCGTAGCGGCAATACTGGCCCAGCGCCTGGGCGTGTTCGGCCAGGCCAGGGCGGTGCAGCCAGATCGCCAGCGGTCCGCGCACCTTGCCGCGCGGGCCCGAGGCGATGGCGTCGTAGACACGGCGCTGGTGTTCGGACATCTGTTCGACGTCGGGGGGATTCAGCCTAGGCATGCTTGGGTCTCCTGGTGTTCTGGGCGAAGGGGGGGCACGCGCCGCGTCATTGCGCGAACCGGAACAGCTCGTGCGGGTTGTCCGCGAGGATGCGCTGGCGCGTGGCGGCATCGGGGCACAGCCGCAGGAAGGTGTTCAGCAGCTCGCCGTCGTCCGGCATGTCGCCGCGCACGTTCGGATGCGGCCAGTCCGTGCCCCACAGCAGGCGCTCGGGCATGGCGTCCAGCAGCGCCGACACCAGGGGCTCGGCGTCCTGGAACGGCCGCTTGCCGCTGCTGGACGTGCGGTCCAGTCCGGAAATCTTCACCCAGGCGCCGGGGTGGTCGCGCAGCGCGAGCAGGGCGCGGAAGGCCGCGCCCTGCGTGCCCTCCGCGGCCGCTACGCGTCCCATGTGGTCGATCACGAACGGCACGGGCAGCGTCCTGAGCCTGGGCAGCAGGCCTTCGAGCGAGGCCTGGTCCGAATGGATGCAGACGTGCCAGCCGAAAGGGGCGATGCGGGGCACGATACGCGCCAGTTCGTCCCAGCCGGCGTTGGCCAGGTGGGCCACGAAGTTGAAGCGCACGCCGCGCACGCCGCGCCGGTCGAGTTCGGCGATACGGGCTTCGTCGGCGGCCGGGTCCAGCAGCGCCACCGCCCGGTATTGGCCGGCGCCGCGATCCAGCGCATCGAGCGTGACCGACAGGTCATGGCCATGGCAGCCCGGATGCACGATGACGCCGCGTTCGAATCCCAGCCGCCGGTGCAGGTCGCGCAGCCGTTCGAAGGGCGCGTCGGGCGGGGTGTAGGGGCGGTCGTCGGCGTAGGGGAAGACGTCGGCGGGGCCGAAAACATGGAAGTGGGTGTCGCAGGCGCGCGCCGGCAGGGAATCGGCGGGAGGCGTGATCTCGGCAAGGGGAGGAGCGCAGTCGGGCATGGCGGGGTCGTGGTGAACGTCAACCCCGCATCATGCGCAAGCCCCCGGGGCCGAGCAATGCGCCATCGCTGACTTCTGATATAGGAAAAACGTATACCATTGCATCCATGGACCTTCGGCAAATCCGCTACTTCATCGTCGTCTGCGAAATGCGCAGCCTGTCCCGCGCGGGCGAGGTGCTGGGCGTTTCGCAGCCGTCGCTCAGCCGGCAGATCCAGTTGCTCGAAGCCGAGCTGCGCCACCACCTGCTGGTGCGCACCGGCCGGGGCGTGGAGCCCACCGAGGCCGGGCTGCGGTTCCTGGAGCATGCCAAGAGCCTCGATGCCATGGCCCAGCACGCGCGGCAGGACATGCGCGCCTTTCGCGCCGCGTCGCAGGACAAAGTGCGGCTGGGCATGCCGCATCGCGTCGCGCGGCGGATGGCGCCGGACATCGTGCAGTCGTTCCGCCGCCAGCATCCCGATGCCGCGCTGACGCTGGCTGAAGGCCTGAGTTCCGAGATGAACGAGTGGCTGGTCAAGGGCAGGGTGGACCTGGCGCTGCTGTACGATCCGCCGTCCTCGTCCCTGCTGCGGTTCGAGTCCATCTACCGCGAGGACCTGGTGCTGGTCTATGGCAAGGCCTGCCGGCCCGCGCCGCCGCCGCGCGTGCGCGCGCGGGACCTGGGCCGCTATCCACTGGTGCTGCCCAGCGCGCCCAATACCATCCGCGCGCTGGTGGATCGCACCTGCCGCGAAGTGAACGTGACGCTGGACGTGGTGGCCGAGGTGGACGTGGTGCACACCATCCTGGAGACCATGGCCAAGGAAGGCATGTTCACCATCATCCCGCGTTCGGCGCTGAGCGACATGGCGGGCCAGGATTTCCTGGCCTTTTCGTCCATCGTCGAGCCGGTCATCATGAACAACCTGACCCTGGCCACGCCGTCCAGCGGCCCGCTGCCTCCGCTGGCGGAGGCGACCGCGCAGATCATCCGCGGGCTGGAGATGAAGCAGTTCTTCGCGTAGCGCGGCCTTGCGTCAGCCGGCCCTAAGCCATCGCCTCCGGTCCGAAGAACTCATACCGCGTCTGCGCCTCCGGCACGCCAAGTTCCTTCAGGTAGCGCTGCACGTTGCGCATGAAGGGTTTGGGACCCAGGAAGTAGACGTCGACGTCGCGGTCCTGCGGCAGCCACTGCGCCAGTTGTTCCTTGGTCAGCAGGCCGATGGCATCGGGACGCTGGGCTTCGCCGGGTTCGTCGTAGCAATAGAAGCGCTTGAGCTGGGGGAACTTGCCGGCGGCGGCATCCACGTAGTCGCGGAAGGCGTGGACGGCCTGGTTGCGGGCGCAGTGGATGAAGTGGATCGCGCGCGAGCCGCCCAGGGCGGCCTGCAGCATGGCCAGGGTGGGCGTGATGCCGACGCCGCCGCTGATCAGCACCAGCGGCTTGTCGCTGGCCTGCAGCGTGAAGTTGCCCGAGGGCGGGAAGAGTTCCAGCGTGTCGCCTTCGCCGATCCGGTCATGGAGGTGGTTGGAGACGACGCCGTCGCCCTGGCGCTTGACGCTGATGCGGTATTCGCGGCCGTTGGGGGGCGCGGACAGCGAATAGTTGCGGCGGACTTCGGCGCCGTCGACGACCAGCTTCAGGCCGATGTACTGGCCGGGCTCGAAGTCCAGCAGGGAGCCGCCGTCGGCGGGCACGAGGTAGAACGAAGTGATCTCCGCGCTTTCCTGGGCCTTGCGGGCGACACGGAAGGCGCGCGCGCCGCGCCAGCCGCCGGCCGCCTTCTCCTGGGTCGCGTAGCACTGTTCCTCGGCGCCGATCAGCAGCGTGGCCAACTGCTGGTAGGCGGCGCCCCAGGCTTCGATGACTTCGTCGGTGGCGACGTCGGGACCGAGCACTTCGCGGATGGCGCGCAGCAGGCAGGCGCCGACGATGGGATAGTGCTCGGGCAGGATCTGCAGGCCGACGTGCTTGTTCACGATGCGGCCGACCAGCCCGCCCAGGGGGGTGAGGTCGTCGATGTGGCGGGCATAGGCCAGCACGCCGTTGGCCAGCGCGCGGGGCTGGTCGCCGCTGGCCTGGTGAGCCTGGTTGAACAGGGGCCGCACCTCCGGGTACTCGGCCAGCATCAGGCGATAGAAATGGGTGGTCAGGGCTTCGCCGCCGGTTTCCAGCAGCGGGACAGTGGCCTTGATGATGGCTCGTTGTTGAGCGGACAGCATGGTATCTCCTGCAAGAGCGGCCGGCCGGGACGGGACGGCCTTCGCTTTCTCTCTTACAAGATGCGTGCCAGGCGCAATTTCGCGGCACTGCGCCATTTGCTCTCGCCATGAGTCATAATGACTTGGCATTTGCTTGTGTCTTTATGACCTTATGTGAGTCAAAATGACTTCTAACGCCTTGCTGCTCGCACTTGTTCCACTGGTGAACGACCTGGCGCGCGACCTTGCGGAAGGGGAGCGTTACCGGCGCCTGCTGGAGGCCGTGCGCACCCTGGTTCCTTGCGATGCAACAGCCTTGCTGCGGCTCGATGGCGAATGGCTGGTGCCGCTGGCCGTCGATGGCCTGAGCAGCGATACGCTGGGTCGCCGTTTCCGGGTGGACGAGCATCCCCGCTTCCAGTTGCTGCTCGAATCCGACGGCCCCACGCGCTTCCCGGCGGGGAGCGGCCTGCCCGATCCCTATGATGGCCTGGTCGAAGGGATGGAGGGCGAGCAACTGGAGGTGCACGATTGCCTGGGCTGCGTCCTGCGGGTGGGCGAGCGTCCCTGGGGCCTGCTGACACTGGACGCGATGGAGGCCGAGCGTTTCTCGGCGCAGGACCTGGATGCCCTGCAGACTTTCGCCAGCCTGGCGGCGGCGACGGTCAGCGTGGCCGACCGGTTGCAACAGCTTGCCTCGCGCGCCAGCGACGAGCACCAGCGCGCGGAAATCTATCGCGCGGCGGCGGCGGAAACCGCGCCGCGTCCGCTGCTCGGGCACAGCGCCGTCATCCGGCGGTTGCTGGACGAGGTGCGCACCGTGGGCGCGAGCGATCTCACCGTGCTGGTCACGGGAGAGACCGGAGTCGGCAAGGAACTGGTGGCCCAGGCGCTGCATGCGGCTTCGCCGCGCGCGATGCGGCCGCTGGTCGGCATCAATTGCGCGGCCCTGCCGGAAGCCTTGGTGGAAAGCGAACTGTTCGGCCACGTCAAGGGGGCGTTCTCGGGCGCGGTGGGCGACCGGCGAGGCAAATTCGAGCTGGCCGATGGCGGTACGCTGCTGCTGGACGAAGTGGGCGAGCTGCCGCTGGCGGTGCAGGCCAAGCTGCTGCGCGTGTTGCAGAGCGGGCAGTTGCAGCGTCTGGGGTCCGATCGCGAGCATCATGTGGACGTGAGGCTGATCGCGGCGACCAACCGGGATCTGGCCGAGGAGGTCCGCAAGGGGCGCTTTCGCGCCGACCTCTACCACCGCCTGAGCGTCTATCCCCTGCGGGTGCCGCCCTTGCGCGAACGGGGCCGCGACGTGCTGCTGCTAAGTGGCGCCTTCCTGGACGAAAACCGTTCACGCCTGGGGCTGCGCAATCTGCGCCTGGCCGCCGAGGCGCAGGCGGCCCTGTTGGCCTACGACTGGCCGGGCAACGTGCGCGAGCTGGAACACCTGATCAGCCGCAGCGCGTTGAAAGCATTGTCCCGGCAGGCCAGGCGGCCGGCCATCCTGACGCTGACGGTGGCGGACCTGGGGTTGGAGGAGAGGGGCGCCGGCCCGCCCGCTCCCGCGTACGACGACCCGGCCCCCGCCCGCGGCGCTCCCGTGCAGCCGCTGAAGCTGGCGGTGGAGAGCTATCAGCGCGGCCTGATCGGCGCGGCCCTGCGCCGCCACGGGGACAACTGGTCGGCGGCCGCGCGCGAGTTGGGCATGGACCGGGCCAATCTTGCGCGCCTGGCGGGAAGGCTGGGGCTCCGGCCGGGCCTTAATCCGTCCGGTACCGTTCGATGAATTCCGGATCGAAGTCCACGCCCCAGCCCGGCCCCTGGGGCAGGGTGTAGTGCCCGTTTTCTATCCGGCCCCGCCCGAGTACCATCTGGTGGAAGATCGGGTCGCGGTCCGGGTGGTGGGTTTCGACGTAGGTCCCGTTCTCCACCGCGGCCAGCAGGTGCGAGCCCACCATGGGTTCGCCGTGGTGTCCCATCTGCACCCCGAAGCAGGCGGCCATGCGTGCCACCCGCAGCCAGGCGGTCGGGCCGCCGCCCCAGCTCGCGTCCAGGTTGCAGACGTCGATGGCGGCGTCCAGCATCAGGTCGCGGCAGTCTTGCGTGGTGATCTCCGACTGGCCGGCGGCGATGGGCATGCCCGTCTGCGCGCGCAGCAGCGCGAGATCGCGCCGGTCGTCGTCCCAGTGGCAGGGTTCTTCGAACCAGCGCAGGTCCAGGTCCGCCGCCTGCCGGCAGAAGGCCAGGGCCTGGGTGCGGCTCCAGGCGCGGTTGGCATCGGCGAACAGCACGAAATCGTCGCCGCCCGCCCGCCGCGCGGCCCGGGTGCGTGCCAGGTCTTCCTCGACCTCGCGTCCGCCCACCTTGAATTTGCAGCCGGCCAGGCCCAGCGCGCGGTATTCCTCCATCTCGGCGCCGTAGTCCTGCGGCGCGTAGCCGTCGCGGTACTGGCCGCCGATGGCGACGATGGGCAGCGCATGGCGCGCGCCGCCCCACAGCTGATAGAGGGGCAGGCCCGCGCGCTTGCCCAGCAAGTCCCACAGCGCGCTGTCCACGCAGGCTACGGCGCGCACGGCCGACCATTTGTCGCGGCCGCCGCGATGAGTGGCCGCCCACATGCGGGACCACAGGGTTTCGATGGCGGTGGGGTCCTGGCCGATCAGCAGCGGGGCCAGTTCCTGGTCGACGATGTCGCGGGCCTGGCGGTGGACCTCGAAGCTGCCTTCACCGTTCACGCAATGGCCGACCAGGCCCTCGTCGGTATGGACGCGGGTGATGATGGCGTTCTTGCGGGGCACGCTGTAGACGCTGCCGCCATAGTCGCGATTGAGCGCGATGGTCAGCAGGATGGTTTCGACGCGGACGATTTTCATGCGGAATTCCTGCGTGGGGCGGCCGGGGCCGCGGTCATTGCTTGGGGATGCCGGCCCGTTCGACCAGTTCGATGTAGGTGCGGGCTTCGGTCGGGATCATCTGCGCCAACTGTTCGCCGTCCAGCACCTGCGCTTCGCCGAAGGTCTCGGTCAGCTTGGCGACGTTGTCGGGCGCTGCCATGACGGATTTCGTCGTCTGGCGCAGCGTGCGCAGCACGTCCGCCGGCGTGCCGGCCGGCGCGAACAGGCTGATCCAGTTGACGACTTCCACGCCGGACACGCCGGCCTCGGCGGCGGTGGGAACGTCGGGCAGCTTGCTGTCGCGGCGCGAGCGCAGGATGGCCAGCGGCCTGACCTTGCCCGACTCGATATTCCGCAATTGGTTGGTGAGCGAGTCGAACATGACCTGTACATGGCCGCCAGCCAGGTCGGTGGCGGCGGGGGCGCCGCCCCGGTAGGGGACGTGGACCAGCCTGGTGCCGGTGCGGGCCTGGAACAGCTCGCCGCCGAAGTGCTGCACCGTGCCGATGCCCGACGAGGCGTACGACAGCTTGCCGGGATTGGCCTTGGCGTAGGCCACGAGTTCGGCCAGCGTGCGGATGGGAAGCTGGCTGTTGACCACCACGACCTGGCCGGGGGTGACGATGCCCCAGACGGGCGCGAGGTCCTTGACCGGGTCGTAGGGCAGCTTTTCGTACAGCGCGGCGGCGAAGGAGATGGGCGATGCCGTGGTGACCAGCAGCGTATGGCCGTCGGGCGCCGCCTTCGCCACGTAGTTGGCGCCCACGGTGCCGCCGGCGCCGGAGCGGCTCTCGACGACGACATACTTGCCCCAGGCCTGTTCCAGGTTCTGCGCGACGAGCCGGCCAATGTATTCCACCGGCGATCCGGGCGGGAAGGGGTTGACGATGTGCACGCCCTTGGACGGAAATTCCGGGCGCGACTGGGCGTGGGGCGTCCCGCAGGCCAGCAGTGCCGCCAGGGCCAGCGCGGCGGGGGCCAGCAAACGTTTCATGGGTGTCTCCTGTCATCGTGCGGCGCGCGTGCGTGGCGCCTTGGAAGCCAGGCAGTATCATCGGCGGAGGCGGCCCGGGGCAACGGGCCGGCACCCTATATGAGATATAGGCAATGACCTATGGGAGGATGCATGATCAGCCTGTCCCCGCGCGGACTCGAAGTGCTGGTGGCCGTTGCCGAGACGGGCAGCTTCGCCGGCGCCGCCCAGCAATTGGACATCGCCCAGCCGTCGGTCAGCCAGCATATCCAGGCCCTGGAGCGCCGGGCGGGGGCGGCGCTGTTCCTGCGCCGGCGTGGCCGGCGCCCCACGCTGACCGAGGCGGGCGAGCGCGTGCTGGCCCATGCCCGCGCGATGCTGGACGACGCGGCGCGCCTGTCCGAGGACCTCGACGGCGGCCGCCGCTCCGGCGAGCGGCGCATCGTCCTGGCTTGCCAGCGGCCGGTGGCCAATTCGGTGCTGCCGCCCGCGCTGGCGGGTTTCGCCCGTGAACATCCCGAATACGAGCTGGCCATGGTGGCCGGCACGCTGGACGAGGTCCTCGCGCAAGTCCGCGACGGCAGCGCCGACCTGGGCTGCTTCCTGAGCCGGTGGCCGCAGGAGGGGGTGGCGGGCCGGGTCATCGGTGTCGAGCGCTTCGCCCTGGTGGCCGCCCCCTCGCATCCCCTGGCCGGACGCGGCGAGGTGTCGCCGCAGGAACTGGCCCGGCAGAAATTCGTGCGGGCCGCGCATCGTTCCGGGTTCTCGATCCACATGGCCGACATGCTGCGCGCGGCCGGCATCGCCGGCACGCCGGTGGCATCGCGCGCCACCGAATCGGGCATGGTGCGGGAGCTGACGGCGGCGGGCGTGGGCATCTGGTGCGTGCCGGCCAAGACGGTCCGCCGGGACATCGAGTCCGGACTCCTGGCCGAACTGTCGCCCGGCGGGCCGCCGATGACGATGGGGTTGTGGCTGGCCCATGACGACCGGCGGCCGCTTTCCGCGGCGGCGCGGCTGCTGGCCGGCTACATCGAGGCGTGCGCCGCGGCCGGGCGCGATGCCCCCCGCGCGTCGTTCTCGTTCTGATTGGCAGGGCCGCCGTCCGTTGGTATCGTAGGTCCGGCGGGGAGGCTGCGCGATCCACGGCCTTCCCGTCCCGCCTCCGGATCCTCGCCAAGGGAGATCAGCATGGAAGGACCCTCCACCGAAAACCTGCGCTGCATCCTGCTCGCCACCGACCTGAGCGCGCGCTGCGACCGCGCCCAGGACCGGGCGGTGCAATTGGCGCGCGAGCACGGCGCCAGGCTGGTCGCGGTGTGCGTGCACGAGACGTCGCTGGGCGACGTGCTGACCGCCCGGCGCAGCCAGGTGGTCGACCGAAATACCGCCGAGCGGCGCTTCCGGGCCGGCCTGGGCAGCGTAGACGTCCAGGCCGAGCTGGTGCTGGAAACGGGGCATGCGGTCGAGGTCATCCGCAAGACGGCCGAGGCGCGCCACTGCGATCTCATCGTCACCGGGGTGGCCCGCGACGAGACCCTGGGCCGCCTGCTGCTCGGCACCACGGTCGAGAAACTCGCGCGCGAGGCCGCCCAGCCCATCCTGATCGTGCGCGAACGGCCGCATCACGATTATCGCGATTTCGTCGCCGCCGTCGATTTCTCGGAGGGCGCGCGCCAGGCCTTGCAGGCGGCGCTGAGCCTGTTCCCGGATGCGCGGCCGCTGCTGTTCCACGCTTTCTCCACCCATGGCGCGCATGCCGAGGCGGCCGTGGTGGAACAGGCCAGGGCGCGGGCCGACAACGAGGTGGCCGAATTCATGAAACGGAACGCGGCGCTGTTGAACCGGCCCGACGTCGAATGGAAGATCGAGCATGGCCTGCCCGAGGATGTGCTGCCCGACTACGTGGCGCGCCATCCCGCCGAGCTGCTGGTGGTGGGCACGCATGGCCGCACGGGGATCCTGCGCACGGCCATCGGCAGCGTGGCGGAAAAATTGATCCAGCACACGCCCTGCGACGTGCTGATCGTCCGCCAGCGGCAGCCCTGAACGGACTCAGCCGGCGCGCCGTCCGTATTCGCCGGGCGGCACGCCTGCCCAGCGCCGGAAGGCGCGGGCGAAGATCTTTTCGGAGCCGTAGCCGACCAGTTCGGCCACGTCGGCCAGCCGCACCGATCCCAGCCGCAGCCGTTCGGCGGCCCGCTCCATGCGGCGCGCCGTCAGATAGGAGATCGGCGATACGCCCACCAGCTCCCGGAAGCGCGCGCTGAAGCGCGAGCGCGACATGCAGACTTCGTCGGCCAGCCAGGGCAGGGTCCAGGGTTTTTCGGGCCAGCGGTGCATCAGCATGATGGCCTGGGCGATCTTGGGGTCGGCCAGGCCGCGCAGCCAGTTCGGTTCGGTGTCGCGGTGCCGCAGCAGATAGGCGCGCAGCACGTGCACCATCAGCAGGTCGCCCATGCGCGCGGCCGACAGCTTCCAGCCCGGCTGGCGGTTCAGGCTTTCCTCGATGAACAGGCGCATGGTGGGCGCCAGGCACGAGGCCAGGTTCACGTCGTCCTCGCGCAGGTGGATGAGGCCGGGCAGGAAGCGCAGCACGGTGTTCTGCCCCAACGGGCCGTAGTCGACGATGGTGGTGAACAGCTCGGTGGGCGTGCCGCCTTCGCCATGCGTGAACACCAGCGGTTTTTCCCCGCGCTCGCGCATGCCGTGGGCGGCCAGCACGTCGGCGAAGGGCACTGGAGCGAGTCCCGGCTCGGACGAAATGGTATGCCTGCCGCCGCGGGGCAGCACGACGAGGTCGCCCGCGGGCACCCGCACGGGCGGCATGCCTGCGGGCTGTATCCAATAGGGCGCGCCCTGGGCGATACGGAACATCGCGCCCTGTAGTCCCGTGGACTCCAGCGACCACGGGGCATGCAGGATGAAGCGGCCGGTCGTGGCGCTATCGGCCCGGCAGCCGGACAGGACCTCGCTCAATACATCCACGTCTTCCTCCATCGATGGCGCCCTGTCGATTTTATCGGCAGGCGGGACGAATTGCGGCCTAATGAAGCGTTATTGGGGTGGAGGCTGGCGGGTTTTCAGGGAAGAATCTGCGCTTCTCCGCGTTCGGAGGCGCCCGTGGCGTCCCGCGCGGCGCCGTCCGCCCCGCATTTTCATAGGTGCCTCCATGTTCGCATTGCTCCGCAAATTCGCCCTGGCCCTGGGCTGTCTGCCGCTTGCCGCCCTGACCGCGCACGCGCAGGGGAATGATTTCCCGGCCAAGCCCATCACCATCATCGTCGGCTATCCCGCCGGCGGCGGACCGGACATCGGCGCCCGCATGCTGGGCGAGAAGCTCGCCGCGCGCATGCACCAGTCCATCATCGTCGAGAACCGTCCGGGCGTCAGCGGCATGATGGGCGCATCGGCGGTCGCGCGCGCGCCGGCCGACGGCTACACCCTGTTGTTCGCGCCCAATACGTTCCTGATCGCTCCCCACGTATTGCCCAAGAGCGCGAACGTCAACCTGGATGTGCTGAACGATTTCGTACCCGTCGTGGCGCCGTCCAAGGGCGCCATGATGATGGTGGCCCACCCGTCGCTGGGCGTGAAGAACGCCAAGGAGCTGGTCGCGCTGCTCAAGAAGCAGCCCGGAATCGCCTATGCCACCCCGGGCAGCGGTTCGCCCATGCATATCGCCGGCGAGCTGTTCAAGAAGTCCGCGGGCGTGGACATGCTGCACGTGCCCTACAAGGGCGTGGCGCCCGCGATCGCCGACGTGCTGGGCGGCCACGTGAAGATCACCTACGCCAGTATCGGCGTCGTGGCGCAGCATATCGCCGCCGGGCGCCTGGTGGCGCTGGGCATGGCCGAGAAGGAGCGTTCACCCCTGATGCCCGACCTGCCTACGCTGGCCGAGCAGGGCTATCCCAACACCGCGACCGGCGCCTGGTACGGCGTGTTCGCGCCCAAGGGAACGCCGCCCGCCGTGGTCGAAAAGCTGAACCAGGAGTTCAACGCGGTGCTGCGCCAGCCGGACACCGCCGCCAAGCTCAAGCAGCAGTGGGAAGTGCCGCTGGGCGGTTCGTCCGAAGATCTCGCCCGCATGGCCAAGGCCGAGTACGACAGCTACGGCAAGATCGTCAAAGAATTCAACATCTCGGCCGATTGATCGCATGAACCCGCGTGTTTCCAAGCGGCCTAACATCCTGCTGGTCATGACCGACCAGCAGCGGGCCGATCACCTGGGGTGCTACGGCAACCCCATCTTGCGCACGCCGAACCTGGACGCGCTGGCGCGCGCCGGCGTGCGCGCCTCGCAGTTCTACGTGGCCAGTCCCACCTGCATGTCGAACCGGGCGACGTTGATGACCGGCCGGATGCCCTCGCTGCACGGCGTGTTGCACAACGGCATCCCGCTGTCGCGCGAGGACGTCACCTTCGTCGAGCTGCTGCGCGATGCGGGGTACGCGACGGCGCTGATCGGCAAGTCGCACCTGCAGAACTTCGGCTACAACAATCCGCCCATCCGCGGTTGGGAAAACCTGAACGGCGGCACGCCGCCGTCGGAGGCGATGAAGGACGCGCACCGGCACCACCGGCGCGGCCGCGACTACGACAACGAGTGGACGCCCTATTGGAAGGCCGATCCATCCTTCCATGTGCAGACGCCGTTCTACGGCTTCGACGACGTGCGCCTGTGCACCATGCACGGCGACCGCGTGCAGGGCGACTACGCGCGCTGGCTGGCCGAGCGCCATCCCGATCCCGACAGCCTGCGCGGCCGCGAAAATGCCATCGCCGACGACCGCTACGATTCGCCGCAGGCCTGGCGCACACGCATGCCGGTGGAGCTGTATCCCTCGAGCTACGTGGCCGAGCAGACCTGCGAGTGGCTGGCCCGGCACGCGGGGCGGGACGATGATGCGCCGTTTTTCATCCAATGCTCGTTCCCCGATCCGCACCACCCGTTCACGCCTCCCGGCAAGTACTGGGACATGTACGACCCGGCAGGCATTCCGCTGCCGCCGTCTTTCCACCAGGAGAACATGCCGGCGCTGCTGCGGGCCGTGCACGAGCGCACCCGCGCGGGCGCCTCGCGCGAGGCCTACGTGCCTTTCGCCTTGAATGAGCGCGAGTGCCGCGAGGTGACCGCGTTGACCTACGGTTCGATCAGCCTGGTCGACGACTGCATCGGCCGGGTGTTGGCCAGGCTGGACGAACTGGGGCTGCGCGAGGATACCGTGGTCATCTTCACCGCCGACCACGGCGAGATGATGGGCGACCACGGCATCGCGCTCAAGGGCGTCATGCACTATCGCAGCGTGACCCAGGTCCCGTTCATCTGGCACGATCCGCAACTGGCCGAGCAGCGGCGCGGCGCGGTGGTGGACGACGTGGCGGGCACGATAGACATCGCGCAGACCATCCTGGCGCGCGCCGGCCTGGCGCCCTTCAACGGCATCCAGGGCGCGAACCTGCTGCCGATGATCCGCGGCGAGGCCGCGCCGGCGCCGGAGCGCGCCGGCATCGTGGTTGAAAGCGAACCGCTGCAATACGCGTTCGGACGGCCGCGTCGCTTCAAGGTGCGCACGCTGTTCGATGGCCGCCACCGGCTGACGTTGTCGGACGATCCGGCGGTGTGTGAGTTCTACGACCTGGAAGCCGACCCGCACGAGGTCCAGGACCTGTGGAACGTGCCGTCGGCCCGTGGCCAGCGGGATCGTCTGGTGGCCGCGCTGGCGGTGGAAATGATCCGCCTTTCGGAAAGCTCGCCCCTGCCCAGCGCGCAGGCCTGACGCCGGAGGTCAGGCCAGGTCGAACCGGAACAGCGCGGCATAGCGCAGCTCCGATCCGGCCGGCGCCGAGGCGTACAGGCCCAGCGTGCCGAAGCGCGCCGGCGGAATCGCCGGCATGGGCCGCGGCAGGTCCGGCATGGACTGGTCGGCCTTGAAGCGGGCCAGCGTCACATGCGGGCGAAAGGGGCGGCCTTCCACCGGCAGCCCCATGCCGCGCACGATGGTTTGTGTGTCCTCGACCATTCGGCGCAGTGGCGCGGGCAGCGAGAAGCTGGCCACCGCCACGCGGGGCCGCGCCGGCTGCGGCCACAGTTCCAGCGACTCGCCGTCCAGCACGGGCAGGGCGCGCGCCAGGGGCGCCAGCGCCGCGCGCAGCCGGATTTCGTGATCGTGCGTCAGGCCGCCCAGGAAAGCGATCGTCAGGTGCAGGTCGGCGGGATGCAGGCGCGCCGGCGGCAGGTTGGCGCCCAGCGCGGCCAGGCGTGCGCGTGTGCAGTCGTCGGGGCCGAGGGCGATGAAGCAGCGGGAATGGTCGGGAGCGGTGGCGGGCATGCCTTAGGATACCCCGGCCGGGTCAGCGGGCCGGTGTGGGGGCGCCGCTGTTCCGGCGGTCCGGCACGGGTAAACCCCCGTGGTCATTGTGGTCATCCGCTTGCTAGGATTTGATCAAAGATCGAATATCCAAGATCTAATTCTGGCGCGCACCTCGGGGGATCCATGCCGGCAGACATTGCCCATCTTATCGACGACAGGCCCGCCGACGGCGTATTCCGCGTCCACCGCGACGTATTCCGCCGCGACGACGTCTACGCCCGGGAAATGGACCGCTTCTTCCACGGCGGCTGGGTGTTCGTCGCCCATGCTTCCCAGGTGCCCAATCCCCAGGACTACGTCACGACCAGCATCGGGCGGCAGCCGCTGGTCGTCATGCGAGGCCAGGATGGCGTGCTGCGCTGTTTCCATAATTCCTGTCGCCACAAGGGCGCCCTGGTCTGCCATCAGCGTCGCGGCAACCGCCGGACCCATGTCTGCCACTACCATGGCTGGGCCTACGGCAGCGATGGGCGCAACCTGGGCGTCAAGGGCAAGGCCCAGGGCGACTATCCCGCCGCCTTCGACGATGACAGCCACGATCTCCAGCCGGTGGCCCGCTTCGCGGAATACCGCGGCTTCCTGTTCGCCAGCCTGGCGGCCGAGGTGCCGCCGCTCGAGGAATACCTGGGCGACATCCGGCGTTTCATCGACATGGCGGTCGACCAGAGCGAAGCCGGCCTGGAGATCGTGCCCGGCGCGGTCACCTACACCTACCGCGGCAACTGGAAGCTGCAACTGGAGAACTCCACCGACGCCTACCACTTCACATCCACGCATCCGTCCTACCTGCGGTTGCTGGACCGGCGTTCCGGCATGGCGGGACGAACCGACGTCGAGGCGGCGATCTGGCAGGCCGGAGGCAAGAAGCGCGAAGAAATGATGGGGTCCTTCGGCTTTGCCAACGGACACGCGCTGGTCTGGACCACTTCGCCGGTGGAGAACCATCCCTTGTACGCCCGCCTGTCCGAGCTCCGGGAGCGCGTCGGCGGGACGCGCGCGGAATGGATGCTGCGCACGCGCCAGTGCAACGTCTTTCCCAACCTGCAACTGGCTTCCAACGCGGCCTTGCAGATGCGCGTCATCCGCCCGCTGGCGGTCGACCTGACCGAGATCACGTCCTATTGCCTGGCGCCGGTGGGCGAGGATGCTGAACAGCGGCGCCAGCGGCTGCGCCAGTACGAGGACTTCTTCAACCCCAGCGGCCTGGCCACGCCCGACGATACGGTCACTTTCGAGGACTGCCAGCGTGGCTTCGAAAGCGGCGAGATCGAGTGGCAGCAGGGCTACTCGCGCGGCATGGGACGGGTGGTGCGGGGCGCCGATGCGCACGCGGCGGAGCTGGACATCGCGCCTGACACGTCGATCTCTGGAGCGTTCGAGATGAGCGACGAGACCGTGTTCCATGCGCTGTACCGCAACTGGTCGAGGAAATTGAAATGAGCAGGCTGGCGCTGGAAGTGCAGGCCGACGCGCAGGCCCTCGTGTTCCAGGAAGCCGCCCACCTGGACGCGCAGCGCTGGGACGACTGGCTGGCGCTGTATGCCGAGGACGCGAGTTTCTGGCTGCCCGCGTGGACCGACGAGCATCGGTTGTCGGTGTCGCCGGACAGCGAGTTGTCGTTGATGTATTGCGCCGCGCGCGCCGGCCTGGAAGACCGCGTCTGGCGGGTTCGGTCCGGGTTGTCGGTCGCTTCCACGCCCTTGCCCCGTACCTGCCATGCCGTGACTGGATGCGTGGCGACGGCGGCCGGCGAGGGCCGGGTGCGCGTCGAGTCGGCCTGGACCTGCCATGTCTACAACGTCAAGCACCGCGACCAGCATACGTTCTTCGGCCGCTACGAGCACCTGCTCAGGCCGCAGGGCGACGGCTGGCGCATCGCGGCCAAGAAGATCGTGCTGATGAACGACGTCATCCCCACCATGATCGATTTCTACTGTGTCTAGGACGGCCGCCATGCTCCCTGCCCTGGGTGTCATCAAGCCCGTCGTGCGGTCCTCGGTGTCCGACGCGGTCTACCAGACCCTGCGCAACAAGCTGATGCACGGCGAATATCCCGCCGGCCAGTTGCTCGGCATCCAGGACCTGGCCAACGCGCTGGAGACCAGCACCATGCCGGTGCGGGAGGCGCTGCGGCAACTGGTGGCCCAGCAAGGGCTGGAGCCGATGCGCAGCGGCACCGTGCGCGTGCCGTTGATCACGCGGGAGCGGCTGGACGATATCCGCCGCTCGCGCGTGCTGGTCGAGGGCACCGTCACCGAGTGGGCCGGGCCGCGCCTGACCGCCCGCCAGCTGGACGAACTCGGGCGGCTGGCCGCCGAGATCACCGTGGCTCGCCGTTCGCGCGAAGGGCTGGTGGACAGCCTGGAGAAAAACCGCATCTTCCACTACACCATCTACCAGGCCGCGCAGTCGCCCGTCATGCTGGCCATGATCGACAGCCTCTGGCTGCAATCGGGCGCCTACCTGCGCGCCACGCGCGAGTTCCTGCACACCGACACCATCGCCGCCGACCACCTGCACGAGTCGGCGGTGGCGGCCATGCGCGCGGGCGACTTCGCGCAGGCCCGAAAATTCATCGAGACCGACGTGAGCTGGGTGTTCGACCGGCTCAGCGCCGTGCCCGGTGCCATGAGCCGATAAGGCCGGCAACGAAGACCGAGAACCCGGAGTAGAAGAGAATGAAAACCAAGCGCCTGAGATCCGACATCACCCGCGAGGGACTGGACCGGACGCCGCACCGCGCCTTCATGCGCGCCACGGGCCTGGACGACGAGGACATCGCCAAGCCCATGGTCGGCATCGTCAGCATGCGCGGCGACCTGAGCCCCTGCAACATGACCCATGCGCCGCAGGTCGAGGCCGCGCGCATGGGCGTGGCCTCGGCCGGCGGCACGCCGCGGGAGTTCGCCACCATTTCGGTGTCCGACGGCATAGGCATGAACCACGAGGGCATGAAGTTCTCGCTGGTCAGCCGCGAGCTGATCGCCGATTCGATCGAGGCGGTGGTGCACGGCCATGCGCACGACGGCCTGGTGGCGTTCGGCGGCTGCGACAAGACCTTGCCGGGCGCGATGATGGGGCTGGTCCGCTGCAACGTGCCGGGTGTGTTCGTCTACGGCGGCAGCGCGCTGCCGGGACGTTTCGAAGGGCGTGACATCACGGTGCTGGATGCCTACGAAGCGGTGGGCGCGGCCCAGACCGGCAAGATGACCGAAGAGAAGGTCATGATGCTGGAGCGCGCCTGCAAGCCCACCATCGGCGCCTGCGCGGGCCAGTTCACGGCCAACACCATGGCCATGGTGGCCGAGGCGCTGGGGCTGACCGTGCCGAACTCGGCCATGGTGCCGGGCGTGTATTCCGAGCGCCTGGACATCGCCCGCCGCGCGGGCCAGATCGTGATGAAACTGATCGAGAACGGCGGCCCGCTGCCGCGCGAGATCGTTACGCGCAAGGCGCTGGAAAACGCCTGTGCGCTGGTGGCGGCCACGGGCGGTTCGACCAACGCGGCCCTGCACATCCCCGCGATCGCCAACGAGGCAGGCATCGCCTTCGACGTCGACGACGTGGCGGCGGTGTTCGCGCGCACGCCGCTGATCGGCGACCTGCGGCCGGGCGGCAAGTACGTGGCCAAGGACGTCTACGACATCGGCGGCGTGTCGGTGCTGATACGCGAACTGATACGCAGCGGGCACATCGACGGCAGTTGTCTCACCGTGACCGGCCGCACGCTGGCCGAAGAGCACGGGGCGGCGCCGGAGCCCGACGAGAAAGTCGTGCGCCGGGCCGACCAGCCCATCCTGGTCGACGGCGGCCTGGCGGTGCTCAAGGGCAACCTGGCGCCCAGCGGCGCGCTGCTGAAGGTCGCGGGCCTGGCCAGGCGCGTGCACGAGGGCCCCGCGCGGGTCTTCGACGGCGAGGATGCCTGCGCCGAGGCCGTCAGCCAGCGGCGCTACGCCGAGGGCGACGTGCTCATCATCCGCTACGAAGGCCCTGCCGGCGGACCGGGCATGCGCGAGATGCTGGGCGTGACGGCGCTGATCTATGGCCAGCAGATGGGAGAGAAGGTGGCCCTGTTGACTGACGGCCGGTTCTCGGGCGCCACGCGCGGCATCTGCGTCGGGCACATCGCGCCCGAAGCGGCCGCGGGCGGCACCCTGGCGCTGGTACGCGACGGCGACCGCATCCGTGTCGACGGCGACGCGCGTACCCTGGAGCTGCTGGTGGACGACGCCGAGCTGGCGCGCCGCCGCGCCGCCTGGCAGCCGCCGCCGCCCAACCACAAGGCGGGGCTGTTGTCCAAGTATGCCAAGACCGTGGGGCAGGCCGACACCGGCGCCGTCACCCATGACGGCGGCGCGCAGTGGCCCGAACCGGCGAGCCACTCCGTCTGAACCGCCACGATATTCGAGAAAAAGGAAGCACGATGAGTACGGCACGATTGGGATATCTGGGCATGGGCCTGATGGGCTTGCCCATGTCGCTGCGGTTGCGGGCGGCGGGTTGCGGCCTGGCGGTCTGGAACCGCTCGGCGGCCAAGGCCGAACCGGCCCGGGCGGCGGGCGCGCGCGTGGCGGCCAGTCCCGCCGACGTGGCGCGCGAGGCGGACATCATCTTCATGTGCCTGACCGACGCCGCGGCGGTCGAGGAAGTGGCGTTCGGCGCGAACGGGCTGGCGTCCGTGCCGGGCCAGGGCAAGGTCGTGGTCGATTTCTCGTCCATCACGCCGGCGGCCACGCGCGACATCGCGGCCCGCCTGGCCGCCGCCAATGGCATGCGCTGGATGGACGCGCCGGTTTCCGGCGGAACCAAGGGCGCAGAAGAAGGCTCACTGGCCATCATGGCGGGCGGCAGCCAGGAAGATTACGAACGGGTCCGGCCCTACGTGCAGCACATGGCCCAGCGTTTCACGCTGATGGGCCCGCTGGGCGCGGGGCAGACCACCAAGCTGTGCAACCAGATCATCGTCGGCGGTACCATGGCCATCCTGGCCGAGGCCACCCGGCTGGCGGCGAACGCCGGCATCGACCCGATGCTGCTGCCGCAGGCCCTGGCCGGCGGGTTCGCCGATTCCAAGCCGCTGCAGCTGTTCCTGCCGCGCATGGCGCAGGGCGTCCATCATCCCCCCATCGGCCACACCTATACGATGCTCAAGGATCTGGACAGCGTGGTCGAACTGGCCCGCCAGACCGGCACGCCGGTGCCGATGACCGCGGTGGCCTCGCAGATGTTCCGGCTGGTCAACGCCACGCTCGGCCCAGAGTCCGAGGCGCTGGAAATCTATAAGCTGAGCGACCGTAGATGACCCGCTACGCGCTTGCGCGCGCGCCCTTGGGGGCGAAACGTGGTCATGTGCAGCATCGTGGAATTGAAATCCGATCGTCAACCTGCCAGGAGTCATTCATGAAGAAAATCGCAGCGCTTGCCCTGACCGGCCTCATCGCCGCATGGTCCGTACCCGCCGCCGCCCAGCAGGTGATCCGCGTGGGCTGGCTGATCCCCGCCGAGGAAGCCAAGTACTGGATGATGAAGCGGCCCGCCGAGTTCCCGCAGATCGGCTCGAAGTACAAGATCGAATGGGTGCAGTTCCAGGGCACGTCGCCGGTCATGCAGGCCTTCGCCGCCAAGGCGGTGGACTGTGGCACGCAGACGCCGCTGTCCGTCGGGCAGGGCCTGATCGAGGCCAAGGTGCAGACTTCGATCATCGCCCAGCACGTGTTCGAGACCCCCTCCAGCTTCTCGGTCTATTGGGCCGTCAAGGATGATTCGCCCATCAAGTCCGTCAAGGACCTGAAGGGCAAGCGCATCGGCCTGTCGGTGCTGGGGGCGGGCGTCTATGCGCCGCTGGTGCAGATGCTGGAGAAGAACGGCCTGGATCCCAAGACCGACGTGAAGCTGATCGAGACCGGCTTCGCGCCGTCCGAGGACGCGATCCGGGCGGGCCGCGTGGATGCCGGCGTGCTGAACCAGCCTTTCGCGGCGCGCGCCGAAGCCAAGGGCGGCCTGCGCAAGCTCTTCTCGGTGGCCGACCAGCAGCCGAATTTCGTGCACATCCTGGAAGCGTGCCGCAAGGATTTCGTGGACCAGAACCCCGAGCTGGTGAAGGCCTATATCCGCGACCTGACCTCCGCCATGGGCAAGGTGCTGGCCAATCGCCCCGAGACGCTGAAGGTCGTGTCCGAGGTGACCAAGGCGCCCGTATCGGTGCTGGACACCTATCTGCTCAAGGCCAACGACTTCGCCCGCGATCCCGGCATGGCGCCCAATTTCCCGGCCATCCAGAGTCTGCTGGACAGCTTCACGCAAGCCGGCCTGATGTCGCAGAAGGTGGACGTGGCCTCGTTCAAGAACGGCGACATGCACGCCCCGATCAAGTAGCGCCCCGGCGCCCATGCAAGGACAGGCCCCGCGCAGGCGGGGCCGCGCTCTGGAACCCCTCCATGATTGCCATCAAGAACGTTTCCCAGGTCTTCGCCGTCGGCAAGGGCGAGCGGCATGTCGCCCTGTCGGATATTTCTCTGGACCTTCGCGACGGCGAGTTCATCTCCATCCTCGGTCCCTCGGGTTGCGGCAAGTCCACGCTGCTGTACATCGTGGGCGGGTTCGTCAAGCAGATCTCGGGGGTGGTCGAGATCGACGGCCGGCCGGTCACCGGCCCCGGCCCGGACCGCGGGCCGGTATTCCAGGAGTTCGCGCTCTATCCATGGAAGACGGTGCTGGGCAACGTGGCGTACGGCCTGCGCCAGCAGGGCGTGGCGAAGGCGCCGGCCGAGGCGCGGGCGCGCGAGCTGCTGGCCATGGTGGGTTTGTCGGGCTACGAGAATTTCTACGCCAAGCAATTGTCGGGCGGCATGAAGCAGCGGGTGGCCATCGCCCGTACGCTGGCCTACAACCCCGCCGTCCTGCTGATGGACGAACCCTTCGGCGCGCTGGATGCGCATACCCGCAACCGCCTGCAGAACGATCTGCTCAAGATCTGGGAACGCGACCGCAAGAGCGTGCTGTTCGTCACCCACAGCGTGGAGGAGGCGGTCTATCTGTCGGACCGGGTCGTGGTGCTGACCAAGTCGCCCGGGCGCATCAAGGAAATCGTCACCATCGACCTGCCCCGGCCGCGTGTGCGCGCCGAGCTGCTGCTCAATCCCCGCTACCAGCGGTACGTCATTGATATCGAGGCGATGATCGACAACCAGCCCGAGCAGGAGGAAGCGGCGTGAAGAAGGTCCTGCAAGCGCCGGGCGTATCCGCGCTGCTGGTGTGCCTGGGACTGCTGGTGGCGTGGGAGGTCGCGGCGCGCCTGTACGACAACCCGGGCCTGCCGACGGCCGCGCAGGCATTGTGCGAGCTGCCGCGCATCTTCGCCGACCCGCAGGCGACTTTCGACATCCTGGATTCGCTGCGGCGCATGCTGATCGGCTTCGCCCTGGCGCTGATGGTGGCGGGGCCTGTCGGCCTGCTGATGGGCCGCTCGCCGGTGGTCGAGACTCTGATGAATCCGCTGTTGATGGTGGTCTATCCCATTCCGAAGGCCGCGCTGATGCCGCTCATCATGTTGTGGCTGGGCGTGGGCGACGCCTCCAAGATCCTGGTCGTGTTCCTGGGGGTCAGCCTGCCGCTGCTGTACCACAGCTACCAGGGCGCGCGCGCCGTGGAAGAGAAGATGCTGTGGTCCGCCGCGGCCATGGGCATGAACGGCGCGCAGCGCATGTTCCGGATCGTGTTGCCGGCCGCGCTGCCGGAGATCCTGACCGGCTGCCGCACCGGTATCGTGATGGGCCTGATCACCATGATCACCAGCGAAATGATCGCGCGCCAGACCGGCGCGGGCAATATCCTGTTCAACGCCATGGACATGGCCCAGTACGAGACGGTCTACGCGATGATCATCGTCATCGGCGTCCTGGGCATCGTGCTCGACATGTGCTTCGAGGCCGTGCGCGCGCGGCTGACCCGCTGGGCCGACCGGCAGTCCGACGCCACGGCGGGGGCGCTATGACGAAGGCTCGCCGCATTTCTCCCCTCATCGGCGCGCTGCCGCTGGTCCTGATCCTGGCCGCATGGCAGGGGCTGGCCATGTCGGGGCGGGTGACCGAGAACCAGTTGCCCAGCCTGTACGCCGTCGTCATGCGGCTGCTGGAGCAACTGGCCTCGCCCGCCTTCCTGTCCGACGTCGGCATCACCCTGTTCCGGCTGTTCGTGGGCTTCTTCATCGCCCTGGTGCTGGGCGTCGGCCTGGGCATGGCGGCGGCCCGGTCGCGGGTCGGCGCCGCGATCGTGGTGCCCATGGTCCGCGTGCTGGGACCCATCCCCAAGGTGGCGCTCTACCCGGCTTTCATCCTGCTGCTGGGCTTCGACCATTCGTCCAAGATCGCGCTGGTCGTGGCCGATGCCGCCTTCCCCATCCTGCTGGCGACGCTGCACGGCGCGAGGTCGGTCGAACCCAAGCTGATCTGGTCGGCACTGGCCGCCGGAACGCCGCGCTCGCGCATCGTGACGTCCATCGTCCTGCCGGCGGCCATGCCGTCCATCCTGACCGGCTGCCGCATCGGCCTCGTCATATCCTGCGTGGTGGTGTTCCTGGCGGAGATGATCACTTCCACCGACGGCCTCGGCCATCAGCTCGTGATTGCCTCGCGCAGTTTCATCACGGTCGACATGTTCGTGGCGCTGGTCGCGATCTCGCTGCTCGGACTGGTCCTGAATTTCCTGCTGGGACGGGCCCGCCGGTTTTTCCTGCGCGGTTTTCCCGAGGAGTCCTGAAGCCATGCCGGCCCTTGTATCGACCCTGACCTGACCCCGCCATGATCCGATTCTCGGCCAACCTGTCCATGCTTTTCCTCGAAGTGCCTGAACTGGCGCGGCCCGCGGCCGCCCGCCGGGCCGGCTTCGATGCCGTCGAGGTCCAGTTCCCCTACGGCCACGAGGCCGGGCGGTGGCGCGACGCGCTGGACGCGGCCGGGGTCGATCTGGCGCTGTGCAACGTGCCAGCGGGCGACCTGATGACGGGCGGGCAGGGCCTGGCCGGGGTGCCGGGGCGGGAGGCCGCCTTCCGCGAGGCGGTGGCGCAGGCCGCCACGGTGGCGCGGGTGCTCAAGCCCCGCAACATCAACGTGCTGGCCGGCTGCCCGGGGCCCGGGCATGATCGCGAGCGCTGCCTGGACACGCTGGCGGCCAATCTGGCCCATGCCGCGCAGGTCTTGGGCGACCTCGGCATCGGCGTGGTGACGGAGGCGGTCAATACGGTGGACCGTCCCCGCTACCTGATCGACACCACGCGCGCGGCGCTCGACGCCATCGACCGCGCGGGGCATCCCAACCTGCGGATCCAGTACGACCTCTATCACATGCAGATCATGGAGGGCGACCTGATCCGCAGCTTGCGCACCCACTGCGCGCGCATCGGCCACATTCAGTTCGCCGATACGCCGGGGCGCCACGAGCCTGGCACCGGCGAGATCCATTTCGCCAACGTGTTCGCCGCGTTGGACGAGCTGCCCTATGACGGCTTCGTCGGCGCGGAGTACGTGCCGTCGGGGCGGACCGAGGATACGCTGGGCTGGATGGCGGGGCGGCGCCGCTGAGCGATGCCGCCGATCGGCTCGCGGCACGATGGCGGTGTGCTAGGATTCGAGGCCTGTGCCGCCTAGCGCCAGGAGGGAGCAAGGCACGCTACCGGGGGGAAACCGGGTGGTTTTCAAGCAGTATGCGTCGCGCGCCAGGAGCCGGGGGTGACCGGCCGGGCGAGCGTACGCGCATCGATCATCGTGCCTGTCAGGAACGGGCAGCGTTTTCTGGCGCAGGCCTTGTCCAGCATCGTCGGCAATGCGTCCGCGGCCGACGAGCTGATCGTCATCGACGATGGTTCGACGGATGGCACTGCCGCCATCCTGGACGCCTTCCAGCAGGACCATGCCTGCCTGCGCCTGGGTTCGGACGGCGTGGGACCAGCCGGCGCCCGCAATCTGGGACTGGAAGTAGCGGCAGGGCGTTTCATCGCGTTCCTCGACCACGACGACCAATGGCCCGCGGGCCGTCTCGATGCGCATTGTGGGGCACTGGAACGGAATGGCGCCGCCGCCATCATGGGCAAGACCCGGTACGTGGTCGAGGATGAGGCGCAGTCGTCGCGTTTCCGGTTTCCCGACGGCCAGCAAGCCGGCCATTTGCATCACCTGGGCGCCAGTACTTTTCGGCGAGAGGTTTTCCAGCAGCACGGCAGGTTCGATCCGGACCTGCGTTTCAGCGAGGACCAGGACTTCTTCCTGCGCCTGGCGGACGCCGGCTGCGATATCCGCCGGGTCCCGGAGATCGGCCTGCTGTACCGGGTCCACGAGACCAACATGACCCGCGGCGTCCCGACACGCGACCTGGGCCTGTTCCAGGTGCTGCATGCCTCCATCCAGAGGCGGCGCGCGGCCGGGGCCTCGACGATTTGATCATCCAAGCATTCGGAAATCGCAGCATCATGAATTTCTCCAGCTCGTACACGCTACAGTCGCCGCCCTGCATCGCCGAGGTGGTCGGCAATGAAACCATCGTGATCAATCTGGACGTCGGCAACTATTACAACCTGCAGGGCACGGCGGTCGAGGTGTGGCAAGCCTTGATGGCCGGCGTCACGCCGGAGCAACTGGCCGGCGCCAACGGCTGGAGCGAGGCCGCGCGAGACGCGCTCGGCAAACTGGTCCAGCAGGCGCTGGATGAACAGATACTGATCGCGGCGCCGAGCCCGGCCGACGTCGCCGTGCCCGCCATCGCGGTCGCGGACCCCGCGGAGCTGACCATGTCGGTCTACGCCGACATGCAGGAAATCCTTGGGCTGGACCCCATCCACGAGACCGACGTCGTCGCGGGCTGGCCGCAAAAGCCCGCCTGAGGCATGGCGCACCGGCAATGGTTCGATGAGCTGGCTGGCCGCCTGATGCCGTTCGGCCAGGCGCAGGGGGACTGGATCGTCCATGCCGTCCGTGCCGGCCCGGTTCGTTTCGATGTGATCGCGGATGCCCGGTCGGGTTTTGCCGACATCGTCCGCGCGTTCTATGCGGCCACGGAACTGGACCGCCCCGAGCCCGGGGTCTTCCAGGTCTGGTGCC
Source organism: Pigmentiphaga sp. MLSB6-MA01 (assembly GCF_058793475.1). NCBI lineage: Bacteria > Pseudomonadati > Pseudomonadota > Betaproteobacteria > Burkholderiales > Alcaligenaceae > Pigmentiphaga > Pigmentiphaga sp. MLSB6-MA01. The sequence continues at coordinate 182,011 of NZ_JBXAFV010000003.1, read as the reverse complement.
TGGATGGGCGCCATCCACGGACGCTGCCCGGGCTGCACCTGTCGGGCGCCGGGGTCCGCGCGTGTTTCGAGGCGGCCCGGCAAGGCGGGGCGCACCAGTTGCTGTTGCCGGATCCCGCGCGGGGATTGATCACGGCCTTCGATGCGTTGCGCGGCCTGGGTGTATTCCATGCGGAGGACTGCGCGCGGCTGCCTTCCTGGGAACGGTACTCGCCGCTCAAGAGCTTCGTCCACCTGCTGGCCTTGCAGGCTGGCGCATGGCTGGCGCATGGCGGCAGCGTGGCGGATGCCCGTGGACGGGGCGTGCTGCTGGCGGGACCAGGCGGCTCGGGCAAGTCCACCACGACGCTGAACCTGCTGCGGCAGGGGTTGAACTCGGCGGGCGACGACTACGCCGTGCTCGCGCCCGGCGAGGGCGCCTGCCAGGTCCATGCGGTGTATCGCACGCTCAAGCTGCATCCAAGCGCACCGCTGGCAATCGGTCCCGGCCTGGACGGCGAACCCTGGGAGGTCGACGCCACGACCGGCAAGCAGGTGCTGCTGGCCAATCGGGCAGGCGAGGTCGGCCGGCTGGTCCCCGGATTCCGCCTGTCCGCCATCGCCGGGCTGCGGCTGGCGCCGGAGGATGGCGCCGCGCCGGTCCGCGCGGCGCCCGGGTTCATGCATTTCGCCCTGAGCAGCGTGCAGCAGGCCCCCTACTGGGCGGACCGCTCGCTGGCCATGGCGAAGCGGGTCTACGAGGTGGCGCCCTACGCCGATGTGGCCGTCGCCCGGGGGGCGGCGGGCCTGTCCGGGGCAAGCCGCCGCATTGTGGAACTCTTGGAGAGGTGATGATCGGTTCCGGTCTTTCGGTCGTGATCCCCGTGTTCAATGGCAAACGCTTCGTGGAAGAGGCGGTCGACAGCGTCCTGGCCCAGTCGGCGCCGCCGCGCCAGTTGCAGGTCTGCCTGGTCAACGATGCTTCCACCGATGACAGCGATGTCGTGTGCCGGCAGCTGGCGCGGCGCCACCGCGCCATCGAATATGTCGTCCTGCCGCGCAACGTGGGCGTGGCAGGCGCCCGCAACGAAGGAATACGCCGTGCCCGCCACGAGTACCTGGCATTCCTGGACCAGGACGATCGCTGGGTGGCCGACAAACTGGCCCTGCAGGGGGCGGTGTTCGCCGAGCGCCCGGACACGGGCCACGTGCTGGGCATGCAGGCGTTCTTCCTGGACGGCGTGAACGACTATCCGGCCTGGTGCCGCGCCAATTGGAAGGACGGCCCGCAGCTCGGCTATCTGCTCAGCGCCCTGCTGATCAGGACGGAGCGTTTCCGGCGGATCGGCATGCTGGACGAGGCCTATCGCTACAGCGACGACGTGGACTGGTTCGCCCGCGCGCGGCAGGCCGGCGGCACCGAGGTCATGCTGCCCGACGTCGTGCTGGACCGGCGTCTGCATGCCCACAACGCATCCGCCCTGGCCGCGCGGTCCAGCCGCGAACTGTTGCATGTGATCAAGGCCAAACTGGAGCGGCAGCGATGAAAACCAGCGTGATCATGCCGGCCTACCGGGCCTCCGCCTACATCTCGCAAGCGCTGCGTTCCGCGCTGGACGAACTGGCGCCGGACGACGAGGTGATCGTGGTCGACGATGCCTCTCCCGACGACATCCAGGCCATCGTCGAGCAGATGGGCGATGCGCGCATCCGCTACCGCCGCCTGCCCCGCAATGGCGGCGCGGCTGCCGCCCGCAACGAAGGGTTGGCGATGGCCGGGGGCGATCTGATCCAGTTCCTGGATGATGACGACCTGTGGGTGCCCGGCAGGCAGGCCGTGGCATTGGGCCTGATGGCGACGCCGTCGGTCGCGATCGTGTCCGGTTGGGTCGAACACTTCCTCAGCCCGGAGATGCCGTCCCAGGCACGCCAGCGCTACGTGCTGCCGCCACCGCAGGCCGCGGTCCTGTGCGGCTCCACCGCGATACGCCGCGGATTGCTCGAGCGGGTGGGGGATTTCGACACCAGCCTGGTCAGCGGCGAATTCATCGACCTGGCCTCGCGCCTGATGGCTACCCAGGCCGGCTGGGCGCGCTCCGACGCGCTGTTCCTGCGCCGGCGCATACACGGCGGGAATCACACGCTGTCCACGTCGGGACACAGCGCCTATCTGGCGGTGGTGCGCGCCCATCTGCAACGTCAGCGGGGCCGGGCATGATCTCCTTGTTCGGCGTTGCCGACCCGACCGTCCAGCGAGCGTTGCTGGAGCTGTGCTTCGCGGCCCGGCCGGCGGAGCGTGACCTGGCCGTGCTGGAACGGGCCATCCAGGCGGACGCGTTGACCGACGGGCAGCATCGCATGCTGCCCTGGGTGGCCCGGCGCCTGCCCGAAGGCGGCTTGAGCCCGTTCGCGGAATCCCGGGTGCGTGGTACCTACAAGCACACGTTGTATCGCAATCACCTGCTGCTGGACCGTGCCCAGCGGCTGCGGCAGGCATTGTTGCAGGCAGGGTTGGGCGAATGCGTGTTCCTGAAGGGCGTGTCCATGGCGCTGACGAATCCGCATGGGCTGGGTGCCCGGCCCATGGCGGACATAGACTTGCTGCTGGGGGGCATCCAGCATCGTTCCGAGGAGGTCCTGGCTTTTTTCGCCGCGCAAGGCATGACCAAGAAGGGGGCGACGCTGCGTTCCATCACCTGGCTCAGTCCGGATCGCTTCGAGTTCGACGTGCACTGGTACCTGCACAACTGGGCGCTCCGGCAGTCCAGCGTCGATCGTATGTATGCCGAGGCGCTTGTCGTCGAGCATCCCAAAGGGTGCTTCACCATTCCCTGCGTCGAACATAACCTGGCGCACATCCTGGCCCACGGGTTGACGACGCCGTCCGTGCACTATGACGCCCGATGGGTGGTCGATGCACTGTCCATCCTGGTCCAGCGTCCGGTGCTGGACACGGCCCGGTTCCAGTTTTTCGTCAGCGAGTTCTCCGTCCCCGACGCGGTGCGGATCGCGCTGAAGATGTTGGCGGAGCAGGCGCCCGCGACCATAGAGTTCGATCGCCAGGCGGTGCTGGAACTGGCTGCCGGCGTCCGGCGCGGACGGCCCGGCACGTTCTGGCTGTACTACCGCCCGCCGGGGCCATGGGACGCGCCGGGCCAATCGGCGCGCAGGCCCTGGCGCTACCACCTGAAGACCCAGCTGCGCTCGCGATTGATCGAGCCGGCGCAAGTGGCGCGCCACAATGGCGTGCCCTTCTGGACCAGCGTGGGGGCTTCGGTCGACTTTCCTCCCGCGGGGATCGCGGCATTCGGCCGCTGGGCATGGCGTAATACACGGCGCGTGCTGCGTGCGCGCCGCGCGACGCGCCCCGGACCATGAGCCTGCTTTCTTCCACGTCGGCGCAGACCACGCTGCAACTGGTGCGCGGCCTGTGGCGCTGGTTGCCGGGCCGGCACCGCAGCGCGCTGGCGCGTCTGTTGCTGCTCGCCCTGCTGGTGTCGGCCACCGAGGTGCTGACCATCGGATCGGTCGTACCGGTGTTGATCATGCTGGTGGATCCCGCCGGCCTGCCCATGTGGGGCCGCTTGTCCGCCTGGGTGCCCGGGTTGTCTTCCATGGATCCGGCCCGGGTGCTGGGGATCGGCATGGCCACGCTCGCGTTGGCCGCCCTGACCACGGGTGTGCTGAGGGTGTGCCTGGTGGCGCGCCTCCAACATGCGGCCCAGCGCGTCGGCCATGAGCTTGCGCTTGCCTGCCTGGACCGCACGCTGCATCTGCCGTTTCCCGCGCATACCGAGCGCCATTCCAGCGATACCCTGAGCATCCTGTCGTACAAGGTGACCGTGGTGGCCTCGCAGGTCGTGGTGCCTTGTATCCTGATCTGCACGTCCTCGATCATCGCGCTGGCCATCGTCGCCTTCCTGCTGATGGTGAGCGCGCCCATCGCCGGTGGGCTGGCGCTCGCCTTCGGGCTGATCTATGGTGGCATCGCGGCCCTGTCCCGGCGCCGCCTGCTGGATTCCGGGCGCCGCATCGCCGCCAACCATGGCCGCGCTCTCCAGGCGGCCCAGGAAAGCCTGGGCGCGATCCGCGACGTGCTGCTGTCCGGCCAGCAGCGCAGCTACGTCCAGGCCTATGGACAGTACGAAGCGGCGTTCAGGAAGGCGCAGGCCGAAAACAATACGCTGGTGCAGTCCCGCCGCTACGTGGTGGAGACCATCGGGCTGCTGCTGGTGATTGCCCTGACCTACGGCCTGACGCGAACGGCAATGCCCGCCGGTATGATCATCCCGGTCCTCGGTGTGTTCGTGCTCGCCACCCAGCGGCTGCTGCCGGTGTTGCACCAGATCTATTCTGGATGGGCGACTCTCAACGGCGCGGCGCCCGTGCTGCGGGATGTGCTGGAGGCGCTGCCCGTCTTGCCCGGGGACCATCCCCCCGACCACCGGCAATTGGGCTTCCACGACAGCTTCGGGCTGGTCGAGGCCAGTTACTGTCATCCGGGACGCGCCGAACGCGTGATCGACCGGCAGACGCTGCTGATCGGCAGGGGCGAGCGGGTGGGCGTGGTGGGAAGCAGCGGCGCGGGCAAGAGCACGCTGCTGGATCTGCTGTGCGGCTTGCGGGTGCCGCAGCCGGGCGCGCTGTGGGTCGACGGGCGGGTGCTGCCGCCGGCGGACCTGCAACTGTGGCAGCGCAAGATCGCCTATGTGCCGCAGAGCATTTTCCTGTCCAGCGCCAGCATCCGCCAGAACATTGCCCTTGGCGTCGATCCGGCCGCCATCGATGAAGCACTGGTGCGCTGGTCGGCGCGCCAGGCATGCCTGGACGGCATGATCGACCGGCTGCCCCAGGGCTACGAAACGCCCTGCGGCGAAGGTGGCGTCCGCTTGTCGGGGGGCCAGCGCCAGCGCCTGGGTATCGCGCGAGCGCTCTATCAGCGCAAGGAGGTGCTGATCCTGGACGAACCAACCAGTGCGCTCGATGCCGCGGTCGAGGCCGAGCTGCTCGGGGTCATCCGGGGGCTGCCCGCCGGAACCACGGTGATCGTGGTCTCACATCGCCCCAGTACGCTGGATTTCTGCGACCGCGTCCTGCGGGTCGAGGCGGGACGGATCCGGACCGACGATTGACCCGACGGTGTCCCCGTCGCGCCGGCCGTCGGCGCGAGCCAACCCGATCGCGTCCCCGACGAGAATGATCGCGGGGCTGCCCAACCCCGCTTCGCGCGCGTCGTCCGCGAGCCGGCCCAACAGGGTGACCAGCCTTGCCTCGCGTGGTGTCGAGGCCCACTGCACCACCGCGGCCGGCGTGCCTGCCGGCAAGTGCGCCAGCAGACCCGCCGCGACGTCCTCGATGCGCCGCATGCCCATGTAGATGACCAGCGTGGTCCGGCTGCGCGCCAACGCCTGCCAGTCCGGCGGCGTGCCGTCCTGGGTATGGGCGGTGACGAAGCTCACGCCATGGCAGTAGTCCCGATGGGTGAGCGAGATGCCCAGTGCCGCGGCTGCCGCCATGCCCGAGCTGACGCCGTTAATCAGTTCCACCTCGATCCCGGCGGCTTCCAGGAAGGCGATTTCTTCGCCTGCCCGGCCGAACATCAGCGCCTCGCCGCCCTTGACCCGGACGACCGTCCTGCCCTGTAGCGCGTAGCGGCGCATCAGGCGCTGGATGAAGGGCTGGGGCGTGGAGCGGCAGCCGCCGCGCTTGCCCACGCGCAGCACGCGCGCCCGGGGCGCGAGTTCGACGATGTCGGGCGGCACCAGTTCGTCCAGCAGCAGCACGTCGGCGGACGACAGGGCGCGGACCGCCTTGCGCGTCAACAGATCCAGGTCGCCGGGGCCGGCGCCCATCAGGATCACTCGTCCTGGTTTCATCTCATCCTCCTGTTGTCGCGGACTCATGCCGACATCCGCGAGGTCCCGCACAGGCGGGTCAGTTCGGGCACGCAGGAGCCGCACACGGTCCCGCAGCCCAGGGTGGCTTTCAGTGCCGCGACATCGGCGCCGCGCGCGATGGCGGCGGAGATGGCCGATTCGGGCACGCCCTTGCATTGGCAGATCGTGCGGTCCCGCGCGGGCGCGCCGCCATCGGGCGTGAAGACGCGCAGGCGTGAACCGCTCCACGGGGCGTCGGACAGCAGGCGTTCGATCAGCGGCTCGGCATGGCCCACGTCGCCGGCCAGCGCGAAGGCGCGCAACTGTCCGGTGTCCCAGCGCGCGCATTTGCGTACGCCCTGCCGCCGGTCGCGGTATTCGAGGACATCGGGGCTCGCGCCCATGCCCAGCGCGGCGGCCAGCGCATCCAGCCAGGCTTCGTCCGGGGCCGCCATCGCCGCGGTCAGCGCCAGCACGGACCGCGCGGCGTCGCCGCGCAGGCCCAGCGCCGCGTATCCGCAAGACGCCAGCAGGGGCTGCAGCCCGGCGCGCAGGCGCAGGGCGTCCTCCTGGTCCGTTGCCTGGACCGCGGCGCGGACCCGCCATCCCAGGTCCGCCTTCTCGATCCGGACCGCGCTGTGTTTGAGCTCGGGTTGGAAGGACTTGTCGTCCACGGCGGCGTTGCACACTTCGTTGATGCCGCCGCTGTTCAGGAACTGTCCGTTCCAATGCATGGCCGCGAACAGGGTGCCCGGAGGCAGGTCGTCCGTCAGCCGCAGCGGCAGGACCATGGCGCCGTCGCGGCTGATGACGCGCACCAGGTCGCCTTCCGACAGCCCACGCCGGGAGGCGTCGGCCGGATGCATGTCCAGCGTGGGGTCGGGCGCGTGCGAGAACGCCTGGGCGACGCGGCCGGTCCGGCTCATGCCGTGCCATTGATCGCGCAGCCGGCCCGTGGTCAGGTGGAAAGGATGGCGCGCGCTGGTCGCGGCCGCCACGGGCCGGTAGACGACGGGGTGGAAGCGGGCGCGCCCGGAGCGGGTCGCATAGCGGCCGTCGGTGTAGCGCCGGGCGAGGCCGGTGTCCTGGCCGGGGGGGAAGGGCCATTGCTGGGGGCCGCGTATTTCGAGCAGGTCGTAGTCCAGGCCGCCGATATCCAGGTCCCGGCCGTGGGTCAGCGCGCGGTGTTCGTCGAAAATCGCGCGCGCCGTCTGGTAGGGGAACAGGTCCGGGGCGGCTGGACGGAGCAGCGCCTGCATCCGCCGCCCGACCTCGGCCGCGATGCGCCAGTCGGCGCGGGCCTCGCCGGGAGGCGCCACGGCGGGCCGCACGCGCGAGATGCGCCGTTCCGAGTTCGTGACGGTGCCGTCCTTCTCGCCCCAGCTCGAAGCCGGCAGCAAGACGTCGGCGTAGGCCACCGTATCGGTGTCGGCATAGGCCTCCTGCACCACCACCAGCTCGGCCCGCCGCAGCGCGCGGCGCACGGCCGCAAGATCCGGCAGGGAATGGGCCGGGTTGGTGCAGGCGATCCATATCGCCTTGACCTTGCCGGTCTCCAGGGCTTCGAACATGTCGACGGCGGTCAGCCCCGGCCGTCCGGAGACCGCATCCACGCCCCAGAAGGCGGCCACCTCGGCGCGGTCCGTCGCGCTGGCGATGTCCCGGTGGGCGGCCAGCATGGTCGCCATGCCGCCCACCTCGCGGCCGCCCATGGCGTTGGGCTGGCCGGTCAGAGAGAACGGTCCCGCGCCGGCGCGGCCGATCTGCCCGGTGGCCAGGTGCAGGTTGATCAGGGCCAGGTTCTTGTCCGTGCCGTGGCTGGACTGGTTCAGGCCCATGCAATACAGGGACAGCGTGGCGGGACTGCGGGCGAACCATTCGGCCGCCTGGCACAGGTCGCGCTCGCGGATGCCGCACAGCGCCGCGGCGGTCGAGGGGGAGGTGTCGCGCACCATGCGCTTGACGGCGTCGAAGCCCTCGGTGCTGCCGGCGATGTGGTCGGCGTCCAGCCAGCCTTCCCAGATCAGGTGGTGCAACATGCCGTTGAACAGCGCGACGTCGGTGCCAGGCTGGATCGGCAGGTGCAGGTCGGCCATCGCCGCGGTGTCGGTACGCCGCGGGTCCACGACGATCCAGCGGGTGCCGGGGCGCGCTTCGCGCGCCGCTTCCAGCCGGCGGTACAGCACGGGATGGGCGTAGGCCATGTTGCTGCCGGCGATCAATACCGTGTGCGCGTGGTCCAGGTCCTCGTAGCAGGTGGGCGGCCCGTCGGCGCCCAGCGACAGCTTGTAGCCGGTCACGGCGCTGGACATGCACAGGCGGGAGTTCGTGTCGATGTTGTTGGTGCCGACCAGCCCCTTGGCCAGTTTGTTGAAGACGTAATAGTCCTCGGTCAGCAACTGTCCGGACACGTAGAAGGCCACCGCGTCGGGGCCGTGCCGGCGTACGACGTCGGCCAGCCGTGCGGCCACGTGGTCCAGCGCGGTGTCCCAGTCGATCGGCTCCAGCGCCGCGTCGCGCCGCGGCCGCCAGGCCGGGTGCAGCGCCCGGCCGGCATCGCTTTGCGCGGTCTGCGCCAGCGACAGGCCCTTGGAGCACAGCCTGCCGGCATTGGCCGGATGGCCAGGGTCGCCGCGCACGCCCGTGATGCGGCCGTCCTCGCTGTCGATCAGGACGCCGCAGCCCACGCCGCAGTAGCAGCAGGTCGACGCGGTGGTTCGTGCCTCGCCCATGATGGTCTCCCGTCTTCAGTCCAGGTCCAGGTAGACCACGCCTTCGTCCACGCGCACGGAGAAGCGCCGCGCGCATCCCTCGTCGGGCGCGCGGGCGCGGCCGTCCTCCAGCCCCAGTTGCCAGCCGTGCAGCGGGCACGTCACGGACTCGCCGTGCACGATGCCTTGCGACAGCGGCCCGGCCTTGTGGGGGCAGCGGTCGAGCAGCGCGAAGACTTTGTCCTGCGCGGTGCGGAACACCGCCAGGTTGCCCTGCGCGCGCTCGACGACGCGGCTGCCCAGGCGCGGGATATCGTCCACCAGGCACAGGCGGACCCAGGGGTGTGCGTCATTGGCGCTCATCATGCGACTTCCTCGGAGACCAGTTTCAGGGGGATGTACTCGCGGGCGGCCTTGCCGGCCACCCGCTCGGCCCACGGGTCGCGCAAGCCCTGCAAGGCATGCAGCAGCCGCTCGTGCAGCGCGCGGCGGCCTTCCGGGTCCTCGACGATCCGGCGCTTGACGTAGTCCAGGCCCACGCGCTCGACGTAGTGCACGGTCCGGTCCAGGTACCAGGCCTCTTCCCGGTAGAGTTGCAGGAAGGCGCCGGCATATTCCTTGACCTCTTCCGGCGTCCTGACCTTGGCCAGGAACTGCGCCACCTCGGTCTTGATGCCGCCGTTGCCGCCGACATGGATTTCCCAGCCACTGTCGACCGCGATCACGCCCACGTCCTTGATGCCCGATTCGGCGCAGTTGCGCGGACAGCCCGACACCGCCAGCTTGACCTTGTGCGGGCTCCACATGTTGGCCAGCATGGTCTCCAGTTCAATGCCCATCTGCGTGCTGTTCTGCGTGCCGAAGCGGCAGAACTCCATGCCCACGCAGGTCTTCACGGTGCGGATGGACTTGCCGTAGGCATGGCCGGAGTTCATGCCCAGGTCGCGCCAGACCGACACCAGGTCTTCCTTCTTCACGCCCAGCAGGTCGATGCGCTGTCCGCCCGTGACCTTGACCATGGGGATGGCATACCTGTCAGCCACGTCGGCGATGCGGCGCAGCTCGGCGGCGTTCGTGACGCCGCCCTTCATCTGCGGCACCACCGAAAAAGTGCCGTCCTTCTGGATGTTGGCGTGCGCGCGTTCGTTGATGAAACGGCTTTGCGGGTCGTCCACCGCCTCGTGCGGCCAGGTCGAGACCAGGTAGTAGTTGATCGCGGGCCGGCAGGTGCTGCAGCCGTTGGGCGTGCGCCAGTCCATGAAGTCGTGGACCTGGGCGTGGCTCAGCAGTTTGTGTTCGCGTATGGCCTGGCGCAGCGCCGCGTGGCTGTGGTCCGTGCAGCCGCACACCGCCTTGGTCTTGGGCGCTTCCTGGAAGTTCGAGCCCAGCGTGTTCATCAGGATCTGTTCCACCAGGCCGGTGCACGAGCCGCAGGAGCTGGCGGCCTTGGTGTGTTTCTTGACGTCGTCCACGGTGAACAGGCCCTGGTCCTGGATGGCGCGCACGATCGTGCCCTTGCAGACGCCGTTGCAGCCGCATACCTCGTCGCTGTCCTGCATGGCGGCCGCCCGGCTCTGTCCCTGCACGCCGGCATCGCCGACGCTCGATTCGCCGAACATCAGCCGGTCGCGCAGTTCGCCGATGGCCCGGCCCTCGCGCAGCAGCTTGAAGTACCACGCACCATCCACGGTGTCGCCGTACAGGCAGGCGCCGACCAGCTTGTCGTCCTTGATGACCAGCCGCTTGTAGACGCCACCGGCCGGATCGGACAGCACGATGTCCTCGGTGTCCCCGCCGCCGGTGAAGTCGCCGGCCGAGAACAGGTCGATACCCGTGACCTTGAGCTTGGTCGACAGCACCGAGCCCTTGTACGCGCCGTAGCCCAGCTCGGCCAGGTGGTTGGCGGCCACCTTGGCCATCTCGAACAGTGGCGCCACCAGGCCATAGGCGGTGCCGCGATGGTTGACGCATTCGCCCACGGCGTAGATGCGCGGGTCGAAGGTCTGCAGCACGTCGTTGACGACGACGCCGTTGCGGCAGTGCAGCCCGGCTGCCTCGGCCAGCGCCGTGTTGGGCCGGATGCCCACGGCCATCACCACCAGGTCGGCCTCGATCTGCGTGCCGTCCTTGAAGCGCACCCCGCGCACGCGGCCGGCCTCGTCGCCCAGGATTTCGCTGGTCGAGCGGCCCAGGAGGAAGTCCAGGCCGCGATCCGCCAGCGACGCTTCCAGCATCTTGCCCGCCGTGCGGTCGAGCTGGCGCTCCAGCAGCCAGTCGCCCAGATGCACCACGCTTACCTCCATGCCGCGCAGCTTCAGGCCGTTGGCCGCTTCCAGGCCCAGCAGGCCGCCGCCGATGACGATCGCGCGGCGCTGGGTGCGGGCCGCCGCGATCATCTTCTGCGTGTCCTGGATGTCGCGGTAGGTGATGACGCCGTCCAGGTCCTTGCCCGGTATCGGCAGGATGAAAGGGTTGGATCCGGTAGCCAGCAGCAGGCGGTCGTAGGGGGACTCGGCGCCGTCGGCCGCGATCACCACGCGGCGGCGACGGTCGATGCGCGCGACCGGCGTGCCGGTGCGCAGGGCGATGCCGTGCTTCTCGTACCAGGACAGGGGGTTGAGCACGATGTCCTGGAAGTCCTGTTCGCCGGCCAGGACCGGGGACAGCAGGATGCGGTTGTAATTCGGGTGCGGCTCGGCGCCGAAAACCGTGATGTCGTAGCGGTCGGGCGCCAGCGCCAGGAGCTCTTCGAGCGTGCGTATGCCCGCCATGCCGTTGCCCACTACAACCAGTTTCGATCGGTTCATCATGTTCGACTCGGTCAGACAGTTCCGGAAGCGACAACGGCGTCCCGCCGCAGCATGGCTGCGAGGGGACGCCGTTGTCCGGGATCGGGCCGCCGTTGGTGCCGGCGGCCTGGGTGCGGGCCGCGCAGGCGGCCGCATCCTGGGTTAAGCAAGGTGTGTGCCGGATCGCCAGGGTGCCCGCGATGCCGGGCGTTTCCAGGCTCCGGACGGAAAGGCCGGGAAGGGCGCGCCGGCTTCGACGCACCGGCCTTGTGCGTTCCGGCGCGCGGCGCACCCCCGAGGGGCGGCCCATGCCCGATCCGCGCGCGCCGGCGCCGCGCCGTCAGGCCTGGATATCGAAGCCGCGTGCGTAGCCCGCGGCATGTCCGCCGTCCCAGGTCCGGCCGTCGATGAGCCGGCTGGAACGCATGGTGGATACCGGCACCGCCACGCCCACTTGCGCGGCTGCCTCGCGATACAGGTCCAGCCGGTTGATGGATTGCGCGACCCGCAGGTAGTCCGGATCGTCGCGCAGCATGCCCCACCGCCGGTACTGGGTGGCCATCCACATGCCGTCCGACAGATACGGAAAGTTCGCCTCGCCGTCGGCGAAGAACCGTATGCCCGGCGCGCTGCCGTCCGCGGCCTTCTCGGGCAAGAGGCGCGAGGCGATCACGTCGCGCGGCGCGTCGACGAAATCGGGCAGCGCCAGCCATGACGCCGCCTCTTCCCGGTGGGCCGGCACGTCCAGGTAGCGGCAGGCTTCCAGCAAGGCCATGATCAGCGCCCGCGCCGTGTGCGGATGGCTATCGGCGAAGTCGCGGGTGCAGGCCAGCACCTTCTCGGGATGATTGGGCCACACTTCCGAAGTCAGGGCGACGGTGATGCCCTTGCCCTCGCTCTGCGCCAGGGCGTTCCAGGGTTCGCCCACGCAATAGCCGTCCACGTCGCCGCGCCGCAGGGCTTCGGCCATCTGGGGCGGCGGGATGACCGTGCTGCGCACGTCGCGCAGGGGATGGACGCCGTGCGCGGCCAGCCAGTAGTACAGCAGCATGGCGTGGGAGCCGGTCGGGAACGTATGGGCGAAGGTGGGGCGAGTGGCGGCGCCGTGGATGAAACGCGCCAGCGCCGCGCCATCGCGCGCCCGGGAGGCCAGCGCGCGCGACAGCGTGATGGCCTGGCCACCCTGGTTCAGCGACATCAGCATCGCCATGTCCCGCTGCGGTCCGCCCAGGCCCAGCTGGATGCCGTATCCCAGTCCGTACAGCGCGTGCGAGGCGTCCAGGTCGCCCGCCAGCAGCTTGTCGCGCACCGCGGCCCACGAGGGTTGCCGTTGCAGGACGATCTCCAGCCCGTACTTGCGGTCGTAGCCTCGCGCCACCGCGATGACCAGTGGCGCGCAATCGGTCAGCGCGATGAAGCCCACGCGCAGCTGGCGTTTTTCGGGCGCGTCGGATCCCGCGATCACGCGGCCCGCCTGCGGGGTCGGAGGAGAGAGGGACATCGGGGTATCTCCGTTCATGGGCGCGGCGGGTCCGACAGCGACAGCACCTGCCGCGCGACGTCGCCCAGCCGGACGCCCTGTTTCATGGCCTGGCCGCGCAGCAGTTCGAACGCCTCGGCCTCGCCCAGTCCGTGCCGGTCCATCAGCCATCCCTTGGCGCGGTCGATGTCCTTGCGATCGGCCAGTTGTTGCTCGACCTCGGCCAGACGCCGCCGCAGCTTGTCTTCCTCGTCGAAGCGGGCACAGGCCACTTCCAGGATGGGGGCCAGTTTCCCGGGCGCCATGCCGTCGACCACGTAGGTGGTGACCCCCGCGCGCACCGCGGCCCGGATGACGGACTGGTCGGCGGCGTCCGAGAACATGACCACCGGCCGCGGCGCGGCGGCGTTCATGACCGCCAGTTGTTCCAGCGTGTCGCGGGTGGGCGATTCGGTGTCGATCAGGATCACGTCAGGCCGCTGGGTCTCGACGGCATGCAACAGCGCGCGGGCATGCGCGACGTCGGCCAGGATCTCGTAGCCGGCCCGCTGCAAGGCCTCGCGCAGTTCGGCGATGGGCTTGTCGGTGTCGTTGACCAGCAGGACTCGGGGCATGGGAAGATCGCTATGCGGCCTGGCGGGTGGGGTGGCTCTGCTTGCGATAGAGGAAATCGATGACGGCCGTGCGGCAGGCGTGGTAGTGCTCGTCGTCGGCCAGTTCGACCCGGCTGCGCGGCCGGGGCAGGCGCACGTCCAGGATCTCGCCTATCGTCGCGGCCGGGCCGTTGGTCAGCATCACGATGCGGTCCGACAGCAGCACCGCCTCGTCCACGTCGTGCGTGACCATGATCACCGTGCTGCCCGTCTTGGCCACGATCTCCAGCAGCTCGTCCTGCAGGTGGGCGCGGGTCAGCGCATCCAGCGCGCCGAAGGGTTCGTCCATCAGCAGCACGTCGGGCTCGATCGCCAGCGCGCGGGCGATGCCTACGCGTTGCTTCATGCCGCCCGAGATTTCGTGCGGCAGCTTGTGCTCGGCGTGGGCCAGGCCCACCAGTTGCAGCGCGGCCAGTGTGCGTTCGCGCAGCCGGGTCTTGCTCTCGGTGGCGCCGAACACCCGTTCCACGCCCAGGTGAATGTTCTTGTAGCAGCTCAGCCAGGGCAGCAGCGAGTGGTTCTGGAACACCACCGCGCGCTCGGGGCCGGGGCCGTCGATCTCGCGCCCGGCGCAGATGAGCGCGCCGGACGTCGGCCGCGTCAGGCCCGCCACGAGATTGAGCAGCGTCGACTTGCCGCAGCCCGAATGGCCGATCAGGGAAATGAACTCGCCCTTGGAGACGGTCAGGTCGATGTCGCGCAGGGCCACGAAGCTGCCCTTGCGCGTTTTGAACACCTGGCCCACGTTTTCGATGCTGAGGAACTTGTCCATGGCGATTCCTTGGTGGTGTCAGTCGGCGTAGGTGAAACGCTTGACCAATTGGGTCAGCAGGACTTCCAGCACCAGGCCGACGATGCCGATCACGAAGATGGCGATGACGATGTGTTCGACCTTGAGGTTGTTCCATTCGTCCCACAGCCAGAAGCCGATGCCCACGCCGCCGGTCAGCATTTCCGCGGCGACGATCACCAGCCAGGCGGTGCTGATGGACAGCCGCACGCCGGTCAGCATGTAGGGCAGCACGGCGGGAAGCAGCACGCGCGTCATCACCTTCCATTCGGACAGCTTCAGCACCCGCGCCACGTTCATGTAGTCCTGCGGCACGCGTGTCACGCCGACCGCGGTATTGATGATCATCGGCCAGATGGAACAGATGAAGATCGCCCAGATGGCGGCCAGGTTGGCCGCCTTGAACAGCAGCAGGCCCAGCGGCAGCCACGCCAGCGGCGACACCGGGCGCAGCAGGCTGATCAGGGGCGAGACCACCGCGCTGACCGCGGCGAAGCGGCCGATGATGAAGCCGGCCGGGATGCCCACCAGCGCCGCCAGGCCGAAGCCGATGGCCACGCGCCGCAGCGACGACAGCAGGTTCCATCCTATGCCCTGGTCGTTCGGGCCATTGTCGTAGAACGGATCGGAGAACAGCGCCAGGGCGGCCTTGCCCGTCACGGCGGGCGTGGGGATCTCGGGGACCGCGTTGGACACCAGTTGCCAGACCAGGATCAAGAGGGCGAAGCCCAGGCAGGGGCCGGCCACCGTCTTGACGAAGGTTTCCCAGACCCCGCGCCAGTCGATGCGGTCGAGCAGGGTGGCGCGGGCGGGCGCGGGCGGACTCGGCGCCGGCGCCGCGGCCGCATGCAGGTCGATGACCTCGGCGACGGGCGGGGCGGCGGCGGGGCCGGGGGAAAGGGAGCGGGCCGTGGCGGTCATGGCGGTGGTCCTGGAGCGGCGTTCAGGCCGCGTTGATCTTGAAGCCGTCGGCATAGGCGGCGGGGTTCTTCCCGTCCCACACGACTCCGTCGATGAGCTTGGACGAACGCATCTCTGACTTGGGCAGCGAGGCGCCGGCCGCGCTCGCCGCCTGCTTGTAGATGTCGATGCGGTTGACCTGGCGCGCCGTCGCGAGATAGTCCGGGTGGCTCTTGAGCAGGCCCCAGCGCTTGTGCTGGGTCAGGAACCACATGCCGTCCGACAGATAGGGGAAGTTGGCGGCGCCGTCGTTGTAGAACTTCATGGCGTCCGGGTCGTCCCAGGTCTTGCCCAGCCCGTCCGTGTAGCGCCCCAGCATGCGGTCCAGGATCACGTCCATGTCGGTGTTCACATAGGACTTGGCGGCGATGGTCTCGGCCGTCTTGCGGCGGTTCGAGGCCGAGGCGTCGATGAAGCGGCCCGCTTCCAGCACCGCCGCCGTCACGGCGCGTGCCGTGTTCGGATGGCGCTGCACGAACTCCGCGGTGGTGCCCAGGACCTTCTCGGGATGGTCGGTCCAGATGCCCTGCGTGGTGGTGGCCGTGAAACCGATCCTGTCGATGATGGCCCGTGCGTTCCAGGGTTCGCCCACGCAGAAACCGTCCATGTTGCCCACCCGCATGTTCGCCACCATCTGCGGCGGCGGCACGGTGATCACCTTGGCGTCGCGCATGGGATTGATGCCGTAGGCGGCCAGCCAGTAGTAGATCCACATCGCGTGCGTGCCGGTCGGGAAGGTCTGCGCGAAGGTGTATTCGGCCTTCTCGCTCTTCATCAGCTTCGCCAGCGAGGCGCCGTCGCGCACGCCTTTGTCCTTGAGCTTGCCGGAGAGGGTGATGGCCTGGCCGTTGTTGTTCAGGTTCATCAGCACGGCCATGTCCTTGCGGGGGCCGCCTATGCCCAGTTGCACGCCGTAGACGAGCCCGTACAGCACGTGGGCCAGGTCCAGTTCGCCATTGACCAGTTTGTCACGCACGCCGGGCCAGGAGGCTTCCTTGACCGGCGTGATCTTCACGCCGTACTTCTTGTCCAGGCCCAGCGTCGACGCCATGACGACCGAGGCGCAGTCGGTCAGCGGGATGAAGCCGATCTTGACCTCGGTCTTCTCGGGCGCGTCGGAGCCCGCCGCCCAGGCGCCGGCGCGAACCAGCGGGTCGACCAGGCTCATGAGGCCCGTGGCGGCTCCGGCGGTCAGCAGCCTGCGCCGCTGGCCATCGGGGGCGGCGGGGGTGGCGCCTGCTGGCGAAGAGTCGTGCGAGGGGGTCTGTTTCATCCGGCGCTCCAGGCAAAAAAGCGTTCCGCGCGAACAAGGCCCTGCCTGATCGCCACGGAACGCCGTTGTTCCTACCACTGGGTTGTCTGCCGACCCGCTTTGGCCGGCATAGCTATCAAGCAATAGGCGTGCCACCGGGCGCATGCCCGGCGGAGCGAGAGGATGGGGCCGGGTACCCACCCCAACTTTGTGCGGCGCACCACTCAAGTGCCCAGAAACGAGGCGAGCGGAACCGTCATTCGACAAATGATGATAAGAATGATTACTATTATCATGTTTCAGCTGGTTGTAAGTCAGCTGTTCGTCAGATTCGCTGGAGGCGTTCTGCGGCGCCTGGGCGAATTTCCCCCCTTACACCTGGAGAATTTCAAGAATGGCTGTAGCCAACCGGGGCATGTCTTTCCTGCTGTCCACGTCCCATCTTGCCGTCCTTGCCGCGCTCGCTTCCGGCAAGGTCCTGGCGCAGGAACCCACGACCGAACTCGCGCCCATCGTCGTGACGGCGACGGGTTATGAACAGGAAATCAAGAACGCTCCCGCCAGCATCACCGTGATCGGGCAGGAAGCCCTGCAGGAAAAGCGCTACAACAACCTGGCGGAGGCCCTGAGCGAGGTCGAAGGGGTGGACGTGCGCGGCAACACCGGCAAGACCGGCGGCCTGAACATCAGCATCCGCGGCCTGCCCAGCGACTACACGCTGATCCTGATCGACGGCCGGCGCCAGAACGCCGCCGGCGACGTCACGCCCAACGGCTTCGGCGAGACCAGCACCAGCTTCATGCCGCCGCTCTCGGCCATCGAGCGCATCGAGGTCATTCGCGGACCCATGTCCACGCTCTACGGCTCGGACGCCATGGGCGGGGTGGTCAACATCATCACCAAGAAGGTCGCCACGGCCTGGGGCGGCTCGGTCACTTTCGACAAGGGCATCCCGCAGAATAGCGACTTTGGCGGCACCTCCAACGCGAATGTCTACGTGAGCGGCCCGCTGGTGCCTGAAATGCTGGGCCTGGCCGTGCGCGGCGGCATCTTCAACCGGGGCGCGACCGACATCGACCTGCCCGCGGGCACGGGCAGCATCAGCAAGCGCGGTCCGGCGCCGGTGGAGTCGCGGATCTACACGGCCGGCGCCAAGCTCACGCTGACGCCGAACAAGCAGCACGATTTCTGGCTGGACGTCGACCGTTCGCGCCAGTGGTACAACAACGACGAAAGCCAGCTCGGCACGCTGGATGATCCGTCCACCAACACCTACAACGGCTACGGCCGCGACCTGCGCTTCAACCGCGACCAGCTGGCCGTCGGCCATACCAGCCGGTTCGAGTTCGGCACCCTGCAATCGAGCCTGATGGTCAACAACACCGAGACGCTGGGCCGCACGGTGCCCAACATCGCGGCCAATTCGCCGCTGGCGGCGGTGCTGGTGCCGGGCGCGCCCCGCAAGCTGGAAACCACCAACGTCGTGCTCGACACCAAGCTGGTCAAGGCCATCGGCGACTCGCACATGCTGACCGTGGGCGGCCAGTACTGGGATGCCAAAATGACGGATGGCCTGGCCACCCAGCGCTACAAGCAGACCACCAAATCGCTGTTCGCCGAAGACGAATGGCGCCTGCGCGACGACCTGGCCCTGACCACCGGCGTGCGCTATGACCACCACGATGCCTTCGGCGGCCATTTCAGCCCGCGCGGCTATCTGGTCTGGAACACCACGCCCAACTGGACGGTCAAGGGCGGCGTGAGCCGCGGCTACCGCACGCCCCGCCTGAACCAGCTGCATGACGGCATCAACGGCATCAGCGGCCAGGGCCGCACGCTCACCATCGGCAACCCCAACCTCAAGCCCGAGGTCAGCACCAGCACGGAATTCGGCGTCAACTACGACAACCTGGCTGGCCTGACCGGCAACGCGACGTTGTTCCACAACCGCTTCAAGGACAAGATTTCCGCGGCCGCCAACGGTATTCCCAACTGCGACTACGCGGCCAACCCCAACCAGCCGGGCTGCATCTCGATCGGCGCGTTGCCCACCCAGGCGGAGTTCGCCCAGCAGATCAACCTGGAGCAGGCCACCACGCGCGGCCTGGAGCTGGGCACCCGCGTGCCGCTGGCCCATCGCTGGACACTGGCGCTGAACTACACCTTTACCGACAGCGAGGTGAAAAACGGCGGCGTCTACGGTGGCAAGCTGGCCGACACGCCCAAGCACATGGCCAACGCCAACCTGCGCTGGCAGGCCACCGACAAGTTCGCCATGTGGCTGCGCGCCGAGTTCCGCGGCAAGAGCCGCCGTTTCGATGGCGACCCGGCCGCGCTCACCGGCGACAACCTGCGGGCCCAGCAGGCGGTGGGCGACCTGAAGGCCTATTCGTTGCTGCACCTGGGCGGGTCCTACAAGGTCTCGAAGACGGTGACCCTGACCGGCACGGTCTACAACCTGCTGGACAAGGACTTCATGAAGTTCAAGTCCTACGTGAACGGCGCGGGGGACACGGTGTACCTGAACGAGTACATCCATTCTTCGCAATCGACCCGGGGCACCATCCAGCCGGGCCGCACGTTCTGGCTGGCCGCCAACATCACGTTCTGAAAGGGATGATGGTCCGGCTCCTGTCCGGAGCCGGACGGGCCGCGCATGCGCGGCCCGGGGCGCCCGCACGAGGGCATCCCGGCCGGGGCAAAGGCGGTAAACTGCCGGCCATGCGCATACGTCCCGACTCCGCGGCATTCGTCCTGCTTCTGGCCTCATTGTCCGCGTTGCCGGCGCTCTCCACCGATATGGCGCTGCCCGCCCTGGCGGCCATCGGCCTCGACCTGCACGTTCCTCCCTCCAGCGCGGCCCTGACCCTGAGCCTGTTCCTGGCCGGCTTCGCCATCGCGCCGCTGGCCTATGGCCCCCTGGCCGACCGCTATGGCCGGCGTCCCATCGTGCTGTTCGGCGGCGTGCTGTTCTCGCTGGCCAGCGTGGCCTGCGCGCTGGCGCCCAGCCTGGCCGCGCTGCTGGTGTTCCGCGTGCTGCAAGGAGTGGGGGCGGGCGCCGGCTCGGTCATGGCGCTCACCATCGTGCGCGACCTGTTCCAGGGCCACATCGCGCGCGCCCGTCTGTCGTATGTCGCCAGCATGCGCATCGTCGCGCCCATGATCGCGCCCACCCTGGGCAGCTGGGTCATGTACTTCGCCGGCTGGCGCTCGATCTACTGGGTGATGGCCGTGGCGGGCGTGGCGACGACCCTGGCGGTGTACCTGGGCATGGCCGAGACCCGGCCCGCGGGCGCGGCGCCCGTGCGCATCTCCGTGGGGGCGCTGCTGCGTACCTATGCGCGGGTGCTGGGCAATCCCATCCTGCTGGGCAATACCCTGGTCAACGCGTTGACCTTCGGCTGCCAGTTCGCCTACATCACCGGATCGCCGCTGCTGATGATGCAGCTGCTGGGCATGTCGCCGCAGGCTTTCGGCGCCGTGTTCGCGATGACGGCTTTCGGCATCATGGCCGCTTCGCTCATCAACGGGCGCCTGAACGCGCGCGGCGTCGCGCCCCACAAGCTCTTGTGGACCGGATTGGTCCTGTCGAGTTCGACCAGCGTGGCGCTGGCGGTGCTGGGGTTCGCCGATGCCTTGTCGGCATGGTCGCTGGTGCCGCTCTTGATGCTGAACACCTTCTCGTTCGGCATGATCGCGCCGAATGCCTCGCATGCGGCGGTGGAGCCCCTGCCCGAGGTGGCCGGCGTGGCCTCGGCCGTGGTCAGCTGCGTGATGATGGCGGTGGGCGCGCTGTCGGGGTCGCTGGTGACCCTGCTCTACGACGGCCACAGCGCGCGGGCCATCACCGGCATCATGGCCGTGTGCACGCTGTCGGCCTTGTCCCTTTACGCGTTCTGGGTGCGGCGGCTGCCCGCGTCCGCGCCCAGGTACGCCTGATCAGCGCAGCACGAAGCCGCCGACCTTGCCATCCTGCAGGTTGAGCGTGCCGACCAGGTCGTCGCCGCCGTCCTTGAACGTGATCTTCCACAGCGAGAACTGATAGGACTGCTGCCGGTAATCGCCCAGGCGCTGGACCTGGTAGCCGGCGTGCAGGCGCGGTCCCAGCTGCGTCGCCACGGCGTCGAACTGGGCGCGGTCCAGCTTGGCGAAATCGGCGCTGCCCGAAGACACGAACTGCTGGTAATTGTTGCCTTCGATGGCGGTCAGCAGCGTCTTGAGCATCTGCGTTTCGGTCTCGACGGCGGCCGCGTCGGCGGCGTATCCGGGGGCATGGAGCGCGGCGGCAAGCGCCACGGCCGTGAGCGCCCTGCGCGTGAAATTCATGGTGACTCCTGGTGGGATGGAGAGGCCGCGTGCGCCGCGGCGATGGCTTGCAGGCAGTCGTCGGGGCCGCCCTGGACCAGGGTGACGCTGCAAGCCAGCATCAGATTCAGGCCCAATCCGAAATTCTCGACCAGATAACCCTGGCCGTCCACCGGATGGCCATCGGGATCCGTGCCGGTGGCGACGCGCCGCGCCATCGGACGCGTGTCGTCGGCGTATCCCCAGACCGGCTTGCCCCGCGCGGCGGCGTAGCCGATCTCGAACGCGGTGCCCGAGTCCGGTTCCTGGCCGCGGAAGGGCGCCAGGTTGGCCATGACCACGTCGGCCCGCTCCAGCAGCGCCACGTTGGCCTGGTAGATGCCCCGCGCGGCGTCCGGCGGCGCCACGTGCGGCGCGGGCTCATCCAGGGGGAACAGCCCCTCGTAGCCGTGCCGGGCGCAGGAGGCCTTCAGCCGTTGGCCATGGGCGCGGGCGTCGGGCCGGAACACGTCCGGCCCGGCAAGATAGATCCGCATGGCTCGGCCGGTTCCCGATCAGGCCACGACGCCGGCGTCGGCCAGCAACTGCTTGAGCTCGCCGCTTTCATGCAGCTCGGCCAGGATGTCCGAGCCGCCGATGAACTCGCCCTTGATGTAGAGCTGCGGGATGGTGGGCCAGTTCGAATATTCCTTGATGCCCTGGCGGACCGCGTCGTCTTCCAGCACGTTCACGGTGGCCAGCTGGCGCACGCCGTTGGCCTTGAGCAACTGGATGGCGCGCCCCGAGAAGCCGCATTGCGGGAATTGGGCGGTGCCCTTCATGAACAGCACGACAGGGTTGTCGGTAACGGTCTGCCGGATGAAATCTTGCACGTCGCTCATGGCGATCCTCGTACAGTGTGAAAGGTGATGATGTCGATTATAGGTATCCGCCGGAAATCCGCTCGATGCCGCCCAGGTCGCGGTGGCTTTCGACGCGGATGAAGCCGGCGGCGTCCAGCAAGTCCCGCACCTGCCCGGCCTGGTCCCAGCCGTGCTCCATCCAGAGCGCGCCGCCGGATTTGAGCCAGGCCGGGGCGCCGCGGACGATGGCGCGCAGCGCTTCCAGCCCGTCGGCCCGGTCGGTCAGCGCCAGCGGCGGCTCGTGGCGCAGGTCGCCCTGCGTCAGGTGGGGGTCGGCGGCGGCGATGTAGGGCGGATTGGAAACGATCACGTCGTAGGTGGGGGCGGGCGCGGCGCCGTTCAAGGCCCCGTACCAGTCGCCCGGCCGGAACGTGACGGCGGCGCCGAGCCGCGTGGCGTTGGCGGCGGCCACCGCCAGCGCATCGGGACTCAGGTCCGTGGCGTCGACCGCCGCGTCGGGGCGGGCCAGCGCGATCGAGACGGCAATGGCGCCGCTGCCGGTCCCCAGGTCGAGCACCCGGGGGCTGGATTTGCCGCGCAGATGCGCCAGCGCGGTTTCCACCAGCAATTCGGTTTCGGGGCGGGGAATCAGCACCGCCGGCGACACCTGGAAATCGTGGCCCATGAACTCGCGCTCGCCCAGGAGGTAGGCCATGGGCTCGCCGTCGCAGCGCCGCCGCGCCCAGTCCAGGAAGACCGTGATCTGGTCGCCAGGCAGGGATTCGTCGTCGTGGGCGATCAGCCAGGCGCGGCCGACGCCCAGGGCCCGCTCCAGCAGCATGCGGGCCTCCAGCAGCGGCAGGCCGCAGCCGGCGATCAGCTCGCGCGCGGTGGCCATGGCGCTCAGTCGTCGCCCAGCGCGGCCAGCAGCTCGGCCTGGTGTTCCGAGGCCAGGGCGGAGATCAGCTCTTCCAGGTCGCCGTCCAGCACGTTCTGCAGCTTGTACAGCGTCAGGTTGATGCGGTGGTCGGTGACCCGGCCCTGCGGGAAGTTGTAGGTGCGGATGCGCTCGGAACGGTCGCCCGAGCCGACCAGGCTCTTGCGGTGCGCGGCTTCCTTGGCGTGGCGCTCGCGCTGTTCCTTGTCCTTGATCCGGGCCGCCAGCACCTTCATCGCCTTGTCGCGGTTGCGGTGCTGCGAACGGTCGTCCTGGCATTCGACCACGATGCCGGTGGGCAGGTGGATGATGCGCACCGCCGAATCGGTCTTGTTGATGTGCTGTCCGCCCGCGCCGCTAGCGCGGAAGGTGTCGATGCGCAGGTCGGCGGGATTGATCTGCACCTCGGCCACTTCGTCGGCTTCCGGCATGATCGCCACCGTGCAGGCCGAGGTGTGGATGCGGCCCTGCGTTTCGGTGGCCGGGACCCGCTGCACACGATGCCCGCCCGATTCGAACTTGAGCCTGCCGTAGGCGCCGTCGCCCGCGATGCGCACGATCGCTTCCTTGTAACCGCCCAGCTCCGATTCGCTCATCGACATGATTTCCACCTGCCAGCGATTGCGCTCGGCATAGCGGGTGTACATGCGCAGCAGGTCGCCCGCGAACAGCGCGCTCTCGTCGCCGCCGGTGCCGGCGCGCACTTCCAGGAACAGGCTGCGGCTGTCGTCGGGGTCGCGCGGCAGCAGCAGGATACGCAACTCGCCTTCCAGCTCCTCCAGCCGGTCCTTGCCCGCGCGTAACTCTTCCTCGGCCATGGCCTTCATGTCGGGATCGCCCAGCATCTCCTGGGCCGTCTCGATGTCCGCCTCGGTGCCTTCGTACTGCTTGAAGCCATTGGCGACCGGCTCGATCTCCGCGCGCTCGCGCGACAGCTTGCGGAAGGTGTCCATGTTGCTGGCGGTTTCAGGCGCCGCGAGCAACGCGTCCAGTTCGGCGAGGCGTCGAGACAACTGCTCGAGCCGGGCCCGCATCGATGCTTTCATGAAAGGCTAATGGTTGCGCTCGGAACGCGACGAGAACAGGCGCGGCAACCAGGCCAGCAGCTGCTGGCGGTCGGCGCCTTCGCTATGGTTGAGGGCGGACAGCGGGCCGTGCAGGTACTTCTGCGTCAGGCCGTGCGCCAATTGTTCCAGGACTTGCTCGGGCGCGTCGCCGCGGGCCAGCGCCTTGCGGGCGCGATCCAGCTCGGCCTGCCGCATCGCGTCGGCGGCCTGGTGCAGGTCGCGGATGACCGGCACCACCGAGCGCGTATCCATCCAGTGCATGAAATTCTGCACCCGCGTCTCGATGATGGCCTCGGCCTGCACCACCGCCGCCTTGCGCGCATCCGACGCGTTCTGCACCAGCCGGCCCAGATCGTCCACCGAATACAGATAGACGTCGTCCAGCCGGCCCACCTCGGGTTCGATATCGCGCGGCACGGCCAGGTCTATCATCACCATCGGCCGGTGGCGGCGCGTCTTGGTGGCGCGCTCGACCATGCCCAGCCCCAGGATGGGCAGCGAACTGGCCGTGCTCGACACCACCACGTCGAAATCCGCCAGCTTCTCGGGCAGCTCCGACAACCGCATCGCGCCGGCCGAGAACTTCGAGGCCAGCGTCTCGGCCCGTTCCACCGTGCGATTGGCCACCACCATCTTCTTGGGGTGATGCGCGGCCAGGTGCGTCGCACAGAGCTCGATCATCTCGCCCGCGCCGATCAGCAGCACGTTGACCTCGGCCAGGTCGCCGAACACCCGCTCCGCCAGCCGCGCCGCGGCCGCGGCCATCGACACCGACTGCGCGCCGATGGCGGTTTGCGAACGGACCTCCTTGGCCACCGAGAACGTGCGCTGGAACAACTGGTGCAACAGCGTGCCCATCGCCCCGGCTTCCTCGGCCGCGCGCACCGCGTCCTTCATCTGCCCCAGGATCTGGGGCTCGCCCAGCACCATCGAATCCAGCCCGCTGGCCACGCGGAACGCGTGCCGGACGGCGTCGTGGTGGATGTGGCGATATAGGTGGGGTTGCAGCGACCGGTTGTCGAACTGGCGGTAGTCCGCCAGCCACGTCGGCAGATGCTCGGCCACGCCCGGTTCGGCCGCACAGTAGATCTCGGTGCGATTACAGGTGGACAGGATGGCCGCCTCGCGCACCGCACCGCCGAACGCCGACCGCAGCCCCGCCAGCGCCGGGCTGACCAGCTCCAGCGGCAGCGACACCCGTTCCCGCACCGAAACCGGGGCGGAGACGTGATTCAGGCCGAATGTAAGAACGTCGACGGACATGGGGCAAAAGGGAAAAGGGCCACGAATGACAAGGGCCACCCGCCATTATAAAGGGTTGGGAGGGGGGAAGGGTGCGGCGTGGGGTCGCTGGGGGTGGGACAGCAGGGGCGGCGGCGAGGCGCTTTGCCAAAGGTCTGAAAAATGTGTAATATCCTGCGTTCTTTACGGGACGCGCGTAATTGACGCGCAGCCGGTGAAGCTTCGTTGCAGCGCTCGTTGCGACATGGCCTGGTAGCTCAGTTGGTAGAGCAGCGGATTGAAAATCCGCGTGTCGGTGGTTCGATTCCGCCCCAGGCCACCAAGGATTCGATGCCCAGCCTTAAAAGCTGGGCATTTTCATTTGTGCATCAAACTTGGACGGGAGTCTACCCACAACGTCCCAAGCCGTGCCGCCACTTCCCACGTTTGCCCGTACTCTGAGTTACTCCCAGCCATTCGCCGAGGTGGCATGTAACAAAACGTGATATACAAAGAATGGCAAGCGGCATACAAAAACCTGGGGAAGAGGCATGGCCCTACGCTTTCGGCGGTCCATCAAACTGGCGCCCGGCATCCGCATGAATGTCAGTGGATCCGGTGTGAGCTGGACGCTCGGCCCTCGCGGAGCGACGGTTGGCATCGGTAAGCGGGGCACCCGTTTGAATACGAGCTTCATGGGGCTTTCTTCCAGCCAAGACCTCTCTCGTCCTCCCCCTTCTCGTCCTCAATATGCCCTGTCCCCACCAACCAGGTCTATCCCGGTAACTTGCTCGGTGGACAACGACGGAGTTCTCTCCTTCCAGGATGAGCACGGCAACACGTTGGACGACGCCCTGATCGAGATTGCCAAGAAGCAAAATCGCGCTGCGATCCTCGGGCTCATTCAACGCAAATGCGATCAGATCAACGGGGAGTTGGACGGACTGACTACCATCCATCTTCACACGCCTTCTCCCCATACGCCGCCCCGCTTCCACCCCGAATCCTATTTGGAACCGACGCCGATAGCGCCGATGCCGCCTCGGCCGCGTTGGTGGGAAAAATTCCTGACTAAACGCTTGGCGAAGCTGGAAGCGCTTCACCGCCAGGCGCTTGCCGAGCACCAGATCCGAGTAGTGGCCTGGCAAATGGAAAAGACCAAACACGAACAGGAGCAGGCAGCAAAAGAGCGCTTGGTCGAGGAAGACATTTATACCGACACTGCCGCGATGGAGCGCTGGCTGGAGGCGAATCTTCAAGAGATCGCTTGGCCGCGTGAAACCTTGGTTGCCCTGGAAATTGCCGATGAAGGGTGCCATATATTGTTGGACGTCGACTTGCCGGAAATCGAGGACATGCCCTCCAAGCTCGCGGCTGTGCCGGCCCGGGGCTTGAGGCTGTCGGTCAAAGAGCTACCCCCAGCTCAGGTCCGAAAGCGCTATATGGCGCATGTTCACGGCATCGCTTTTCGGTTGATCGGCGAAACCTTCGCGGCTCTGCCAATCGTCCAGCGCATCACGCTATCCGGTTTCTCGCAACGCCATGACCCTTCCACGGGACAGCTCCGGAACGATTATCTGTACTCGGTCTCGGTGAATAGAGAGGCGTGGTCACATATCGATTTCGCACAGCTCTCCGCGATTGACGTCGTAGAAGCTCTGGGTCGATTCGAATTGCGACGACAGATGAGCAAAACGGGCATTTTCAAACCGATCGAACCGCTTTGATTTACCCCAGCATTCCTTGTGGAATGAAGGCTTTGATATGTGAGAACCACTATGAGTCTTATTGGGAGATAGCAATGCAAGTACAGGGACAATGCCATTGCGGCGCGATCCGCTACGAGGCCGAGGTCCAACCGGGGTCGATGCGGATTTGCCATTGTTCGGACTGCCAGATCATGTCGGGCTCGGCGTTCCGCACGAACATCGCCGCGCCGGCCGAGACGTTCCGGTTGCTGCAAGGCAAGCCGCGCCACTATGTGAAGACTGCCGACAGCGGCGCGCAGCGGGTCACGGGTTTTTGCGAGCAGTGCGGCACGCAGCTCTACGCGACCGATCCGGGTACGCCGAAGCGTTATTCGCTGCGGGTCGGGACCCTGGCGCAGCGCGACCAGGTGGGTGGTCCGCAGGGGCAGATCTGGACGCGCCGCCGTGTCGGTTGGATGCCGCCGATCGATGGCGTTGGCGAGGTCGAAGGGCAGCCGTAGCCTTGCTGTTAGGCTCGCGCAGCCTAAAAGAGGCTGTTGTAGTACTTCGCCCGATCGCGGCCTTGCGGCAGCGGCTTCCCCGGACAGTACGTGCCGCTCAAGGCAGCTTGTTCGAGCACCATGCAGGTGAAGAACGGGGTGCCGTGTTGGTGCCAGTAGTCCAGGTCGCGCGCTGGCACGGCGGAGGAACACGACCCGGGTCATCTCGACGGGGCGCGATAGGCGCCTGGCCTGGCAAGCCTGCAAGGCTTCTGCCGCCCGACTCCAGATCCGACCAGGGGTGGGGGGCGGACTTCACCTGTGCGGTACTCCTCCCTCCCATTTCCCCACCAACTCCCGCAACAATGCGGCCACCGATCGTGTCATGCGGCTAGCCGGCCGGGCCCGGGGAACCGCCAGTACCAGCCGGTTGCGCATCGCCGGTGCCTGGATCACCGACGTATGGACCTGCGCCGGATAGTTCCAGGATCGCACCGCTCCCGCTGGCAGCACTGTATAGGCCACTCCTCGCGCGACGATGGACAGCACCGTTTGCACCGAGTCGATTTCGGCTACGGCGCGCAGCGTCAGATTGCGCGGCCGGGCCTCGGCCTCTAGCAATTCGCGCAGGGAGTTGGGGCCGCTGGGCAGGATCAGCGGCAGGTGCGCGACGTCGGCCAGGCGGATGCGTGTCGGCAGCGGATGGGTGCCGACCACGACCAGCGGTTCGCGCAGCAGTGTTTCGACCTGCAGTTGCGGCGAGGTGGGCGGGTCGAAGATCAGCGCCAGGTCGAGCCGGCCGCCTATCAGCCATTCGCGCAGGCGGATGCTGAGCGCTTCGGCCACGCTGATCACCGCATCGGGGTAGAGCGCGCGGAAACCTTCCACCAGATCGGCGCTGAGCGTGTGGGCGACGTGCGGCGGCAGGCCCACGGTGACCCTGCCGCGCGGGCTGAGCTGGCGGTCCCGCATGTCGGTGCGGGCGCGTTCGGTCATCTCGAGTATGGCGCGCGCATGGGCCAGCATGGCCAGGCCGGACTCGGTGGGCTCGACGCCGCGGCCGTTGCGCACCAGCAGGCGCTGGCCCAGTTCTTCCTCGAGCGCGAGCACGTGGCCGCTGAGCGTGGATTGCGCCAGGTGCAGCGTGGCGGCCGCCTGGCTGAAGCCGCCGGTTTCCGCCACCGCCACGAAGTACCTCAGCCGATTGATGTCCACGATCCGCCTCCGACGAAGGCCATGATGGTATCGCAGATCACGATATCTGATATCTGACATATCGGAAACGGCCGAAGATAGAATCGATCGACTCATTGACCGTGACATAAGAACCATGGACACCCGCATTCCCGGGGGTGCGACGGAGACCGCACCCCTGCCACTGCCTCGCGGCGCGTGCGATGCGCACGTGCACGTCGTCGGTCCCGCCAGCCGTTTTCCCTTCGTTGCCGGGCGCCACGCCGACGATGCGCCCAAGGAGGCATTGTTTGCGTTGCACCGGCGGCTGGGCATCGACCGTTGCGTCGTGGTGCAGTCGGCTTCGCACGGTTTCGACAATAGCGCCGTCGAGGATGCCATCCGCGCGGGCGAGGGGCGTTACCTGGGCGTCGCCGCCGTGCCGCCCGACGTCGCCGATGGTGAGCTGCGAAGACTGGCGGACGCGGGGTTTCGTGGCGTGCGTTTCAACTTCATGTCGCATCTGGCCAGTCATGCCGATCCGCGTGCGCTGCCCGATTTTTCGAAACGCCTGGCGCCGCTGGGCATGCACCTGCAATTGCATTTCGCGCCCGAGCGCATCCATGAGTTGGCGCCGCTGCTGCGGGGCTGCTCGGTGCCGGTCATGATCGACCATATGGGCCGGGTAGACGCGACGCAGGGGCCGACGCATGCCCACTTCGGCGCGTTGTGCGAGTTGCTGCGGGACGAGCGTTTCTGGGTCAAGGTCTCGGGCGTCGACCGCGTCAGCCCGCCCGGCGGCTACGCCGACGGCGTGGCGCTGGCGCGGGGGCTGATGCGCGATTTTCCCGACCGCTGCGTCTGGGGCACGGACTGGCCCCACACCAATCATTCCCACCGGCCCGAGGACGAGGCGCTGGTGGGATTGCTCGCTGGCATCGCACCGACCCGGGCCGCGCTCGAGAAGCTGTTGGTCGGTAATCCCATGAACTTCTACAGGTTTGCAGCATGAGCTCCCCCTCCGTTTCCGTAGCATCCCAGGGCCGGCTTGCCGGCAAGGTCGTCTTCGTTTCCGGTGCCGGCTCGGTGGGCCCGGGTTGGGGCAACGGCCGCGCCATTGCCGTGCGTTTCGCGGAGGAAGGCGCGATCATCTTCGGCACCGACCGCGATCCCGCGCGCATGCAGGAAACCCAGCAGCGCATCGCCGACGCCGGCGGGCAGATGGTGGGCGTGGCCTGCGATGCGACGCAGTCCGCGTCGGTGGCCGAGGCCGTGGCGCAGTGCGTCGCGCGCTTCGGTCGTATCGACGTGCTGGTGAACAACGTCGGCGGGTCGGCCAAGGGCGGCCCGGTGGAGATGAGCGAAGAAGTGTGGGACGCGCAGATCGACCACAACCTCAAGAGCGTGTTCCTGGGCTGCAAGCACGTGCTGCCGCACATGGTGGCGCAGGGTGGCGGCGCCATCGTCAACATTGCGTCGACGTCCGGGCTGCGCTGGACCGGATCGGCGCAAATCGCCTATGCCTCGACCAAGGCGGGGGTGATCCAGTTCTCGAAGGTGCTGGCCGTGCAGTACGCCCCGCAGGGTATCCGCGTCAACAGCGTGGTGCCGGGCCAGCTGCATACGCCCATGGTCGAGGTGCGCCTGGCCGGCCAGCGCACCGGCGGCGACGTGGACGCGCTGCTCAGGCAGCGCCAGTCGCGCATTCCCCTGCCGTTCATGGGCGATGGCCGCGATACGGCCTACGCCGCGCTGTACCTTGCCAGCGACGAATCGCGGTTCGTCACCGGCACCGAGATCGTGGTGGACGGAGGCATGTCCGCCCGCTGCGATTGATCGTTCCAACGACGACGACATCTCCATCAGGAGGAGACACCATGCACAACATCCCTATCACGACGCGCTCGGCCTGGGCCGCCGGAATCGCCGCGGCCGCCCTGGCCGTGCCCGCCGCGTGGGCGCAGGACGCCGCCGCGAACTATCCGAACAAGCCCATCCGGATGATCGTGCCGTTCACCGCCGGCGGCCCCACCGACGCGCTGGCGCGTGCCATCGGCCAGAAACTGGGCGAACGCTGGAAACAGTCCGTGGTGGTCGAGAACCGCGCGGGCGCGGGCGGCAGCATAGGCGCGGAATTCGTTGCCAAGTCGCGCGCCGACGGCTACGTCCTGATGTTGACCACCGCTGGCGTGGTTACCGTCAACCCGAGCCTGAGTCCGGTCAACTTCGACACGATGAAGGATTTCGCGCCGGTGGCGCTGGCTTCGACGATCGCCAGCCTGCTGGTGGTGCCGCCGTCGCTGAACGTTCATTCGACGAAAGAGCTGATCGCGCTGGCCAAATCCAGGCCGGGCGAACTGAACTACGGCAGCTCCGGCAACGGCAGCGCCAGCCACCTGGCCATGGCCCTGTTCGACAAGGCCGCCGACATCAAGGTCCAGCACGTGCCCTACAAGGGCGCCGCGCCGGCCGTGACGGACCTGTTGGGGGGCAACGTGCAGGTGATGCTGATCGGCCTGTCGACGGTGTTGCCCTACGTCAGCAGCGGCAAGCTGGTCGCGCTGGGCGTGTCGAGCCTCAAGCCTTCGCCGCTGGCGCCGGCGGTGCCGACCATCGCCGAGGCCCTGCCCGGCTTCGAGGCCAGCAACTGGCTCGGTATCTTCGCCCCGGCCGGGACGCCGCCCGCCATCGTGAACAAGCTCAATGCCGCGATCAACGACATCATGCAGCAGCCCGATACCTGGGGCACGATCTCGAAGGACGGCTTCGAGCCGGTACCGCCCAATACGCCGCAGGAGTTCGGCAAGTACGTGCAATCCGAGATCACCAAGTGGGCCAGGGTGGTCAAGGAAAGCGGCATGACCTCGAATTGACTCCATCCAGGAAGCGTTCCATGAGCGAATCGACAGCTCGATTGATAGACCTGTGCCGCCACCGGCTGACCGCGCGCATCGATGCGCGCGCGCTGGGCGCGGCCACCCAATGCCTGGTCGACAGCCTGGGAGCCGCCTTCGCCGCCTACGGCGAGGCACCCATCGATGTCCTGCGCGAGCTCGACGTAGCGGGCGCGCCGGGCCCCAGCACTGTTATCGGCCACGGCGATCGCGGCCGTCCGGCCGACGTGGCCCTGGTCAATGGCACGATGATCAGCCTGCAATTGTTCGACGACAACCAGGCGCAGATGCGCGGCCATCCGTCGGGGCCGCTGCTGCCCGCGGTATTGGCCCTGGCCGAACAGCAGGACCTGACGATTCGCGCCGCGCTCGAGGCCTTCGTGATCGGCTACGAGATGGAATGCCGCTTCGGCACGCTGCTCAACCCGTCGCACTACGAGGTCGGTTGGCACGCGACCGCGACCCAGGGAACGCTTGCCGCGGTGGTGGCGAGCAGCCTGATCCTGGGCCTGGACGACCAGGCCATGGCGCATGCGCTGGGGATCTCGGCATCGCTGGCCGGTGGGGTGCGGCGCAACTTCGGCACCATGACCATGTCGCTGCACAGCGGCCTGGCCGCCAGCAACGGCGTGCGCGCCGCGCAGATGGCCAGCCGCGGGTTCACCGCCGATCCCCGCATATTCGACGGTCCCATGAATTTCGGCGCCGTGTTCTCGCGGGAGTGGACGGACAAGCTGCTCGAGGACAACCTCGACAAGTGGGGCGATCCGTTCATGATCGTGTCGCCCGGCCCGACCTTCAAGCTCTACCCTTGCGGCCGCCCGCCGCTGTTCGCGGTCGACTGCGTGGTGGACCTGCAGCGCCTGCACGGGGTGACGGCCGGGCAGATCAGGCGCATCCGCTGCGAGGCGAGCTATATGTACCCGCGCACGCTGATCCATTCGCGCCCCGGGAACGGCCTGCAAGGCAAGACCTCGCTGGAGTACTGCGTGGCGACCAGTTTCGTCGACGGCCGGCCCACGCTGGCCTCGTTCACCGACGAAGCGGTACGCCGGCCCGAGGTGCTGCGGCTGCTCGACATGATCGAGGTATGCGTGCCGCCCCACCTGTCGGAGGACGTGCCGGCTGTGCGCAAGGCGCCGTTCGAGCAGCCCGTCACGGTCGAGGTCGAGACGCTGGACGGACAGGTGTTTCGCGTGACGACCCCCATCCACAAAGGATCTCCGGAAAATCCCGCGTCCGACGCCGACCTGAAGCAGAAATTCCTCGATTGCGCGGGTGCCCACCTGGGGGCCGCGCGCTCGGAGGCCGTACTGGACCACATTGGCCGCGCCGACGGCCGGGTCCGGGATCTGATGCGATCGATGATCGTCGACCTTGCACGGTAGCCGCCACCATGCCCCTGATCGTTGTGGAAGAAGACCGCGTGCTGCGGATGGCCCAGGTGATCCTGGATCCCTCGACTTCCGCGGAACGCGTAGCCGCCTTCGCGGACTACAACAGCACCGATCAGCCCGATTTCGCGGGCTGGCTCGATGCGCTGCGCGGCCGTCTGCCGGGGCTGTATCCGGCGGACCTGCGCCTGGTCAACAGCCAGGAGGAACTGCGAGCTGCCCTGCCGCAGGCGGACGCGGTGGTCGTGGAGAGCCTGGACATCGGCGAAGCCGAACTTGCGATGGCTCCGCGCCTGGCCATCGTCCACAAGTTCGGCCGGCTCGGCGACAACATCGACCAGGCCGCGTGCGCCGCCCGGGGCATCCCGGTCATGTCATTGCGCCGCCGCACCAACATCGCGGTGGCCGAGCACACCATCACCCTGATTCTGGCGCTCGCGCGGCGCCTGCCGCTGATCAACGGGCTGGTTTCGGAAAGCCGGCTCCAGCAGGCGGGCTTTGCTTTCCGCGCCTACGACCGGCGCCATACCGCGGCGGCCAACTATGGCCGCATTCCGGACTTGCGCACGCTGCACGGCCTGACGCTGGGCCTGTTGGGTCTTGGAGAGATCGCTCGCGAGGTGGCGATGCTGGCCCGGGCCTTTGGCATGCGGGTGTGCTATCACAAGCGTATGCCGCTCGATGCCGCCGAAGAGCAGGTCCTGGGGGTGACGCACTGCGGCTTCTACGAGTTGTTCGAGCAGTCGGATTTCCTGAGCGTGCATGTGCCGAGCTCGGCAAAGACCCGTAGCCTGGTCGACGCGGCGGCCATCGGCCGCATGCGCCGGGGGGCGTACCTGGTCAATACCGCGCGGGCCGAGATCGTCGACCATGACGCGTTGGTCGAGGCGCTGCGCGCCGGCCACCTGGCAGGCGCCGGCTTCGACGTGCAGTACGGTGAACCGAGCGCGGATGACGATCCGCTGTTGCACTTCGATAACGTCATCCTGACGCCGCACATGGCCGGCGCCTCGCGCATGAACGGACTGATCGATGCCGAGAACCTGCTGTTGAACCTGCACGCGGCGTTGCAGCGCCGCGGATGAAAACCCCCTCAAAGAGGAGACACACGATGCGATCGACGATCATTCAACTTTTCCGTGCCACCGTCTTGGTACTGGGGCTGGCGGGCGCCGGCCTGGCCGCGGCGGCGGATACCGGCCACTATGCCGAACTGCCGGGCGTCAAGCTCTGGTACACCGACTCGGGCGGCAGCGGCACGCCCCTTATTCTGATGCATGCCAACACCGGCACCAGCGAGACCTGGCCAGAACAGATCGGGGCCTTTGCCGCGGCCGGCTACCGGGTCATCGCCTTCGATCGGCGGGGCTGGGGCAAGAGCATGGCCGAGCCGGCCAGCGGCGAACAGCCCGGCAGCGTCTCGGGCGACCTCGATGCGCTGATCGGCCACCTGAAGCTCGACAAGGTATTCCTGGTCGGCGTCGCCGGTGGCGGCTTTTCGGCGCTCGACTATGCCGCCTGGCGTCCCGGCCGTGTGCGTGCCATGGTGGTCGCCGCCAGCAGCGCGCGCCTCGATGCCGAGCCGGAAATGAAGGCGCTGACCGCGCGCATCGACATGCCGGGCCGCCGCAAATTGCCGGTGGTCTATATGGAGGTCAGCCCGGCGTACCGCAGCGCCGACCCGGCGGGCACGGAACTTTGGATGCACCATGAGGAACACGCCAGGCAGAAAGGCGCGGCCGATCAGCCGCTGCGAACAGCCAATACCTATGCCAAGCTCGAGTCCATTACCGCGCCCACGCTGGTGGTGGCGGGAGGTGCCGACCTGATCGCCCCGCCCGGCCTGATGCGCGTCTGGGCTTCGCATGTGAAGGGCTCGGAGTTCAAGGTCATCGGCGATGCCGGGCACGCGGTATCGTGGGAGCAGCCGCATGCCTTCAATGCCGCGGTGCTGGATTTCCTGCGCCGTCATTGAAGGGCGGCAGGCACGACTCCGTCCATCAAGGACATCCTCGGCACGGCGCACCGCGGCAGCGCGGTCGCCGTGCGCCATTTTTTCACGCCCGGGTAGAAGAGGTGGGCCGCGCCTGCCAACATCGCGGCGCAGCCATATGCAGGCCGGCCAGGCAATTGGTGATGGTGTCGCCGGAGGACAGGCAGGACCTGCCCGGGGTGGAAAAGAATGATGTGAACGATTTTCTCTATATGCGCGGATCAGGTTGTGGCAATAGCGATGGCTCGGCATGCGGCCCCAGCATCCCATCCGCGATCCTTCGCGCGGTATTGACCGAGTCGGTCATCCCGAGATGGCCGTGCCCCACGGCCAGCCAGAGGCCCGGCTCGGCGGCCGGGCCGATGACGGGCAGGGAGTCGGGCATGCAGGGCCGGTGGCCCATCCAGTGCGTTGCCGTCGCGCCATGCAGGCCGTCGAAGTTCGCACGCACGATGTGTTCGAGCAGGTGCGCCCGGCGCATGTCCGGAGGGCGGTCGAGACCCGCGATCTCCACCGTGCCGCCGACCCGCAGCCCGTCTTCCATGGGAGCGAGGAATATCTTGCGGTCGGCCAGCACCACCGAGCGCGATACCAATCCGGTACAGCCCGGGAACTGCGCATGGTAGCCGCGCTGGCTCTCCAGCGGCAGCCGTATGCCGAGCGGATCCAGCAGTCGCGTCGACCACGCGCCGGCCGCCACCACGACCCGGGAAAAGCGTTCGCCGCCGCGCGCGGAGATCAGCTCCCATCCTTCGGCGCCGCGCGCGAGCCCGCGCACCTCGTCGCGCCGGACCTCGCCGCCGCGCGCGGCGAACGCCCGCACGATGGCCTGGACGTAGCGCAGTGGATTGAGGATGGTTCCGTCGTCGGGCAGGAATACGCCGACCGTGTAGCGTTTGCCCACATGCGGTTCCAGTTCCAGGATGCCCGGGCGGTCGAGCAGGGTGAAGGGCAGGCCGTGCGAGGCGCGCAGCCGCCACGCGGCCTGGTCTTGGGCGTGGGCGCGGCGGTCGGGGTAGAGGTGCAACTGGCCGCGTTGCAGGATGAGTTCAGGGACGCCGACTTCGCGGGCCAGGGCCTGGTGCGCCGTGACGGCGCCGGCGTGCAGGCGCGCCAGCGTGCGCGACGCTTGCGCGATCTTCGCGGCGCGGGCCGACGCCAGGAACCTGAGCAGCCAGGGTAGTGCCCGCGGCAGGTAGGCAAGGGGCAGGAAGAGCGGGCTTTCGGGATCGCGCAGCATGCCCGGCAACGAGGCCAGGACGCCAGGCATGGCCAGCGGGGCGACCGAGCTCATGCTGATCGCGCCCAGGTTGCCGAAGCTGCAGCCGCGGCCCGGTTCGTCGCGGTCGATCAGCACGACGTCGGCGCCACGGCGGCGCAAGGCATGGGCGATACAGGCGCCGACGATGCCGGCGCCGATCACCGCGATGCGCTCGTCCGGTCCGGGCGATGCGGCGGCCGCTATCCGCATATCTCGCGGAACACGCGCAAGTAGTTCGCGCCGACGATCTTGGCGACGGTGGATTCGGCCATGCCCCGGCGCAGCATGGCCGCGGTCAGGTTGGGCCATTTATCCCAGGTTTCCAGGCCCAGGGTCTGCGCGTTCGGATCGAAACGGTCCTGCGGGCGCCAACCCACCCAGTTGAAGCTGCCGCTCTCGGGCCTGATCATCGACGGTGTCCAGGCCAGCGCGTTGTAGTAGGGCTTGCCCCAGTCGGAGCCGACGCCGACGTGATCCTCTCCCATCACGTCGACCAGGTGCTGGAGGTGATCGACGACGGTATCGAGCGTGGCCCAGCCGCGAGGCTTGCCATGTTTTTCCGCGCGGCCGTCGCCCTCGGCCGGCAGGATGAAGGCCGGCAGGACCACCACGCCGGCGTAGCCTCCACGGTCGGCAATGCCCTTCAACACATCGTCGGGCAGGCCGCGCGGATGGCCGCTGAGCGCGCGGGCGGCGGTATGGGTGGCCACGACCGGCGTCCTGGACGCGGCCACGGCGTCGCGCGCGGTGTTCGCGCTGGCGTGCGAGAGGTCGACCATCATGCGGCGCGCGTTCATCTTCTCGACCAGCGCGGCGCCGAAGCGGCTGAGGCCGCCGTCGTTGGTTTCCAGGCAGCCGTCGCCGAAGCGTGTACGCAGGTTGTAGGTGAGCTGCATGCTGCGCACGCCCAGCTCGTGCAGGACCTCCACCCGGTCGAGGTCGGCCCCGACGGGTTCGGCGTTCTGCAGGTTGTACATGACCGCGTGGCGGCCGTCGCGATGCGCGGCTTCGAGCTGCGCGGCTTGGGTGGCGAGGGTCACCTGCCCGCCCAGCGCGGCCATGAGGGTCTCGGCGCGCCGCGCGCTGGCGATGGTCGCGTCCAGGGCGGTGTCGGGCGGACCGGATGCGTACAGGGTGTAGTTGCATGCCGTGACCCCCGAGCGCCGCCAGTACGAAAGATAGGTGTCGCGCGTTTGCGGATCGTGCGCGCACTGGGCGATGAGGTGTTCGGCCATGGCCTTCTTGATGGCGGGGCGCGAGCCGCCTTGCGCCTGCAGGGCCTTGCCGATCTCGAGCATGGCGGGCGTCAGGGCCCATTCGTCGACGAAGCTGGGCGCGAGTGAATCGATGACGAGATGCTCGGCGTGGATACGGCGGGCGGTCTCTTCTGCTTGCGCCGCCGTGGGGGTCGGTCTGTTCATGGTTGCTCCCCGCGTCACTGCGGTTGGATGCCGGCCAGGGAGACCAGCTCTTTGAGCTTCGCGATGTCCTGCTTGATGATGGCCGCGTACTCTTCCGGCGTGCCCCCAAGCGGACGGGCGCCCGCTGCCTGCATCTGCCGGATGGTCTCGGGCGATTTCAGGATCGCGTTGATCTCGCGATTGAGCCGGTCCACGATAGGGCGCGGGACGTTGGCCGTGGTGAGCACGCCCTGCCAGCTCCTGACCGCGTAGCCCGGCAGGCCCGTTTCGTCGCAGGTGGGGGCATCGGGCAGCAGCGCGCTGCGCCGGACGTCGCCCAGGCAGACCACCTTGAGGCTGCCGTTCCTCAGGTAGGGCAGGTAGGCGGTGACGGCGTCGATGGCGACCTTGACCTCGCCGGAAACGATATCGCGAATGGCTTCGCCCGTGCCTTTGTAGGGCACGTGATTGACCGTGATGCCGGCCATGCTGGTGAACAGGACCTGGGCCATGTGGCTGGACGAGCCGATGCCGGTCGAGGCCATGCTGACGCCGCCCGGGTTCGCCTTCGCGTAGGCGATGAACTCGGCGGCGCCGCGCGCAGGCAGGGATGGATGGGCGATCAACGCATTGAGCGTGGTGGTCACCGTGGTGATGGGCTGGAAATCGGCCACGGGGTCGAAGGGCAGCGACTTGTAGAGCGCGGCGTTGATGGCGTGGGCCGCCGAGGTGTACAGGATGGTGTAACCGTCGGCGGGGGCCTTCGCCACGGCGCTGGCCGCGATGCTGCCACCCGCGCCGGGCCGGTTCTCCACGACGACGGATTGCCCCAGCCGCTCGGACAGGTGCAGGGCGATCATGCGCGCCGACAGGTCGGTCGCGCCGCCCGCGGAAAATCCGACCAGCATGCGGATCGGTCGGCTGGGGTAGTCGTCGGCCGCGCCCGCGCCCGGCGCGAAGGCCAGGCCGCCCGCCAGGGCGGCGACGATCGACGCCTCCAGAGAGAACTTCAAGCCCCACGCTGTTGCATGTTTCATGATCCTTCCCCCGGTTTCGAGCACTATCATTTCTGTGGATGCGCTAGGGTTCCCAGCATACTGATCCCGAAATCCGCGATCCAATCCTGTTTTTCTCTGACTCCATAAAAATCTCCTATACCCCATCCCGCCATGTTCAAAGTGCGTCAGCTCGAAGCTTTTCACGCCGTGATGGTCGCGGGAACCGTGACCGGTGCCGCCGCCCGGCTCGGGCTGTCGCAGCCCGCCATCAGCACCCTGATCGCGGGGCTGGAGTCCGACCTTGGTTTTGGCCTGTTCGTACGCGAGAAGAGCCGCCTGCAGCCCACCGAAGAGGCCAAGTATCTCCATGGCGCGGTGGTGGCCGCGCTTCAGGGGCTGGGCAGCATCGAGCAGCTCGCGGCCGACATCCGCGATGCGAAGGCGGGCAGCTTGCGGATCGCGGCGCTTCCGATGCTGGCGCTTGAGTTCCTGCCGCGCGTCGCGGCGCATTTCCTGCGGGAGTATCCCGGTGTCAACGTCACGCTGCAGGCACGCAGCTCGCCTACCGTCGTGACCCTGGTCACCACCCAGCAATTCGACATCGGATTTTCCGAGACGGCATACGACCCAGGCTGGGTCGACGCCGAAAAGCTGCGCCTGCGCTGTGTCTGCGTCCTGCCCGCGCAGCATCCGCTGGCGCGCAACGAGGTCATTCGCCCGGCCGACCTGAGCGGCCTGCCCATCGTGACCGCGCCGCGCGACCACATCCGCACGCAGCGCCTGCACGAGCTGTTCGCCGAAAACGGCGCCACCTTGTCCATCAAGGTCGAGACGCCGTTGTTCGCGTCGATGTGCGCGTTCGTGGCCGAAGGCGTGGGCTATGGCATCGTCGACCCGGTCACGGCCCACGATTTCTCGGGCCGCGGCCTGGTCGCGCGCCGGTTCGAGCCGGCGTTCTTCAATGATTTCGCGATGCTGTTTCCGGCGGGCAAGCCTCGCTCGCTCGTCACGCAGGCGTTCGTGCGCCTGGTCACCAGGTTCCTGAAAGACTACGACTAGCGTCCCGCCGCGGAGAAGCGCCCGGGAAGGCGTCCGGTTTTCCGCGGGGTGGCGTGGTCGGCGCCCGCTGGCGTCATGCGGGATGCTTCAATCCGGCCGCCACGATGCCGGCCATGACGATCTGCTCGTCTTCGTCGCCGCTGCCTCCCGAGGCGCCCGCCGCGCCGATCACGGCGCCTTGCGCGTCGAGGATCAGGACCGCGCCCGTCTGCGGTATGAATTTCTGTTGCGCCACGGCGGGGATCGCCGCGAAGAATGCCGGCATGTCTGTCGCGCGCTGGACCAGCGCGCGGCTGTTGACGCCCATGCCGATCGAGGCGCCGGCCTTGCCGAGCGCGATGTCCAGGCGCAGCGGCGATGCGCCGTCCTCGCGGGCGCTTGCCATGACTTGCGCGGAGGCGTCGATGACGACGACCCCCATGGGCTTGAATCCGGACTCGCGCGCGGCGGCGAATGCCGCATCGACGATGGTGCGGGCCTGCTGGCTGGTGAGATTGGGCATGGTGGATCTTCTACGGAAAAAGACGTTGATGGAGAGATGCGCGCGGCGAAATCCCGCGGGGCGGGCCGCGCTGCCGCCCGGGCCGCCTCATGTCTGCAGGCTTCCCTGGAAACGGTAGAGCTTCCCCGGGTAGACCAGCCTGGCGATGCTGCCGACGTTGGAACCGCTGACGGTCCGGCGCACCATGACGAGGCAGGGATCCTGGGGCTTGATGCCGAGATGCCCGGCCTCGGCCGGACTGGGCAGGTGCGCTTCGATCGAATAGCTCGCTTCGCTCAGGGGCGCCGCGGTCAGCAAGTGCCTGGCGGGCGTGACCTGGTTGAAGTCGATGGCCGTGTAGTCGGGGGCAACCGCCGGATTCACATAGCGATCTTCGTACTGGATCGGGACCGAGTCCTCCATATGCACCAGGATGCTATGGAAAACCCGCGACCCCACGTTGACTTCCAGCGTGCGCGAAACCGCGGCGGTGGCTTTTTCCGCGGCCACCGTCACCACGCGCACCGAATACTCGTGGCCGCGCTCGATGATTTCCTCCCGGATGTCGCGGATGGAAATGGTCGACGAGATCTTGTCCAGCTCGGCGACGTAGCTGCCCGAGCCTTGGACCCGGATGACCAGGCCTTCGCCCGTCAACTCGCGCAACGCCCGGTTGACGGTCATCCGGCTCAGGCCGAACTTCGCGCCCAGTTCCGCTTCGCTCGGCACCGGGTCGCCGGGCCGCCATTGCCCGCTGCTGATGCGGCCCTTGATGAAATCCTTCACCTGAAGGTAGGCCGGGGTGTTTGTCTTCATTCTGCTCGAGCTCCGATTCGACCGAAGCGATAGAAAAAAACCAGATAAGCAAATGCGCATTATTCCATTGACACGAGTTGTCTATACAACTATTCTCGAAATGCGCAGATATGTATATACAACTTGAAGTTCCTGTCATGACCCAGGCATCAGGAAGGAACCATGTTCTACGAAAGCGAACTCAACAACCACGGGCTGCCGTACAACCCTTTGAAGGCTTGCGTGGTGCCCCGTCCCATCGGCTGGATCACCACCCTGGCCGATGACGGCCGGGTGAACCTGGCGCCGTTCTCGCAGTTCAACATCGTCGGCTTCGACCCGGGTTTCGTCATGTTCTCGGCCAACCGGCACCCGCCGGACTGGCGCCGGAAGGATTCGAGCGACAACGCGGAACGCCGCGGAGAGTTCGTCTACAACATGGCCACCTGGGACCTGCGCCGGCAGGTGACGCGCAGTTCCCAGATCTACGATCCGGCCATCAGCGAACTGGACGCGGTGGGATTGACGGCGGCTCCCAGCCGGCTGATCAAGACGCCCCGGGTCGCGGAAAGTCCGGTCGCGTTCGAATGCCGGTACTACACCACGCTGTGCCTGCCCGGCGACAGTATCGCAAACACCCACTACCTGGTGGTGGGCAAGGTGATCGGCGTGCACATCGACGACTCGGTGATCATGGCGGACGGCAAGGTCGACGTCGCGGGCATCAAGCCCTTGGCCCGGCTCGGCTATGCCGACTATACCTACGTCGACAAGGTATTGCCGATCGAGTTGGAGGATGACTGGGAGGGGCAGGAGGCCGCGGCGGGGCACAACCGCTACGGCCTGTATGGCGGCCGTTGACGGCGGCCGGTCCCTCGTTTCTGTTTCGCTGGCCTTTTCACTGGAGTCATTCATGAAGTCTCTTCTGTTGCGCCTCCATGGTTTCCTGGCGATCCTGCTGTACGCAGGCACGGTCGCGGCCCAGGGCTATCCGAGCAAGACCATCCGCATGATCGTGCCATACCCGCCGGGCGGCACCATCGACCGGATCGCCCGCGACGTAGGCACGGAATTGCAGAAACGGCTCAAGCAGCCGGTGGTGGTCGAGAATCGCAGCGGCGCGGCCGGCAACATCGGTTTCGAATACATGGCGCGCCAGCCCGCCGACGGCTATACGCTGCTGTTCGCGCCGGCATCGAACCTGACGATCCAGACCAGTCTCTTCAAGACCTTGCCCTACGACCTGGAGAAGGACTTCGTGCCGGTTTCCCTGGTGGCGCTGACCCCGCAGATGCTGCTGGTACACCCCAGCCTTCCGGTCAACACCGTGCAGGAACTCGTTGATTATTCGAAATCCCATCCGGGCAAGGTCAACTATGGCGTCACGATCGGTGCCTACTCCCACCTGGCCGGCGAACTGCTCATGGCGAAGACCGGCGCGGATTTCACCGCGGTTCCCTATCAGGGGCCGGCGCCGGCGATGACGGATCTGCTGGGCGGCCAGATGCAGTTCATCTTCTATGAGGTAAGCACCGGCCTGCAGTATGTGCAGTCCGGCAAGCTCAAGGCGCTGGCCGTGGCACACAAGACGCGCGCGCCGCTGCTGCCGAATGTCCCTACGATGGCCGAGGCCGGATTCCCCGCGTTCGAAGTGTCTTCCTGGTATGCCCTGATGGGTCGTTCGGGTACGCCGCGGGCCATCGTCGACCAGTTGTCCGCCGAGGTCCGGGCCATCGTGCAGGAGCCCGGGTTCAAGAAGCGCTACGAAGAGCAGGGAGCGTTCGTCGTGGGGAGCACGCCCGCCGAGCTGGCGGCCTTCATCAAGGCCGACGCGGTGAAGTGGACCGCCGTCGTCAAGCAGGTCGGCATCGAGCCGAACTGAGGGCGTCACGGCCCTCCGGTATTCGAGGACATCCGACCATGCGACGTATCTGGGACCGCTGCGAGATACCGACGTTGCTCCTGGGGCTGGCGCTCTACGCCTCCTGGCTGGCCCTGACGTGGTGGCATGCGTCCATTCCGGCCGTGCTGCTCTTTCTTGCCGGCGGGTATGTAACCCAATGGCACTTCTCGCTGCAGCACGAGAGCATCCACGGCATGCGTTCGTGGCCCGCCTGGCTGCGTACCGCCTTCGTCTGGCCGCCGCTCGGGCTGTGGATGCCCTATCCGATATACAGGCGCAGCCACAGCACGCACCACATCAATTTCTACATGACGCATCCGCAGCGCGACACGGAGAGCTTCTATCACATGCGGCAGGACTGGCCACCGGCCGGCAAGGCCCG
Source organism: Pigmentiphaga sp. MLSB6-MA01 (assembly GCF_058793475.1). Taxonomy (NCBI): domain Bacteria; kingdom Pseudomonadati; phylum Pseudomonadota; class Betaproteobacteria; order Burkholderiales; family Alcaligenaceae; genus Pigmentiphaga; species Pigmentiphaga sp. MLSB6-MA01. The sequence goes on along the minus strand of NZ_JBXAFV010000003.1, from coordinate 139,229 downwards.
GCGGCGACTCGTGATGCTGAACCAGACGTTGGCGTTCCGGCTCGTGTTCGGCCCGTTCCTGAGGCTGTGGAAGCTGGCGAGCAAGGAGGCGGCGCGCGTGCGCGGCGGCGACCATTCGCACCTGCCGCATTGGGGCATGCACGCGCTCAGCCTGGCGGCCGTTCTCGGATGGGTGCTGGCGGTGTGCGACATGCCGCTCTGGAAATACCTGGCGTGCTTTGCCTGGCCGGGGATGTCGCTGGGCATGCTGCGCACGTTCACGGAGCATCGCTGGGGCGACAAGCCCATGGAAAGAGTGGCCATCGTCGAGTCGAACATGCTGATGGGCATCCTCTTCCTCTACAACAACCTGCATCTGGTGCATCACCGCCAGCCCACCTTGCCGTGGTACCGCATTCCGGCCCGGTGGCGCGACCACCGCGCCGAGATGCTGGCGGTCAACGGCAATTTCTACTACCGCGGCTATCTCGACATCGCCAGGCGCTTCATGTTCAGGCCGGTGTTCGATCCCGCGCACCCTCGTTGGTGAGGCTGCCGAGGCGATCAATCGACGCCGGGGTTGTGCGCCGGATGCGAGACGCCCAGCGCGGTATAGAAGCTGGCGGGCGGCGTCGCCGGTTCGACGGTGTAGTTGATCATCTTGGTGTCGATCCGGCCTTCCTTGATCAGGAATGAGTCGATGCCGTCGAGCACCTGGTTGTGCTTCTCGTTTCCATCCAGGTAGGCCCAGCGCTCGGTCACCCAGCCGCTTTCCTTGCCGGTGTCGCGCATGACCGTATCGACGATGGTGTATTGCGTCGTCGCCAGGAGTTCGTTGAGGATGCGCGCCGATTCGGCGATTCCGTCGTGGCCGTGCAGGATGCGTTCGGCGCTGCCGATCAGCGACAGCTTCAGTTTCTCGGAGTAGTTCCGCTCGATATCCAGGGGCACGTTGCCGACATAGCGCAAGAGAATATGCTCCCAATAGACTTCATTGGTGGTGCGTTCCCTGATCGGCTTGAAATTGCCCGAGATGACCCGTTCCAAGGTATCGTAGGATGGCTTGCTGGCCTCGTCGGTCACATTGGCGCGGATCTTGTCGAACTCGCTGCGCAGCCATGCCTCGCCTTCGGGAGTGGCCGGATCGGTTGACAGCTTCGTCTTGTCCGCCACGGCCGTTCCGGCCGGCGTGTCGGGGCGGAATGCGACAACGAATTTCTTGGCGTACTCGCCGGACAGCACGCCGGTGTGCAGGCCGGCGGCAAGGAAGGACGAGCGCGCATGCCTGGCGCGAGCGTGCGCGGATGCGCCATCGGCGGGAGCGGCCCGTCGATCGCCGGGGGCGGAACCGGGAGGAGCATCGTCCCGCCTGGCGGCATGCAGCGCATGATCGGCGGTGGCCAGGGTGGTCAGTCCTGTCGAAAGACCTAGTGAAAGATTGGGCATGATCTGCTCTCAAGAGAAGGAGGCGCAACGCGGCGCCTCCGGGATGGGTCCGGCTGACTTATCTCGTGAGTACAGTGGGTTGGGAAAACGGTTCCTGGTTCCGATGCGATATAAACACATGTCTACATGACTATTGGACCGGGGAGGCGCGATGGATCGGTTGTGGGCGATGCAGGTGTTCGTGCGTGTGACGGAGTGCGGCAGCTTCTCGCGGGCCGCGGCGTCGCTGAACCTGGCCAATGCCACGGTGACCGCGTGCGTGCGCAACCTGGAGCGGCATCTCGGGGCGACGCTGATCAACCGGAATACCCGCTTCTTGTGCCTGACGGACGCCGGCGAGCAGTTCCTGCTGGAGAGCAAGCAGATCCTGCAGGCTGTCGAGCGCGCCGAGGTCAACATCCAGGCGGCGGTGGGGGAGCTGCGCGGCACGCTGCGCATGGAGGTGCCGATCGCGATCGGGCAGACCCTGATCTGCCCGGCCTTGAGCCTCTTCGCCGCCCGCTATCCCGGCCTGTCGGTGTCGGTCACGCTGACCAACAGCACGCACAACATGATCGAAAGCGCGATCGACGTCGCGATACGGATGAGACGTGTGGAGGAGGCGGACCTGGTCGCCCGGCCGATCTATGAAGGCCACTATGTGGTGTGCGGCCGGCCCGATCTGGTGGACCGCCTGCCGGAGCATCCCGCGCAGCTCGACCCCCGCCTGTGCCTCGGCCTGGTCCAGGAAGGCGGCCGGGGGCCGCTGGAATGGCAGTTGCGGCGCGATGGCGAGGAGCATGTGGCCGTCCGTCCCGACGGGCCGCTGCATTTCAACAGCAGCAGCGCGTTGATCGGCGCGGCCCTCCGGGGTAGCGGTCTGGTCCATGTGCTCGACGCCTACATCGGCGCTCACGTCGCCAGCGGCGAGCTGGCCATGGCATATCCCGACTGGACGACCACGACCAAGCCGTTCTATGCCGTTACACCCAAGACTCGTGTCATGTCCCCGAAGATCCGCGCGCTGATCGACTTCCTGCTGGAAACGCTCGACCCGCACCGCCGGCCCCAGGCGTGGCAGACGATCCGGGTGGGGGCGGCGGCGGGGGGGCGTTGACGGGGGCGGCTACGGGAAGCCGCGATAGAACGCGCAGATCTCGTCGATGCGTTCGGGGGCGGGCGGTTCCCGGAAGATGCCGCGGCGACTGGCGGTGATGCCTTGCCGTTGCAGGCTGACCAGCAGTTCGGCGTGCCTGACCCAGCAGCTCAGCGAATCCAGCACGGGAGCGCCATCGACACTGGTGACGCCGTTCTCGAGCAGCAGCACGCACAGCGGGGCTTCGCCGGGAATGATCACGTCGGCGCCCTTTTCGAGCTCGCGCCGGGCCGCGGCCTGGAAGCGTTCGATCAGGGGCGTCGGGTCGCCGTAGGCACGCAGCACGTCATGGAAACGGAAGCCGACGTCCGACACGCTGCACAGCCGTTCCTGCAATCCGTAGCGGCGGACGTTGTCGGCGACCAGTTCGCCCAGTTCGCGGATGAATACCAGGACCGAGAACTTCGCGCCGAGCTGGCACGCCGTCAGCATGGCCGATTCGCCGTAGCCGACCACCGGCAGCGAAAGCAGCGACCGCAGTTCGCGCAGCGCCGTGTCCGGCAGCGTGCTGACGGCGAATGCGTCATAGCCCTCGCGTTGGGCGGCCAGCCCCGCATGGATGAGCTGCACAGCATGCAGGGCTTGCAGGCCATAGTGGCGGATATCCGTGCCGGGATACTCGGATCGGTAGGTGCCGGGCCGCATGCCATGCAGCACGATGTCGGTTCCGGGAGAGGCGACCCGCGCGAAGTGGGTCGCCAGCGCGTCGTTGTACGGACCGAGATCTTCCAGGACGGTGAGGCTCTGGTGCCAGATGCGCAGGCTCATGGGGTTCCTCCGAAATCGACGGCATCGGATTGTTCGACCCGGCAGAAGCGTCCGATGCTCGCGATCGAGTTGCGGTGCTCTTCCGCGGAATGCGCGGCGCAGCAGTCCTCCAGCACCACGACATCGAAGTCCCGGTCGTGCGCGTCGCGAACGGTGGCCTGGACCACCGCCTGTGTCGTTACGCCCGAGCAGACGATGCGGCCGATGCCCAGGGTGCGGAGCTGGAGCATCAGCGGGGTGGCGTAGAACGGACTGACGCGGTGCTTGACGATCTGGATGTCGCCGGTCTGCTGAGGCAATTCGGGGTGGATGTCGCATCCCCAGCTCCCCAGCTTGAAAAGGCCGGCCTTGGGCGCACCCGAGAAGACCGGCGAGCCCGGCGGGCATTCGCGGTAGTCGGGCGAGAATCCGACCCGGACGAAGCCGACGAATGCGCTCGCCCGGCGCGCGCGTTCGATGGCCGACACCGTCCGCGGGATGATGCCGCGCGCGCGGACTTGTTCGCCCAGGGGCGACGCGCCGTTGGGACCTTCGCCGTGGACGAGGTCGTTCTGCATGTCAAGCACGAGATAGATGGACTTCATGGACAGGGAGCCTTGGGAAGGAAAAAATCTGGCGTCAGTCGCACCACATGGCGCCGTTGACGTCGAGAGTCTCGCCGCTGACGAAGCCGGCCTCGTCAGCCGCCAGGAACAGCACCGCGCGCGAGACATCGGCCACCGTGCCCATCCGGCCGGCGGGAATCGCCGCGCGCAGCGCCGCGGGAAACGAGGCCGTCATCCCGGTGGCGATGGGGCCGGGGGCGACGGCGTTGACGGTGATGCCACTGGCCGCCAGCTCCCTGGCCAGGAAGGCGGTCATCACGTGTACGCCGGCCTTGGATACGCCATAGGCCACGTTGCCGGCCAGTTGCTGCTCGGCGGGGTCGAGCCAGGGGCGGGCGTTGCCGCCGTTCTTGCCGACCACGGAGCCGAGGTTGACGATGCGGCCGTAGTGGCGGCGGCGCATCGGGCCGATCACCGCCTGGCAAGCAAGGAAGCTGCCCTTGAGGTTGACGTCGAGGACGCGGTTCCATTCGGCCTCGTCCAGTTCGGCGGCCGTCCCGAAGGACACCACGCCGGCGGCATTGACCAGGATGTCCAGCCGGCCGCGCTCCTGTTCGATGCGATGCACCAGCGCCGTCACGGCCCCGCGATCGGTGACGTCCAAGGGTTCGACGGCGTCGCCGCCGGGGCGTGCCGGCGATCCGCTCCGGTCGGCGGCGATCACCTGGGCGCCGCGTTCTCGCAGCGCGGCGGTGATCGCCTGGCCGATCGCGCCCGCTCCTCCCGTTACCAGGGCGACACGGCCGGCGAAATCATGCATGGCGATCATCCCGCGTCCATGAAGCGTGCATGGGGGTTCCTGTTTCGTTCAAGTGGGACGAGATTGCGCCAGGCGGCCCCTGGCTGGCGAGACGCCGGCGCCGAAAGACCTATTAGATTTTCGTGAAAAGCCGAGCGGGCTTGCGCGGGACGGCGTTGTGGCTGGCCAGGCGGGCAGTCCTGCGGCGCCGCAGCCGGGATTTCGCCTTTGTTGAACAGCCTGTTCGGAATGATCGAACGCGGGGTGGGCGCGGTTCGATAGACTTTCCCGTACGCGTGCATGTCATGCAAGACGGTGCGGCGCATATTCCGACAAGAACAGAGCATCGTCCGCGTGGCGAAACGCGGCGATGCGTGGAGACGATCCGTGAAGAAAGTGTGGTCGAGCAATCGACGCCTGGCCGGCCTGGCGCTGGCCGGCGTAGTCGCGAGCGGCTGGGCAAGCCTTGCGTTGGCGCAGGACTATCCCGCGCGCCCCATCCGCCTGGTGGTACCGTTCGCCGCCGGGGGCGGGACGGACGTGCTGGCCCGTCTGCTGGCCAGGCCCATGGGGCAGAGCCTGGGACAGTCGGTCGTGGTGGAGAACGTGACGGGCGCCGGCGGCGCCATCGGGGCGATGCAGGTGGCGCGCGCGGCGGCCGATGGCTATACGCTCATCATCGGAACGCCAGGAAGCATCCAGATCAATCCCGCGATGCAGCCCGACCTGGCCTATGATCCCTCCAGGGATTTCGCGCCGGTCTCGCGTTTCTCCGACAGTCCGGTCGTGTTGATCGTCAACAAGGACACGCCCTACCAATCGGCCCAGGACCTGGTCCAGGCCGCGCGTGCCAAGCCGGGCAGCATCAATTTCGGCAGTGCGGGGGTCGGTTCGCTGTCGCATTTCAGCGCCGAGATGTTCCAGTACCTCGCCAAGGTGAAGATGACGCACGTGCCTTATCGTGGAACCGCGCCTGCCATGACCGACCTGCGGTCGGGGGTCCTGCAGGTCGATTTCGAGAACCTGCCCGCCGCGCTCGGCCTGATCAAGGACAAGCAGGTGCGGGCACTGGGCATGGGGTCGTCCGGGCGTTCCTCTTTCTTGCCCGAACTGCCCACGCTGGCCGAGCAAGGCGTTGCCGAGTACGAGTCGACCTCGTGGACGGGCCTGTTCGCCCCGGCGGGCACGCCGCCGACGGTCATCGCGCGGCTCGAGCGCGCCGCCATCGCGGCTGCGCGCGACCCGGCGGTGCAGGCTTCGCTGAAGGAGCTTGGCGCCGAACCGGTGGGGAGCACCGCCGGCGAATTCCGCGATTTCCTGGTCAAGCGCAAGCCGCTGGTGGAACAGATCGTCAAGGCCTCGGACATGAAGGCCAAGTGAAGCGCCGCGAACCGGCGAATGCCGCAACAGGAGGATGAAAAAACGATGACAGGCTCAGGACGAGGCAGCGGACCCGATCAACTGGGCGACGGGTTGGCGACCGTCGACGAATTGCTCGCCCGGCTGGATGAATTCCGCGCGAGACGCGGTTATGTGAATCCCCAGCAAGGGCCGATGGCGGCGGCGCTGCCGCAGGTCTTTGACGGCTATCGCGTGTTCTACAAGGCGCTGGTGCTGGACGAGAAGCACCTCGGGCCGCTGGAGAAGGAGTTCGTCTGGCTGGTGTTGCTGTGCGTTGCGGGCGAACTCGGCACGCACCACCTCAACCTGTTCTTCCAGCACGGTGGCACCGATGCCCAGGCCAACGCGGCGTTCCGGCTGTCGGCTTGGGTGGCCGGCGTGCGCGCCTTCGTGTTCGTCGAGGAGAACTGGCAAGGCTATTTCCCTCGTGTCGAGGCGGGCCGCTCCTACCGTGAGGGCGTCGATGCCTTGATCGCCGGGATGGCCGATGTGCCGGCGGACTGGGCGCATCTTGCCCTGCTGTCGGCCCACGCTGGCAACAAATCCAAATGGGGCGTCGGGGCAGAACTCGAGGCGGGCTACGAACTCGGCATATCGGAAGCGCGAATGGCCGAGGCCATGAGCGTGGCGCTATGGCCCTGTGGCGCGAATTGTTTTCACGATGCGGCGGGTGTCTGGCTGGATCTGGTGCGCGCGGGCCGGGTGCCGGCGTCGCCGCAGTTCAAGGCGTGGGCGGCGCTGCCGAGCCAGGATGGGTTCGAGCTGGGGCGGGGATAGCGACGGGCCGGGGCTTCGGGACGAAGCCTCCGGTGCCATGCGCCAGATCGGCCGTATCTCCCGCGCAGGGTGGAGCATGCTGATAAGAACGATTCTCATCGTATGTGCTGACCCGGTCGTGGCAATAAAGACTTGTCAGGTCTTAATCATGCGAATTTAAGTGTTAGACGAGCATGGATCGTCCTCCTACCATAGCCTCACAACAAGGCCATGGCTGGCGTAGCCAGTCGCACAGGAGACGATCATGTTCTTTTCCCAACGCCCACGCGCCGGCTTGCTCCCTCGCATGCTGGCCCTTGCATTCGCGATAGCGGCCGGCGCGGCTGGCGGCACGGCGGTGGCCGATGATTTTCCTTCCCGCTCCATCAGGTTCGTCGTTCCGTTCGTGCCCGGCAGTATCACCGACATTGCCGCCCGCTATTACGCCAAGCGGCTGGGTGAGGAGACGGGCCAGTCGGTCGTCGTGGAGAACAAGGCGGGCGGCAACGGTCTCATCGGTGTCAGCGCCGTGCTGAACGCGCCGCACGATGGCTACACGATGCTGGTGGGAACGACCTCCATCCTGGCAACCAACGTCGCGCTGTACCGGGCTCTTCCCTACGATCCGCTCAAGGATCTGGCGGCATTGGGCATGATGGCCTCGGTGCCGAGCGTCATCGCCGTACCCGTGGGGTCCGAGCGCTCCAGCATCGAAGCGCTGGTGAAGGCCGGCCGCGCCAAACCCGATTCGTTGAACTACGCCGCCGGTGCGACGAGCTATCAGTTGATGGGCGAGTTGCTCCAGGAAAAGGCGTCCTTCACCGCTCGCGCGATTCCTTATAAAGGCGTGGGCGCGGCGCTCAATGCGCTGATTGGCAAGGAAGTCGATTTTTCGATCGTCGACGCGACGAGCGCGCTGGGGTCGGTGCAGGGCGGAACGATTCAGGCTCTGGCCGTAGCCTCCCGGGAACGGCTCCCGCTGCTTCCCAGCGTGCCTACTACGGCCGAGGCCGGCCTTCCCGACTTCGTGGCCTCCACCTGGGTCGCGGCTGTTGCGCCGGCCCAGGTTCCCGCAGCCCGGCTCGCCAGGCTTGAACAATTGTTCGCCAAGATCGCCAACGATCCCGCCACCCGCAAGTTCTTCACCGAGCGCGGCGCGGAAGTCACGGGCGGCGGAGCCGCCGCGCTCCGCGCCCGCCAGAAGGAAGAGATCGAGCTGTGGTCGCGCATCGTCAAGAGCGCAAAGATCGAACAGCTTTAAGCACCAACGACTGATTGGTAGGACTTCCGATGCCCATCGCCCGATTCGCACGCGGGGCCGTCCTGGCCCTGTTCGTCGCCGCTCCTGCCGCGAAAGCGGCTGACTGCCCCGTCATCACGCTGGTCGCGCCGTTTCCCGCCGGTTCGACCACCGATACGATTGCACGCGCGCTTGCCAGGGACATGGGCAGGCAGCTCGCCACGGCCATCGTCGTTGAGAACAAGCCCGGCGCCGAAGGCCAGATCGCGGCGCTTGACGTGCTCAAGGCCAAGCCCGATGGCTGCCGGCTGCTGTTCGCCACGTCGGGCAACCTGTCCATCGCCCCGCACATCCGCCGCCAGCCGCCCTATGAAGTCCATCGGGACTTCACCACCATCGCCGACGTCGGGCGCTATACCTATCTGCTGTACACGAGCGCGAGTTTTCCGGCGCGCAGCTACGCGGAGTTCGTCGCCCAGGTCAAGCACAAGCCGGGTCAGTACAACTACGGAACGGGCTCCAACACCAACCTGATGGCCTTCGCGCATCTCAGCCAGAAATCGGGGTTGGAGATGGTCCGCGTGCCGTTCAAGGGAGAGCCGCCCGCCATCCAGGAAATCATCGCGGGACGCGTGCAGGCCATCGTCGCGACGACCATGGGGATTCCCTACGTGGAAAGCGGCAGATTGCGCGCCCTCGCGGTCATGGGATCGCGGCGCGCGGAACTGCTGCCCGACACGCCTACGCTGGCCGAACTGGGGGTTCCCCCCTTGGACATCGTGCCATGGGCCGGATTGTTCGGCCCCGCCGGCATGCGGCCCGCCATGACCGATCGCTTGCACGCGGTCGCCAACAAGGCGCTGGCCGCCAAGGAAGTCGCGCAGGCGGCGCGCGCCGCGGGCTTCGAACTGAACGCATCCTCCAGGCAGGAATTCGAGCGGCTCATTGCCGAGCAGGACGCCGTCTATCGGCAGAAGATCCAGGAACTCGGCCTGTTGGAAGACTAGCCTCAGCCTCACCAAGGAACGAATAGGATATGTTTGCACCGGGCATTTTCAAGGGACATCGGATTCTCGTCACCGGCGGCGGATCCGGCCTAGGCAAGGAGATCGGCGGCCGGCTCCTGGAGCTGGGAGCCACCCTGTACATCTGCGGCCGGCGCGAGAGCGTGCTGCGGGATGCCGCCGATGAACTGCAACAGCGCCACGGAGGGCAGGTCGTTCCGCTGGCCGTGGACATACGCGATGCCAAGGCCGTCGACGCGATGGTGGCGCGGATCTGGGAAGACGGTCCGCTGACCGGCCTGGTCAACAATGCCGCCGGGAATTTCATCAGCCGCACCGAAGACCTGTCTGCGAACGGTTTCGATGCCATCGCCGACATCGTGCTGCACGGTACCTTCTACGTGACGCAATCGGTCGGCAAGCGCTGGATCGAGCAAAAGAGAAAGGGGTCGGTGCTTTCCATCGTCACGACCTGGGTGCGTACCGGATCGCCCTTCGTCGTGCCGTCGGCCATGTCCAAGGCCGGGGTGGACGCCATGACCAAGTCGCTGGCCACCGAGTGGGGGCGCCATGGCATTCGCTTCAACGCGATTGCGCCGGGGATCTTTCCGACCGAGGGCGCGACAGCCCGCTTGCGCCCGGGGAGCGACCCGCACGCCCGCGAGATCGCGGACAACCCCACGGGGCGGCTCGGCCAGATGCACGAGCTGGCGAACCTTGCGGCTTTCCTGATGGCCGATGGCTGCGAATGGTTGAGCGGCGAGACCATCGCCATCGACGGCGCCTACAACTTGGCGCAGGGGGCCTACTTCACCCACTACATGGCGTGGGGAGACGAACAATGGCGCGAGTCGCGCGAGCGGATCAAGGCGCAGACCGAGGCGGACCGCAGTCAGCGATCAGTGGATGTGAAGACGGGAGGCCAGGCATGAGCGGGACCGATGCGGGCGGCTGCGTCTATGACGGCCAGAATCGTCTGGCCGAGGAGTCGCCATACGGACGCTACCTGGCGTTTCTCGAGCAAGGAAAACTGGCATTCCAGCGCGACCTCGAGAGTGGACGCGCCGTCTTCTATCCCCGGGTGGCGGTTCCCGGTACGGGCGGCTGCGGCCTGGCATGGGAAGTCTCGGCGGGGATGGGTACCGTCCATGCCGTGACCACGGTCCATTACCGCGGGGACGCGGCGCTGAACGTCTCGCTCATTGACATGGACGAAGGGTTCCGGCTGATGAGCCGGATCGAAGGCATCCCGGCTTCGGAGGTCAGGATCGGCATGCGCGTGCGGATGCGTGTCCATCGTCCGGATGAAGGCCAGCCTTATCCGGTATTCGACGTCGACCGGCCGGTTTCGCCGTCGTCCCGCGAGGAGCGCCAGCCATGAATGCTTCGATGCGCGGGCGTGTCGCGGTGGCGGGCGTGGCGGAGTCGGACCTGGGGCAGATGGCGGCAGGCACGACGCCGCTGGATCTGATGGCCCAGGCCACGACGCGGGCCCTGGCGGACGCGGGTTTGTCGCTGCGGGACGTGGACGGCCTGTTCGTCGCCAGCGCGCAGGTCCGGTTCGGGCCGATGATGCTGGCGGAATACCTGGGCATTTCGCCGCGCTGCTTCGACGGCACGCAGATCGGCGGCTCGTCGTTCATGTCCCATGTGGCCCATGCGGTGCAGGCCATCGAGGCCGGCGTCTGCGAGGTCGCCTTGATCGCCTATGGAAGCACCCAGCGGTCGGTGTCGCGGACCACGGCATCTCGTCCCGACCCGAACCCCTACGAGGATCCGTTCAGGCCGCTGCTTCCGGTCAGCGCCTATGCCCTGGCCGCCTCGCGCCACATGCATGAATACGGGACGACGCGCCGGCATCTCGCGGAAGTGGCCGTGGCGGCCAGGCAATGGGCGCTCCTGAACCCCAAGGCCTGGGAGAAAGAGCCGCTCGCCGTCGAGCAGGTGCTGTCGTCGCGCATGGTCTCTGAACCGCTGACGGTGCGCGACTGCTGCCTGGTCCTGGATGGCGGCGGCGCGATGGTGCTGACCTCGGCGGGCCGCGCCCGTTCATTGCGCAAACCCCCGGTCTATGTGCTCGGGGTGGGCGAAGCGCTGGGGCACGGCACGATTTCGAACATGCCCGAGCTGACCACGACCTGCGCCGTCCAGTCGGGGCAGGCGGCTTTCGCCATGGCGGGGTTCGGGCCTGCCGACGTGGACGTTCTAGGTCTCTATGACGCCTTCACGATCACGCCCATCTTGTTCTTGGAGGACCTGGGCTTCTGCGCGAAGGGGGATGGCGGCGCATTCGTCGCCGATGGCGCGATCGCGCCGGGCGGGCGCCTGCCCGTCAACACCAATGGCGGCGGCTTGTCGTACTGCCACCCCGGCATGTACGGCTTGCTCGCCATGATAGAGATCGTGCGGCAGATACGCGGGGAGTGCGGCGAGCGCCAGGTTGCTTCCTGCGACGTCGGCCTGGCGCATGGCAACGGCGCCGTGCTGTCGAGCCAGTGCACGGCGCTTTTCGGCAGCGCGGGCACGCTTTGACGCCGCCTGCCACATCATCGAAGACTGAGGAAAGACAATGGGCATGCTGGATGGAAAAGTCGCGCTCGTGACGGGCGCGGGCCGGGGTATCGGCCGCGACATTGCATTGGCCATGGCCGCGCACGGCGCGAAAGTGGTGGTCAACGATCTCGGCACGGCGCTGGACGGCAGCGGGACCGACTCCGGCCCGGCCGCCGAAGTCGTCCGCGAGATAGGCGCGGCCGGAGGAGAGGCCATTGCCAATACCGACTCGGTGTCGGATTGGGATTCGGCGCAGAACATGGTGGATACCGCGATCCGCCACTTCGGGCAGCTCGACGTGGTGGTCAACAATGCCGGCATCGTTCGCGACCGCATCTTTCACAAGATGTCGGTGGAAGAATGGAAAGCCGTCGTCGACGTGCATCTGAACGGCTCGTTCTACGTCAGCCGCGCGGCGGCACCGCACTTCAAGGCCCGCAACGGTGGCCGCTACGTATTCATGACTTCGGCCTCGGCGTTGGTGGGTAATTTCGGACAGGCCAATTACGCGGCGGCCAAGCTGGGCGCCGTGGCGCTGGCGAAATCGGTGGCCCTGGATATGGCGCGCTATGGCGTCACCGCCAACGCGGTGTGTCCTTTCGCCTGGAGCCGGCTCATCGGCTCCATTCCCGCCGACACGCCGCAGGAGCAGGCCCGGGTCGAAAAGATCAAGACCATGGAGACCGCCAAGATCGCTCCCATGATCGTCTACCTCGGCTCGGAAGCCGCCAGCGACGTGACCGGACAGATATTCGCCGTGCGCGCCAATGAGCTCTTCCTGATCAGCCAGAACCGTCCGCTTCGCTCGGTGCAACGCAGCGAAGGATGGACGCCCGAGGCGATCGCGGAGCATGCCATACCCGCCATGCGTTCCAGTTTCTATGCGCTGGACCGTTCCGCAGACGTATTCAGCTGGGATCCGATTTGAGGCCCACGGACAAAGGATAGAGAGACAAGCATGAGCACGACTCCCATCGATTCGCGGATCTTCGGCGATATGTTCGGCACGGCCGACATGCGTGGGGTTTTCTGCGACGACGCCCTGGTCGGCCGCTATGTGGAGGTCGAGGCGGCATTGGCCCGGGCGCAAGCCCGCGTCGGCATCATCCCCGTCCAGGCAGCCGCCGACATCACCCGCGCCGCGAGCGCCTTCACCGCCGACTTCGACCGACTGGCGCGCGAGACGCTGATCGTCGGCTATCCCATCCTTCCCCTCGTCAGGCAATTGTCCGAAGCGGCGGGAGACGCGGGGCGCTACGTGCACTGGGGCGCCACGACACAGGACATCATGGATACCGCGCTGGTTCTGCAGCTTCGGCAAGCGTTGCGGCTGACAGAGGAACAGATCGGCACTCTTCGGGCCGTGCTCGCGCGCATGGCTGGCGAGCATCGCGAGACCCTGCTGGCGGGCCGCACGCATTTGCAGCACGCGCTGCCCATTACGTTCGGCTACAAGGCGGCGGTGTGGCTGTCGATGTTCGACCGCCATATGGCCAGGCTGCAAGAGCTCAAGCCCAGGTTGCTGGTGGGATCGTTCTCGGGGGCGGCCGGCACGCTCGCGTCGCTGGGAGACCGTGGCCTGCAAGTGCAGCGCGCCCTGTGCGAGGAACTGGGTCTCGGCATTCCCGCGATCACCTGGCACGTGGCGCGCGACAACCTGGCCGAGGCGGTCGGCTTGCTGGCACTGCTGACGGGGTCGCTCGCCAAGATCGCGACCGACGTATCGTTCATGATGGCCAACGAGTTCGGCGAAGTGGCCGAGCCGTTCGTGCCTGGCCGGGGCGCATCCAGCACGATGCCGCAGAAACGCAACCCCATTTCGTGCGAGGTGATCATCGCGAACGCCAAGGCGGTACGCCAGAACGCCGCCCTGATGTTCGATGCGGCCGTGCACGACTTCGAGCGTTCGACCGGTCCCTGGCAGGCGGAATGGCTGGCCATTCCGCAAAGCTTCGTGCTGGCCGCGGGCGCCTGTGCGAACGCGATTTTCATGCTCGAAGGCCTGACCGTCGACAAGCAGCGCATGCGCCGGAATCTGGATCTCACCGGCGGGCTGATTGTGGCGGAAGCCGTCATGATGGCCGCCGCCGAAGCGCTGGGCCGGCAGGCTGCCCATGAGCGTGTCTACGAGGCCTGCAAACAGGCGGCGGAAAGCGCGCGGCCGCTTTGGGAAATCCTGGCCGGGCAGGCAGATATGCGCGACGTGCTGGGGGGCGAAGAGGGAATCAAGCGGCTGTGCAGCCCGGAGTCCTACCTGGGCAGTACGCTCGCCATGGTCGACGGTCTGCTGGCGGCTGGCGGCCGCCGTCCCGCAAACACTTCGGAAGGCCGGTCCGCATGAAGCACTCGTGGGTTATGCCCGATCCGAATCTCCAGCATTGGCTCGCCAAACATGCGCAAAGAAGTCCCGATGCCCTGTCGATGGTCTATTGGAGGAGGGGAGAGGAGACAGAGCGCTGGACATATGGACACATGCACCGGATGGCGCAAGGCCTGGCTGCCTGGATGTTCGAGGCGGGGGTGCGACCAGGCGACCGCGTGGCGCTGCTGGATTTCAACGACGTGCGCTTCCTGGTAACGATGTTCGCCGCCGCCAGCATGGGAGCGGTCTTCGTTCCGCTGAACTTCCGGCTGAGCGCGCCCGAGGTGGTGGCGATGGTACGGGATTGCGGTGCCGCGCTGCTGATCCATGGCGCGGAGTTCGCGCCCATCCAGGCGGAGGTGGCGCGGCAGACCAACTGCGGTCTTTTCCTGCGTTCGGACAGGAACGGCGGCGACGAGTTTGCCCAGGCCTGCGCCGCCGCGCCGGACGCCCGCGCGAGCCATCGTCCGGCTGGGTGGGACGAGACAGCCTGGCTGCTCTACACCTCGGGCAGCACGGGCCGCCCCAAGGGCGTCATGCTCAGCCATGGCAACATCTTCTGGAACACCCTCAATACCATCCTTATCCAGGGGGGGCTGCCCACCGATAAAGTGCTCGTTTCGGCGCCACTGTTCCATGCGGCCCCGGTTTCGACGGTGATGGAAAGTTTCTTGCGCGGTGCGACGATCCACCTGGAGAAGTCGTTCGATCCCGGCAGCATCATCGGGCGCATCGCCTCGGAGCGCATCTCCATCATTGCCGGCGTACCGGCCATGTACCAGTTCCTTGCGGAACAGGACGACTTCCACCGCGCCGACCTGTCCAGCCTGCGCGGCATCATCGTAGGGGGCGCTCCCGTTTCCGACGCACTGATCAAGCGCTACCACGACCGGGGCATCGCCGTGATCCAGCGCTATGGCTTGACCGAGGCCGCGCCGCTGGTGACCGCCCTGGCCCCGGGCGCACCCGCTGCAAAGGCGATGACGGCTGGCCAGGCGCCCATGTTCGGCGATGTCCGCATCGCGGCCGCCGGCATCGACGGGATCGGAGAGATCCAGATGCGGGGCCCCAACGTCATGCTCGGCTATTGGGACCAACCCGCTGAATCGGCGGCCGCGTTCGAAGACGGATGGCTTCGCACGGGCGACCTGGGGCGGCTGGACGGCGACGGTTTCCTGACCGTGGCCGGACGCATCAAGGAAATGATCGTCAGCGGCGGCGAGAACATCTACGCCGCCGAAGTGGAGGCCAGACTGGCCGAGAACCCGGACGTGCTGGAATCCGCCGTCATCGGAATTACGCATCCGAAGTGGGGCGAGACCGTCTGCGCCGTCATCAGCCCCGTTCCCGGATGTGGCCTGGACGAACGTCGAATCATGGCCCATCTGCAAGGCAGGCTCGCCCGCTACAAGCAGCCGACGAAGATCGTTATCGTGGACGACCTGCCCAAGAACGGGGCGGGCAAGATCGACAAGCTTACGCTGAAACGGCGATATGGCGACGACAGCGATCGCCGCGTGGAGAATGCATGATGTCCGGATCAAGCCTGTGGGCCGCACGGATTCCGGCCGGCGCGCGCCCCGATGCCGACCCGGTCGCCGATGCGCAACTGGACGCCTGCCTGGCGGTCCTGGGATTGAAGCGAACGGATGCTGGCGGCGAGGTGTCGATCACCGGGGCCGACCCTGCTATCGACAGCCCCCATCGGCTGGCGGGCGCCATGGCGGTCGCCGCGGCGGCGCAGGGAACCGCGCTGGCCAGTCTCGCCAGGGAACAGGGGCATGCCGGCCAGGACGTGTCCGTGGAGATCGGGCGGGCGGCGCATGCGCTGCATCCTGCGCGATACCTCAAGCAGAACGGTTATCCGATAGGTTTCGATTTCACCTTCAACGAGCCCGGCAATGGCTATTTCCGGACGCGGGACGGCCGGTGGGTGTATCTGGTTTTCACCCGCCCGCAGTTGCGCAACGAGTTGCTGACGCTGTTGGGCGCCCCGAACAACCGGGAGGCGGTGGCGCAGGCGGTCGCCGCCTGGTCTGGGCAAGAGCTCGAGGATGCGTGCATCGCGGCCAACCTGCCGGTGTCGCTGGTCCGTTCGCCGGAAGAATGGCGCCTCCACCCGCACGCCCAGGCCCTGTCCAGACTTCCCGTGATCCATACCGAACGGGCGGCGCGGGGCGCTCCCCGGTTGTGGCGCCAGACCGGTCCTCGGCCACTGGCCGGGCTGCGGGTACTGGACCTGAGCCATATTCTTGCCGGCCCGGGGCTGACCCGGACGCTGGCTGAGCAAGGCGCCGACGTCCTGCGCATTTCCGCCCCGACCCAGACGGATCCGCTGAACTTCATGCTGGATACCGGCTTCGGCAAACGCAGCGCCTTCCTCGACCTCGATACGCCCGGGGACCTGGCCACCGTCCGTGAACTGATTGCCGGCGCGGACGTCGTCGTTCAATCGTACAGCCCCGGCAGTCTTGCGCGGCGGGGCCTGTCGTTCGAGCACATGATCGCCGGCCATCCCGGTCTGGTCTACGTCGAATTGAGCGCCTATGGCGATGCCGGCGGGCCATGGGCGCACCGTGTGGGATTCGACCACAACGCGCAGTCGACGACGGGTATCAGTTGGGTGGAGGGCGGGCCGGATTCTCCTCGCCTGCCGCCCACCACCCTGGTGGCGGACTACACCACGGCCTACCTGGGCGCCGCGGGCGTGCTGGCCGCGCTGCGGCGCCGCGCGGCCGACGGGGGCAGTTATCGCGTCAGCCTGGCGCTGGCCCGGACGTGCATGTGGGTCCAGGACATGGGCCTGGTGGGGGCCGGCGCACCGGCGGCGCCGCTGGAGCCGGACGTGCTGCAGATGGACAGCCCCTTCGGGAAGCTCGATTATCTTGCTCCGATCACCCGGTTCTCGAGCACTCCGGCCTTCTGGAGCGATCCTCCTCTGCTGCTGGGAGCAAGCCTGCCGCGGTGGTCGTCCTAGCAAATGTTCACGGGAGCCGCGCCGGCCATGGATTTGAGACAACTCCGTTATTTTCTTGCCGTTGCCGAAGAACTCCACTTCGGCCGCGCGGCCGAGCGCGTGCACATCGCCCAATCGCCGCTGTCGCGGCAAATCCGGCTTTTGGAGGAATCCCTGGGCGTCGTGCTGTTCGTCCGGACCAAACGGCATGTGGAACTGACGGACGCCGGCCGCGCCTTTCTTCCCGAGGCCCGGGACATCCTGAGAGCGGCCGAGCGCGCGCGCGACACGGCCATACGCGCCGACGCGGGGCAGGTGGGCAGGCTCAGCCTGGGCTTCACCAACTCGGCCATTTACTCCGAGCTGCCGCGGCTGCTTGCCGACTATCGCAGCCAGTACCCCCAGGTCCAGTTGGAACTGCACGACAGCATGCTGACGCCCCAGCAAGTGGAGGCCATTCTCCAGGGAAAACTGGATCTGGGCATCGTGCGGCCGCCCGTCGCCTCGCCCGATATCGAGCTGCTGCCTTTCGCCAGGGAACACCTGGTCGTGGCGCTCCCGGCAGGCCACCCGCTGGCCCGGCGCGAAAGGATAGATATCGCCCTGTTGGCCGGCGAACCGTTGATCACGTTCGGCCGCGCCCTGGACTCCTCGCTCTCGCACCGCATCACCCGCCTCTGCAATGACGCGGGCTTCCATCCCCGTGTCGCCCAGGAAGTGGGCGACATACCCAGCATGATCATGCTCGTATCGAGCGGGATGGGGGTGGCGCTCGTGCCCTCTTCGTCGAAGAACATCAAGATGAAACAAGTCACATTCCGGCCGTTGGCCGGGCCGGCGGGCCCGCTTACCTTGACGCTGGCGCTTGCATGGAATGGCAGCGTCGAGTCCCGGCTGCGGGAGCGCTTCATCGCGCTCGCCAGGAAACGGCTGTCCCGCCAACTGGACTGAGAGGCCTGAGATGAGCCAGTCATTCGTTCACTATCGCGTCGATGGGCACGTTGCGTCCATCACCCTGGCGCGGCCGGAAAAGCGCAATGCCATGAACCGGGCCATGCGCGACGAACTCTGGCGATCGTTCGATCGCGCCGGGAGCGACGAGTGTGTCCGGGCGGTTCTGGTGCGCGCCGAGGGCGGTCACTTCTGCGCTGGGGGCGATATCGCGGACATGCGTCCCGGCGAGCTGGACGCCGAGGCGGGCCGCGACCGCATTCTTTCCGCCACGGCCGGCGCGCGCCGCCTGCTGGAACTCCCCAAGCCGGTTGTCATGGCGGTGGACGGATGCGCTTATGGCGCGGGCTGCAGCCTGGTGCTGGCGGCCGACCTCGTGATCGCCACGGACCGGGTCCGGCTTGCCATGTCGTTCCTGCGCATCGGCCTGGTGCCCGACCTGTGCTCGTTGTTCACGCTGCCGCGCATCGTGGGATGGGCGCGCGCCAAGGCGCTGCTGTATTCGAACCGCGAAATCGGTGCGGAAGAAGCATTGCAGCTGGGCATTGCCAGCGAAGTCGTTTCGCCCGACGCGCTTGACCATCGCACCGGAATGATCGCACGGGCGCTGACCCGGCTGCCGCGCAGTGCGTTCGCCATGACCAAAGCGGCCCTGGCCAGATCCCTGTCCGCCGATCTCGACTCGATGTGCGATACGGAGACATCGGCGCAGGCCATCGCCTACTCCACGAGCTATCACGCGGACGCAGCCGGAAGGCTGTTGGCGCGGGAGCCGCTGCCTTACCAATGGCCCCTCTTTTCATTGCCAGGAGACAAGGATGCGGACAATCCGGACACTCGATGAACTGCATGAACAGATAGGAAAGGAGGTTGCCATCAGTCCATGGGTGCGCGTGGACCAGCAGCGCATAGACCTGTTCGCCCAAGCCACGGGCGACCAGCAATGGATACATGTGGATCAGGAGCGGGCAAGCCAGGAATCGGCGTTCGGCACGACCATTGCGCATGGCTATCTGACGCTTTCGCTCTTGCCGGATCTGATGAGCCAGGCGGTGACCCTTCCTCCTTCGGAGATGAGCATCAACTATGGGCTCAACAAGGTTCGCTTTCCCACGCCTGTACTTCAAGGCAGCATGTTGCGGGCCCGTATCAAGCTCAAGGATATGCGCTGGCTGCCGGCCATGGCGGGTCAGCCTGACGTCAGGGTCGTCGAACTGATCTGGGAGTCCAGTATCGAGTGCGACGGTATGTCCAAGCCCGCGTGCGTCGCCGAAACCATCAGCCGGCGCTACGACAGGATCCGGTAGCACCGGGCTGGGAGCCGTCTCGCAGGGCGGCGGCCCACGCGCCGGCGTAGCCTGCCCCTGCAGCTAGCGGTGGTAGTCGCTGTACAGGTTGTGGCAATAAGGATCGTGTTCACTGCGCGGTATTGACCGAGGTCATAGCTCTGGCTCGATGCCTATGCCTGGTGCGTTCCCGAGAGAGACCCTACCTGCGCCAACCGCTGCCAACCGTCCGCAGAATCTTGTGCGGAGAGGGTTGTCGTTGGCATCCACTTCAAGCCAGCCTGATCCTCCCGTCGCGGCGAGCAGATGCGCCGAATGCAGCAGACCTATGCCGCCGCCCAGGTAGTGTGGAAAATACTGCAAGCCGTGTTTCTGGATGCGTCGGACGAGGGGCTGGATATCGGAGATTCCGCCCCATTTTGCGATGTCTGGTTGTACGATGCGTACCGCACCAGAATCGAGGAGCGAGGAGAAAGCCTGTTGGCTGCTGACGTTTTCTCCGGCTGCCAGCGGCGTGTTCGTGTGGGTGGCCAGTTCCCGCCATTCTTGCCACGGACGGTCGGCCCGCAACGGCTCTTCGAGCCAGCCCAGTTCAAATTCCGCGAGTGCCTGGACGCGTTGACATGCGGTCGGCAGATCCCAGGCCTGGTTGGCATCTGCCATGAGCATGGCGGATGTGCCCACGGCGTCCCTGATCCTTCGCAGGTTTTCCAGATCCCTCGTCGGTTCGAAGCCGATCTTGAGTTTGAATGCGCGAAAACCTTCTTCCCATTTTCGGGCGACGAGTTGTTCCGGTGCGTGAGGATTCAAACCGCTTGCATACACGCCGATCGTGTCTCGAGTCCCTCCGAGAAAGCGCCACAAGGGCTCCCCGGCGCGTCTTGCGCACAGATCCCACATCGCCAGATCCAGTCCCGCGATGGCCTGGGCCAGGGGGCCGGGCTCGCCGGACTGGATGGCCAGGACCGCGGTCTCCGCGCTGAGGTGCTCATGGACTGCGCAGGGCGAATCGAAGGCGCGCCCTTCGAGCAAGGGCCAGAGGACGGTCTCTATCAGCCGGCCGCGGTGTTCTGCTCCGCAGCCCGGGTAGTTGCACCACGCTTCCCCCCAGCCGTAAGCCCCGTCGGTATCCTCGATGCGGATGAATACGGCGGGCCGGTCATGCATGACGCCAAAAGAGGTCCGGACAGGGGTCGAGATCGGGTGACGCAGCACGTGTACCTGAATGCGCGCAATGTGCAGAGGATGTGAGATGTCCATGTGGGGCGGGTTCTGGTCGGGTTGATCGAGACGCGCCGATCAGGCGCCGGCCGGCTTGATGCCGAGTCGATTGATTGCCGCGAGCCAGGCCGCACTGTCCTTTTTCTGCCGCTGTTCAAGCGTAGCGGCATCGCTGCCGACCGCGTCGATTGCGTTCTCCGCCAACTTCTCGCGCACCGCTTGCTGTTGGAGGGCCGCGGCGGCGTGTCGTTGCAGCGCTTCCAGTACTGGCGCCGCCGTACCGCGTGGTGCATAGAGCGCGAACCATTGCGTGATGTCGATGCCTGGAATGCCGGCCTCGGCCAGGGTCGGTACGTCGGGCAGACTGGTCGAGCGTTCGGCCGAGGTGACGGCCAGAACGCGGATCCGGCCGCTGCGTGCATGGGCGGCGATTGCACCAGCGCCCAGGCAAGCCACGGGAATCTGGCCTGCGATCAGGTCGGCGATTGCCTGGCCGCCACCCTTGTAGGGGATCGAGGTCATGCTGATGTTCGCAGCACTACAGAACATCTCGGCTGCGACATGGTGGGTGGAGCCGACGCCCGACACTCCGTATGACAGCTTGCCCGGTTCGGCCTTGGCGCGCGAGATCAGGTCGGCAACGCTGCGTATGCCGGTGTCCGGATGGACAGCAAGCACGACGGGTTGGGCCACCAGAAGGGAGACGGGTACGAAATCCCGCTCCATCGTGAATGACGGGGGCTCTTGCACCAGCGGAACATAGGTGGCGGAGTCGCCCGCGACGACGAAGGTGTAGCCGTCCGGTTTGGAGCGGGCAACCGCGACCATGGCGATGGTGCCGTTGCCGCCGGCTCGGTTTTCCACGATGAAAGACTGATGGACGGCAGCGCCCACGCGCTCGAAGACAATGCGGGCAGTGATGTCCGCCGTGCCGCCGGGCGGGTTGGGCACGACGATTCGTACGGGCCGATCCGGCCACTGGGCGCCTCGGGATGGGAGCGGCAGCGCCAGTGTGCCCGCGCCTTGCAGTAGCCCGAACTGAATGATGCGTCTACGGGTCCACATGTTCTGTCTCCTCTGTCATTCAATTGTTGCCCGGCGGCGGTCAGGCCATGCCGATGATGGGCAGTTGTGGATGCTCCTGGTTGCGGGAAGGCGCCGCGGCCAGCAGTCGCTCGAGTTCTTGCTGAAGCGCCGCGGCTTCCGGCCGGCCAAACAGGTTGTCCATCTCATCAGGGTCTGCTTGCAAGTCATAGAGTTCGCCGGCGCCAGACAGCTCTTCGAGGGTGAGCTTGGCGTGACGGGTGCGGACCGTATGGAGATGCAGCGGGACGCCACATCGCGACGCATCGACGTGCCACTCGCAGTAGGCCGCATCGCGCGGCGCGTTCCGACCCTGGCAAAGCGCGCTCAGGCTGGTTCCGTGCATGTCGTCCGATGTTCCCGCGCCGCTCCATTCCAGGAAGGTCGGCGCCAGATCCAGCGTGGATACCGGTTCGGTGACCGTGGCGCCGGAGGCGACACCGGGTCCGCGAATGATCAGGGGAACCCGGAGCAGATCCTCATAGGGCGTGGGCCCTTTCAGGTACAGGCCATGGTTGCCCATCATGTCGCCGTGGTCACTGGCATAGATCACATAAGTGTTCTCGTCCAGGCCCTGGTTCGACAATGCTTCCAGGATGCGCCCCACGGAGTGGTCGACCAGGGAGATCATGCCGTAGTAGTTGGCCGTCATCTCCGCCAGTTGCGCATCGCTCTGCGGCTCCACCCGGGAGCCCTTTTCGCGGAAGCCCCGCAGGACAGGATCTTTCAGGTCGGGAGTACCTTCGAGCGATGCGCGGTGCCACCAGGGACGGCGATCGAGATCCATGGTGCGCTGACGGGGAAGTGGAAGTTCGCCCGGCCGGTGCAGCCGGCTCCAGGGAAGCGGGCAATCGAACGGGTGATGCGGATCGGGAAAGGATGCCCAGATGCAAAAGGGGCGGTCTTTCTCCCGCGCCGCCAGCCAGTCTATGGTCCTGTCGGCGATCCAGGTCGACGAATGCCAGGCGACAGGTAGCGCCGATTCCCATGTCTGAGCGGCGCCGCAGCCTGGGTCGACGGATTGCGCCCATAGCCGCAATGCCTCTTCGTCGTGACCTCGTTCGACAAACCATCGCTCCCAGTGGCCGACCAGGGGGTAGGTAGCCGGGCGATCTTTGTGGAAATGGCCGACTGCGGCGAGGTTGACGTGTTGAAAGCCCATGTATGGCCCAGTCCATCCCTGCTCGTACAGATCACCGTTGAACCGGTCTTCCGGCGTGCCGGTTGCCGCAAACGTAGCCTTGGTCGAGAAGTGGGCTTTACCGAAGAAGGCTGTGCTGTATCCCCGTTGTCCAAGCCGGGCGGAGAAACCGTTTCCGCCCGTGGCGGGGGGCAGATCGATGCCGTTGTCGCGGACACCATGCACGAGGGGCAGCAACCCTGTCAGCATCGACGCGCGCGCGGGCTGGCAGACGTAACTGGGAGTGATGCAGGTACTGAAGTGGGTGCCGTCGGCAGCGAGACGGTCCAGGTGCGGTGTGCTGATTTCGGGCTTGAGGAAGCCCATGGCATCAGCTCGGTGCTGGTCTGCGGTGATGAACAGGATATTGGAAGCCATCGTAGAGCATCGCGGATTGGGATGGAAGCAATCTACTTCGGCCCGGCGAACACCATAAGATGGCAATAATGCTTCACCTGAAATCGTTTTCGGATCACCCGGTCTTGGCAGCGAGGGCTGTCGACAGGACCAATTCGAGCAGCGCGCGGATAGCCGGCAGCCGTTGGGCTTCGGTGCGGCAGACAAAGGCCAGAGGAGGCGCTTCGATGGAGAAATCCGTGCGCACCGCTTTGAGTTGCCGGGGGCCGGGCAGCGAACGCAGCATGGATGACGGACAGATAGTCAGAAGGCGAGCGTTCATCGCCATGGCGACACAGTACTGGAGGCCGTCGACGACAAGCGCCGGAGCCGGGGCCGGGACGCCCGAGCGCATGCAGGCATTTCGAAACATGAGATAGGTCTGGCTGTCGCTGGCAGGCAGGACCCATGGGTGGGCAAGCAGCGTCTCGGCCGGGACGGGGGTGCGCGACTTCAGCGCGGGATGTCCTACGCTGGCCACCACGTTCCAGGGATCGGCGGGAAGCTGCCATACCCGGCATGTGTCGTGTATGGCGCCGGCCAGGTTCTGAGACGGAAAGCGAGCAATGGCACAGTCGAGGTCCCCCGTCGCGACGTTTTCCAGGAGTTCCGGCGCCGCGGATACCTGTACGCGCAACTGCCATTGAGAGGCGAAGCGCAGCATATCGGTCAGCCAGGGAATACCGTGCAAGATCATTGCGTGATGCACGATGCCGACACGCAAAGTAGGTGTAGTGCCTTCGGCTACTTCGTCCAGGCCTATCCGCAGCGTTTCGAGAGCGACGTCGGATCTGGCCGCCAGAGCAAGGGCCGCGGGGGTGGGGCTGACCCCGGTCCTGGACCGGATGAAAAGGTCTTGACCGACCGCATGCTCGAGCTCCCGCAGCAGAGCGCCGACTGCGGGCTGAGCGATGCCGAGGCGGCGTGCCGCCTCGCGTAGCGATCCGTGCTCCACCAGCAGGGCCAGCAGCATGAAGTGCCTGACACGGAGTTTCGACGAACGGATCGACAGTGCCGTCTGGGCCCGGGAACGGGTGTTCGAATGGGCCTGTGTGCTACCACCGGGTTTCATGGACTTGTTCCTGGTTCGGAGGCGCCGGACGACGACTACACGCTCGGAATAGGAACGTCCGGGCAACTGGCCAATACCGCTGATACCCCGGAGTTTACTTGCCCCGGCTGGCCTTGCTGACATACTGCGCCAGCGCCTCGATATCCGCATCGCTCATCGTGGCCTTGAACGACGGCATGCTGCCGATGCCATCGCGCAGCGCGCGGGCGACGCGGGGGGCGTCGGGTTTCAGTTCGTCAAGCACGGGGCCGATGGCGCCTTCGGCTCCGGCGTCCTTGAGCGTGTGGCACACGGCGCAGGCCGGGGTGGCGGTGGTGAACAGTTTCTTGCCACGCGCCATTTGCGCGGCGTCGTCGGCGGCATGCGCCGCGGTGGCGGCCAGGGCCGAGAGGGCCAGCGTACAGAAGGTGAGGACGTTCTTCATTTCGAGAGTGATGGCTTGATGGGAAACATGCCCGGGGAGTGCTCTCCCCGGGGCGTACCGTCGCTTAGGCGACGGTGATGGTGACGGCGTGGTCGGCCCAACTGGTGTTGTTGTAGCCGCTCTGGTTTTCACCGCGCGTCTCGGGCTGGACGTTGCCCCGGTCGTCGGTGGCGCGGCTGGCCAGCACGTGCTTGCCCTTGGGCAGGGTGGCCTGGAGCACGAACTGGCGCCAGGCGTATTTGCCCATGTCGGGGCCCACCAGGCGCGCCGCGCGCCAGGTCTTGCCGCCGTCCAGCGAGACTTCCACGCCCTTGATGCCGTTCAGGCCGCCGAAGGCCACGCCGTGGATCTGCACGGTGCCGGCCGTTTGGGCGCCGTCCTCGGGGACGGGGCTGTTGATCCAGGACTTGACGCTCATCTCCTGCACCGACGGCTGGCTGGGGTCGCCCTTGCCGCCGGGGGGCGTCATGCGGTAGCCGTGCGACATGATGCGCGCGTCGCTTTCCTTGGGGGTGAAGGCCAGCTGCTTGATGTACTTGATGTTGTTGACGCCGGTGTAGCCGGGCACGATCAGGCGCAGCGGGCCGCCGTGGGCCAGGGGGATGGGCTCGCCGTTCAGTTCCCAGGCCAGGATGGCATCCTGCATGGCGGCGACGGGCACGGAGCGTTCGACGATCACGGTCTTGGGATCGATGCCGGCCGGCAGCACCTCGCCGCCGGTGCCGGTCATGTAGGGTACGCCGTCCATCAGGCCGCCCAGGGCCTGGACGACGTCGCGCACGGGCACGCCGCTCCAGGTCACGCAGCCGGCGGCGCCGACGGTCCACGGGGTGCCGCTGGGCTTGCTGGGGAAGAAGCCGCGGCCGTTGCCCGAGCACTGCAGCACCATGGTCACGGTTTCCAGGCCCATGGTCTTGAGTTCGCGCAGGCTGATGGTCCGGGGCTGCTTGACGCCCGAGACCTGCAATTGCCAGGCGTCGCGGTTGGCGACGATGGTGTCGGCGGGCGTGGGCAGGTTGTTGCGCACGTAGAGCTGGTTGGTGGGCGTGACCACGCTGGTGCCGAAGGCGCTGCGCTTGGTTTCGATCGTGGTGCTGCTGTGCACGACGACGGCGTCGGCGTTTTTCCAGCCGGCGTAGCCGGGCAGGGGCTTGGCCGCGGGCGCGGCGGCGGCTTGTGCCAGCGCCTGGCCGTGCAGGCCCGCCAGTCCGGCGGTCGCGACCGCGGTGGCGCCGCCGGCAAGCAGGCGGCGGCGGGGCAGGGAGGTGGGGGAGGTGTCGTGCATGGTCTCTCCTTGTTGTTGTGGACGAGAACGGGAAGTCAGGAGGCGGGGGCGGCTTCAGGCTGCCCCAGTGCGCGCGAGGCCACGGACAGGGCCTGTTTTTTCTGGGCGATCAGGATCAGCGGACGGCCTTCGTGCGAACGCACGACTTTCCAGTAGGTATTGGCCCACCATCCTTCGCCGTCGGGAATCTGCTGGAACTGCTCGAAAGACAGCACGGTGACGATGCCGCCTTTCTCGAAGAACGTGGTCAGGTGGTAGGCGCGCTCGCGGCCGATATCGCAGGGGCGCATCAACTGGATGAAGCCGGGCAGCGCCTGTTGCGCCGGCAAGTCCAGGTGGCGCGCCATTTCCGTCGCGGGCAGGAAGCTGCCGCGCAGCGTGCGCTCGTAGTATTCGTGCTCGATGGCCGAGCGCACCAGTTCGGGCGGGCGCATGGTGAGGACGGCACCCACCGCCGAGCCGCCGATCAGCAAGGCGGCCAGCATGCCGCGCAGGCCGCGCCGGGCGTGCCAGGGGGTATGGCGCAGCAGGTGCGGCGGCGGATCGCCTGGTTCGAACGCCAGGGCCAGTTCGGCGCGGGCGCGCAGGTCGAATTCCGTATCTTGGAGGCTGTCGTCGCAATTCATGGGGTCTGTTTTCGCAGCGGGATGACACTGGCCGCCGTTTCCGGAGCACAAGGGCGCGGGGGGGCCTGCAGGGCGGCCTTCAGGGCATCGCGGGCGCGCGCCAGGCGCGACAGCACCGTGCCGGGCGCGATGTCCAGGGCTTCCGCCATCAGGGCGGTGGGCATGTCGTCGAAGTAGTACAGCACCAGCACCTCGCGGTGGATGGGGGCGATGCGGGACAGGGCCTTGACCACGTCCAGCTGTTCGTCCAGCGTATGCGCGCGGGGATCGGCTTCGTCTTCGACCCGGCCGTCCCCCTGGGCCGCCATGTGGGCCGGATCGATATTGCGGAACGCATGGCGCCGCATGATCTGGAACAGCCAGGCGCGCGCCATGGCGGGATCGCGCAACTGGTCGCGAAAGCGCCAGGCGCTGGTGAAGCAGTCCTGCACCACGTCCTCGGCGATCGCGCGGGAGCCGGTCAGGGCCCAGGCGCTGCGCAGCAGGAAGCGGTAGTGTTCGCGCACCCATTGGTTGTAGCGCGACTCGGCGGAAGAGATCATGGTGTACAAGAGCGCGCCGGGTGGGGTTTCATTCCATCCGACGCAAAATTAAGGGTATTCCCTGATTAATCGTCATGGCCTGGCGCCACCATGCGCGCGCCCTTCCAGGCGCCGTCGGCCACCAGCGCCTCGCATTGCGTTCGCAGCATCCGCAGGAATTGCCACAGCCCGGTCGTCATCGACCGGTTGTTCGCATAGGCGATCACGAGCCGGCGCGACAGGTCGGGCTTGCGGATAGGCAGCGCCGCGAGCGTGCCGCCCTCCACCTCGTCGTGCACGCCGGAGAACGGCAGCACGGTGCAGGCCAGATCCGTCAACGGCATCTGCTTGGTCAGCGTCAGCGAGGTATCGAATTCATGGCGCACGTCCAGGCGCACCCGGTGCACCGCCGCCTGGTCTTCCAGCAGTTCGCGCAAGCCATGGGGGCGGCTGGGAAGGGAAAGGGGAAATTCCCCCAACTGCGAGAAGTTGACGGATTTCTTGTTGCGCGCGCGCGCCGGCGCCATGACCAGGCACAGTTCCTCGTCCAGCAGCGGATCGGCATGCAGCCCCGCGATGGGAATCATCGTATAGAGCAGCGCGAAGTCGAGGTGCCCCCGGTGCAGCGAATCGACCAGGGCCCGGTGGAAACCCTCGACGACGTGCATGCGCAGCATCGGCAGCGTCGTCCGCACGGTACTCAACAGCCGCGGCCCCAGGATGTTGGCGACTGAAGGGGGAAGGCCCATGGTGACCTGGCGCAGGCCGGTGTCGTCGACCTCCGCCATGGCCAGCCGGCGGCCGTTCAGCAACTGCTCGAAACCCGGCAGCACGGCGTCGTAAAGGCGGCGTCCCGCCGCCGTCAGCGTCACGCCCCGGCCCACCCGCTCGAACAGGCGGGCGTGCATTTCGCGCTCCAGCTTCAGGACATGGCGGCTGAGCGTCGGCTGGCTGACGCCAGCGCCCAGGGCGCCGCGCGAGAGCGATCCCGCCTGGGCGGCCAGCACGAAGAAGTGCAGCGAGGTGAAATCGGCGCTCTGGAGTTCCCCGAATTTCATGGCCGGCGCCTTGTATTCGATTATGAATAGTAAGTATACGAACTTGTATGAGAAACCGCATGCTTGCCCAGTAGAGTAGAGCCACAAAACAAAGCACAGGAGACATTCCATGGCTTTCATCCGGGTACTCGTCATGCTTGGCGCGCTTGCCGTGTTCACTCATCCCGCGCAGGCCCAGGACTACCCGGACAGGCCCCTGCGCCTGATCGTTCCGTTCTCGGCCGGCGGCGTCACCGATCTGGTGGCGCGGGTCTACGCCGGCGAGCTGGCCAAGGCACTGGGGCAGCCGGTGGTGGTGGAGAACAGGACGGGCGCGGCCGGCGCCGTCGCGATGGACACGGTGAAACAGGCGGCGGCGGACGGCTACACCCTGATGCTGGCGACGATAGGCACCCAGGCCATCAACCCCGCGCTGCTTCCCAACCTGCGCTATGCGCCGGGCGACCTGGACTACGTGACCATGCTGACCACCGTGCCGCAGTTGCTGGTCGTGAACGCGAAATCGCCGATACGCACGGTGGCCGAGCTCGTCGAGCATGCGAAGAAGCATCCGGGCAAGCTGTCCTACGGCTCGTCGGGCATCGGTTCCGCGCCGCACCTGGCGGTCGAGATCTTCGCCTCGCGGGCCGGGTTCCGGGCGGTGCACGTGCCCTACCGGGGAAGTTCGCAGTCGATCACCGACCTGATCGCCGGGCAGCTCGATTTCATGATCGACCCTGTGACGACGACCCTGCCGTACATCCAGTCGGGCAAGCTGCGGGCGCTGGCCGTGTCGACGCCCCTGCGCCTGCCCGCGCTGCCGGATCTGCCGACCATCGCGGAATCCGGATACGCCGACTACGACGTGGGCGTGTGGAACACCATCGCCGTGCCCAAGGGTACGCCGCGTCCCGTCGTCAGGCGTCTGGCCGGGGAGTCCGCCCGCATACTCGCCGCCGACCAGGTGCGCAAGCGGCTCCTGGATGTCGGCGCGGTGGCCGTGCCGGCGTCGCCGGACGACACCCGCGCATTCGTGGAACGGGAGCAGGCGAAATACGTGCAGATCGTCCGCGACGCCAATCTCAAGGTGGAATAAGCATGGATCTCGGTCTTCAAGGACGCCGCGCGGTCGTATGCGCGGCCAGCAGCGGCCTGGGCCTCGCGTGCGCCGAGGCGCTGGCCCGCGAGGGCGCGGCGGTGACCATCGTGGGGCGCGACGAGGCCCGGCTGGATGCCGGGGCGCGGCATATCGCCGCCGCAACCGGCGGGGTGGCCGTGCGGACCGTGGTCGCCGATCTGTCGGATCCGCGGGCATGCGGCGACCTGCCGCGCCGCACCGGCGTCCCGGACATCCTGGTCGCCAATGGCGGCGGGCCTCCCGTCCGGCACGACGCCGCCGGTATCGAAGCCGCGCTGTGGGAGTCGGCGATGAACAGCCTGTTCCACGGTCCGGCGGCCTTGATCGGCGCGTGCGTGGGGGAGATGCGCGCGCGGGGCTTTGGCCGCATCGTGAACATCTCTTCGGCCGCGGTACTGAGTCCGCGTCCGGGGTTCGCGCTGTCGGTGTCGCCGCGCGCGGCGCTCATTGCCTTCTGCGACCTGCTCGCGCGCGAGGCCGCGCCGTACGGCGTGACGGTGAATCATCTGCTGCCGCACAGCATCGAGACGCGGCGGCTGGGCGACAACCTGGCCGTGGAGGCAGCCAATCTGGGAATCGGCGCCGACGAACTGCGCGCGCGCCGCGTGGCGTCGATACCCGTGCAACGACTGGGGCGCCCCCAGGAACTCGGCGCCTACTGCGCGTTCCTGTGCGGCGATCTGGCTGGCTATGTGACGGGGCGCAAGCACGTCATCGATGGTGGAACCTATATCTGATGGAGATGGATGCGATGAACGAATCCGCGGCGGTATCGCCGAGCGGCGGCGAACTGCTGGTGCGTTGCCTGATCGAGCAGCGGGTGGACCTTGCCTTCTGCGTGCCGGGCGAAAGCTATCTGGATGTCCTGGATGCGCTGTTCGAGCATCGCGAGCGGCTGCGCCTGGTCGTGTGCCGCCACGAGGCGGCGGCCGCCAACATGGCGGAGGCCTACGGCAAGCTGACCGGCAAGCCGGGCGTGTGCTTCGTCACGCGCGGGCCCGGCGCAACGCATGCAGGCATCGCCGTGCATACGGCGTATGAAGACGAAACGCCGCTGGTGCTGTTCGTCGGGCAGGTCGCGAGGGGACACATGGGGCGGGGCGCGTTCCAGGAAGTCGACTACCGCGCCATGTTCGGCGGCATGGCGAAATGGGTGGCCCAGGTGGACGACCCGGCCCGCCTGCCCGAGATGGTCGCGCGTGCCTTCCAGGTCGCGGCCAGCGGCCGTCCTGGGCCTGTCGTGCTGGCGCTGCCGGAAGACGTGCTCGAAGCGCGCGTCCCCGATCCGGCCGCGCCGGCGCGCGCGTGGTCCCGGCTCGGCTTCGACCCCACCCCGGCCGCCATCGGCGACGTGTACGGCGAACTGGCCCGCGCCCGCAAACCCTTGTTGATCGTCGGCGGCGGCGGGTGGAGCGCGCCGGCCTCGGTGGCCCTGGCGGCTTTCGCGCGGGACTTGCAACTGCCCGTGGTCGCCGAGTTCCGCTGCCAGGACTATCTGGACAACCGGCACGACGGCTATGCCGGTGACCTGGGGTTGTCGACCAATCCCGCGCTGGCTGCCCGGGTGCGCGAGAGCGACCTGCTGCTGGTACTGGGCGGCCGGCTCTCGGAAGCCCTGACCGGGGGCTATCGGCTGGTCGACGTGCCTCGGCCGCGGCAGCGGATGATCCATGTGCATGCCGATGTCGATGAGCTGGGCCACGTGTACCAGGCTGATGTGCTCGTGCCGGCGACGCCGGAGGCCTTCCTGCGCGCCGCGCTGGCGGCCCGGGAGTCGTTGTTGCCGGATGCCCCGCCCTGGACGGACTGGACCCGGGAGGCGAGGTCCGACTATCTGCGCTTTCTCGCGCCCACGCGGGAAGGCGGCGCCGTCGACATGTCCCGGGTCGTGGCGGCACTGGACCAGGAACTCGCGCCGGATGCGATCGTGACCAACGGCGCCGGCAACTACACGACGTGGCTGCATCGGCACTATCGATACAAGCATTTCCGCAGCCAGCTCGCGCCGCTGAACGGCGCCATGGGCTATGGCCTGCCCGCGGCCATCGCCGCCAAGATCCACGCGCCGGAGCGGCAGGTGGTCTGCCTGGCGGGCGACGGCTGCTTCCTGATGAACGTCCAGGAACTGGAGACGGCGGTTCGATACAACGCCGCCATCGTCATCGTGGTCGTGGCGAACGGCTCGTACGGCACGATCCGCGCCCACCAGGAGCGGCGCTTTCCCGGACGGGTCTATGCGACCGACATCGGCAACCCCGACTTCGTGGCGCTGGCCCGCTCCTTCGGCCTGGCCGCCGAGCGGGTTCCGCGCCACGAGGACTTCGCGCCGGCGCTGCGGCGCGCACTGGAGGCCGGCGTGCCGAGCCTGATCGAGCTGCCCACGGACATCGAGCACCTCAGCGCCCAGAGCCGGCTGTCCACCGTCCGCGATCGTGCGCTTGGCGCCGCGCGACAGCATTCTTCCCAACCCTAGGTTCCCGGAACGCCACCATGATTCCCAATCCTCTCGTCAAGAAACTCGCCGCGTCGCAGACCGTCCTGGGTGTGGCGGTCCGCCAGGCCCGCACCGTGGATATCGCGCGGATCATGAAGACCGCCGGCTACGATTTCCTGTTCATCGACACCGAACATACGCCCGTGCCCGCGGACGTCGTGAGCCAGATCTGCCAGGCCGCCCTTGGCTCCGGCATCGCGCCCATCGTGCGGACCCCCAATCTGGAACGTGTCCACGCCATCCATGCGCTGGATAGCGGCGCGCAGGGCCTGGTCTTTCCGCATGTGGAAAATGCAGACGAAGCGCGGCACGTCGTCGACATCTGCCGCTATGCGCCGGCGGGCCGCCGGTCCATGGCCTACGGCCTGCCCCACGTCGAGTTCGCCAGCCTCGAACCTCGCGCGTTGATGGACGCCGTGAACCGCGAAACGCTGATCGCCGTCATGCTGGAGACGCCCCAGGCCATCGAACGCTGCGAGGAGATCGCCGCCGTGCCGGGCATAGACATTCTTCACGTGGGCACCCAGGATCTGTCCGCCGAGATGGGCATCCCGGGCGAGGTCGGCGCGCAGCCCATCGCCCAGGCCATCGCGAAGGTGTCGCGCGCCTGCGCGGCCCACGGCAAGGTGCTGGGCGTGGGCGGGTGCTACGACCCGGAATTCATCCGGCGCTACGTCACCGAGGCGCAGGCCCGGTTCTTCGTGGTCGGCAGCGATCTCGGCTACCTGCTGGGCGCCGCCCGGGCGCAGTCCGCCAAGGTGCGCGCGTCGATGGAACACCAGGACTGAACGGCCATGGCCGAGGAGAAAACCATCATGCGGGAAACCCACGAACGGCTGCGCCGCGCCGGCGCCAGCACGGTGTGCGCGGTGCTGGACATGCTGGGTGTTGCCGGCACCATCACCGGACTGCCCGCCATCCGCCCCGGCGGCTCGTTCGCGGGGCCGGCCTTCACGGTGCGGGCCGCGACCGGGCCGCTCGGAACCTATGACCCGGACGAGTTCGACATCGCGCGGTATGCCGACCAGGCCGGCGCGGGTCAGGTGATCGCGATCGACGCCGGCGGCGCGCGCGTTTCGCTGGCGGGCGGCATCGCCGCGATGGCGAGCGCGCGGCGTGGCGTCGCCGCCTGGGTGGTCGATGGCGGCATGCGCGACGTGGACGAACTGGGGGAAGCCGGCATTCCCATCCATGTCCGCCATGGACTGGCCGTCACGGGCCGCACCCGGGTCCGCATCGAGCACGTCAACGGCCCCATCGTCATCGACGGAGTGTCCGTCGAGCCCATGGACGTGCTCGTCGGCGATGCGAGCGGGATCGCCCGCGTGCCGGCGCAGCGGCTCGAGAGCGTGGCGAACATGGCGGACTGGATCGCCGGCCGGGACCGGATCGCGGGCAGGCTGGTCCGAGAAGGACTCTCGTTTTCCCGCGCTTTCAAGGAAGCGACCGTGGAACACACGGCCTTGCACGGGCCGCTGGAAAGCTGAACCCGCCAAACTTTTCACTCACCGAAAACTTCCAAAACTTGCCTTGATGGCGCATGACGCCGGGGTGCATCCTCTTTCGCGGAGACGGCGTCGTTGCCTTCCTGCGACTCAGGCTGGCCCGGCCATGGCCTTCCCCGTCTCCAGCGATGCGGGTCCGACCCGTCGGACCCGCATCGCCTGCATTCATCGAAAAAAAGCGGAGCCCGCTTCCCGCGGGCTTCTCGATACGCTGGACACAGCACACGGAGACAACGATGAAGCCCTACGCATTCCCCCACGCATGCGCCACCCTGGCGGCGCTGCTTCTTGTCATGCATGGCGCCGCGGCGCAGGCGGACGGGGCCTGGCCCACCAAGCCCGTCCGCGTGATCATGCCTTTCGCCGCCGGCGGCAGTTCCGACCTGGTCGGACGCCAGGTGGCACAAAGCTTGAGCGCGCACTACGGCCAGCAATTCGTGGCCGAGAACCGCGCGGGCGCCGGCGGCAACATCGGCGTCGATGCGGTGGCGAAGTCCGCGCCGGACGGCTACACCCTCGGCATCGGCACGTCTGGCCCGCTGGCCAACAACAAGTCGCTCTACCACCCCATGCCGTTCGACGCGGAGAAGGACCTGACGCCGATCGCGCTGGTCGGGGAAATCCCGGTCGTGATCGCGGTCAATCCGGCGGTGAAGGCGAACACGCTGGCCGAGCTCGTCGCCTTGAGCAAGTCGTCCGCCAATGCGGTGACGGTTTCCAATCCGGGCAATGGCACCATCGGCCATCTCGCCACCGAGTACCTGAGCATCCAGACCGGGGCGAAGCTCCAGCCGGTGCCGTACAAGGGCGATTCGCCGGCGATGGTGGATGCGATGAGCGGCTCGGTCGCGGCGGTCGTGGCGCCGGTCACGTCGCTGATCCCCAATATCCAGGCCAACAAGCTCAGGGCGCTGGCGGTGATGTCCAAGACCCGGTTCCCGGGCCTGCCCGATGTGCCGACCGCCAACGAGCAGGGCGTCAAGCTGGAAGCCACGGTATGGAGCGCCATGGTGGGGCCCGCCGGCCTGCCGAAGTCCATCGTCGCGTCGCTGAATGCCGAAATCAACAAGTACACGGCGTCGCCGGAAGGCAAGGCCAAGCTGAACTCGCTGGGCATGGTGCCGCTGTCGGGCACGCCCGAGCAACTGCGCGAGCTGATGAGGAATGAGGCGACGAAGTGGCAGGAGGTCGTCAAATCCGCGCGGATCGCGATCGAATGACCATGGACGCGTCGAAGTTCTATATCGACGGTGCCTGGGTGGACCCGGTGGCGCCGAAAAGCCTGGAGGTCGTCAACCCGGCCACCGAAGAGCGTTTCGCGCGCATCAGCCTGGGCGCGGCCGAAGACGTGGACCGCGCGGTGCGCGCCGCCCGGCGGGCGTTTCCGGCCTATGCGGGGACCACCGTGCGGGAGCGCCTGGGCTGGCTGGAACGGATCGTCGCGGGGTTTCGCGCGCGATTGCCCGAACTGGCGCGGACGATGACGCTGGAGATGGGTGCGCCCATCACCTTCTCCACCGAGCGCCAGGCCACCGTCGCGTTGTTCCATTTCGAGGAGGCGGTGCGCGTGCTGGCCGACTACCCGTTCGAGGAGCGCATGGGCAGCGGCATCGTGCGGCGCGAGCCCATCGGCGTCTGCGGGCTGATCACGCCCTGGAACTGGCCGCTCAACCAGGTGGCCTCCAAGGTGGCGCCGGCGCTGGCGACCGGCTGTACCGTCGTGCTCAAGCCCAGCGAGATCGCGCCGCTCAGTTCGCTGCTGTTCGCCCAGGTCGTGCACGAGGCCGGACTGCCGCCCGGGGTCTTCAACCTGGTCAACGGCGACGGGCCGACCGTGGGCGAGGCGATCGCCGGCCATCCCGGCGTCGACATGGTGTCGTTCACGGGCTCCACGGGCGCGGGCGTCAGGGTGGCCAAGCTGGCGGCCGAGACCGTCAAGCGCGTGGCGCAGGAGCTGGGCGGCAAGTCCGCGAACATCATCCTGCCCGATGCCGACCTCCGGGCCGCCGTGATCGCCGGTGTGCACGCATGCAACACGAACGCCGGCCAGAATTGCCAGTCGCCCACCCGCATGCTGATCCCGCGCGAACGGCGCGATGAAGCGTTCGCGGCGGCGCGCGAGGCGGTCGAGGCGATACGCCTGGGAGATCCGCTGGATCCGGCGTCCACCATGGGGCCGCTGGTCAGCCAGGCGCAGTTCGACAAGGTCCAGGCACTGATCCGCTCGGGCATGGACGAAGGCGCGGCGCTGGTGGCTGGCGGCACCGGCCGTCCGCCAGGCCTCGAACGCGGCTATTACGTGCTGCCGACGGTGTTCGGCGACGTCACGCCCGACATGCGGATCGCGCGCGAGGAGATCTTCGGCCCGGTGCTGTCCATCATGAACTACGACACCGAGGACGAGGCCATCGCCATCGCCAACGACACGCCATTCGGCCTGGCGGGGTTCGTGCAGTCGCCGGACCTGGAGCGGGCCCGGCGCGTGGCCAACGCGATCCGCGCCGGCCGCGTCTATCTGAACGGCGCGCCGTTCGACCGCAGCCTGCCTTTCGGCGGCTACAAGCAGTCCGGCAACGGACGTGAATTCGGTGTTTTCGGATTCGAGGAATATCTCGAAGTGAAAGCCATACTCGGCTATGGAAACTGACTGATGACGACTACGAATTCCTCCCGGGCCGCCGCGAACGGCGGGGAGGCCCGCTGTTTCGAGGATTTCCAGGTGGGAGAGCGCTGGACCAGCGGCCCGACGGTGGTCACCGAGGAAGCGATCATCGCGTTCGCCCGCGCCAACGATCCGCAGCCCATGCACATGGATCCCGACGCGGCGCGGGCCGGCCCCTTCGGCGCGCTGATCGCCAGCGGCTGGCAGATCGCCGCGCTGTCGATGCGTGTCTTCCTGGAGGCGGGCGGCTATGGCAAGACGCCCATGGTGGGCATGGGCCTGGACGAGCTGCGGTGGACGAAGCCCGTCAAGGCTGGCGACAGGCTGGTGGTCGAGCGCGAGGTGATCGAGACCGTGCGTTCGAAGTCCCGTCCGGGCGTGGGCATGATCCGCACGCGCGTCACCGTGCGCAACCAGGACGGCGAAGCCGTGATGTCGCTGGTGTCGCTGGGCCGGGTGCCCGCGCGGGCGCCGGCCTAGGGCCTGTCACAGGCCCTGGCGGTTTTTTTCATCGATAGTCGAACCCAGGGAGTCGTCATGGTGGTTCTCGACCGTCCCGCCGATCTGAAGGCGTGGATAGGCAAGGAAATAGGGGTCAGCGAGTGGCTGGCCATCGATCAGTCGCGCATCGACGATTTCGCCCGGATCTCGGGCGACGATCACTGGCTGCACGTGGACGTGGAGCGCGCGCGGCGCGAGATGCCGGATGGCAAGACCATCGCGCACGGCTTCATGACCTTGTCTCTCATTCCCTATCTGGTCCGCTCGGTCTATGCGATCACGCACCGGGGCCGCGGGCTGAACTACGGCACCAACAAGATCCGCTTCGTCAATCCGGTCCAGGTCGGCGACCGCGTACGCTTGCGCCAGCGCATCAAGGCGGTCGAGCGCGGCGAGGGTGGGGGCCAGGAGGGCGCCACGCGGGTGGTGTCGGACTGCACGATAGAGATCGAAGGCAAGGAACGCCCCGCGCTGGTCGCGGAGTTCCTGATGCTGGTCTATGACGAGTGACGCCGCCATGATCCAGAACGTCCACGACATCCTGGCGCGGCAGGCGCAGCAGCCCTTCGTCGACTTCCCTTCCCTGATCGCCCGCCACGCGGCCGAGCGGCCCGGCGCGCCCGCCTTCGTGTGCGGCGGCGATGCGCTCGATTGGGCCGGACTGGCTCGCCAGGCGGACCGCGTCGCCGCCGCGTGCGCCGCCATGGGCGTGGGGGCCGATGGCAAGGTCGCCCTGCTGGCCTCGCCCGGCGTGCGCGCGATCCAGGCCTTCTTCGGCGTGGTGCGGGCCGGCGCCTGCGTGGTGCCGCTGGCCACGTCCGCGACGGCGGCGACCCTGATGGGCATGCTGGGCGATTCGGACGCCACGGTGCTGGTTGCCGATGCCGACGCTCGCGCGACCTTGGCAGAAGTCGAAGCGGAATTGACCTCCGCGTTTCCCCATCGCCTCGTCGCCCTGGATTTCCAGGCGCCCGGCTGGCTGGGCTGGGACGACTGGCTGGCCGGGGGCGGCCAGCCGCCTGCCGTCGATCACCGGGCCGACCAGGCCTTCAATCTGATCTACAGCTCGGGCACCACCGGCAAGCCCAAGGGCATCCTGCACCATCACGGCATGCGGTCGAGGCAGGCCAACCGCCGCAGCTTCGGGCTGGGGCCGGACAGTGTCATGCTGCTGTCGACCCCGCTGTATTCGAACACCACGCTGCAGCCCATGCTGGCCACGGTGGCCAACGGCGGGCTGACGGTGTTGATGCGCAAATTCGACGCGGCCGGGTATCTGCGGCTGTGCGCCACCCATGGGGTCACCCACACCATGCTGGTGCCCGTGCAGTACCAGCGCCTGCTCGCGCACGAGGACTTCGCGCGCACCGATCTGTCTGCCTTCGTGCTCAAGCAATGCACAGGCGCACCGCTCGATGCCCGGCTCAAGTCGCAGATCCTGGCGCAATGGCCGGGCGGGCTGCGCGAGATCTATGGCATGACCGAGGGCGGATGCAGCTGCGTGCTCGATGCCCACGAGTTTCCGGACAAGCTGGGCACGGTCGGCCGTCCGGCGCCGGACCATGACATGCGCATCGTCGACGACGACGGGCGGGTGCTCGCGCAGGGCGAGGTTGGAGAAATCGTCGGCTGGTCGCCGTACATGATGGCGGGCTACTACAAGCAGCCGCGGGCCACCGAGGCTTTCTACTGGCGCGACGAGTCGGGCGTCGCCTTCCATCGCAGCGGCGATATCGGCCGCTTCGACGAGGAAGGCTTCCTGGTCCTGCTGGACCGAAAGAAGGACCTGATCATCTCTGGCGGATTCAACATCTATGCGACCGACCTGGAGTCGGTGGCCGCCGCCCATCCCGAGGTGGCCGACGTGGCGGTCATCGGCATTCCCAGCGAGCAATGGGGCGAGACGCCGCTGGCGCTGGTCGTGCTCAAGCCGGGCAGCACGCTGGATCCGGAGGCGCTGCGGGCGTGGGTGAATGGCCAGGTCGGCCGCACCCAGCGGCTGGCCGCCGTGGAATATCGAAACGAGCTGCCGCGCTCGGCGCTGGGCAAGCTGCTCAAGCGCGAACTGCGCCAGCCTTACTGGACATGAGAGGGGAAAGCATGGAGCAAGTCTGCCTGGTGACCGGCGCCACCGGCCGGAACGGCGCGGGGTCGGCCACCATCAAGTTCTTCGCCAAGCAGGGATGGCGTGTCGTCGTCAATTATTCGCGGGACGCGGCGGCGGCGGAGGAAGTCGCCGCCGAGTGCCGGACGCTGGGCGCCGCCGATGTGCTGGTGGCCCGCGCCGACGTGACCAGCGACGAGGCCTGCCGCGCCATGGCGCGCGACATCGAGCAGCGCTGGGGGCGCCTGGACGTGCTGGTCAACAACGCGGCCGTGACGACCTTCAATGACCACAAGAACCTGGACGGCCTGTCGTTCGACGACTTCCAGCGCGTGTTCGCCATCAACGTCGCGGGCGTCTATGTCGTCACGCGGGCCATGGCCGCCCTGCTGCGGCGGACCGGCAATGCCTCGGTCGTCAACATGTCCTCGGTCGGCGGGCTGCGCGGCACGGGGTCCAGCATGGCCTATGCCGCGTCCAAGAGCGCGCTCAACGCCATGACGTTCTCGTTCGCGCGGGTGCTGGCGCCCGAGGTCCGCGTCAACGCGCTGTTGCCCGGTTTCATCGAGGGCGACTGGCTGATCAACGGGATGGGGCGCGAACGCTACGAGACCGTGCGCGCCGCGCTGATCGCCAAGAATCCGCTCAAGTCGGTGCAGACGCCGGATGAGATCGCCGAGGCGGTCTGGTGGCTGGTGCACGGGCCAGCCGCGCTGACCGGCGAACTGGTGCAGCTGGATGCCGGAGGGCGCCTGGCGGTGTAGCGGGGCGTGTCAGTCCAGCTTCCTGGCGAAGCCGCGCTGCACGGCGGGCCGTTCCATCAACGCCGCATACCAGCGCGCGACGTTCGGATAAGTGGCCAGGTCGACCTGATGGCGCTCGTGCCGCCAGGCCCAGCCCAGGATGGCGAAGTCGGCGATGGATAGTTCGCCCGCCACGTAGTCGGCCGAGGCCAGGCGGGCGTCCAGCACGCCGTACAGGCGGTGCGTTTCGACGCTGAACCGCTGCAGGCCGTAGCGGCGGTCGGTCTCGTCGGCCACGGCGCGGAAGTGATGGACCTGCCCCGGTATGGGACCGAAGCCGCCCATCTGCCACATCAGCCATTCCATGACCGAGGTCTGCGCGCGCAGGTCGGCCGGCAGGAACTTGCCGGTCTTGCGCGCCAGGTAGAACAGGATGGCGCCGGATTCGAACACGCTGATCGGTCCGCCGTCGGGGCCGTCGGGGTCGACGATGGCGGGGATCTTGTTGTTGGGGCTGATCCGCAGGAAAGATGCCTCGAACTGCTGCCCGTTGCGGATATCGACGGGCACCACTTCGTAGGGCAGTTCCATTTCTTCCAGGGCCACGCTGATCTTGCGGCCATTGGGGGTGTTCCAGGCGTGGAGTTCGATGGTCATGTGCGCCGGTACCGGTTGGTGGGGTCCGGGCCATTATCCCCCACCGGCGGGCGACGCTCTACCGGCGGGCCGGCCTGGGAGCCGTTCAATACGGGTGTCAGGATGCTAGGGTAAACCCTAGTTTTGCGGTAGAATGGACACATACCGCGCCTGGGCATCGCCGCAGGCGCCGACAGGCCGAACGCGCCGCCCCGTGGGCGGCGCCGTCCGTTCGGCTGTTCCTTCATCGATACCCGGTTGCGACGGCAGGTGCCGTACCCGGCGTGCGTGCGCGTTTCGCCGGAGCTCCCGGCGGACGTGGCGGTTTTTTCGGAATGCCCATGATTGACCTAGACGATCGCCGTCCATCGGCGCCCGCCCGCGTGTGCGCGGCGGCCGCGCCGGATGGGACGACGCGCGCCACCGCGGCGCGCTATCTGCTGACCCCGGCCCAGTTGGGAGAGAGCCTGGCCATGGCCGCGCCGCCGTCCCTGCGCAACGCCGTGGTGGCCGGGATGCAGGCGACCTTGGCCGTGGTCGTGGCCCTGGTGTGCTTCCACCATTCGCCGTGGCCGCAACTGGTGGGCTTCGGCGCGCTGGGCGCGCTGGCCTCGCTGTTCGGCCGCTACGCCTCGCGGGCGCGCCGCCGCAGGACGGTTTTCCTGAGCGCCTTCCTGCTGGCCGCGGCCACGCTGGCGACATCCGCGGCCGCCCAGGCGGGGGCTTCGCCGGCGGCGATGGTGCTGGTCCTGGCGCTGATGGCCGGCGTGTCCACTGTGGCGGTGTCGAGCTGGAGCCTGGGCGGCCCGGGCGCCGTCATCGTCGTGTTCGCGGCCGGCGCGGCGCTGGGCGCGCCCGGGTCCTGGGAGGCGGTTTTCGCGCGCGCCGCGGCCACGGCCGGGGGCGGCATGCTGGCCTGGATCATCTGCGCCCTGACCGATCGGCTCAG
Organism: Pigmentiphaga sp. MLSB6-MA01; assembly: GCF_058793475.1. Lineage (NCBI taxonomy): Bacteria > Pseudomonadati > Pseudomonadota > Betaproteobacteria > Burkholderiales > Alcaligenaceae > Pigmentiphaga > Pigmentiphaga sp. MLSB6-MA01. The sequence continues at coordinate 98,471 of NZ_JBXAFV010000003.1, read as the reverse complement.
GCACGAAGAGCCCGCCGCGGGCGCCTTTCCCAGCGATCCTCCCCGCCCCATGGCGCATCGGCTGATCGCCGCCGGCCGCATCGCCGTGGGCGCGGCCGTCGCCGCGCTGCTCGCGCACGCGGCCGGTTGGCAGCATCCCTCGTGGGCGGTCATAGGCGCGACCGCCGTCATGCAGGGCGGGCACCTGCACATCACGATGAGCCGCGCGCTGCAGCGGATGGCCGGCACCGTGGTGGGCGCGGGCGTGGCCGGCGCCATCCTGGCGCAGTCGCCCTCGTTCTGGGTGGTGGTGGGCCTGATCGCGCTATTCCAGTTCGTGACCGAGATCATCATCGGCTACAACTATGCGCTGGGACAGATCACCGTGACGCCCATGGCCCTCCTGATGACCCACATGGCCGCGCCCGCCATGGCCGGGAACATGGCGATCGAGCGCGTATTCGATACCGTCGCAGGCGCCGCCGCGGGCATCGTGCTGGCGGTGCTGTTCTCCAGCCTGGATGACCGGGCCCATCTGGCGCGCCACCGCGGGGCGGCGGCGCGGGGAAGCGACGCGGGACTTCCCGGACCCGCCCGGGAACCGGCCTGAAATGCTATATGATCGGGCGGCTCTCACGCGCGGGCCCGGTCACCGCGCGGACCCCTGCAACGTGCCATGCTAGACCCGATCAGCGTCATTTTCGTCACGATATTCTCCGCCATCATGAGCACGGCGGTGCTGGGTTCGCTGCTGCCTACCGCGATCCCGGGCGTCAGGCGCTGGTTCACCGCCAGCGCGCTGGCCATCGTGGCGCTGGCCCTGTTCCTGCTCCAGAGCGTAGGCCCCCGTTGGCTGACGATACTCGTCTCCAATCAGCTGCTGGCCGTGGCGATGCTGCTCATCCTGCAGGGGTGCAGGCAGTTCGTCGGCCTGCGGCCCGTGCGGTACGCCGAGTATGGCGTCTTGCTGGCGCTGCTGGCGGGCATGGCCTACTGGACCTATGCCGTGCCCGACGTCAACATCCGCATCGCGCTGGTGTCGGTGTTTTACACCTATGCCTATATCGTGGTCGCCAGGATCGTGTTCATGGCCCGGCCGCTTGCCCGGCCGCACTATGCCTACTGGTTCGTCAGCATAGGCGCGTGCCTGGGCATGATCGGCCACATGGGCAGGGGCCTCGCCTATGGCATCGGGTGGGTGCGGCAGGCGGAGTTGCTGCAATCGACGCCCGTCAACATCGCGTTCCTGGCGCTGGGCGTGCTGGCGCTGCCCTGGTTGTCGATCGGCATGGTGCTGCTGACCCATGACCGCCTGGCCCACAGGCTCGAACGGCTGGCGAACCTGGACGAGCTGACAGGCATCCTGGCCCGGCGCGCGTTTCTCGCGCAGGCCGAGGCCGCTGCCCGCACCGCGTCGCGTTCCGGGCGTCCGCTGGTGCTGGCCATCATCGACATCGATCACTTCAAGAACATCAACGATACCTACGGGCATGCGGCGGGAGACCGGGTGCTGGCCCATTTCACCGGGGTGGTGGCCGGCAACCTGCGCGCCGGCGACGGGTTCGGCCGGCTGGGCGGCGAAGAGTTCGCCGTCCTTTGTCCCGACACGTCCCTGCCGGCTGCGGTCAAGATGCTGGACCGGCTGCGCGCCAGGGTCGCACAGGCCGAAAGCGCGCTGCCGGGGCGCAAGCTCAAGGTCACGTTCAGCGCGGGGGTCGACCAATACCGCTCTGGCGAGCCGCTGACGAGCCTGATGGCCCGGGCCGACGCCGCACTTTATTCGGCCAAGGCGATGGGGCGGGACCGTGTCGTGACCGTGGCCGCCGACGACCCGCTACCCGTCGAGCAGTCTCCCGGAATGGCGGACTGACGGGCCGGCTGCGGCCCTGGGGCCCGTGCCTTGGGCACGGGGGGATTGGGCGTGACCGGCGCTAGTCGTCGGACGCGCCCGTCTGCCGCATGAGCCAGCCGCGAAACGCCTGCAAGGCCGGCAGGGTGACGTTGGCGGGCGGATAGACCAGGTAGTACGAAGTCGGCGATCGCGCCACCGGCCCGAAGGGCGAGGCCAGGCGGCCATCCTCCAGTTCCTTTTCCACCAGCAGGCGCGGCACCACGGCGGCGCCCAGGCCGGCCATGGCGGCCCGCAGCACCAGCGAAAACGATTCGAACTTCATCCCCGTGGTCGTGCGGTCGACGGACAGGCCCGCGGCGGCCAGCCAGTCGTGCCAGGCGTGCGGCCGGAACGTCATCTGCAGCATGGGCACGCGGGGCAGGTCGGCCGGCGTGCGCAGGGCGGTGGCCGCCATCTCCGGCGCGCAGACCACGATCATGTGTTCGTCCATCAGCCAGTCCGAGCGGGCGCCGGGCCAGCGGGTGTTGCCCAGGTTGATGGCGGCGTCCAGGCTGTTGTTCTGGAAGTTGAACGGCAGCCGCGTGACCAGGGTGAGCGCGGTGCGCGGATGCTCGCGCTGGAAGTCGGGCAGGCGCGGGATCAGCCATTGCGTGGCGACGGCGGGCACCACGCCCAGCCGCAGCACGCTGGAGGCGGGTTCGGTCGACACGGTTTCGATGATGGCCGACTCCAGCGCGTCGAGCGCCGGCGTCAGCCGCAACAGCAGGATCTCGCCGGCCGACGTGAGCTGCAGGCGCTTGCGGACGCGCTCGAACAGCCGGACGCCGAGGAAATCCTCCAGTGCCTGGATCTGGTGGCTGATGGCGCTCTGCGTCAGGTTCAGCGAATCGGCCGCCTGCGTGAAGCTGAGCGTGCGGGCGGAGAGTTCGAACGCCTGGAGCATGACGGGCGAGGGAATCTTGCGACGCATGTCATTAATCCTGCTAATGAATTCATGATGAGACGTCGCTTGTGGGCAGGCTGGCGTCTCCGATACCTTAGGTCCCGCGTGTCTTGGTTGCGGCACCGGCATTGTGCAGGAAGACTGCTTGCATGGGAGTGAGTCGATGAATCGTCGCGATGTACTGCGTCTGGGGATGGCTGCGGGCCTGGGGGCCGCGGGCAGGGCATGGGCGCAGGAGGAGTTTCCGAACCGCCTGATGAAGGTGGTCGTGCCTTATCCGCCCGGGGGCATCACCGACCTCCTGGGGCGCGTGCTGGCGGATATCCTGGCCAAGGAGTTTCCCGCCAAGCCCGTGATCGTCGAGAACAAGGGGGGCGGCACCGGAACGGTGGCCCAGCAGTACATCCTCCAGCAGCCGCACGATGGGCATCTGCTGTTGTCCGGCGGCCTGGGCGGCCTGATCCTGCCGACCATCCTGAACCCCAGCCTGCCCATCGACCCGCAGGAGAACTTCGTTCCGGTGGCGCAACTGGCCGAGCTGATGAACGTGCTGGTGGTGGGGCGCGACGTCGAGGCCCGCACGCTGCCGGAACTCGTCGCCTACGGCAAGACGCGCGTGGGCAAGCTCAACTACGGCTCCAACGGCGTCGGGACGCTGGCCCATTTCACCTCGGTCCTGTTCAACCAGCGGGCGGGCACGCATTTCGTCCATATCCCCTATCGCTCCAGCGGCGAGATCATCACCGGACTGAAGAATGGCGATATCCAGGTGTCCTTCGCCAACCTGCCGTCGGTGGCGGCGCTGGTCCGCTCCGGTTCGCTGCGCGCGATCGCGGTGACCGGGGCCCGGCGCGCGCAGGCGCTGCCCGACGTGCCGACCCTGGTGGAACTGGGCATGGAGGACTTCGTCGCGACGGGATGGCTGGGCGCCTATGCGCCGGTGGGCACGCCCCAGGCCAGCATCGACAAGCTGGCCGCCGCCATCGTCAAGGGCGGCAAACAGCCCGAGAACATCCAGCGGCTGCAAACCGCGGGTTTCGAGGTGACGGTGCGCGGCCACGCGGACTTCGCGGCCTGGAACCGCAGCGAGTTCGTGAAGTGGAACGAACTGGCGCGCCGGGAAAACATCCGGCCCGAGGCCTGACCGGGATTCATCAACAAGGACCGCACATGCTGCCCACCGCAAGAAAACTGGTTTTTTCGGAAGTGCCCATCGTCGACCTGGGGCCCGCCTGGCGCGATGACGCCGGTCGCGCCGAAGTGGCCGACGCCATTGCCGCCGCCGCGGGAACCGTGGGTTTCTTCTATGTCAGGAATCACGGCCTGTCCGACCAGGACATCCGCGACGTCTTCCAGACCGCCGTGGATTTCCACGGCCTGCCCATGGAAGCCAAGATGGAGGTCTCGCTCAAGCTCAACGATCATGCGCAAGGCTATCTGCATGGCATGAGCAAGGGCAACGACGCCAACATCAGGGAGAACCTCCAGGAGGCCTTCCAGATCCGCCGCCCGCTGGCCGACGACGATCCCGACCTGCTGGCCGGCAAGCCCTTGCACGGCCGCATTCCCTGGCCTTCGGCCATGCCGGATCTGAAGCCGCGGATGATGGCGTACTACGACAAGGTCAACGGCCTGGGCTACCGGCTGCTGGAGCTGTTCGAGCTGAGCCTGGGGCTGGCGGCCGGCGCGCTGAAGGCGAGCTTCGCCAAGGACATGAACTCGCTGCGCCTGCTGCACTATCCGCCGCAGCGTCCCGACGAATCGGGCGAGCACCTGGGCGCGCGCGGGCATACCGATACCAATGCCTTCACCATCCTGGCGCAGGATGCGAATGGCGGGCTGGAGGTGCGCAACCGGGATGGCGAATGGGTGGCCGTGCCGCCGGTCGAAGGCACGCTGGTGGTCAACGTGGGAGAGGTGCTGAAGGTCTGGACCGACGGCGTGTTCACGTCGGCGGTGCACCGGGTGATCAACCGCTCCGGCAACGAGCGCTATTCCATCCCGTTCTTCATGTATCCCAGTTTCGATGCGTGGATCCAGCCGCTCATCCGCAACCCCGATCCGGCCAACGTGGCGCCCGAGGACTTGCCGACCTCGTTTCCGCGCGACAGGCCTTTCGTCTACGGCGAATTGAAGGCGCGCAACGTCGCGCGCATCATGCCGCAGAAGAGCGCGGCCTAGCGGGTCGCGCGGGCCGCGGCCGATCATCGATGTGAATTCTTGGAGAGCGGGACATGGCGGCCTACGTCATCGGCGAGGTAAAGGTTCTGAAACCCTCGGAAATGGGCGAGTACGGCCGCATGGTGGCCGAGGCGGTGGCCGCGCATGGCGGACGCTATCTGGCCCGGGGCGCCGAGCCCTTCGTCCTCGAAGGCGGACCGGCCCACAACGTGTTGCTGATCGAGTTCCCGGACAGGGAAGCGGCCCTGGCCTGGTACGCCTCGCCGGCCTACCAGGCGGCCAGGACGCTGCGCGAGGGCAAGAGCAACCTGAGGCTGATCGTGATCTGACGCGGCGGGCGGCGTCAGCGCCCGGGGGCGGGCGCCCCGGGGTAGAGCTTGCGCAGGATCTGCTGGCAGGCGTCCTCGAGCACGTTCGCCAGTTCCGCGATGGCGGGCTGTGGCTCGGCGTCCTGGCGCGCGCGGGCCCAGACGCGCTGCAGCGCGGCGTCCCGGGCCTGGACGACTTCCATGACCTCGTCGCGCCAGAATGCCGGCGCCTCGCCTTCGACGTAATCGCCCCGCCCACGGCCGAAGTGGATGATGGCGAGATAGCGCAGCAGGTCCGCCACCACCAGCGCGTGCAGGAATTCGTCCGTCAGACGGGCCGTGGCGTGTTCGGTGCCCTTGGCCTTGTTGATGCCCCATGCCGCGCCGGCGAACGTGGCCGCGCCGACGACGGCGCCCACCAGCATTCCGCCGCCCAGGGTCAGGCCACCGGCCAGGAGATCGGCCGACGCCCCGGTGGCGGCACCCGAGGCGATGGCGCCCAGCAGTCCCGCCTGTTTCACGTCCACCGGCGCGCTGAAGGCGAAGTTCTCGCGCAGCCGCTGGTTCAGCGGGGCCGCCGCGTTGCCCTGGAGTCCATGCAGCGCCAGCAGCCGGGCGGTGGTCCGGGCGCCGGCGCGCGACAGGCGCGTGGTGATGGCGGCCATGGCCTGGTCCCGGGTGCCGTCCGACGCGGAACGGGCCAGGCCCAGGGTGCCCAGCGCCGACCGGATCGCCGAGGCATCGCCCACGGCTTCGGCGTCGCGCGCGGCCTCGACGATCTGCCCCGCGATCAGGCCCATGGACTGGTGGAAGCGGTCGAGGTTGCGCTTGTCCCAGGCGGCGGCCAGCCGGGCGCAGCCGGGCTGGGCGGCCGCCGGCAGGCAGGCGCGGATGGCGTCGAACAGCACGCGTTCGTGCACCCAGCTGCGGGCGAAGGCATCCAGCGGCACGACCTGGCGCACCACGCCGTAGGGCCGCAGATGCTCCGTCCAGCGCGAGACGTCTTCCTGCTCGCGGGGGGCGGGGCGGGGTGGCCCCATCTGATTGAGCAGCACCACCACGGGTTTGCCCAGCCACTGGAGTATCTGCATCTCGGGCGGGACATAGCCCGCGTCCTGAGGATCCTCGGAGGCATTGACGAGATACAGCACCACGTCCGCGTTGTCGCGCGCGGCCCGCAGCGCGCGCTGGCTGAGCCAGAATGCGCGGTCGCCGACCCGGTCCCAGACCTCGGTCAGGAACCAGCCGACCGGGTTGCCCGCCATCTCCAGCCGCCTGGCCAGCCGCGCGGAGTCGCCGAAGCCCGGGGTATCCCACAGATACAGTTCGTCGCCATCGTCGGTAGCGAACAGGCGGTAGGCATCGGCGGTCTGCGTGACGTGGGCCGCGTCACGGACTTCACCCACGTCCGCGCCCAGCAGGGTGCGGGCCAGCGTCGTCTTGCCGGCGTTGGTGTGCGAGACCAGGCAGAGTTGTATGCGGGCGGGTTTGTCAGGCATCGGGAGGGTGGCGCAGATCGATGAAAGTGACCGGTACCTTGTGCAGCGAGCCGAAATCCTGCCACAGGCGCCTGCGTTCTTCCAGGCGGCGGTCGGCGCCGGCCTGGCCGTCCAGGCGTGCCGCGTAGGCTGACTGGTCGACGGCCAGCACGACCTTGCCGGGCAGGGCGCGCGCCAGATGATCGAGAAAGGTGCCGTGGTTCTCGGCTTCAGGCGTGGCGGACAGGTTCACCAGCGCGGCGGTGACGGTGGCCGGCTCGCCTGCGGCGTCCGGCGAGGGCATGTCCTCCGGGTCGGCGCCATAGTCCAAGGCCGGCTGCACCACGGCCTGGGCGGTATCGCCCAGCATGGAGCGCGCCACCGCCTGCAGGGCCTGGCCGCGCGTCTCGTCGATGGCGAAACTGTAGGGGATGACGCGCAGTCGCAGCGGTACGGGGCTGAGCGAACCCAGCAGCTTGCGGTAGTAGGGCAGGCCGAGGTCCAGGGGGAAGTCCGCGCGCAAGTGCGTTTCCTTCCAGCGCGACACCGCCGCCAGCAGCAGGCGCGGGATCACGATCACGATGGCCAGCAGCGCCGCGTACAGGTGGACCCAGCGGGCGCCGCCGGCAACGGAGCCGGCGGCGTCGAACCGGAGCGCGGCGACTTCCGCCGGCGTGAAGCCCGGCAATTGGAACAGCCAGACCGCCGGTGCGAACAGTACGCTCAGGATCGCATGTACCTGCCCGGCATCGAGGAAGGTGCTTTCCCAGCCGACGCGATACTCGACGGTCAGGCCGCGCGCATACAGAGACAAGGCGACGCCGGCGCCGAACAGCGCGGCTGAAAGATGCAGGATGCGTTTGCCGCGCGCGAGGTGGAGCGGCGCGGCAAGGCGCTGCCAGTCGATCGCGAAGCGCGCGCCGGCGGCGGCCAGCGCGGAGGGCGCCCGGCGCCGGGGCCAGCGCCAGCCGTCGGGAAGCCACGGCCGCGCGAACAGCGCGGCTCCCCGCCGCCGCAGCGGCGGCACCGCGGCGGACACGACCAGGATCGCGTACATCAGCAGATTCCAGCCCAGCACGCCCAGCAGCGGCGGCGACAGCAGGTCCATGCGGTGCGGGTTGGCGATGCGTTCGGTCAGCGCCCCGGCCAGGAAGCCGGCCACGGGGACGAGCCAGCCGGCCGGGCCGATCAGGCGTGGGGGATGGCGCATGGCCTTGAGCGCCGGCACGCGCCGTTCCAGTCCATCGAGCAGCAGGGCCGCGCGGATCTGGAGGAAACTGCCGGCAGGGTCCCGCCCGGCGTCGCGGCCGCCTTGCAGTCCGCACAGGTTGCGGGCGCTCAGGCTGGCCTCGCGGCCTTCCTCGGCGCGCAGCAACTGGTGTTCGTCGTCGGTGGTTTCTATGGCATGAGCCAGAACCACCTCCCTGGCCGCTCGTTCGTCCATCGGCGTCCTGATCGGTTTTCCAAGCCGACAGACTATATAGGAATCGGCGCCCGGAGGTCGCGCCGGCCGCCGCTCACCGCGGGGGGGAGGACGTGGGCATGGCGTAGGCCCGGCGCCGTGGCGGGGCATCCAGCGTCGCGCGCAGGGATGCGTATTCCTGCTCGATGCGCGCCAGCCGCGCCCGTCGCGCCGATTCGTCGGTCCAACTGCCTTGCAGCGCGCTTTGCCGGTCGAAGCGGTATACGAGAGAGGCGTTGTCCAGCAGTGCGGCGTCGCCCGCCGCTTCGAATCCCGCCAGGTCGTGCCGGGCCAGTTGTTCCTGGCCCGGACGCGTCTGGCCCAGGGCGGCCAGGTGGGCGGCCAGGCGCGCCCGCACGGCTTCCGGCAGCGCGCGCCGGGCCACGACCAGCGGGGCGGGCAACGGATCCGACCGCCACAGTACGGCCAGGCGCGCGTACTCCATCGGAAAGCGTTCCTTGAAGCGCGCCAGGTCGGAACCGGTGGTCAGGCCCACGTCGGCCTCGCCGTTGGCGACCGCCAGTGCGTTGGTCTGGTGGCTGCCCTGGACTTCGGTCGCGAAGAAGGCTTCCATGCGCAGTCCGCGAGGCAGGAACAACTGGAGCTGAGGCACCAGATATCCCGAGAAGGACCGGACCTCGCCCCGCGCCAGGCGCCATTTGGCCGGCAGCGCCAGCATCTGGTCCAGCGTGGCGGGCGTGGCGCCACGCCGGACGATGAGCAAGGTGCGGTGGCGGTCGGCGTCGGCCGGCAGGCCGCGGGCGACCACCGTCATGCCATAGCGGGTGACGGCGTCGATGGCCAGCTGGCCCGACAGCATCGTCAGGTCGATGTCGCCCTGCTGCAAGGCCGAGGCCATGGCGTCGTAGGACGTCGGGGTGAGCAGCCGGGCCGGCTGGCCGAGCGCCCGGGACAGGTCCGTGACGAGCGGCACCCAATCGTTGCGGGTTTCCAGCGGGCCTTCGACCGGCAGCACGCCCAGACTGAGTGGCTGGCCGTGGACGGCGGAGGCGGCCGCCACCAGCCCCAGCGCCATCAGGCGCAGAAGGGCGGGCACCACGGACCGGAGAGGCGGCCGCGGCGGACGGCGAAAGACAGGCATGGGTACGTCCTGATGAATCGGGTCTGTGCTTATGGATTTATTTTTGGTATCTTCTTTTCCTGTAATTGGATTCTTTTTTTGTGTCCATTGCAAGGCGCGTCACAATATTCCCTTCGGAGCCCTCTTTCTGCCCATGCCCCTGCAAGCTCCCGCCCCGGCCGATCCGGTATTGGAGTTGCTGCTTTCGCGGCTGCGCCTGCACGACACCGTCACCACGCCGTACTACCTCCAGTTGCAGCGCCAGATCCAGGCGCTGATCGACGGCGGTGAGCTGCGCCCCGGCCATGGGCTGCCGTCCGAGCGTGTGCTGGCCCAGGCACTGAACCTCAGCCGCACGACCATCAAGCGCTGCTATGACGCCTTGCGCGATGCCCAGGCGGTGGCCAGTTCCCAGGGGCGTGGCGGCACCGTGGTCAAGGCGGCCCCCCGCGTATCGCCCGCCATGCAGCGGCTCAAGGGTTTCACCGAGGAAATGCGGGAACTGGGGCTGGCGCCCTCGACCCGGGTCCTGGAGCGGGCCGTGGTCCAGGACCGCATGGCGGCGTCCATTTTCGGACGGCCTTCGAATGCCGAGTTCCTGAAACTGATACGCGTGCGCCTGGCGGACGAGGCGCCCATGTCCCGCGAAGTCGCCTGGTACGACCTGGCCGTGGCGCCGGCATTGGCGGCGTGGGACGGCGATGGGTCGGCCTATGCCTACCTGCGCGAACATTGCGGCATCGAGCTGGCCTGGGCCGACCAGTCGGTCGAGGCCGTGCTCAGTTCACCGGAAGAGGGCGAGGTGTTCGGCTTTTCCCAGCCCGGACCCTGCCTGCTGCTGAAGCGGCGGTCCCATTCGGCCCAGAACACGCTGGTCGAATACGTGGAAGGCACGTTTCGCGGCGATGCCTACATCTACCGGCTCAAGCTGCGGTCCTGAGCATGGTTCCGAGCGCGGCGCGATCTGGCAGCGCGGCCAGGATGCCGGGGCGTGCCACCGACCATGCGCCGCATGCGTTGGCCGTCTCCAGCGCGTCCGCCATGCTTCGTCCGCCGGCCAGCGACCAGCACAGGCCCGCGCTGAACGCATCGCCCGCGCCTATGGTCCCGACCGCGCGCGTGGGGAAGGGCGCGGCCACGCAATGGGCGCCGTCGCGGCCCCACGCGGCGCTGCCCTGGTCTCCCAGGGTGACCACCAGCCAGTTGCCAGGCCAGCGGCGCCACAGCGCGGGCAAGGCCGAGGCGACCCTCTGCAGGCGCTCGTCGCGGCCGCCGGGCAGCGCGCACTCCAGCAGCGCTTCCGCTTCGCCGGTGTTGACGACCAGGATGTCGGCGCATGCCAGGATCTCGTCCGGCAGGGCTTGCCAGGGGGAGGGATTCAGGACCGCCAGGACGCCGTGCGAGCGTGCCCGAGCCAGCGCGGCGCGCACCGTGGCGAGCGGGACTTCGAGCTGGGCGTAGAGCAGGCCGGCCGCGGCGATCTCGTCGTCCGCCGCGGCGATCCGGCTGGTGCCCAGTGCTTCGTTGGCGCCGGGGTGCACGACGATCTGGTTGTCGCCATTGGCGTCGACGAAACCGGCGCCATGGCCCGAGGGCTGGTCGAACCGGCCGACCAGCCTGTCGTCCAGCCCTTCGTCGCGCAGCCAGGCCAGCAACCGGTCGGCCGGCGCGTCGTTGCCGATCGCCATCAGCAAATCGACCTGGGCGCCCAGCCGATGGCACCCAACGGCCACGCTCAGGCCCTTGCCCGCGGCTTCCGTGCTGAAGGTCGTGGCCCGCAGTGTCTCGCTCTGCCTGGGCAGCCGTTCCACGCTCCAGCAGCAGGCCTGCATGAAACTGCCCAGGACGACGATGCGCGGCGGTGTGTCGGACATGTTCGAGTCCTCGTGTTGCGGGGAGGTTAGCCCGGTCCGGCGCCTGCGCGCCTTGCATTACGACTTTGTAATGACCCGTGGTGCCCGAATCGCATGTATGACGGGCGTGAGCGGCGGATGGCTCCTTTCCGGATAGTAACCGTCGCGACGGTCGCGGCGGGAGTGCCGACATTAGACTGAAGGTTCACAATAGGAGGACTCGCCATGGCAACATTTCTGGTCTTTATCGGCATCATCGCGGCAACGGTGGCCGTCATATATGTCCTGGTCAGGCTCCTGATGCTGTTCAACGGCTCGGACAAGGATGACGAGACCCGGCAGGATGTCGCATCTTCCTCCCACCACCACGCCAAGGTAGAAACGGCCCGGAAATAACCCCGGACCGCGTGCGGCCTCACTTGTCCGAGAACTGGTCGAAGATGAGGCCGCGCAGCCATTGGTTGGACGGCTCGCGATGGAACTTCGCGTGCCAGAACAGATTGATGCCTATCCGGGGCAGCGCCACCGGATGTTTCACCGCCGTCAGCTTGAACGGCTCCAGGCACTCGGCCGCGTAGCGCTCGGGCACGGTGGCGATCATGTCGGTCGATTGCAGGATATGGCCGATCGCCACGAAGTGCGGCACGGTCAGGCGCACCTTGCGCTGCACGCCTTTCTTCTTCATGAATTCATCGACGATGCCATGTCCGGTGCCGGCCGACACCGCCACCACGTGGTCGGCCTTGCGGAACGCATCCAGCGTGAGCTTGCGGCCGTCCAGCTCGTGCCCGCGCCGGAACATGCAGACGTATTGCTGCGTGAACAGCCGGCGCTGGAAAAAACCGGCATTGAGCTGCGGCAGCAACCCGATGGCCAGGTCCACGTGGCCGCTCTCCATCTCGTCCCTGAGGTTGACCGCGGTGTTGCGCACCGTGTTGATCGACACGCCGGGCGCGATGCGGGCGGTGGCCTCCATCAGCCTGGGCAGGAAATAGATCTCGCCGATGTCCGTCATGCCCACCGTGAAGGTACGCGCGCTGCCCGCCGGATCGAAGCTGCTGCGGAAGTTCAGCGTGTCCTGGATGGTGCCCAGCGCGTAGGCGATGGGTTCGGCCAGTTGCCGCGCGTAGGGGGTGGGTTCCATGCCGCGCGTGGTACGCAGGAACAGGTCGTCGCCCAGCAGCTTGCGCAGCCGGTTGAGGGCGTTGCTGACCGCGGGCTGCGTCAGCCCGAGCTTCTCGGCCGCGCCCGATACCTTGCGTTCCATCAGCATCTGATTGAAGACCACCAGCAGGTTCAGGTCGATGTCTTTCAGTTCCATGGGCGTCACCATTCACGCTGGTGATTGAGTCTATTCACGATATTCTATATATAAATAATCGACCGCTTCCTATACTTTCGTCGACAAGTACAACTACTCCAAGACGCGAGACATACATGGAATTGGTCGTTCAGCCCATGGGCCGCTCGCTGGCGGTGGAGCCCGGCGCGAACCTGCTCCAGACGCTGCGCAGCAACGACGTGCCGGTCTCTTACAGCTGCATGGCCGGCCGTTGCGGCACCTGTCGATGCAAGGTGCTGGACGGCGGCGTGCTGGAGTCGGGCCGCGAGGCCAAGCTCACCAACCCGCACGATGGCCGCTACGTGCTGGCCTGCATGAGCGTGCTGACGGACAACTGCATCATCGAGATCCCCGAGGTCGACGAACTGGTGGTGCATCCGGCCAGGGTGCTCAAGGCGTCGGTGGCCAGCATCGAGGCCGTCACCCACGACATCCGCCGCGTGGTCCTGCGATCGGCCAAGCCGCTGGAATTTTCGCCTGGCCAGTACGCGACGCTGCAATTCACGCCCGGGCACATCCGGCCGTACTCCATGGCCTGCCTGAGCGGCAACGAGCTGGAGTTCCACGTACGCGTGGTGCCGGAAGGGCGCGTCTCGGGCTATATCGACACCCGATTGAAGGCGGGCGACCCGGTGCGCGTCAGCGGCCCGCTGGGCACGGCCTACCTGCGCCGCAAGCACGCCGGCCCGATGCTGTGCGTGGCCGGCGGGACCGGGCTGGCGCCGGTGCTGTCCATCGTGCGCGGCGCGCTCGAGGCGGACATGCGCAACGACATCCACCTGTACTTCGGCGTGCGTTCCGAGCAGGACGTCTACGGCAAGTCCTGGCTCGACGGGCTGGCGGCCCGGCATGACAATCTGCACGTGCACGTCGTCGTGGCGGCCGGGGCCGAACTGCCGGGACACCGCAGCGGCCTGGTGACGGACGCGGTCGATGCCGACTGGGCCAGCCTGGCGGGCTGGCGCGCCTACCTGTGCGGAGCGCCGCCCATGGTCGACGCCGCCGCCCTGGTGCTGGCGCGCAAGGGCCTGTCCGCCGACCACGTCTACGCCGACGCTTTCTACGCAAGCAGCGATTGACCGCGCCCGCGCGCGATCCCAACCATCACGACAAGGAGGCAAGCATGGGCGAAACCACCGTTTTCCCGCGCGAACTCGAATGGAAGGACAGCGGTTCCAGCCGCATCCCGTTCTGGGCCTATACCGACGAGTCGCTCTACAAGAAGGAGCTGGAGCGCTTCTTCTATTCGGGCCATTGGAACTACGTCGGCCTGGAGGCCGAGATCCCCGACCCGGGCGACTTCAAGCGCACCGTGGTGGGCGAGCGCTCGGTCATCATGACCCGCGCCGAGGACGAGACCATCCACGTGATCGAGAACGTCTGCGCGCACCGGGGCATGCAGTTCTGCCGCGAGCGTAGCGGCAACCGCAAGGAACTCGTCTGTCCCTATCACCAGTGGAACTACACGCTCAAGGGTGACCTGCAGGGCGTGCCGTTCCGTCGCGGGGTCAAGCAGGGCGGCAAGGTGAACGGCGGCATGCCGGCCGACTTCAAGACCGCCGACAACAACCTGAACAAGCTCAAGGTCGCCACCCGCGGCGGCGTCGTGTTCGCCTCGTTCGACCACGGCGTGCCGTCGCTGGAGGAGTTCCTGGGCCCGGTCATCCTGGGCTACTTCGACCGCCTGTTCAATGGCCGCAAGCTCAAGCTGCTGGGCTACAACCGCCAGCGCATCCCGGGCAACTGGAAGCTGATGCAGGAGAACATCAAGGATCCGTACCACCCGGGCCTGCTGCATACCTGGTTCATCACCTACGGCCTCTGGCGCGCGGACAACAAGTCCGAACTGAAGATGGACGACCGGTTCCGCCATGCCGCCATGATCTCCACGCGCGGCTCGGCGGGCGTGAAGTCCGAGGTCACAGCCGGCGTGACCAGCTTCAAGGAGACGATGGAGATCAACGACAAGCGCCTGCTCGACATCGTCCACGAGCCGTGGTGGGGCGAACCCACCGCCGTGATGATGACGATCTTCCCCAGCGTGATCTTCCAGCAGCAGGTCAACAGCGTATCCACGCGGCACATCCAGCCGAACGGGCATGGTTCGTTCGACTTCGTCTGGACGCACTTCGCCTTCGAGGACGATACGCCGGAGATGATCCAGCGCCGCCTGGTCCAGGCCAACCTGTTCGGCCCGGCGGGGTTCGTCTCGGCCGACGACGGCGAGGTCATCGAGTTCTCGCAAAGCGGCTTCGAGCAGAAGCCTTATCACCGCGCCCTGGCGGAACTGGGCGGGACGGGCGTCGAGAACACGGACCACATGGTGACCGAGACGCTGATCCGCGGCATGTACGAATACTGGCGACAGGTGATGGATGTCTGAGGGGCCTGGAGAAACGAACATGAACGATTTGCAGACCTACCTGGAAGTGGCCCGCCTGCACGCCGATTACGCGGCGGTCGTGGACAGCCGGCAATGGGCGGCGTGGCCCGATTTCTTCCTGGACGAGTGCGAATACAAGATCCAGCCGCGCGAGAACTTCGACCGCGGACTGCCGCTGGCCACGCTCTACCTGATCAGCAAGGGCATGCTGAAAGACCGCGTGTACGGCATCAGCGAGACCTTGTTCCACGATCCCTATTACCAGCGGCACGTGTGCGGCCTGCCGCGCATCCTGAAGGACGAGGATGGCGAGCTGCACGTGGAGGCCAACTACGCCGTGTTCCGCACCAAGCTGACCGGCGAGTCCACGGTATTCAACGTGGGCCGCTACATCGACCGCATACGGCGCACCCCGGAGGGGCTGAAGTTCGCGTCGCGCGTGTGTGTGTTCGATACCGAGATGATTCCCAATTCCCTGATCTATCCCATTTGAGGCAAGCATGGCTGACTGGACCGATGTGGCGGCGACGGACGACGTACCGGAAGATGACGTGATCGGCGTGCAGGCGGCGGGCAAGGACCTGGCGCTGTACAGCGTGGAGGGAGCGTTCTACGCTACCGACAATATCTGTACGCACGGCCACGCACGCCTGTGCGATGGCTTCCTGGAAGGGGGCGAGATCGAATGCCCGCTGCACCAGGGCCGGTTCGACGTGCGCAACGGCAAGGCCATGTGCGCGCCGTTGACCGAAGACATCAAGACCTACCCCCTCAAGGTCGAGGGAGGGCGTATCTGGCTGCAACTGAGCTAGCCCGGTGCCGTATTCGCGACAAGGAGACATGCATGCAGGAGCCTGACCAGACGGGCCGCCCGCTACGGGCCTATACCGATCCGGCGTACCGGCCGCTGTGCGCGACGTTGGCCGGGGTCCGCGCCAACATCGACCGGCTCGACGACGAGATCGTGGCGCTGCTGGCGCAGCGCGCCATGTACGTGAAGGATGCCGCGCGCTTCAAGAAGGACGCCTTCCAGGTCAGCGCCCCGGCGCGCCAGGCCGAGGTGTTCGCCAAGGTGCGCGCGCTGGCCACGCGCCACAACCGGGGATTCGAAGGCCTGGAGGACGTGGTGGATGCCGGCTACCGGGCGATGGTGGCCGCGTTCATCGCCGTCGAGCAGAAGTACCACGACAGAATGACCAGCACGGAGGACGGAGATGCATAAGGAATGGAAGCGCGCCGCGGCGCGGGGAATGATGGCGGCGCTGGCGGCCTGCGTGCTGCCGCTCGCCGCCCAGGCGCAGGCCTGGCCGGCTCATCCGCTGAAACTGATCGTGCCGTTCGGGCCCGGGTCCAGTCCCGACCAGGTCGCGCGCGTGGTGGGCGACCGCCTGGGCGGCCTGCTGGGCCAGACCGTGGTGGTCGAGAACCGTCCCGGCGCCAGCGGCAACATCGGTACCAATGCCATCGCCAAGGCGCAGCCGGACGGCTATACCTTCGGCGTGTCCATTACCGGCCCGCTGGTCAACAACACGGTGTTGTTCGATTCGCTGCCCTACGATCCCGCCAGGGACATCGCGCCGCTGACCCTGGCGGTGCACCAGCCCAACGTGCTGGTGGTGCCGGCGTCGTCGGGCATCGCCAACGTGGCGCAGTTGCTGGACATGCTCAAGAAGAACCCGGACAAGTACAACTTCCCGTCCACCGGCGCCGGCACGGTCTCGCACCTGTCGGTGGAGCTGATGCTGCAGCAGATCGGCGCCAAGGCGGTGCACGCGCCCTATCCGTCGTCCCCCGCCGCGCTGACCTCGCTGCTGTCGGGCGACACCCAGTTCGGCGCGCTGCCGCCGATCGCCGTCATGCCCATGGTGAAGGACGGACGGCTCAAGGCCCTGGCGGTGACCTCGTCCAGTCGCTCGGCCCTGCTGCCCGACATTCCCACCCTGGGCGAGGCCGGCGTGCCCGGTATCGAGGGCTCGGCCTGGATCGGCTTCGTCGTTTCGTCCAAGGTGCCGGCCGACATCCAGAAGAAGCTGTCCGACGCGTTGATCACGGCGCTGAAGGACCCCGAGGTCCGCAAGAAGCTCGAGACGCAGTACATGGAACCCGCCGCCACGACGCCGCAGGCGTTCCGCCGCTATATGGACGACGAGCTCAAACGCTGGGCGCCGCTGATCAGGAAGCTGGGGTTGAAGGGGCAGTAAGCCCGGATATGGGCCCGCGCCCGTGCTTCCTTCGAGCGCCCGCGCGGGCTGTGCGTCCGGCCGCCGCCTGGATCAGTCCAGCCTGACGTTGGCCTTGCGCACGACCTCGCCCCACTTGGCGCGGTCGGCCGCGATGAACGCGGCGAATTCCGCCGGCGTGTTCCCCTTCAATTCCCCGCCATACGAGCGCCATTTCTCGGCCAGTTCCGGCGACTGCGCGGCCTTGCGCATGGCTTCGCTGAGCTTGTCGACGATGGCCTTGGGGGTGCCCGCCGGCGCCAGCAGCCCCTGCCAGGCGATGGGTTCGAAGTCCGCGATACCCGATTCGGCGAAGGTCGGCACGTCGGGAAAGGTGGGGTGCCGCTGCTTGCCCGTGATTGCCAGCAGTTTGAGCTTGCCCGCGCGGATGTTGCCCGCCGCCGCGGGAAGGCCGTCGAACATCAGCTGTACCTGGCCCGCCAGCAGGTCGGCGTAGGGGCTGTTGCTGTTGTACGGCACGAAATTGGGCTTGGCGTTGGCGCTGAATCCGAACCATTCGCCCGACAGGTGGGAGTAGCTGCCCGGCCCCTGCGTGGCCACGTTGACGGCATCGGGCTTGGATTTCATCAAGGCCAGCAAGGCGCGGATGTCGTTGGCGGGCAGCCTGGGCGTGGCGATCAGGCCCGTGTTCAGGATGCCGAGCAGGCTGACCGGCGTGAAATCCTTGGCGGCGTCGAACGGCAGCCTGGCGTACAGGTGCGGCACGACCGACAGTGTGCTGGTGGTGCCGACGTACAGGTTGTAGCCGTCGGGCGTGGCGCGCGCGGCCGCCTCGGTGCCGATGATGCCCGATGCCCCGGGGCGGTTGTCCACGAACACTGTCTGCCCCAGGACCTTGGTCAGTTCGGCCGCGATCTCGCGGGCATTGGCATCGGGTCCGGTGCCGGCGGCGAAGGGGGCGATGATGCGGATCGCCCGCGCGGGGTAGTCCTCGGCGTGGGCGCCGGCCGACGCGAGGGCCGCCAGGGCGATGGCGGACAGGCCGATGGCGGACAGGCCGATGCGGCGTAACAGCGGATTCATGGGGCGTCTCCTGGGTTCATCACGTCCGTAATTTTTGTTTTTCTATTATCAAAATAAGAGAATTCGTATATATTAAAAACACACGATAAACAAAAAATCAACTTTTATTCTCTTTTAAAGAGAAAGAAAGGAGGAGTAATGGCAGTGCAACCCTCCCATGCCGCATGCAAGCCGGCCAGCATGTGTGAACGTCCATCGATGACGGCCGACGTGGCGATCGTCGGCTATGGGCCGGTGGGGGCGCTGCTGGCCAACCTGCTGGGGCAGGCGGGAATGTCGGTGCTGGTGCTGGACAAGGAGCGCCAGGTCTATCCCTTGCCGCGGGCCATCCATTTCGACGGCGAGGTCATGCGTATCTTCCAGAGCGCGGGCCTGCGGGAAGCGGTGCTGGAGGTGGCGCGGCCCGGCAACCAGGGCATGCATTTCATCAACGCCGAAGGCCGGACCCTGCTGATCCGGGGCGGCACGGCCGACGATGGACCGCACGGGTGCGCCAACAACTACTATTTCCACCAGCCCGAACTGGAGCGCGTGCTGCGCGAGGGCGTTGCCCGCCATGCGGGCGTGGAGGTCCGGCTGGGCTGCGAAGTGACGGCCCTGCGCGAACGCGGCGACTGGGTCGAGCTGGACCTGGCGCAAGGCGGCACCGCGCGCGCCCGCTATGTCGTCGGCTGCGACGGCGCCCGGTCGCTGGTGCGCAGGACCATGGACAGCAGGATGGAGGACCTGGGCCTGCACCAGCCGTGGCTGGTCTTCGACGCGATCCTGAAGGACGATGGCTCGTCCTTGCCCGTTCACACGGTGCAGTACTGCGATCCCGCGCGGCCCATGACCTACTGCAACGTGGTCGGCCGCCGCCGGCGCTGGGAGATCATGGTCATGCCGGGGGACGACACCGCCGCCCTGGTCCGGCCGGACGCGTTGTGGAAGCTCGTGCGCCGCTGGGTCACTCCCGAGCAGGCCGACCTCGAACGCGCCGTGGTCTACACCTTCCACTCCGTGCTGGCGCATGGCTGGCGCAAGGGCCGCATGCTGCTGGCCGGCGATTCGGCGCACCAGACGCCGCCGTTCCTGGGACAAGGCATGTGCGCCGGCATGCGCGACGCGGCCAACCTGGCGTGGAAGCTCGAGGCGGTGCTGCGCGAGCGGGCCGGTGATTCGCTGCTGGACTCCTACGAGTCCGAGCGTGCGCCGCATGTGCGGGCGTTCGTGGAACTGGCCGTGCGCCTGGGCGACATCATCCAGACCACCGATCCCGAGGCGGCCCGCGAGCGCGACCGGCGTTTCCCGGCCGGCGGGCCGGAGATCTTCGAGTTCCCGTCGCCCGTCCTGGGGCCGGGGCTGCAGGGCGATGCGCCGGCGCCCGCGGGGCAGCCTTTTCCGCAGCCGCGCCTGGACGACGGCAGGTTGCTGGATGAGGCGCTGGGCAACCGCATGGCGATCATCGGCGACCCGGACGTGGTGCGCGGGGCCGGAGAGGCCGCGCGGGCGCGCTGGCGTGCGATGGACGCGGCGGTGCTCGACCGCCCGGGCCGTACACTAGCGGCCTGGCTCGATGCGCACGGCGCCCGGGCCGTCGTGCTGCGTCCCGACCGCTATTTGATGGGCATGGCGCGCACTTCCGACGAACTCGAGCGCATCACGGCCCGCCTGCCCGCGGCCGAGGTGGCTTTGTCCCGATGACCGCATGGAAGAAAAATCCGCCACCAGCCTGGAGCGCATGCTGCGGGTGCTGGACCTGTTCGACGACGAGCACCTGACCCGCACCGCGGAAGAGATCGCGTCGCTGCTGGATGTGTCCCTGCCCACCGGCTATCGCTACGTGAAGACGCTGGGCGAGGCGGGACTGCTCCAGCGCGCGGGCGATTCCCGCTACGCGCTGGGGCCGCGCATCGTGGTGCTGGACTATTACATCCGGCGGGCCGATCCGCTGCTGCAGGTCGCGATTCCCCACATGGCCGAACTGGTGGAGAAGACCAGCTTCGATTGCGTGACCTCGGCCTGGTTCGGTTCGCAGATCCTGGACACGCACCGCGAGATGGGCAAGGCGCCCGCGACCTTGTCCTACGGAAGGGGGCGGCCCCGCCCGCTGTTCAGCGGTGGCGCGCCCAAGGTCATCCTGGCGTCGTTCCCGCCGGCGTCGCTGCGCAAGCTGTTCGACGCGCATCCCGGCGATATCGCCCGGGCCGGCCTGCCCACCGAGTGGTCCGCTTTCCGGAAGTACTACGCCGCGATCCGCCGGGCCGGCCATTACGTGTCCCGGGGCGAGCTGGAGCCGCAGCTGGCAGCCATCGCGGCGCCCATACCCAAGGCCGACGGCGCCGTCTGGGGCGCCTTGTCGGTGGTGATAGACATGCCGCGCATCGACGTGGTGGACGTGCCGCGCGTGGTGCAGCTGGTCAGGCAGGCCGCCGGCCGGATCGCCGACGAACTGGCGGGCTGAGGGCCTCAGCCCCGGTCCGGCGGCTCCACTTGCGCGGCTAGCGCCGTCTTGCTGGCGTGGGCCTGGATTTCCGCGACGAAGGCGAGCAGGTGCGTTTCGGCCAGCCGCCCCGCGGTCGTGCCGTCCCGCCGCGTCAGCGCCTCGATGATCTCGTCGTGCTCGTCCAGCGCGGCTTCCACCCGTTCGCCGAAGCGGACCGTGCCGACGCCGGCGCTGATCAGGAATTCGCCCCGGTCCCACAACGAAAAAGCCAATTCGTTCAGGTTGGTCGCGCGGGCGATGGTGTGCAGCATCAGGTGGAATTTTCGATTGCCGAGCCGATAGACCTCGTCTCGTCCCGACGCGGACGAGGCCCGGTTGAAGGCTTTTCTCATCCGGTCGTTGATCGACTGTAGCTCGTCGATTTCCTCGGGCAGGGCTCGTTGCGCCGCCAGCCGGGCGAAATAGCCCTCGATCACCGCGAACAGGCCCAGGAAGTCGGTGACGTCGGACAGCGATGGCGTGGAAACGCGGCAGCCCACCTGGGGCGTGATCTCGACGAACTTCTCGATTTCCAGGCGCTTGAGCGCTTCCATGACGGGGAAGCGGCTGCTGCCTATGGCGGCCAGGACGGCGTCGATGTCGATCAACGCGCCCGCCGGCAACTCGCCATTGAGCATCTGGGCTTTCAGGTGGTCGTAGGCCTGGTTCGCGAGCGGTTGCTTGCCCCTTGATTCCATGCGTATCTCGTATTCGTGGGTAGGCCCGGCACTGCAAGCTCCGGAGCAGTGCTACGCCTTCCTGTGACGCGGCTGGCCGGCATTATAGCCGCCGGGTCATGGCCGATGACGCCCCGTTCAGGCATGCGGGGCGGGCGCGTCGCCGGAGAAACGGCCGAAGCGGCCACGGTAGTAGACCAGCGGATCGGCATCGTCGCCGGACTCCACCGCCACCACGTGCCCGACCAGGATGACGTGGTCGCCGGCGTCGTACTCGCAGGCCGTGTCGCAAAGCATGGACGCATGCGTATCCGGCAGGCGCGGCGGTTCGAGGCCGGCATGCGGCGCCGCCGGCTCGGCGAACTTGGCCACGCCGCGCTTCGCGAAACGCATGGCCATGCCGGCCTGCTCCTGCGCCAGCACGTGGACACGGAATTGCCTGCTGCCCGAGAAGGCCTCGCGGGACAGCGCGTGCTTGTCCAGGCAGAACAGGATCAGGGGTGGCGTCAGGGAGACGGAGGTCAGGGAACTGACCGTCACGCCCACGGGCGTGCCGTCCGCCGCGGTGGCGGTGACCACCGCGACCCCCGTGGGAAAGCTGCCCATGCAGCGCTTGAATTCGTCGGACGAGAGCATGTCGCGGGCCTTTCAGATCGTATTGACATGTTAACATGTTAATCCTACGATGCGGGCAAATCAACACAAGGCTCAAGGAGAGCATCGATGGGTGTGCGCAGCGGATCAGAGTACTTACGCCATTTGCAGGCTCACTCCCGGGAGGTCTGGGCCGAGGGGCAACGGGTCGAGGACGTGACGCGTCATCCGGCCTTCGGCCGCACCGCCGCGCAGGTGGCGCGGCTGTACGACCTGCAGGCGGACCCGGCGCATGCCAAGGTCCTGGCCGCCGCTTCCGACTCGCGGGGACGGCCGTGCGCCACCGCCTTTCTCGTGCCGAAGACGCGTGACGACCTGCGCATCAGGCGGGCGGCGTTCGAAACGGTGGCCGAGCAGACCTTCGGGCTGCTGGGCCGCTCGCCCGATTTCATGAACACGATGCTGGCCGCGTTCTACGATGGCCGGGACTATTTCCGCAAGGCGGGCGCGCGCTTCGAGGACAATCTCGTGCGCTACGTCGAGCACGTGCGCGACAACGACCTGTTCCTGACGCATGCCCTGATAACGCCGCAGAATGACAGGTCCAAGGCCTCGCACGAGCAGGTCCAGCCCGACCTGCACCTGGGCGTGGTCCGCGAAACCGACGAGGGGCTGATCGTGCGCGGCGCCCGCATGCTGGCGACCATGGGGCCGGTTGCCGACGAGGTGCTGATCTACAGCCTGCCCATGCTCAAGCCGGGCGACGAACGCTATGCGGTCGCGTTCGCGCTGCCCCTGTCGACGCCGGGCCTGCGCCAGATCGCGCGGCCGCCGTTCGAGAAGGGGCTGGCCCGGGACCACTACGAGCATCCGCTGGCCAGCCGCTTCGAGGAGCCCGATTCCCTGCTGGTGTTCGATGACGTGCTGGTGCCCTGGGACCGGGTGTTCATCAACCAGGACGTGGAACTGTCCAACGGGATGTACGGCGGAACGGCGGTGCGGCAGTTCACGGCGCAGCAGACGTCGGTGCGGGGCCTGGTCAAGCTGAAGCTGGTCACCGGCGCCATGATCGCCGTCGCGCGCGCGATCAAGGCCGATATCCACCTGCACGTGCAGAACATGATCGGCGAGTGCCTGGATGCGGTCGAGATGGTCGAGTCCTGCATCGTGCGCGCCGAGCTGGAAGCGGAGGCGGCGCCCAACGGTACCTTGCGCCCCAACCTGCGGCCCTATCACGCGATCCGCACCTTCCTGCCCACCATCTATCCGCGCGCGGTCGAATACCTGCAGAAGATAGGCGCGGGTGGCCTGCTGATGATGCCGGCCGAGTCCGATTTCTCCAGCCCGGTCGCGCGCGACGTGCTCAAGTACTACCAGGGCGCGGCCACCGGTTCGGTCGATCGCATCCGCATCTTCAAGCTGGCGTGGGACTTGTGTGGCGACGCTTTCGCCAGCCGGCAGATGCAGTACGAACGCTACTACGTGGGAGATCCGGTGCGTCTGCTGGCCAATTCCTACCACGAGGGCAACCGCTCGGCCTGCACGGCGCTGGTCGATCGCGCGCTGGCGCTGGCCGGCGAGCCGGCGGGGATGGAGCGATGAGCGCCGCGCGCCGGTCCGGCCCGGGATGCCGGTGGGCGGGACGTCTGGTGCTGGCGGCGGGGCTCGCGGGCGCGGCGGTTGCCGTGGCCGGCGACGCCAAGCCCGCTCTGCCGACGGCTTACCCCGCCGAATGGGACGTCACGTTCACGCAACGCGCGCCGCTGAAGGTCGGCGAAGGTTTCTGCCAGCCTCCCGTCGGCCCGGGCGTGTCTTCGGGCCTTTGCTACGGGAAGTACCTGGGATTCGATCCGAAGAAAATCACCTACGCCAAGGGAACCCGCCTGTTCGCTGCTTCCCGGCCGCTCGACTGCGACATCCAGATGGACCAGGACGTCGCCATCACGCTGCGCGACGGCGTGAAGATCTACGCCGACGTGCTCCGCCCCGCCGGACAGGACAAGCTGCCCGCGATCATCGCATGGGGGCCGTATACGAAGTCGTTGCCCCAGGATCCGGAGTGGGTCTATCCCAAGGAAATGGGCGTGGATCCGGGATGGCTGACCGGCCTGGCGAAGTTCGAGGCGCCGGATGCCGGCTATTGGGCCTGCCACGGCTATACCGTCGTCAACGTCGATCCGCGCGGGGTCGACGTGTCGGAAGGGGACATGCAGTTCTTCGGCCGGGTGGACGCGGCCGATGGCTACGAGGTGGTCGAATGGGTGGCGGCGCAGCCCTGGAGCAATGGCAAGGTCGGGATACATGGCAGCTCCTGGCTCGCCATGGTCCAGTTCCACATCGCCGCGCTGCGGCCCCCGCACCTGGCGGCCATCGCCCCGGCCAGCGCCCACATCACCGACCTGTACCGCCATCGGCTCATGAAGGGCGGCATCCCGAACACGCGGCTCAACACGGTGCTCACGCGGAGCATGCGCGGCTCGAATCGCTACGAGGAACCGTCGGTCATGGCGTCCAGGCAGCCTTTGATGAATGCCTACTGGGAAGACAAGATCGCCGACATGTCCAAGGTCGAGGTTCCCATGTACCTGGTCGGCAGCTATGGGCTGGAGGTGCAGGCGGCGGAAATGGATGGCTTCTTCCGGGCCGCGTCCCGGAACAAGTGGCTGCGCATCACCGACAAGGGGACGTGGGCCGACCAGTACATGCCCGAGAACGTGGACGACACGCGGCGCTTTTTCGACCGCTATCTGAAAGGGGTGGACAACGGCTGGGAACAGACGCCCAGGGTCCGGCTGGCCGTGCTCGATCCCGGCGGCGAGGACCGCGTGAACGTGCCCGCGAGCGACTGGCCGCTGGCGAATACGCAATACCGGAAGATCTACCTCGATGCGGCGAACGGTACGTTGTCGCCGCGGCCGGTCGGCCCGGCCTCGTCGGCAAGCTACGACGCCAGGACGGGGAAGCGCACCTTCGTCTACAGGTTCGACCGGGATACGGCCGTCGTGGGGTACCTGCGGCTGCGCTTGTGGGTCGAGGTGGCCGATGCCGATGACGGGGATTTCTTCGTCACGGTGCAGAAGACCGGCGCCGATGGGAAAGTCATCGAGGCGGCCAGGGGATACAAGGGGACCGGGGGCCGCCTGCGGGCGTCGATGCGCGCGCTCGATGCCGGCCAGTCCACGGACTTCCTGCCGGTCCCGTCGTTCCGCAAGCGCGAGCTCCTCGGCGCCGGGCAGGTCGTGCCGCTGGACATCTCGATTTCACCGACCGGCATGATGTGGCGCGCGGGCCAGGAACTGCGATTGACCGTGGCCGGAGACGTGTTGAAGGGCACCACCGCGCCCGCCAATGCGGGCCGGCACGTCATCCACGCTGGCGGCAAGTACGACGCCTATCTGCAGATTCCCGTGGTCGCGTTGGGCGACAGATAGCAGGCGGCCGGAAACAGACAACCAATCAGAACAGGAGGGGGGACAGACATGCATTCCAGGATATCTTTCATGGTGCTGGCGGCGGGGGTCGCCGGCGCGGCGGCCATCGTCGCACACGCGGCGCCGGCCGCCGCCAGGCCCGAGCTGCCCGTTGCGTATCCCAAGGAGTGGGACGTGACGTTCACGCAGCGCGCGCCGCTGAAGACCGGCGATGGTTTCTGCCAGCCTGCCGCGTCCGGGGCGTCGGGACTCTGCTACGGGAAGTACCACGGGTTCGATCCGAAGAAGATCATGTATGCCAAAGGGACGCGTCTCTTTGCTTCCACGCTTCCTCTTGCCTGTGACATCGAGATGGAGCAGGACGTCGCCATCACCTTGCGCGACGGCGTGAAGATCTATGCCGACGTGTTCCGTCCCGCCGGCCAGGGCAGGCTGCCCACGATCATGGCATGGGGACCGTACACGAAATCGGTGCCCCAGGATCCCGCCTGGGTCTATCCCAAGGGGATGCTGGACCCGTCCTGGATTTCCGGCCTGGCGGCGTTCGAGACGCCGGATCCCGGCTACTGGTCCTGCCATGGCTATACCGTCGTCAACGTCGATCCGCGCGGAGTCGACATGTCGGAAGGGAACATGCAGTCTTTCGGCCGGGTGAACGCGGCCGATGGCTACGAGGCCATCGAGTGGGCGGCCGGGCAGCCCTGGAGCAACGGCAAGATCGCGATGCATGGCAGCTCGTGGCTGGGCATGGTCCAGTACCAGATCGCCGCGCTGCGGCCCCCGCACCTGGTGGCCATCGCTCCGATCGGGGTCCACATCTCGGATCTGTACCGCGACCGTCTCATGAAGGGCGGGATCCCGAACACGCAGCTCAATACCTTCCTGCTCAGGAGCATGCGCGGCTCGAATCTCTACGAAGAACCGTCCGTCACGGCGCGGCGGCATCCGTTCATGGACGCCTACTGGGAGGACAAGATCGCCGACATGTCCCGGATCGAGATCCCGATGTATCTGGTCGGCAGCTACGGCCTGGAGATCGCCGCCGCCGAACTGGACGGGTTCCACCGGGTGGCTTCGCGCGACAAGTGGCTGCGCATCACCGAGAAGGGGTTGTGGAACGACCAGTACACGCCGGAGAACGTGGAGGACTACCGCCGCTTCCTGGACCGCTACCTCAAAGGGGTGGACAACGGCTGGGAGCGAACCCCCCGGGTCCGGATGACGGTGCTCGACCCCGGCGGCAGGAATCAACGGCACGTGCCCGCGAGCGACTGGCCGCTGCCCGATACGCGATACCGGAAGGTCTATCTGGATGCGGCCACCGGCACGCTGTCGCCCGGGCCGGTCGGTGCCGCGTCGTCGGCGAGCTATGACGCCAGGACCGGGACGGCCGTGTTCGTCCACCGGTTCGATCGGGATACGCGCCTGATCGGATACCTGAAGCTGCGCCTGTGGGTCGAGGTGGCGGGGGCCGACGACGGGGACTTCTTCGTCACGGTGCAGAAGACCGGCGCCGACGGGAAAGTCCTGGAGACCACCGAGGGATTCAAGGAAACGGGGGGCCGCTTGCGGGCGTCGATGCGCGCGCTGGATGCCGCCCGGTCCAAGGATTTCATGCCGGTCCATGCCTTGCGCAAGCCTGAGCGCCTGCGGGCCGGGCAGGTCGTGCCGCTGGACATCGCGATCGCGCCGACGGGCATGGTATGGCGCGCGGGCCAGGAACTGCGATTGACCGTGGCCGGCGACGCGCTCAAGGGGGTCACCGCACCCAGCAACGCGGGCCGCCATGTCCTGCACACCGGTGGCAAATACCCGGCCTACCTGCAGCTTCCCGTCATCGACTGAAACGTAGTTTCCCCACGCCATGCCTCGTATCCGCGAGCATGGCCAGCAACGTGTATCCCAGGAGAGTTGGATGAACCAGGTTTTCATGGCAGCACCCGCTTCCTCGTTCCCGATGCGCAGCCGCCTGCTTGCCGTCGCCGGTGTCCTGCTGCTTGCCGCATCCGGCGCGCAGGCCCAGACATGGCCGGCGCAGACGGTATCCATCGTCGTGCCCTATCCGCCGGGCAGCGCCCCCGACGTGCTGGCGCGTGGCCTGGCCGAGCGGTTGGGCGGCGCGACGGACAAGACCGTCGTCGTCGAGAACAAGCCCGGCGCCAATGCCATCGTCGGCAGCGACGCCGTTGCCAAGGCCGCGGCCACCGGCAATACCTTGCTGCTGGTCGACCGGTTGACGCTGTCGGTCAACCCGGTGCTCTATGCCAGGCTGCCGTACGCGGCCCGGGACCTGACCGGCGTGTCCGACGTCGCCAGCGTCGATCTGGCGGTCGTCTGCCGCGCCGACGCGCCGTTCAAGACCTGGGGCGAGATGATCGATCACGCGCGCAAGCATCCGGGCGCGTTGATGGTGGCCACCGGTGGCCAGGGCAGCGTGCATCACCTGAGCCTGGAACTGATCGAACGCCACTACGGCGTGCAGATCACCGACGTGCCGTACAAGGGCATGGTGCCGGCGGCGGCCGCCGTGGTGGGCGGCGACGTGCCCTGTGTGGTGACGGGGCCCGAGACCGTGCTCGAACACATCCGGTCGGGCCGGCTGCGCGGGCTGGTCGTGGGCAACGCCAGGCGTTCCCCGCTGATGCCCGACGTGCCGACGCTGGCCGAGGCCGGGGCGCCTGGCGATCTGCTGATCCCCACCCATTTCACCCTGTTCGCTCCCGCCAAGACGCCGCCGCAGGTGATCCGCGGCATCAACGCCGCGGTTGCGCGGGCACAGGCCGATCCAGGCTTCGTCTCGACCTTCGCGGCACGCGGGCTGGTGATCGCGCCCAGCACGCCCGAGCAGGTGAACGCGGGGGTCGAGGCCGAGACGGCGCGCCTGGGCAAGCTGATCCGCGACGCGAACATCCGGCTGGAATGAGATGCGGCCCGAAGTGCCTCAGGCCTGCGCGCCCTGCGAGATCCTGCGTGTGATTTCCCCGGCGGCCTCGCGCAGCCGCTTGGCCAGGTATTCCTCGTTGAATGCCTGGAAGCGGTCCACCGATCCCACGGCGGTGATGCTGCCCAGTATCCGCTTGCGTTCGTCGAAGATCGGCGCCGCGATCCCGGCCTTGTCCGGGTCGAGGTCGCCGACGGACAGGCAGTATCCCGCGCGACGTATCTCCAGCATGGCGCGCGAGAAGTCCTTCCAGCTGGCGCCCAGCCGCTGCATGTCCGCTTCCTGCGCGTGCTCGTCGTACAGGCGGCGCAGCTGGCGGGGCGGCAGGCTGGCCAGTACCACGCGCGCCGTGGCGCTGCGCAGCAGGGCCATGGGACGGCCGCGGCCGAAGCGCAGCGGCTCGGCGTCGCGCCCCGGGTGGTGGTGGACGGTGATGACGGTGCTGCCGTACAGCTCGCTCAGCAGCACGTTCAGGCCCGTTTCTTCCCCCAAGGCCTCGATCAGGTCCCGGCTCTCGTTGAGCATCGGGTCGTATTCGCGCATCTGCAGATCGAGCTGGATCACGCGCGGCCCCAGTGCATATCCCCCCGGAAGCCGCACCAGGAGGCCCACCGCGCAGAGCTCCCGGATGTAGCGATAGGCCGTGGCGGGCGCATAGCCGAGCTGGTTGCAGATCACGTCGACGTCAACGGCAGGCTGGTCGGGCCTGAAGAGATCGAGGACGTCGAGCATGCGGCGAAGGCTGTTCATGAGAGGCGGACGGCAGGGGAAAACGAAGCCCGCCAGGGTGCCGCAATGGCGGCGCTTTGGCAAGCCAGGGGCCGTCGTCGTCCCGCTGGGTTATGCAAATTTATCAAATAAGCAAATTTCTATCGAAATTATGGGGTCAATATTTTTATTGAATTTACGTTTTTATCGAATAGCGATAATACTGAAAAAAAGGAGTTCGACATGACGACTGGAGCGCAAGCCTTGCTGGCGGCCTTGCAGGTGGAAGGCGTGGAGGTGTGTTTCGCCAATCCCGGCACGACGGAACTGGACGTCGTGCGGGCGTTCGACGCCGTGCCCGGCATGCGCTGCGTGCTGGGCCTGCAGGAGAACGTCTGCACCGGCGCCGCCGATGGCTATGGGCGCATGCGCGGCGCGCCGGCGGCCACGCTGCTGCACCTGGGGCCCGGCTTCGCCAACGGGATCGCCAACCTGCACAACGCCCGGCGCGCCCATACCCCCATCGTCAACCTGATCGGCGACCACATGAGCTGGCATCTGCCGTTCGATGCGCCGCTGACTTCCGATATCGAGTCGCTGGCGCGGCCGGTGTCGGGCTGGGTGCACCGGGTGGCCAGCGCCGGGGATGCCGCGCGGGCCGGCCGGGAAGCCGTGCGCGCCAGCCTGGCGCGCGGCGGGCAGGGCGCGACCGTGATCTTCCCGGCCGATTTCCAGGTGGGCGAGGCGGGCGCGAGCGATGAAGCCGCCGGTGCCGATGCCCGCGCGGAACCCGTGGCCGCCCCCGACCTCGAGGCCTGCGCCGCGCGGCTGAAGTCCGCGCGCAAGGTCCTGTTCCTGCTGGGAGGCGGGGGGCCGGCCAGCGGCCTGGGCGCCCGCGGGCAGCGGGCCGCCGCCCGGTTGTGCGCCGCCCTGGGCGCGTCGGCCTATGCCGAGACTTTCCCGTCGCGCGCCGAACGCGGCGGCGGCCTGCCCGATTTCGATCGCCTGCCGTACTTCCCCGAGCCCGCCCGGGCGGTACTGGACGAAGCGGATGTGGTCGTACTGGCCGGCGCGCTGCCGCCCGTGACCTACTTCGGCTACGAGGGCCACCCCAGCCGGATGGTGGAGTCCGGCCGGCTGCTGGCGCTGGGGGCGCCGGGCGAACCGGTGGCGGACTACCTGGAGGCGCTGGCCGGGATGCTGGGCGCGCCCGCCTGGCAAGACGCCGCGCCGGCGCCCCTGCCGGCGCAGCAGGGCCGGCTGACCCCCGCGGCGGTTTCGGCCACGGTGGCGCGCCTGCTGCCCGGGGACGCCATCGTTTCGGTGGAGGGTGGCACCTGCGGCTATCCGTTCTACGCCGCCTCGGCCGCCTCGGCCCGCCACACCGCGCTGACCAACACCGGCGGCGCGATCGGGCAGGGCCTGCCGGTGGCGCTGGGCGCGGCGATCGCCAGCCCCGGGCGCCGGGTGGTGGCGCTGCTGTCGGACGGCAGCACGCAGTACACGGTGCAGACGCTCTGGTCGCTGGCGCACGAGAACCTGCCGGTGGTCGTGCTGATCGCCGCCAATCACCAGTACGGAATCCTGCGCAAGGAACTGGCGCGCGGCGAGCAACCCGGTCCGCAGGCCGAGGCGCTGACCAGCCTGGACCGGCCGCGCATCGACTGGACGCGGCTGGCCGACGGCTACGGCGTGCCGTCCAGCCGGGTCGAGACGGCCGAGGAACTGGCCGAGGCCTTCGCCGCCGCCTGCGCGCGTCCCGGGCCGACCCTGATCGAAATGCAGCTGTAGTGCCGCTGGCCCCTGGGGGCCGCGCCGATAACGATTGATTGGAGAAATGATGGACCTAGAACTGAAAGGCCGCGCGGCGGTCGTGACGGGCGGCAGCCTGGGCATAGGACGGGCGACCGCCGAGGCCCTGGCGGCCGAAGGCGTGAACGTGGCGATCGTCTCGCGCAACCAGGCCCAGCTCGATGCGGCCGCGCGCGAGATCCGCGCCGCGCATGGCGCGGACGTGCTGCCAGTGGCGGCCGACGTGTCCGATACCGCGCAGGTGGCGGCAATGATGGATCGCGTGGCCGCGCACTTCGGCCGCCTGGACATCCTGGTCAACGGCGCGGCCCATCCGGGCGGGCTGGTGCGCAGCGAGATCGAGCTGGCCGATCCCGAGGGACTGCTGCAGGACATCAACATCAAGGTCGTGGGCTACATGCGCTGCGCCAAGGAAGCGGCACGGCACATGAAGGCCGGCGGCTATGGCCGCATCGTCAACATCGGCGGCCTGACCGGGCGCGGCAGCAAGCAGCTCTCGGGCATGCGCAACGTGGCCGTGTGCCACATGACCAAGACCCTGTCGGACCAGCTCGGGCCTCACGGCATCACGGTCAACGTGATCCACCCCGGCGTGGTCGATACGCCCCACATCCGCGAGCTGTACGAGAAGGAAGCCGCCAAGCAGGGACTGAGCGTGGACGAGGTCGAGGCCAACTACGTCCGCGCCACGCCCATCCGGCGCACGCTGACGCCCGCCGAGATCGCCGACACCATCCTGTTCCTGGCCTCGCCCCGGGCGGCCGCCATCACCGGCGAGTCGATAGGCGTGGACGGCGGCATCACGCGCGGCATTTTCCTTTGAGCGGGAGAAGAACCATGCAAGGCACGCTATTGGTGGGAACGGCCGGACAGGGCATCCTGCGCAGCGTCGACGACGGCGCGAGCTGGCACCGGCTGGGCCTGAAGGAAGCCATCGAGTTCGACGGCGTGGTCCGCTGCCTGGCGGTGGACCCGGCCGATCCGCGCCGCGTGTTCGCCGGGGCCGATTGCGGCATCTGCCTGAGCACCGACGGCGGCGCGCATTTCACGCGCATCGCCTCGCCCGCGGACGGCATGACGGTCTGGGCCCTGGCCATCGATCCGCGCGATCCGTCCGTGGTGTACGCCGGCACCGGCGCGCCCTCGCGCGCGGCCATGTTCCGGTCGCTGGACGGCGGCGCGAGCTGGACCCGGCTGCCGCCGGAGATCCCGGAGTTCTGCCGGGGCGTGAACCGGCCGCGCATCCTGGCCATCTGCGTGGATCCGGCGGTGGCGGGCGAGGTCTGGTTCGGCGTGGAGGAAGGCGGCGCCTGGCGCAGCGGCGACCGCGGCGACACCTGGACGCGCGTCGACCAGGAGGGCGCGCGCGAAGGCGCGATCGCCAATCCCGACATCCACGGCGTCACCATTCTCGCGCCGGCGGACGGGCAACCCAGGAAGACGCTGGTGCTGTCGGTCAACACCGTCTATGCCAGCACCGACGACGGGCGGACGTGGGTGGGAGAACCCTCGCGCCTGCGCTTCGACGGCATGTACTACACCCGCACCGCCCAGCCCCTGGCCGACGGCAGCGCCTTGCTGCTGGCCATCGGCGACGGTACGCCCGGCACGCGCAGCCACATCTACCGCTCGGCCGACCGGGGCGCGACCTGGGAGCGGGCGCTGCTGCATGCCGCGCCCAATTCGACCTTCTGGGCCTTCGGCACGCACGCGGCCGATCCGCGCTTCGTGCTGGCCGGCACCAAGTACGGCCACCTGTTCCGCTCCATGGATGGCGGGCGCAGCTGGTTCAAGGACTGGCGCGATTTCAGCGAGATCACCTCGGTCGCGTGGACGCCCCACGTGGCGCCGGTGCACGCGCATCCGCAGTCCATCGTCTGAGGAGACACGCCATGCAGGATATCAAGCCCCGGATCACCCGCACGCATCTTTCCCTGTTCGTGGCCGACCCGTTCAAGTCGGGCCCCTGGTACGAGGACGTGCTGGGCATGACCGAGACGGCGCGCGGCGAGAAGTGGGTGTTCCTCTCGTTCGGCGTCAAGCACCACGACATCGCGCTGATCCGCGCCGAGTCCGCCGACGGCTCGCCGCTGTCGCGCGGCCAGATCAACATGCAGCACTACGGCCTGGAGATAGACGGCGACGTCGACGAGCTGCGCCGCCTGTACGGGATGTTGCTGCGCAAGGGCGTCGAGGTGGTCAAGACCACCGACCACAAGGTCGGCTATGGCGTCTATTTTCACGATCCCGACGGCCACCGCCTGGAATTCTTCTGCCACACGGTGCACGACGACGAAGAGGGCAAGCGCATCCTGCACCAGTATCACGCGCCCAGCGACCCCATCGACCTGCGGCCGCTCTGAACCCTTATCGAATCACGGAACCCATCATGAAATCCCCCAACTTCGGCCCCTACCATATCCGCAAGTGGTACCTCCAGATCGAGGACACGCTGGCCACCGAATCGGGCATGCCCGCCGACGGCGACCCGCTGCGCAAGATCGTCGTGGGAGTCGTGCTGCACAATCCCTACGCCGGCCGCCACGAGGACAACCTGGGCGCGTACATCGAGCCCTCGAACCTGCTGGGCGTGGAGTTCGGCCGCCGCATCCAGGAGGCGGCCGCCGGCACGCCCATCGAAAGCTACGGCAAGGCCTGCCTGGTGGGCGCGGACGGCGAGTACGAGCACGGCAACGCGCTCCTGACCACGGTGTTCGCCAACCCCGTGCGCGACGCCCTGGGCGGCGGCCAGTCGTGGGTGCCGTCCACCGGCAAGCGCGGTGGCCCGGGCACGGTCATCGACATTCCGTTGGCGCACAAGGACGCGCTGTACGTGCGCTCCCACTACGACACGGTGTCGGCCATGTTCAACGATGCGCCCAACCGCGATGAAGTGCTGATCGCCTTTGCCTTCGCCACGCGCGGCCGGCTGCATGCCCGCCTGGGCGGCTTGAAGGCGAGCGACATCGTCGGCGACGGGCTGAACTGACATGGACCGCCGCGACCATACTGTCCGTTGCGCGGGCCTGAACCTGCACGTCGCGGACTGGGGCGATGCCGGCGGCTGGCCGGTCCTGATGCTGCACGGCATACGCAGCTTCGCCGACACCTTCGAGGGGCTGGCCGGCGCGCTGCAGCCCGGCTACCGGGTGCTGGCGCTCGACCATCGCGGCCGCGGACAGAGCGACTGGGACCCGGGCCACAACTACTACACCGATGCCTACGTCCAGGACGTGCGCGCGGTGGCCGAACAACTGGGGCTGTCCCGTTTCGACCTGCTCGGGCACTCCATGGGCGGCATCAATGCCATCGTCTACGCCGCCGCCCATCCCGACCGGGTGCGCAGGCTGGTGGTCGAGGACGCCGGACCGGGCGCCTTCGACGACAGCGATGGCGCCCGGCGTATCCGCGCGGAACTGTCCCGCACGCCCGAGTCCTTCGCCGACTGGGGCGAAGCCGAGGCCTTCATGCGCGAGATCCGGCCCACGGTGACCCCCGAGGCCATCGCGGCGCGGCTGCGCCACATGCTGGAGCCGGATGGCGGCCGCCTGCGCTGGCGCTATGACCATGCGGGCATCAAGGCCGCCCGGCTCGATCCCGACCCGGCCCGGGTGGTCGACCTGTGGCCGCCGGTCGAGGCGCTGCGTTGCCCCACGCTGGTCCTGCGCGGCGGCCGGTCGGACTACCTGAGCGTGGCGACCGCCCAGGCCATGGAGGCGCGCAATCCCGCGGTTGCCTGGCGGGAGATCCCCGATGCGGGCCACTACGTCCACGACGACCAGCCCGAGCGGGTCGCGCGGGCGGTCACGGAGTTTCTGGGCGCGGCCCCCGCGCCCTGAGGAGATGCACATCATGATGGTGGAAATGCGGACCTACACGCTGGTGCCGGGCGGCGGCGCGGAATACCTGCGCATCTACAAACAATCCGCCCAGGCGTTGCAGACGCGCATCCTGGGCAACCTGGCCGGCCTCTACCAGTCCGAGACCGGCGAGCTCAACCAGCTCATCTTCCTGTGGGCCTACGAATCGCTGGACGAACGCGCCAGCCGCCGCGCGGTGCTGGCCGCGGACGCCGAGTTCGCCGCCTTCCGCAAGTCGGTCCGGCACCTGCTGGTGCGGCAGGAAAGCCGCATCCTCGCGCAGGCCTGAGGCGCATCGGAGAACAGGGATGAACAAGTCTTGCGACGTGCCCGTGCTGGTCGTCGGCGCCGGTCCGGTGGGCGCGACGCTGGCCAACCTGCTGGGTACCTACGGGGTCGGCACGCTGCTGGTCGACCGCAGTCCGGCGATCCTGGAATATCCGCGCGCGGTAGGCCTGGACGACGAGGCCATGCGCACCTTCCAGGCCGCCGGCCTGGCCGAGGCCATGCTGCGCGACATGATCCAGAACGTGCCCATGCGCATGTACGGCGCCCGCAAGCAATGCTTCGCCGAGATCCTGCCCGCCACGCGCGAGTTCGGCTGGTACCGGCGCAACCTGTTCTCGCAGCCCCTGGGCGAACAGACCCTGCGCGCCGGCCTGACGCGCTTTCCCCACGTCGCGCTGGAGCTGGGCGTGGAACTGGTGGCGCTGGAGCAGGACGAGGGCGGCGTCACCGCGACGCTGCGTCGCGAAGACGGCGGCGAACGAAAGGTGCGCGCCGCCTACCTGCTGGCCGCCGACGGCGGCCGCAGCACCGTGCGCGAAGGGCTGCTCAAGCTGCCCTTCGGCGGCCAGACCCACGCCCACAAATGGGTGGTGATCGAGTGCGACCAGGACCCCCTGGACGCGCCCTATACCGCCCTGCATTGCGAGCCCGCGCGTCCCTATGTCTGCCTGAAGCTGCCGTATGGCCTGCGCCGCTGGGAGTTCATGCTGTTCGACGGCGAGGACGAAAGCCAGATCCTCGACCCGGCCAAGGTGCGCGAACTGCTGGCGCCGCACGTGCCGGATCCGGACGCGTTGAACGTGATCCGCGCGCGCGTCTACACCCATCATTCGCGCATTGCCGGGTCCTTCGTGGTCGGACGCGTCTGTCTGGCCGGCGACGCGGCCCACCTCACGCCGCCCTGGATCGGGCAGGGGCTCAACGCCGGCCTGCGCGACGCCTGCAACCTTGCGTGGAAGATCGCGTGGATCGTTGGCGGCCGCCTGCGTCCGGAGGCGTTGCAGTCCTACCATGACGAGCGGCACGCCCATGCCAAGGCGATGATCGACCTGGCCGACCGGTTCGGCGCGGTGCTGTCGCTGCGCAACCGGTGGCTGGCCTGGCTGCGCGATGCGTTCTTCGGCGCCATCCGCGGCATACCGGCCGTGCGCGACTACGTGCTGCAGATGAAATTCAAGCCCATGCCCCGGTATCGCGCCGGGGTCGTGCAGGACAGCGGCCAGGCGGCGCGCGACGACCGTGTCGGCCGCATGTTCATCCAGCCAATGGTGGAGAAGGACGGCGGCGATTTCCAGAAGCTCGACGATGCGCTCGGCCCCGGGTTCGCGCTGCTGGTGCGCGCGCCTGCCGTGGCGCTTCCGGACCGGCTGGGCGAGGCGCTGCGGCGCCTGGACTGCCGGCTGGCCGCCGTCGCGCTGCCCCGCAGCGGTCCCGCGCCGGGTTCGCGCCCGCCGGCCCCCGCCGGCATGAGCCTGCTCGAAGATACCGAGAATGCGCTGCACCGCTGGTTCGCGGCGGCGGGTGCCGATTGGGTGCTGCTGCGTCCCGATCGCTACGTGGCGGCGGCCGGCAGGCACGCCGATCTGCGCGGCGCGCTGGAGCGTTTCGTCGCCGAATTCCTTCCGGCCCTGCCCGAGCAGGCATCCGCCACGCCCGTCCTGGAGGCCGCCGCATGAACGCGCCGAACGAGACCCCCACCCATGCGGCGCGCAACGTGCTGTTCATCATGTGCGACCAACTGCGGGCGGATGCCTTGTCGTGCTATGGCGGGGGCGGCGCCCTGCACACCCCCAACATCGACCGCCTGGCCGGGATGGGCGCGCGCTTCGAGCGCGCCTACGTCAGCGCCGCGGTGTGCGGGCCGTCGCGCACCTCGTACTACACCGGCCGCTATCCCGGCTCGCATCGCGTGACCTGGAACCGCGTGCCCATGCCGGCGGACGAATGGAGCCTGGGCGACTACCTGGCCGAGGCGGGCCGCGACTGCTGGCTGCTGGGCAAGACCCATTTCGTGCCGGACCGGCGGGGGCTGGCCGCGCGCGGCCTGTCGGCCGAAGGCGCGGCCGGCGAGCGGTTGATGGAAGGCGGCTTCAAGGTGCTGGAACGCTACGACGGCCATTTCGAGATGGACGCGGGCAGCGGCTATCGCCGATACCTGATCGAGCACGGCTACGACCGCGACCGGCCCTGGGAGCGCGACGTGATCGGCAGCACGGGCCCGGACGGCAGCTTCGCCACGGGCTGGCTGCTGCGCAACGCGGGCCTGCCGGCGCGGGTGGCCGAGCGCGATTCGGAGACCGCCTACCTGACCGACCGGGCGATCGATTTCATCGCCGGGCAGGGCGAGCAGCCGTGGGTGCTGCACCTGTCCTACATCAAGCCGCACTGGCCCTACAAGGCGCCCGCGCCCTACCACGACATGTATTCGGCGCGGGATGCCGCCGCGCCGGTGCGCGGCCAGGCCGAGCGCGAGCGGCCCCACCCGGTGCACGGCGCCTACCAGCGCCACGAGGAGTCCCTGTCGTTCGCGCAGGACGAAGTCTGGCGCGCCGTGCGGCCCGTCTACATGGGGCTGGTCAAGCAGATCGACGACCACGTCGGCCGCCTGCTCGACCACCTGGAACGCGCGGGCCGCCTGCGCGACACGCTGATCGTCTTCTGTTCCGACCACGGCGACCTGCAAGGCGACCACTGGCTGGGAGAGAAGGAGTACTTCTTCGAAGGGGCGGTGCGCGTGCCGCTGATCGTCTACGACCCGTCGTCCGCCGCCGATGCGCGGCGCGGCCAGGCCGTGGCCGAGACGGCCGAATGCGTGGACGTGGTACCCACCATCCTGGATGCGCTGGGTCTGCCGGTACCCGCGCATCGCGTCGAGGGGCTGTCGCTGCTGCCCTGGGTGCGCGGCCAGGCGGGAACGCCCCCACGGGAATTCGCCGTTGGTTTCCTCGACTACGCCTATCGCGAGGCGCGGCTGTTCCTCGACCGCGGCGTGACCGGGTGCAACGGCATGATGCTGGCCGACGGCCGCTACAAATTCATCTATTGGCAGGGGTTCCGTCCGCAGTTGTTCGATCTGCGGGAGGATCCGGGCGAGTTGCGCGACCTGGCCGAAGAGGCCTGGGCCGCGCCGGTCCTGCGCCGCATGGGCGAGGCGCTGTGCGACTGGAACTGGCGCCGCCAGCGCCGCTGCACCGAGACCTTCGAGCAGGTCGCCGCCCGCACGCATGCGCACGAACGCATGATGAACATCGTCATCGGGCGCTGGTGAGCCCGCTTCCTCGTGGTGGCCGGGGTGTCCCGGCGTCGCCGTTTTCGGAGAGCATCATGGCAAGTCTGAAGTCTCTTTTCGTCTTTCTCGCGCTGGCCTGCACCCTGTGCCTGCCGGCCCGGGCCGAAACGCCCTGGGGGCCTGAGCAGGTCCGCATCGTCGTTCCCTATCCCCCGGGCACCGAGCCCGACGTGCTGGCCCGCGACCTGGGCAACCAGCTCGCCAGGCGTACCGGCAAGGTGTTCGTGGTGGAGAACAAGCCCGGCGCCAATGCCATCATCGGCGCGGGCAACGTGGCGAAGTCGGCGGGCGACGGTTCGACCCTGCTGATGGTCGACCGGCTGGCGCTGGTCGCCAATCCCTTCTTGTACGCCAACCTGCCCTACGACTGGCGCAAGGAGCTCAAGCCCGTTGCGGACGTCGGCCACATCGACCTGTACGTGGCCGTGCGCAGCAGCCTGGGCGTGAACGACTACAAGGGCTTCATGGAGAAGGCGCGCACCGGACGCGGCGCCATCAACGTTGGCACCGGCGGGAATGGCCACGTATCCCACCTGGGCATGGCCATGCTGGCCGCTTCCGAGGGCGTGGATTTCACCTACGTGCCCTTCAAGGGCGTGGCGCCCGCGCTGACCGCGCTGCTGGGCGGCGAGGTCGACGCCTTGATGGCGGGCGGCCTGGTGATGAGCCAGCAGGCGCAGGGCGGCAAGATCAAGGTGCTGGTGAGCGGGGCGGACCAGCACAGCGGCTTCATGCCCGAGGTGCCGACGCTGGCCGAGGCCGGCGGCAAGCCCGGGTCGATTCCGTCGACGGTGTTCTCGGTGTTCGCGCCGGGCACGATGTCCGACGCGCTGGCCGCCCACATCAACAAGGAGATCCGCATGGCGATGGACGATGCGGCGCTGCGCGGCAACTACGGCAAGCGCGGCGTGGAGATCCGCGTACCGGCTCCCGAGCAGACCCGCGCCGAGATGGAGCGGGACGCGTCCGTATACGGACCGCTGATCAGGAAACTGGGCGTGACGGCGCAATGACGAATCTTGGAACCAGGAGCACGGATATGTACCGCAAGCTGTCCTTCTACATCGATGGCGAATTCATCGAGGACGCCGGCGGCCCCGGCGGCGAGGTGATCAACCCGGCCAACGGCCAGATCATCGGCCGTCTGCCGCACGTGGGCGCGGCCGAACTGGATCGTGCCATCGCCGCCGCCGAGCGCGCCTTTCCCGGCTGGCGGCGCACTTCTCCGCTGGCGCGGTCCGACCTGCTGCGGCAGGTGGCGGCGCTGGTCCGCGCGCGCGCCGCGCGGATCGCTCGGGACATCACGCTGGACGAAGGTAAGCCGCTGGCCGAGGCCCTGGTCGAGGTCGAGTCCTGCGCCGAGCACGTGGAGTGGCACGCGGAGGAATGCCGGCGCATCTACGGCCGCGTGATCCCGCCGCGCCAGCCCGGCGTCCGGCAATGGGTGGTGCGCGAGCCGATCGGCGTATGCGCGGCCTTCTCGCCATGGAACTTCCCGTTCGCGCAGGCCATCCGCAAGGTGGCCGCCGCGCTGGCGGCCGGCTGCACGCTGATCCTGAAGGGACCCGAGGAATCGCCCAGCGCGGTGGTCGCGATCGCCGAGCTGTTCCACGATGCCGGTTTTCCGCCCGGTGTGTTCAACATCGTCTGGGGCGATCCCGCGGCGATTTCCCGCCACCTGATCACCGCGCCGGCCGTGCGCAAGATTTCCTTCACCGGGTCGGTGCCGGTGGGCAAGCAACTGGCCGCGCTGGCGGGCGCGCACATGAAGCGGACGACGATGGAGTTGGGCGGCCATTCCCCGGTCCTGGTGTTCGCCGATGCCGACATCGACCGGGCGGCGGCGATGCTGGCGCGCTTCAAGCTGCGCAATGCCGGCCAGGTGTGCGTGTCGCCGACCCGCTTCTATGTCCAGCGGGCCGCCTATCCGCGTTTTCTGGATGCTTTCGCGCAAGCCATGGCCGGGACCCGGCTGGGCGACGGCCTGGAAGAAAACACGCAGATGGGGCCGCTGGCCAACCCCCGCCGCGTGGCCGCGATGGCTGCGCTGGTCGAGGACGCGGTGGGGCGGGGCGGCCGCGTCGTGACTGGCGGTGGCCGGCGCGACGGACAGGGGTTTTTCTTCGCCCCGACGGTGCTGGCGGACCTGGCCGACGATGCGCGCATCATGCAGGAGGAACCCTTCGGCCCGGTGGCGCCGGTGGTGCCCTTCGACACCGAGGACGAGGTCTTGCGGCGCGCCAACGCGCTGCCGTTCGGCCTGGCTTCATACGTCTTCACCGAGTCGCTGAAGACGGCCACGCGCGTGGCCGACGGGCTGGAGGCCGGCATGGTGAACATCAACCATTTCGGCATGGGTCCGGCGGAAATCCCTTTCGGCGGGATCAAGGACAGCGGGATGGGAACCGAGGGCGGCACCGAGACCTTCGACGGCTACCTGGTGACCAAGTTCATCACGCAGGTCTAGGCTTCCCCGGCTTCGGGTCCGGCGCGCAGCATCCGGATGGCGAGTTCGCAGGCGGGGTGGCGCTCGCCGGCGCGCAGCAGGATGGCGCCTATCTGCTGCGGCGGCAGCGCCAGTCCTTCCACGCAGGACACCGTGCCTGATTCCACCAGCCGCCGCGCCTCGCTGCGCGGCGCCAGCGCCAGCACCGGCTGGGTCTCCACCAGCCGGATATCGCCCGGCCCCAGCGTGGAGACGATGCCGGGCGCGGGCGGCGTCAGGTTCTCGGCCAGGAACGCCTGTTCCACCAGATGGTGGGCGAAGGTGCCCGGCGGGGGCAGTACCCAGGTCTGGCCCGAGAGTTCTTCCAGGCTGGCCGTCCTGCCCGCCAGCGGATGCTGGCGGCCGCACACGACCGCGTAGCTTTCGCTGTACAGCGGGTGGTACTCGAAGTCGGGCAGGCGGAATCCCGCGTCGCAACGCCCGAACGCCATATGTATGGACTTGGCCGCGAGTTCGCTGTGCATCTGCTCGCGCGTGCCGTGGCGCAGGCTGACGCGCACGCCCCCTTCGGCCAGGGCATAGGGCAGGGCCGTCGCCACCACCGCTTCGGCGATGCGGGTCAGGCCCAGGCCGAGCGGCGAGTCGCCGGCGCGGCCGCGGCGGGCGGTATCCCGCTCCAGGTCTTCCACGTTGCGCAGGATCGCGCGAGCCCGCTGCAGGGTCGCCTTGCCGGCGGCCGTCCAGGCCAATCCGTCGGGAGTGGGCTCGAACAGCGGGTCCTGCAGGATGTCGCGCAGGTCGCGGATGGCCTTGGAGACGGCGGGCTGGGTGATGTGCAGCAACTGGGCCGTGCGCGTGACGCTGCCGAGTTCGCCCAGCATGACGAGCAGGCGCAGGTGGCGCAGGGTCAGTCGGCGGATGAGGTCGCTCATGGGCATAAACCGCGGGTTATGGGCGGCACGGTGCTTTTCATTATCCCGGTGGCGAGGGGCTCCCTAGAATGAGTGCTCCATCCCGCTTTGGAGACGACGATGCTCACCCGGCGCCACTTCCTTAGTGCTGCAGCGGCATCCATGATGACTTGCCGCGCGGTACGCAGTCAACCGGTCACGCGGCTGCGGCTGCTGGTGGCCGGGCCTGCCGGCGGCGCGGTCGACGTGGCCGCCCGCATGGCCGGCGACCAGTTGCGCGGCGCTGGCTATCTGGCCATCGTCGAGAACCACGCCGGCGCCGCCGGGCAGATCGGTGTCGAGGCCCTGCTGCGATCGCCCGCCGATGGCGGAGCCGTGCTGGTCACCCCGCCCGGGGTGTTCACGATCGCGCCCCGCGTCAACGCCGGCCTGGGCTACAAGATGAGCGACGTCGCCTGCCTGACCACGTTGTGCGGCTACCAGTTCGGTTTCGCGGTCGGCGCCGCCGCGCCGGCGCGCACGATGGCCGATTTCCTGGCCTGGGCCAAGGCCCATCCCGCCGAGGCGTCCTATGGCACGCCGGGCGCGGGCACCGAACCGCATTTCATCGGCACCGAGATCGAACGTCTGTCGGGCGTGCCTCTGATCCATGTGCCTTACCGGGGCGGGGCACAGGCGTTGAACGATATCTCCGGCGGTCACCTGCCGGCCGTGATCTCCGCCCTGCCCAATCTCGTGACGCCCTACAAGTCGGGCAAGGCCCGGGTGCTGATGATGACAGGCTCGCGGCGCAGCCCTTTCATGCCCGACGTCCCCACGGTGGCGGAGTCCGGGTTCCCTGATCTTGCCAGCGATCTGTTCTATGGCGTGTACACGCAAGCCGCCGTGCCGGCCCCGGTCCGGCAGGCCCTGACCCAGGCCCTGGTCAAGGCCTGCCAGGCACCGGCCTACCGGGAGGGGCTGGAGCGCATGTCGCTCGATCCGCTGTCCCTGTCCAGCCAGGAGCTCGATGCCTCCATGCGCGCCATGGACGCCAAGTGGGCCGCGGTGGTCAAGCGCACCGGTTTCTCGCTGGAGAAATGACGCCATGGCCGACCCCACCAACGTCCTGGTGCTGCTGTCCGACGAGCACAATCCCTGGATCGCGGGGTTCGCCGGCCATCCCTGTGTGCGCACGCCCAACCTGGACCGGCTGGCGCGCCGGGGCACGGTGTTCGAGCGCGCCTGGACGCCCAGCCCGCTGTGCGTGCCCGCGCGGGCCAGCCTGGCGACTGGGCGATATGTGCACGACCATCGCTACTGGGACAATGCCATCGCCTATGA
Organism: Pigmentiphaga sp. MLSB6-MA01; assembly: GCF_058793475.1. NCBI lineage: Bacteria > Pseudomonadati > Pseudomonadota > Betaproteobacteria > Burkholderiales > Alcaligenaceae > Pigmentiphaga > Pigmentiphaga sp. MLSB6-MA01. The sequence continues at coordinate 55,602 of NZ_JBXAFV010000003.1, read as the reverse complement.
CGGCCGGGTGAGGTCCTGGATGCAGGACGTGTCCGGGGCCGGACTGCTGGCCGAGTCCGTCGGCAAGCTGCATTTCCGCCGTGCCGAGGACCCCACCGGTTTCCGGCGCCAGCGGCTGCCCATGCATATTCCCGGCGGCGTGGGCCAGGTCTGGGGATCGGTGCGCAATCCGCTGCCGCAGACCTCCATGCCGTCGGGCATGTTCAAGTCCCTGGGCGCGGGCGAGTCCGCCTACAACGAATACGATCGCACGGTCGGCGCAACGGCTTGCGAGTGGCTGCGCTCGCACGCCGCCGACTCCGCGCCGTGGGCCCTGTTCGTGGGGATGGTCGCGCCGCATTTTCCACTGGTCGTTCCGGAGCGCTACCTGCGCCGGGTGCTGGAGGATCCGTTGTTCGACGGTTGTCTGCCGGAGCCGGCCGCCGCGCGCCATCCGTGGATCAGGCGGTCGCTGGCCTACATCGATCACGCGGCGGCGCTGGAAGGGCCCGAGCGCGTCCGGCTGGCGGTGGCGGCCTACTTCGCGCTGGTCGAGTTCATGGACGAGCAGATGGGCATGGTGCTCGACACGCTGGATGCGACCGGGCTGTCGGCGCGGACCACGGTGATCTACACGTCGGACCATGGCGACAATCTGGGCGCCCGCGACTTGTGGAACAAAGGCACGCTGTATCGCGAGGCGGCGGGCATTCCCCTCGTGCTGGCCGGCCCGGGCGTGCCGGCCGGGCACCGGTGCCGCACCGATGCCAGCCTGGTGGACGTGTATCCCACCGTGCTCCAGGCGATGGGCCTGGCGCCGTCCGCGGCCGGGCTGCCCGGCCGGTCGCTGCGGGACCTGGCAGCGGGGCCCGATGAGTCCGATCGCGTCGTCCTGGGCGAATACCATGGTGTCGGATCGCCCAGCGCCGCCTACTACCTCGTGCGCGGCCGCTACAAGTACCACCACTACGTGGACTACGCCCCCGAGCTGTTCGATATCGTGGCCGATCCACGCGAGCGTGACGACCTCGCCGCCCGTCCCGACATGGCCGCCACCGTGCACGCCATGCGCGCCGCCTTGTGCGAGCGGCTCTATCCCGAAGCGATCGATCGGCTTGCCAAGCACGACCAGGACGAACTGGTCCGCCAGGCCGGCGGCCGCGAAGCCGCGCTTCGAACGGGGCACCGCGGCGCTACGCCAGTTCCTCAATCCGCCACCGAAGGCCTGCATCCATGAACGCATCGATTTCCAGCCAGCACACCGTGGGCGACGCCCTGGTCCAGTACCTGCACCGACTGGGCGTACGCCAGGCCTACGGTGTCCTGTCCATCCACAACATGCCGCTGCTCGATGCGCTGGGGCGCGATGGGCGTATCCGCTACGTAGGCGCGCGCGGCGAAGCCGGCGCGGTGGGCATGGCCGACGCCTGCGCCCGCGCCACGAATTCCCTGGGCGTGGCTTTCACGAGCACGGGCACGGGCGCCGGCAATGCGGCCGGCGCGCTGGTCGAGGCCTGGACCGCGGGTACGCCGCTGCTGCACATCACCGGGCAGGTCGCGCTGCCTTACCTGGACCGGGGCCGCTCCTACGTCCACGAGGCCAAGGACCAGCTCGGCATGCTGCGGGCGGTTTCCAAGGCGGCGCTGCGCGTGTGGTCGGCCGAGACGGCCCTGGCCACGATCCAGGAGGCCGTCCGGCTGGCGCTGACCGCGCCCACGGGGCCGGTCAGCGTGGAGATTCCCATCGACCTGCAAGGCGCCCTGGTCGATGTCCTGCCACCTCCGCCACCGCCCGTCCTGGCACCGGCCGAGCCGGACGACGCGGCGGTCGACCAGTTGGCCGATCTGCTGGCCGACGCCCGGCGGCCGGTCCTGTGGATAGGCGGCGGTGCGCGCCATGCCCGCGCCGAGATCGTCCGCCTGCTGGACCTGGGCTTCGTGGCCGTGACCACCCTGCAGGGCAAGGGCGCGGTGCCCGAGGACGACCCGCGCACACTGGGCGCCTTCAACGGCCAGCCCGCGATCGAGGCTTTCTACCAGGGCTGCGACGCGATGCTGGTCGTGGGGTCCCGCCTGCGCGTCCCGGAAACGCTGACCCACACGCTGCAACTGCCGCGCATGCTGGTCCAGATCGACACGGATCCCCTGGCCGAGCAGCGCGCCTATCCGACTTCATTGTTCGTGCGGGGCGATGCGCGCCTGACGCTGGCCAGGCTGGCCGACCGACTCGCCGGACGCATGCGGGCCGATGCCGGACTGGCGGACGAGGCCGCGCGCGCCAGGCAGCGCGCCCAGTCCACCATGCGCGGCGCGATCGCGCCCTACGACCGCATCGCCGACGCCGTGCAGGCCGTGTGCGGCCGCGACTTCGGCTGGGTGCGCGACGTCACCATCTCCAACAGCACCTGGGGCAACCGCCTGATGCAGGTATTCGCGCCGGGGCAGGGCATCCACGCCGTGGGCGGCGGAATCGGCCAGGGGCTGGCCATGGCCATCGGCGCGGCCACCGGCCGGCCGGACCGCAAGACCTGGCTGCTGGCCGGGGACGGCGGGTTCATGCTGAACCTGGGCGAGCTGGCCACCGCGGTCCAGGAGCGGACCGGCATCGTCATGCTGGTGATGAACGACGGCGGCTACGGCATCCTGCGCAACCTCCAGGACGCGGACTACGGCGGCCGCCGCTATTACTGCGACCTGCACGGCTTCGAACTGGGCGCCCTCGCGCGATCGGTCGGCATGGACCATATCGCGGTGCGCGACCTGGACGGCCTGGAGCATGTGCTGCGCGACGCGGCCGGGCGCGACGCGCCGGCCGTGCTGGTGGAGTTCGACATGCGCGCGATCGGGCCTTTCGCCAAGCCGTTCTCGGGGCCGCCGCTGGCGCGGGGGTAGGGCGTCAGGGCCGGATCAATCCGGCGTCAGCCGCGTGCTGCCCGGTTGGCGCCGCTCGATGCTCCACTTCAGCAGCGCGGCGCATCGGTAGATGCCGTGCGCGAACTTGCCGTAGGGCAGGGTCAGGAACAGGGCCATCACCACGCCCAGGTGCACGGCCAGCAGCAGGCCCATGGCGCCGGTGTCGCGCACGGCCAGCAGCGCGAGGCCGGTCAGGCTGGTCAGGAACAGCAGGCAGATGAAGCCGCGGTCCATGGGGCGCTGGTCGGGATCGCCGTGCTCCGGGTGCCGCCGCAGGTTCAGCCACAGCAGCCCGGCCGGTCCGATCAGCAGGCCGATGCCGCCCGCCGTGCCCAGCAGTACGGGCAGGCTGGTCAAGGGATACGGGGCGTGCAGGTCCAGCGCGTAGTGGTAGAGCGTGGCGACGCAGGTGGCGGCGAAGCACAGCATGAAGCCGTAGAAGGTGAAGTGGTGGAACCGGCGCCGTGCCAGCGTGAACGCGTCGTCCGCTTCATTGCAGCCCTTGCCGTGTCCGCCGTCCAGGTACTTCAGGCGCAGCGCGTCGTGCGCGGCCTCGGCCACGGCGGGGCCGGAGGGCGAGCCGGGGGACACGTCCCGCCAGAAACGCGTCACGCCCACCCCCAGCGCGGCGATGGCGAGCACGAACACCGTGCCGAACAACGCCACCAGCAGGTTGTGCGGAAAGATGGCGTAGAAGTTGCCGGCGAGCGGTTCGTGCCGGATGCCGCCGTTCATGGCGGCGGCCAGCACCAGGAACAACGCCAGCGCGAAGGCCGTCGCCAGCGCCACCGTCACGCCGTTGTGGCGGTACAGGCGGCCCAGGAAGCCCGGCCAGGCGTAGTCGCCATAGGTCTGGACGCGCACCTTGGCCATCGCGCGGGGCACGTTCACGCCGAATTCGTTCGGCGGCGCGTACTGGCAGGCGTGCAGGCAGGCGCCGCAGTTGTGGCACAGGTTGGCCAGGTAGTGGACGTCGGCCTTGCCGAATTCCAGCCGGCGCATCATGGCCGGGAACGTCGCGCAGAATCCTTCGCAATAGCGGCAGGCATTGCATATCTGCAGGACGCGGGCCGCTTCGTTTTCGTCGGCGGTCAGCGCGGTCGAACAGGCGCCGCCCTGCGCGGCGGCCTGGGTCCGCCACTGTACCGGCACGGCCTGCACGCCGGCCGCCAGGGTTTGCGCATCGCGCGCGAGGTCCTCAAGCTGTTTCAAGTGTGGGCGCTCCGTGGATACTGGTGTTCTTCTCCGCTGCCTCGGCGGCGCGGGTGCCGGCGATGCGGCCGAAGGCCGTGCCGATGGACATGCCGACGCCAGCCGTGTAGCCCTTGCCCAGCACGTTGCCGGACATCATTTCGCCGGCGCAGAACAGATTGGGGCTGGGACGGCCGCCGAAATGCACGGCGGCGTTCTCGTCGACCTTGGTGCCGAGATAGGTGAAAGTGATTCCCGGCCGCAGCGGATAGGCGAAATAGGGCGGGGTATCCAGCGGCCGGGCCCAGTGTGTCTTGACGGGCGAGATGCCCTCCGTGCGGCAGTCGTCCATGATGGTGTGGTCGAAGCGCTCGCCCCGGCAGGCCGCGTTGAATTCCCGTACCGTCTGCATCAGGCGGGTCTCGTCCAGCCCCGTCAGCCGCGCCAGCTCGGGCAGGCTGTCGGCCCGGATGCCGGTGAACACCGGCGGCATGAAACGCCCGACCGCCTTGGCGTCGATGATGGAATAAGCGATCTGGTCCGGCTGGAAGGCGACCAGCCGGCCCCAGATCGCATAGCGCTTGGGCCAGAAATCCTCGCCTTCGTCGTAGAAGCGCTGGGCGTCGCGATTGACGACGATGCCCAGCGACACGCAGTCCAGGCGGGTGCAGATGCCGCCGTCGTAGGCGGGCGAGCGCGCGTCGATGGCCACGCAGTGGGACTGGGTCGGATCGCCGATCATGTCGGCGCCGGCGTCCATCATGAATTTCAGCAGCGCGCCCTGGTTGTAGCGCGTGCCGCGCACCAGGAAGTTGTCCGCCGGCCATTCGCCCCGTTCGTTCTGGCCCCAGGCCTCGCGCACCCACGCCGTGTTGGACTCGAAGCCGCCGCAGGCCATGACACAGGCGCGGGCGGGAATCCGTTCGTTGCCGGCCAGCGCCGCCACGAAGCGGCCGCCGTCCAGTTCCAGCGCATGCACCGGCGTGCCGTAGCGGATCTGCACGCCCAGGTTCTCGGCGCTGCGATAGTAGGCGTTGACCAGTGCCCGGCCGCCGCCCATGAAGAAAGCGTTGGTGCGGGCGATGTGCAGGGTGCCGGACAGCGCGGGCTGGAAGTTCACGCCATGCCGGCGCATCCAGTCCCGGCAGTTGGACGAGGCCCGGATGACCAGGCGCGCCAGCTTTTCATCGGTGATGCCGCCGGTGACCTTGAGCAGGTCCTGCCAGAATTCCTCTTCCGGGTAGCTGTCGACCAGCACGTCTTCCGGACCGTCGTGCATGCAGCGCAGGTTGCGCGTGTGCTGCGAGTTGCCGCCGCGCCATTCCTTCGGCGCGGCCTCCAGCAGCATGACGCTGGCGCCCGCCTCGCGGGCCATCAGGGCCGCGCACAGGGCGGCGTTGCCGCCGCCGATGACCAGGACATCTATCATTCCGCTTTCCTATCAGTGAGGAATCACTGTAGGCGCAGCGGCCCGGCCGGGCTAGACGGCGCGCGGGCAATGGGTATTCACGATTCGTGAATGGTGGCTCCCGGCCAATGGCCGTCGCGCACCAGCGTGCGCATCAGGTCCGCCAGGACCACCCGCGCGGCCAGCGCCGCGGGAGAAAGTTCGTCGTCCGAGACGCTGGTGACGACGTTGCGCCGGAACAGGTAGGGATCGTCCAGCGGATACAGGCACAGGCGCCCCTCGTGCATCCCGCCGGCGGCGACGCCGGGCTGGATGGTGGCGATGGGGGTATCGATCACGGTGTTCATCAGCGTGGTCAGGCCGTCGATCTCCAGCGCGATGTCCGGTTCGACGCCCGCGCGGTCGAAGGCGGCATCGACCAGGATGCGCAGGCCATGCGTCTTGCTGGGCATCGCCAGCGGCAGCCGCGCGGCATCGGCCACGGTCATCGGCTGGCGGGGCTGGCGGTCGGATACGAGGTCGGGCCGGGCCACCACGAACAGCTTTTCGTCCAGCAGCGGCAGGACGCTCCAGTGCCGGCCGCTGTCGGTCTGGAACAGCACGGCCAGGTCCAGCAGGCGGGCGTTGAGCATGCCGGCCAGATGGCCGGACAGGCTTTCCACCAGATGTAGCCGCACGTCGGGGTAGCGGTCATGCATGGCGGCGATGAAGGGGCGGGCCAGCAGCGATGCCGTCGAGGGCGCGAAGCCTATGCTGACCGCGCCCGACAACCGGGCCTCGCGCGCCGCGACCACGGCCTGGTCGGCGTGCCGCAGCGCCATCTGCGCCTGCCGCCAGAACGCCAGTCCCGCGTCGGTGGGGATGACGCCGGTCGCGGTGCGCTGCAGCAGCCGGGTGGCCAGCTCGCCCTCCAGGCGGCTGATCTGCTGGCTCAGGGCGGAGGGCACCAGGCCCAGCTCGCGCGCGGCGCGGCCCATGCTGCCCAGTTCGACCACGCGGACGAAATAGCGGAGTTGGCGCAGTTCCAAGGTGGGATCAGTCCTCCGCCAGCAGGCGATAGAGCGACGACCCCGACCGCATCTGCGGCTGGCCGCCGACCGTCGAGAACTCGAGCTCGACCAGGTCCCGCCCGTGATTGACGGGTACCTGTATCGTCATTCTGGCACGGTCGTCGCCATCGGGCCGCAGCAACTGGCCGTCGTTCCACATCACGTATCCCGGCAATTCAGCCAGCTCGTCCAGCGCGGCGATGCCATCGCCCAGGACCAGCGCCACGGACTCGGGCGATTCGTTGGTGGGTTCCCAGCGCGTGCCCAGGCGGGCCTGCCAGGCGGGGGACAGCGGTGGCAGCGGCGCCAGGCGCTGGCCCACGGACAGGGTCAGCCGGTAGTGCCCCCAGCCGGCCGGGACGCGCTGGATCATGTACTGCTTGCCGTCCAGGACCAGCCATCGAAAGCTGTTCCCGGTCGGCGCGTCGTTCCACCACCAGCAGTCGGCGCGCAGGGTCAGGCCCGGGGCGAGCGGCTCCCAGGCGCCGGCCTTCCTGCGCAGCAAGTCGATCGTGCCGGCATCGGCGGCCTGCACCTTGTACGGCCCTTCGAAATCGGCATAGATGCCCGCCAGCCCGGCGGCATCGATGGACGGCGCCGCCGCCGCGGGGATGCCTTCCAGCGCCGCCGGCACGGCGGGAATCGCGCGCGTGGTCGACAGGGCCCGCAGCAGCACGCCTTCGGCGATGCGCAGCGGCCCGTAGGTGGTGCCGGCTCCCGTCAGCAGCAGGGCCATGCGCTGGTCGGGCAGCACGAAGAACTCGGTCGAGAAGAAGCTCGTGCCGCCGTTCTTCTGCCAGGCCTTGATGCCGACGCTGTCCAGGCCGGGATGCCGCGCCGAGTCCCAGCCCAGGCCCCAGCGCCATTCGGGACAGGGGTTGATGCGCAGGCTCGTGGTCTGGTCTTTGCCCATTTCCTGGACGGCCGCCTGCGACACCAGGCGCTTGCCCTGGTACATGCCCAGGTCTAGGAACATCTTCGCCAGCCGCATCATGTCGCCGGGCGTGGAGGCCAGGCCGCCGGTGGCGTAGGCCGACACGAATTCCTGCCCCATGCGCCGCCCTTCGTAGACCGGATGCACGAAGCTGCCTTCGGGGAAGGCCTGCACCGGGTAGGCGGAACGGCTCATGCCCAGGGGGTCGAGGATCTCGCGCCGGACGAACTCGGCGTACGACTGGCCCGTGACCGCCGCCACCAGGTTCTCGACCATCGTGAAACCGTCGTTGCAATAGACGGCCAGCTCCCCCGGCTGGTGCTTCAGGTGGAAGTGGGCCAGGCCGTCCTCGGTGTCCTGCGCGTAGCCGGCGATGGGCTCGAACGCGAAGATATTGCGCCAGTTGGTACCGGGCAGCCCGGACGAATGGCTGAGCAGGTGGCGCAGCGTGATCTGGCCGTATTCGCCGGACAGCATCGAGAACCGGGGCAGATAGCGGGTGATCGGCGCGTCCAGCGCCAGCTTGCCCCGGTCGCACAGCACCATGGCCGCCAGCGCGGCCAACACCTTGCTGACCGAGCCGATATTGAAGCGGGAATCGACGGTGGCGGCCACCTTGCCCTGCGGATCCGCGAGTCCGAAGGCTTCCTGCCAGATCACCCCTTCGCTGGTCATCAGCGCGACCGAGACCGCGGTGGCCTGGTCTTTCTGGACGGCCTGGCGGATGGCGTCGCGCCCCCACTGGATGGCCTCGGACAGCCGGCCTGCGTCGGGCACGGGATCGTCGCCGCCGCCGCAGCCGGGCAGCGCGTGGAGCAGGGCGCCGGCGCCGGCGAACTGCATCCAGTGGCGGCGCGACGGGGAAAGCAGGGGGGATGCCCCTGCCGGCGCGATTCCGGCGGGGCAATCCAGATTCAGTTTCCTTGAATTCATCTCGATTACCCTTGCGTGGCCGAATATCGGGAAAATGATTCTATCCCGGCTCGACCGTACGGAGGCGGTCTTCATGTCTTATATAAGATATAAGACACTTGCGGCACGCCGCCGCTAGTCCTACAATCCCGGCGATCGCCCTCAATCCCTTCACACCGGGACACCTCCAATGCTTGAATCCTACCGTCAACACGTTGCCGAGCGGGCCGCGCTTGGCATCCCCCCGCTGCCGCTGTCGGCGCAGCAGACCGCCGACCTGATCGAGCTGATCAAGAATCCGCCCAAGGGCGAGGAACAGACGCTGCTGGATCTGCTGACCCATCGCGTGCCGGCCGGCGTGGATGACGCCGCCAAGGTCAAGGCGTCCTATCTGGCCGCCGTCGCCCTGGGCAAGGAAGCCTGCCCCCTGATCGACCGCGCCAAGGCCACCGAGCTGCTGGGCACGATGCTGGGCGGCTACAACATCAGCGCCCTGATCGAGCTGCTGGACGACGCCCAGGTGGGCGAGATCGCCGCCGCGGGCCTGAAGAAAACCCTGCTGATGTTCGACGCCTTCCACGACGTGAAGGAAAAGGCGGACAAGGGCAATGCCAACGCCAAGGCCGTGCTGCAAAGCTGGGCCGACGCCGAGTGGTTCACCAGCCGCCCCGAGCTGCCGCAAAGCCTGACGCTGACCGTGTTCAAGGTCACGGGCGAAACCAACACCGACGACCTGTCGCCCGCGCCCGACGCCTGGAGCCGCCCCGACATCCCGCTGCACGCGCTGGCCATGCTCAAGAACCCGCGTCCGGGCATCGAGCCGCAAGAGCCCGGCAAGGTCGGTCCGCTCAAGCTCATCAATGACCTGAAGGAAAAGGGCCACGCGGTCGCCTACGTCGGCGACGTGGTCGGCACCGGTTCCTCGCGCAAATCGGCCACCAACTCCGTGCTGTGGTGGACCGGCGAAGACATCCCCTTCGTGCCGAACAAGCGCTTCGGCGGCGTCTGTCTGGGCAGCAAGATCGCTCCCATCTTCTACAACACCATGGAAGACGCGGGCGCGCTGCCGGTCGAGCTGGATGTCTCCAAGATGGACATGGGCGACGTCATCGAGCTGCGCCCCTATGAAGGCAAGGCCCTGAAGAACGGCGAAGTGATCGCCGAATTCGAGATCAAGTCCGACGTGCTGTTCGACGAAGTGCGCGCCGGCGGCCGCATTCCGCTGATCGTGGGCCGCGGCCTGACCGCCAAGGCGCGCGAGGCCCTGGGCCTGGCTCCCTCGACGTTGTTCCGCCTGCCCAACAACCCGGTCGATACCGGCAAGGGCTACACGCTGGCCCAGAAGATGGTCGGCCGCGCCTGCGGCATGCCGGAAGGCAAGGGCATCCGCCCGGGCACCTACTGCGAGCCGCGCATGACCTCGGTCGGCAGCCAGGACACCACCGGCCCCATGACCCGCGACGAGCTGAAGGACCTGGCGTGCCTGGGCTTCTCGGCCGACCTGGTGATGCAGTCGTTCTGCCACACCGCCGCCTATCCCAAGCCCGTGGACGTCAAGACGCACCACACGCTGCCCGAATTCATGAGCAATCGCGGCGGCATCTCGCTGCGTCCGGGCGACGGCGTCATCCACTCGTGGCTGAACCGCATGGTGCTGCCCGACACGGTCGGCACCGGCGGCGACTCGCACACCCGCTTTCCCATCGGCATCAGCTTCCCGGCCGGCTCGGGCCTGGTCGCCTTCGCGGCGGCCACCGGCGTCATGCCGCTGGACATGCCTGAATCGGTGCTGGTCCGCTTCAAGGGCAAGCTGCAGCCCGGCGTCACGCTGCGCGACCTGGTCAACGCCATCCCCTACTACGCGATCCAGCAAGGCCTGCTGACCGTCGAGAAGCAGGGCAAGAAGAACATCTTCTCGGGCCGCATCCTGGAAATCGAAGGGCTGCCGGACCTGAAGGTGGAACAGGCCTTCGAACTGTCCGACGCCTCCGCCGAGCGTTCGGCCGCCGGCTGCACGGTGCGCCTGAACAAGGAACCGATCATCGAGTACATCAACAGCAACATCACGCTGCTGAAGTGGATGATCGCCAACGGCTATGAAGACGAGCGTTCGATCGGCCGCCGCGTCAAGGCCATGGAAGCCTGGCTGGCCAACCCTGAACTGTTGCAACCCGATGCCGACGCCGAGTACGCCGCCGTCATCGAAATCGACCTGGCCGACGTGCACGAGCCCCTGGTGGCGTGCCCGAACGACCCGGACGACGTCAAGACGCTGTCCGCCGTGGCCGGCGCCAAGATCGACGAAGTGTTCATCGGCAGCTGCATGACCAACATCGGCCACTTCCGCGCGGCGTCCAAGCTGCTCGAAGGCAAGCGCGACATCCCGGTCAAGCTGTGGGTCGCTCCGCCCACCAAGATGGACCAGCAGCAGCTGACCGCGGAAGGCCACTACGGCGTCCTGGGTTCGGCCGGCGCCCGCATGGAAATGCCGGGCTGCTCGCTGTGCATGGGCAACCAGGCGCAGGTCCGCGAAGGCGCGACGGTCATGTCGACCAGCACCCGCAACTTTCCGAACCGCCTCGGCAAGAACTCCTTCGTGTACCTGGGTTCGGCCGAACTGGCCGCCATCTGCTCGCGCCTGGGCCGCATCCCGACCAAGGAAGAGTACATGGCCGAGACCGGCGTCCTGGCCGAGCACGAGAAGACCATCTATCGCTACATGAACTTCGACCAGATCCCCGACTTCAAGGACGTGGCCGATTCGGTGGGCGTGTGATCGGCAGGTGAGGAAGGGCGGCCCGTTCGGGTCGTCCGGCAGTATTGAAAGGCGCCCCGGACGGGGCGCCTTTTCTATTGGAGCGAAGGGCGCCGCGTGGCGCAGGCGCGTGAGCTATCATTGCCTGGGCCCAATGATGTTCACGACTATGCGCACTCAAGACTATCCCATCGATCGCAGCATAGGTTTCCTGCTCGGCAGGACCTTCCGCCGCCTGCGCCCGATCATGGAACAGCAGATCAACAGCGCCGGGATCTCGTATGGCATGTGGTTCTTCCTGCGCGCCCTGTGGGAAAAGGACGGCGTGAGCCAGCGCGAGATCGCCGAGATGGTGGGGCTGACCCAGCCCACCGCGTGGGCGGCGCTGCGCAAGCTCGAGGCGCAGAAGATGGTGACGCTGCAGCCCGACTCCGAGGACAAGCGCAAGGTGCTGGTGTCGCTGACCGAGAAGGGCAGGGGCCTGGAGGAGGTGCTGCTGCCTCGGGTCGAGAACATCAACGAGGTCGCCTTGCAGGGCATCAGCAAGACCGACCTCGCGACCTTCATGCGGGTGCTGGGCAGGATAGAGACCAACATCGGACCCGCGGAGTAAGGCCCGCGGGCCCGCGGGTCAGATGGCGTTGATGACGCCGCCGTCCACTTGCAGCGCCGTGCCGTTGATGTACGAGGCGCGCTCGGAGCACAGGAAGGCGACAGCCCCCGCGATGTCCTCCGGCTGCCCGAAGCGGCCCACGGGAATGCCCGCCAGCTTGCCGGCCGTGTAGGCCTGGCTGTCTGTGGCCAGGTCCTGGCCGCCCTTGAAACGGTCGGTCATGATGCGCCCGGGCACGATGGTGTTGAGCAGGACGCCGTCGCCGGCCACTTCCTTGGACAGGTACTTGAACAGTCCGTTGACGCCGGGGCGGGTGGCGATCGAGGTCACCAGGTCGGGTATCGGTTCGCGCACCGCCCGCGACTGCACGGTGACCACGCGGCCCCAGCCACGGGCCCGCATGCCCGGCAGCGTGCGGTTCAACAATCTGAAGGCGGCGATGACCGACATCTCGAAGGCATCGCGCAAGTCCTGCTCGGTGATGGCGTCGAAGCCGCCGCGCTTGGGCGAGCCGCCGATGGAAACGAGGATGTCGATGCCGCCGTGGCGTTTTTCGGCCGCATCGATCAGCGCGTCGATGTCCTTGGCCGAGGTCAGGTCCGCGGGGATGGCCGTGACCTCGCCGCGCGCGACGGCCCGGACTTCCTCGGCCGCCTGCTCCAGCTGCGCACGTCCGCGCGCGCACATCACGATGTTCGTTCCCTGGCTGGCCAGCTCCATCGCGCAGGCCTTGCCTATGCCCTTGCTCGAAGCCGTGATCAATGCCGTGCGTCCCGCGATTCCCAGATCCATGATGTCATCCTTGCGATGGGGTGATTGGCCGCATGCCTGTCATGCCTGCAGGCTGCGGTCCAGAAAGCTGCGATCCCAGACGTCTTCCAGCCGCAGCGCGGGGCGGGAGCTGGTCGCGGCATACAGGTCGATGACCCGCTGCAGGCCGGCTTCCGACGGATGGGGCCGGCGCTGGAAGCGCCGGGAATAGAAGTCGTGGACGGCCAGCGCCTGCGCGTGGTCCAGGAAGCCCAGATGGCGTTTCATGCTCTCCAGGACGCGGTCGGGGTGGTCCGCGAACAGCTCGATGGTGCGCACGTAGGCGGTCACGGCACGTTGGACGCGGTCCGGATGCGCGCGCGCGTAGCGCCGGGTCGTGGCGACGATGGGGCCCTGGAACCGCAGTTCCTGGCCCAGGTCGGCCAGCCGGTGCAGGCCGAAGGCGACCGAACCGGCGACGCCGTAGTCGGCGGTCAGCACGCCGGCGGCAATGCGGCCATCCTGCAGCGCCTGGTAGATCGCGGGATAGGTGCCCAGCTCCAGCAGCTCCACGTCCTCGCGGCGCAGCGTCCACCGGTCCAGCATGGTGGCCGCGCTGACGCCGGTCTGGCCCGCGATGCTGAGCACGCCGATTTTCTCGCCGACGAGGGCGCGCGGCGCGTCGATGCGGGCGGCGCCGAGCAGATACATGGCATTGGTCTGTTCGGCGGCCAGCAGCACGACCGGGTCGTGCCCTTCGTAGACGGCCTGCACCAGCGGCACGGCGCCGAATTCGGCCAGATCGTATTCCCCGGCGACGAGGCCGCGCACGCCGTCCGGTCCCGCCGTTTCTTCCCGCGCGATGACCAGGTCCAGTCCCTGCTCGCGGAATACGCCGGCGTCGCGGCCAATGACGCCCAGGCTTTGCGCCGTCGACCGCAGGCCCAGCGCCAGGCGCACTTCGGGCAGCGGCGTCATCGTCCGGCTCCGTCGAAGATCGCCACCGCGCAGCCGGTGTCCCAGGCCTCGATGGGCTCGTAGGCCAGGGTGCGGGGATGGCGGTCGTGGGCCGCGCTCATGGCAGCCACCCACAGCCGCACCTCCCAGGCGCCGAAACCCGCCTCGTCCAGCCGCGCGGCGGGAATGGACAGAATCCCATCCAGATCGCCTTTGTCCAGCATGGACAGGAATTCGCGGTCGAATGCCTCGTCCAGCCGGTCCGCCTCGGCGGCGCCGGGAGCGTGGGAAAGGCCGCCGGAGCCCAGCACGCCCACGCGCAGGCCACTGGCGTCGATGGCGGCACGGATGGCGCGGCCCAGCTCGTGGCAGCGGGGCAGGGACATCAGCGGCGGAACCTGGCAGTTCATCATGACCCAGACCACGGGGATGTCGAATGCCGGCGTGACCAGCGAAAGCGGGACGATGACGCTGTGTTCCAGTTCGGTCTGCGCGGCGCCCGCCGGTTCGATGCCCCGGTTATAGGCATGCTGCATGATGAGGTCGGCCAGGCCGGGGGCGCCGGGGATGTCCATCCTGGGCATGCCCAGCCAGTCTTCCACCGGACCGCTGTACCGTTCGTTCAGCGAGACGCAGCAGGCCGGCATGTTGCCCATGAAGAAATTGGAGAAATGATCGGGCGCGATCACCACCATCGCGTCCAGCCTTGCCGCCGCGGCCGCCGTTTTCAAGGTGCTTGCGGCGTCGAGGAAGGCCTGCCGCTGCGGGGCGGGGGCGGCCTGGGTGAAGGCGGCGATGCCCGGGGCATGGCTCATCGCCGCGGCGAATTCTAGGGATCCCATTCAAGCCTCGCTGTGGCCGTCGAGCCGGTAGTCGCTGGAGAAGCGGCGGGCGCCCTTGAGGGGGGCCAGCGCGTGTTGATAGTCGCTGCGGGACAGGCCGGCCATGCGCGAGTACGGCGCGAGCAGCAGGGGGTGGACGCCCATCAGGTAGAGCCCGGCCAGGTCCCCGCCGGCCAGGGCGTTGCGCTCCGCGTCGGTCAGGTCGGCATCCCGCAGCGCGGCGTGGGGATCCGTGCGCAGCAGCGCGGCGCGAGGCTTGTCGTGCTTGAGTTCGAAGATCACTCTCTGGACCGCGTAAAGACTCATGGCGCCATCCTGAAATTAATTAGATAGCAATCTAAATTGTTTGGTGTATAGTGTCAATCAACATCGGAGCCGGGAGGTACCCGTGAACGCGATTCACCCAGGTGGTCATCCATGGCAGCTTGGCGCCAGCGAAAGCGCCGCCTTGTTGCGGGCCGGCCGGTTGGCCAGCGTTGAACTGGTCGAGTCGGTCCTGGAGCGGATGCGGTCGTGCAACCAGGCGGTCAATGCCATCGTGGCCCAGGTCGATGCGGCATCCCTGCTGGCCCAGGCCAGCGCCGCCGACCGGCGACACGCGGCGGGCAATCCCGCCGGCGCGCTCGACGGCATCCCGCTGACGGTCAAGGACAACCTTTGGGTGCAGGGACTGCCGGCGACATGGGGCGTGGAGGCACTGGCCACCTTCGTTCCCGATCATGACGAACCGGTGGTGGCCCGCGTGCGCGAAGCGGGCGCGATCGTGCTGGGCAAGACCAATGTCCCGCCCATGGCCCTGGCGGCCACGACCGGCAATGGCGTGTACGGCCCGACGTGCAATCCCCTGGCTCCGGCCATGACGCCGGGCGGCTCCAGCGGCGGTGCCGGCGCCGCGCTGGCGTTGGGCATGGGCGCGCTGGCGCTGGCGACCGACGCGGGCGGATCGATACGGCGGCCGGCGGCCTATACCGGCACCGTCGGCTTCAAGCCCTCGACCGGCGCGGTACTGTCTTCTTCCGGTTTTCCCCGTACGTCCCTGGATTTCCAGGTCGTCGGTCCCATGGCGCGATCGGTGGAGGATTGCGCCCTGCTGGCCACGATGATCGCCGTCGACGCATCGCGCTTTCCCGGGCAGGGGCAGGCGGCCCGGCCCGAGGTCTGGCTGCGCGAGCGGGCACGGGCGCGGCGGGCCCGCATCGTGGCCATCGTGCCGCCCGACCAGGGCCAGGAGCCCGTGGTCACGGCCGCGCTGAACGAATGCGTGGAGCGCCTGGCGCGCGCGGGCCATCGGGTCGCCTGGCAGCCGATGCCGTATTCGGTCGCGCAGGTCGACGCCTTCTGGCTGGAGATCATTCCGCATGGCGTGCGCGCCGCCGTCGACGAGCTGGGGCTGGACGAGTCCGCGCTGCCGGCCGCCTTGCGCGATCTCGCGCGGCGCTCGTCGGAGCCGTCGGCCGTGGACGTGTACCGCACCATCGCGCGCCTGCTCGACTGGCGGCAGCGCACGCGAGCGCTCTGGGCCGAGGCGGACGTGGTGCTGTCCCCGGCTTCCCCCTGTCTGGCCTGGCCGCTCGATGCCCCCTATCCGGCCAGCATCGATGGTTGCCAGGCGTCGCCGCGGGCGGGCGCCTTGTACGCGACGTTCGCCAATGCGGCCGGGGCACCGTCGATCTCGGTGCCGGTGCCGTGGCATCCCGGCATCGGCATGCAATTGACCGGGGCGCCCGGCGACGATGCGCAATTGCTGGCCTGGGCCTGGGAATGCGAGCAGGCGATGCTGGCATGAACGTGTTCGGATTTTTCTTTTAATAAAACGTTAGCTATCTAATTGATTGGTGGCCGACGTCTTCCGACTGGGAGGAGAAGGTGAGCGACAAGCAGGATGGTCCCGAACTCGTCCGCGGCGTGCCGCGAGGGTTGGAACGGGGATTGAGGAACTACTGGTATCCCGTGATGCAAAGCGAGGAACTGCCCGCCGGCAAGCCGGTCGGCGTGCGGTGCCTGGACGAGGACCTGGTGGTGTTTCGCGACGCGGCGGGCGTGCCCGGCGTGCTGTTCGACCGGTGCCCGCACCGGTACGTGCAGCTCTCCAGCGGCCGGGTGATGGATGGGCAACTGCAGTGCGCCTACCATGGCTTGCGCTTCGACGGCGCGGGGGCGTGCACGCTGATTCCGTGGGACACGGAAGCCGGCGCCGGCCAACGGGAGAAGGTGCGCGCCCGGTCCTATCCCTGTGCCGAACTGGGCGGCTATGTCTGGGCCTACATCGGGGACACCGAGCGCTTCCCCGCGCCGCCCATCGAAACGTGCGTGCCGGAAGAGCTCCTGCACCCCGAGCGCTTCGTGCATTTCCGGCTGCCCACCGAAGAGTGGGACGCGAACTGGCTGCTGGTGATCGACGGCAGCGATGCCTACCACGCCGTCACGCTGCACATGGAGTCGCAATATCACGAAGCCGTGGCCCGCTACCTGGGGGATGGGGAAGACGGCGGCGCGGCGCAGAAGCTGACGCCGCTGGAAGACCGGCGGGTGAAGATCGTCGAGACCGACGGCCACGGCCTGCGCGGCATCTCCGTGGACCTGGAAGGGAACATGCTGGACCACGGCCATGGCCTGGACAGGATCCAGGGCGAGCGCTTCAATCTGCCGGGCCTCGTGTCCAACGTGCTGCGGCCCAAGGCCGACGCGGCGCCCTATGTGTCGAGGCTGTTCCAGGTGCCCATCGACTATCACCGCACGCGCTTGTTCCGCTATGCGGCGTGGCGCGCCGAAACGCCGGAAGCGCGCGAACGGCTGGCCCGGCATTTCGAGAGCGTGGTCAAGCCCCGGCAGCTCAAGACGTCGGCGGAGGACAAGGAAATGGCGCGCGTGGCGGGCGATCTGGTGGAGTCCCGCGCGAACGAGATCCTGTTCGGCCCGGACCGCGACATGATCCGCATCAGGCGGCGTATTGCCGCGGCGTTCGAGGCACAGCAGACTGACGGTCTTCGCGCGCCCGCCGACGAGCCGACGCCCGCGCCGGCCTCCCTGGTGTTCCCGGTCTGAGCAGGGCATGGGCAGTACCGTCTGGCGGCGGCGGTCCGGGCGGACCGCCGGCCGTGTTTCCCGCAGTTCACCCGGCTGCCCGCAGGGCGGCCGCATGGCGTCTAGCAGAGGTGGAGCATGAAAAAGCTTGTGGCAGTCCTCGGGATGGGAATCGCGGCCGTGCTGGCCTGTCCGGCGCAGGCACAGGGGCCCGACTATCCGGCAAGAGCGGTGACCCTGGTCATGCCCTATAGCGCGGGGACGGGTATCGACACCGCCACGCGGGCGCTGGCCGAAAAGCTGCGCGTGGGCATGAAGGCGCCGTTCATCGTGCAGAACAAGGTCGGCGCGGGCGGCAACATCGGCAGCGAGTTCGTCGCGCGGTCGGCGCCGGACGGGTACACCCTGCTGGTGGTCGCCAACACGCTGGCCATGAACCCCAGCCTGTACAAGAACCTGCCCTATGATCCGGTCAAGGATTTTGCTTCCGTGGGACTGCTGTTCAAGGGAGCGATGGTGCTGGTGGCTTCCAGCAAGGTACCCGCGCGCAACCTCGCCGAGTTCGTCGCGGCCGCCGCGAAGGCGCCCGGCCAGTACAACTACGCGTCCTCCGGCGTCGGCACGCCGCAGCACCTGGCGATGGAACTGCTCAAGGAGGCGACGGGCATGAACATCGTGCACATTCCCCACAAGGGCGCGGGCGAAGCCGTGACGGCCATCGCCGGCGGGCAGGTGGAAGTGGGCTTCGTGCCCATCCAGTCCGCGCTGGCGCAGATCGAGGCCGGCAAGATGCACGCCCTGGCGGTGTCGAGCCCCGTGCGCCAGGCGGCCCTGCCCAACGTGGCGACGGTGGCCGAGTCGGTGGGCAAGCCTTTCGACGTGGACCTCTGGTATGGGCTGTTCGCGCCGGCGGGCACGCCCGCGGCCATTGTCGACAGGCTGCATCGCCAGATGCAGGCGGCGCTGGCGGAGCCCGACATGCAGCAAAGCCTGGCGGCCCAGGGCATGACCAGCGCGGTCAGCTCTCCCGCGGAACTGACCGCGCTGGTGCGCACGGACCTGGCGCGCTGGGCGCGGGTGATTGAAGCCCGGGGCATCGCCGCGAACTGAGGGGCCCCATACCCAGTTCGCGCGCGCCCCCAAGGGGGCGCGATGCGGGTGGACCGGCGGAGCCGGATCCACCGCCTCCTGGGTCCGGTGCCGTGGTCTGGGTTTGTTGCACCGGTGCTTCGATGGTTGCTGCGAACCCATGAGGTTATCGTCTCAGTATGTGAGAAATTCCGTTGACGCCGGATACTCGGCGCGGGATAGTTCGCCCAACAGAAATGAAACGCCATGGGTGGAACGAAACAATGGAATTGGGCGCATCGCTGCATCATCTGCATCTGACCTCGCCGCAGCCGCGGCGGCTGGCGGATTTCTATGCCCGCACGCACGGCCTGGCCGCGAGCGTGGAAGACGGCCGCTGGGTGTGCGCGGCGCCGGGACGCACGCTGGTGCTGTCGGAAGGCCCGGCCAACCAGCTTGAGCACGCGTTGTTCGGTTTCGAGGATGCCGGCCGCTGGCAGGCCTTCAAGGTGCGCGCCGGCGCGCACGCGGCGGCCGAGGTGCCGCCGCTGCCGGTGGCCTGCGACGACGCGCTGGCGGTGCGCGACCCCGACGGCAACCTGATCGTCTTCGCGCTGCGCCCTGGCACGCCCGGGGGCGTGCGGTCCGGTGATGCGCTGCCCGAGGCCCACTTGCAGCACTTCGCGTTGCGCACCCTGGATCCCGCGCCCATGCTGGCTTTCTACGAAGGCGTGCTCGGCTTCACGCTGTCGGACCGCGTCCAGGACGACGAGGGCGTGTTGCGCGCCTGCTTCCTGCGCACCGAAAGCCTGCATCACGCGCTGGCGCTGTTCCGCGCCCCGGTGCGCTGCTTCGACCACCAGTCCTTCGAGACCACGTCGTGGGACGACATGAAGGCCTGGGGCGACCACATGGCCTCCATCCGCGAGACCATCGTCTGGGGCATCGGCCGCCACGGCCCCGGCAACGACGTGTTCTTCATGGTGCGCGACCCGGACGGCAACCTGGCCGAGATCTCGGCCGAGATCGAGGTTTGCCCGCCGGAGCGCCCGGCGGGGGTGTGGGTGCACGAGGAGCGCACCCTCAACCTCTGGGGCAAGGCCATCATGCGCGATTGAGGCCATCGTGTCCGACCGTCTGCTGCGCATACTCCAGTCCTTCGACCTCAGCCGCCCGGTGCGCAAGCCGGCCCAGCTCATGGACGAACTGGGCGTATCGCGGGCCAGCATCTACCGTGACCTGAAGTCGCTCGAGGAAGCCGGCCTGCTTGAACGCGTGGCGGACCGGGGCTATGCGCTGGGCCCCCTGATCGTCGAGCTGGACCGCCAGATCCGCCTGGCCGATCCGCTGCTGCAGGCGTCCGGCACGCTGCTGCGCAAGCTGGCCGCCGAGACGGGCGGCACCGTGCTGCTGTGCCGCGTGCATGGCGACAAGGTCCTGTGCATCCACCAGGAGATGCCTTCCGATCCGGTCACGCCGGTCAGCTATGAACGCGGCCGCGCGATGCCCTTGTACCGGGGCGCGACCTCCAAGGTGATCCTGGCGCATCTGCCGCGCGCCGAACTGGAGCGGCTGTGGCACCGTGATCGCGCCACCATCATCGCGGCCGGGTTCCCCGCCGGCCTGCAAGGTTTCCTGGCCGAACTCGAACCGCTGCGCGAGGCGAAGGCCTGCGTGACGCACAGCGAGGTCGACGCGGGGATGGCGGGCCTGGCCGTCGCCCTGCTGGATGGACAGCGGGTGCTGGGCAGCCTCAGTGTCGTCGTCCCGCTGGTCCGGCTGCCAGCCGGGCGCGGCAAGGCCGTCCTGTCCAAGGTCTTCTCGGTCGCATCCTCCATCGAATCGACTCTCGAAAACGAACGCCTGCGGGCGCGCAGCAAAAGATAGCAATCATGCATGCAACTTCCCACTATCCGGTCATCGTCCTCGGTGCCGGCCCGACCGGCTTGACCCTCGCGAACCTGCTCGGGGTCTACGGCGTTCGCACGCTGCTGCTGGAGCGCAATGCATCGACGGTGGACGAACCCCGTGCCGTGTCGATCGATGACGAGAGCCTGCGGACCGCCCAGTCGGCCGGACTCATCGACGAGATCCTGCCTTCCATCGTCCAGGGTTACGGGGTCCATTACTTTTCCTGGTCGGGGCGCGAGTTCGCGCGCATCGAGCCGCGATCGACCGAGTACGGCTACCCCAAGCGCAACGCCTTCCGGCAGGCCGTGCTGGCCGCGCAGCTGTGCGACGGCCTGCGGCGCTTTCCGCACGTCGAGACGAGATTCCGCCACGAGCTGCGGCGTTTCGAGCAGGACGCGGACAGGGTGGTGCTGGAGGTCGACCACGACGGCGCGGCGGTCACGCTGAGCTGCGACTGGCTGGTCGCGTGCGATGGCGGCCGCAGCGGGACGCGCGAGCAATTGGGCATCCCGTTGTCGGGCAATACCTTTGCCGAGAAATGGCTGATCGTGGACCTGCTCGACCGCAAGACGCCGTTTCGTCATACCCGGACCTACTGCGACCCGGACCGGCCTGCCATCCGCTTGCCCGGTCCGCAGGGCACGGTGCGCTACGAATTCATGCTCAGGGAAGGGGAGACCGCCGACTACGTGCTGGACGAGGCCCGTCTGCGCGGCTGGATCCGCGAGCGCGAGCCCTTGGACGAGGGCCTGCCCATCGCCCGCAAGGTGGTCTACACCTTCCATGCCCGGCTGGCCGAACGCTGGCGCGAGGGCCGGGTGCTGCTGGCCGGCGACGCCGCCCACCTGACGCCGCCGTTCGCGGGCCAGGGCATGAACAGCGGCGTGCGCGATGCCACCAATCTGGCCTGGAAGCTTGATGCCGTGGTGCGGGGGCGGTGCGGCCCCGCGCTGCTCGATACCTACGAGATGGAGCGCAAGCCGCACGCCTGGGCGCTGATCGAGATGGCGATGCGCATCGGCCGCTACATGCAACCGAAGTCCCGGTTCGAAGCCATGGCCGCACAGTGGGCGCTCAAGCTGTGCAGCCTGTATCCGCCGGCGCGGGACTACGTGCTGCAGCTCAAGTTCAAGCCCAAGCCACGCTTCGGGGAGGGTTTCTTCGTGCCCTGCCAGGCGCCCGATACCGCGATCAAGGCGGGGCAACTGCTGCCGCAGCCCCTCGTGGAGTGGCCCGGCGGGCAGCGGCGGCGGCTGGACGAGGCGCTCGGCCCCGGCTTCGCCTGCCTGAGCAGGGCTGGCGAGACGCTGGGCCCGGAAGTCGAGGCCTGGATGTCCGCGCTGGATGTCCGCCGGATCGAACTGGTCGCCGCCGAGGACGACTTCCCCTGGCCCGCGGAGCCGGCGCGTCTGGCCGTGCGGGACTGCGAGGGTGTCCTGGCGCGGGTGATGGCCGAGGCCGGCGCGCGGGCCGTGCTGGTCAGGCCCGACCGCTACGTACTCGCGTTCCTGTCGTCCGGCAGGGATGACGCGGCGCGACTGCGGGCGTTGCTGGGCCGCTACCCGGCGCAGCGGTAGGCGCCCATCGCCGCCGGCGCGGGGACGCCTACCAGGCGACCTGGCTCATCGGATCGCCGTCTTCCTCGCGCCCGTCCATCAATGCTTCCGCGATCTGGTCCCGCACCCAGCGGTGCAGCGGGCTCAGGTGCGTGCGCACGTGCCAGGCCATCGCGAACTCGAACTTCGGCAGGGTATAGGGCAGCGCATAGCTCTTGAGCGTGGACATCATGCCGCGCGCCAGCGACGTCGGGAATACCGAGACGAAGTCGGTGCCGCGCAGCACCCGCTCGGCCACGAGAAAACTCGGCACCGATACGACGGTCTGCCGCGACAGGCCCATGCCTTCCAGGATCTCGTCGGTGACGTCGTCGAATTCTCCGCCCAGGGGCAGCACGATGACGTGCCGCATGGCGGCGAAATCCTTGAGCGTCAGTTGCTTCTTCCGGTAGGGATGGTCCCAGCGCATGGCGCAGACGAAAGTCTCGTCGTGCAGCGGACGCACGTGCAGCCGGTCGGGAAAGGCCGAGCGGCGCGCAATGACCAGGTCCACCTGGCCCGAAGCCATGTGCTGTTCGACGTCCGGCACCGTCGAGCGATTGGCGTTGACGAAACCGATCCGCACGCCCGGCGCCATGTTGGCGAGATTGCCGAACCATCTGGCCAGCCGGCACTGCGTCGCGTCGTTGGTGCCGATCAGGATGCTGCCCTGCGCCGTCTTGGGATCGAAGTGGTCTGGCTGGACGATTGCCCGGAAACCGTCCAGGAGTTCCGATAGCCGCGGGGCGAGTTCCAGCGCCCGCGGGGTGGGCGTCATGCCCCGGGCGCCGGGGATCAGCAAGGGGTCGTCGAACATGCGCCGCAGCCGCACCAGTTGGGCGGACACGGCCGGCTGGCTGCTGTTGAGCTTGACCGCCGCCTTGGTGACGTTCAACTCGTTGAGCAGGGTCTCCAGCGTGAGGAGCAGATTCAGGTCTACACGGCCAGCCATAATCAAATCCTTATGCCAACAATTCGACTTATTGATTTCAATTATGCCTTCAAAGGGCGCAATATTCCTACACGGTCAATCAAGCAATGAGTACATACCCTTGAGTCTGACTGAAAGATCAATGAGAAAACGGAGTTCACCATGAAGACCTTTGCATACACCGCCCTGATTGCCGCTTCGCTCATCGGCGCCGCCGCCCATGCCGACCAAGGCAACAACTACGGCAATGATTTTCCTCCTCCCGCGATTTCGACCACGCATGAGCTGACCCGCGCGCAGGTGCTGGCCGAGCTGGCCGAGGCCAAGGCCAACGGCGGCATCGTCTACGACCAGGAAGGCTTCCCGTACGCAACGGCCCAGAAGGCCGCGCCGGTCAGCCGGGCCCAGGTGGTCGAGGAACTCAAGCGCGCCGAACTGGCCCGCCGCGTGGGTGGCCCGGGCGAATACCCGAACAACCTGTAAGCGATGCCGCGGGCCGGCCGGGACCGCATCTCCCGGCCGGCCCGCCAGCGCCTGACCAGATTCTGGAGTTCCCGTCATGAAAGCCCAGGTTTCTTCCTGCCTCGCCGCGGCCCTGATCGGCCTGGCGAGCGTTTCGGCCCATGCCGCGTCGACGCGGCCGGACCTGCTGGGTTCGCCGGTCACCGTCGAGAGCGCCGGACGCGCCATCGTGTTGAACGACGGCACGCGCTACATCAACGTGCAGTACGGTGAAACCGTGCGCTTCGACGTCAACGGCAAGCATTTCGCCGTGAAGTTCAACGGTATCCGTGGCGCGTTCGACCTGAACGACCTGGCTCCCGCCGGCGTGCTGGACCACACCATCAGGGCCTACGTCAGCCCGTCCTCCCTGGACGAGCGCGGTCTTTAGGGAAGCCCACCCCGGGGGGAAGCCCACCCCGGGGGAAGCCCACCCCCATGCGGCCTTCGGCCGCTCCCCCTCAAGGGGGCGGCGCTGGCGGACCGGCAAAGCCGGATCCGCGGCGCCCTGGGTCTAGTGCCTGTCTCTTGGTACGCCACGCCGTTGCTACCGCTGGCAGCCAGCGATAGCAACCGTGCCACGACCCAAGATGGTCCCACTAGACCCAGGATGCGGTGGATCCGGCTTTGCCGGTCCACCCGCATCGCCCCCTGGGGGGCGCGCGAAGCGCGTAGGGGGGGCCCTCATTCGAAGCGATAGCCGATGTTGGTCAGCAGCAGGGTGTCCGACTTCTTCACCCCAGGCTGCGGATTGCTCATGTAGCGGTTCGACAGCGTGACCTTGAGCTCGATCTTCTTCGTGATGGACGTGGTGATGCCCGCGTCGAACTGGACGCGGTAGTCGCCGCCGTTGCTGATGTTGGGGTAAAGCGCCAGGCGCTGGTTGAGCGAGGTCGTGTCCGAGATCATGTGGGTGGACTCTTCCCCCAGCAGCAGTTCGGCCGAGTTGCGGGTCTCGGTGGTGAAGCGCTCGTGGTTGTACGCCAGGCCCGTGAACAGGTCGAAGATCGTCTTCTCGGTCTTGATGATGTGCCGCCCGACGCCGGCCGCCGCGACGCCGCGCACGTCCAGTTCCTGCAGCTTGTCGTGTTCGATGTCCAGCGAACCGAAGCCGAAGGTCCGGTCGGTGATGTCGCGATCGTACTTGCCGCCCATGCGCAGCAGATTGGCGGTTTCGGAGCTGTTGCCGTTTTCCTTCTTGGTTCCGTACAGCGCCGTGAGCGTGAAGTTCAGGCGGTCCCGGTCCGTGGCGCGGCCCGCGTTGGCGCCCAGGTTGAACGAGGTGGAGTCGGTGTTGCCGGAAGCGAGGCTGGCGCCGGCGTTGATGGAACCGCGCCACTTGCCGTCGGTCTTGAGCGGCGCTTGGGCCCATGCGGGCGCGGCGGCCAGAGCGAAGGCGAGGGGGGCGATATGTCGGGTCTTGAACATCGATGCGTTCTCCTTATTGCACCAGGCCGCATGACGGGCACGCGGCGGGACATCCTCAATGACGGGTTGCCATTCGGAGTGGGGTTGGACGAGTCCGCGGCCGGTCGCTGCGTGGCCGCGGGCGGCCGGGTCGAGGCTCGAAGGGGTAGCGTCGCGAGACGCGGTCTGGCACGGGAGAGCGGCGCGGCCGCTTCCCGGGTGGGGCACGCCGCAAGCAGGGCGCGCCGCCTGGGCGACGATGCGCCCAGGCATCACCATACACCGCCCATGTGGCCGGTGCCAACGTAGAATGGCGTGATCGCTCATTCCGGCGTATGCCGATTCGCTTCATGGATGTCATCGTTTCGCTCTGGGACAGGCTGGTGGCGTGGTTCACCGCTTCCGATACCCCTGGCCAGCTCGTGGTCTCGCTGGTGGTGCTGCTTGCCGCCATGTTCGCCACGCGCGCCACCACGCGCTATTACCGGGGAAAAGGGTCGGGATCGACCGAAGAGCGCCGCACCAGCTACCTGACCGTGCGCAATTCCATCGTCATCGTGACGATGCTGCTGATGCTGTTCATCTGGGGCGGACAACTGCGCCATTTCGCGCTGTCGGTGGCGGCGCTGGCCGCCGCGGTGGCCATCGCCAGCAAGGAATACGTGATGAGCGCGCTCGGGTCGCTGATGCGGGCGACCCAGCGGACCTACTCGGTGGGCGACGTGATAGAAATGAGCGGCATGAAGGGCGAGGTGCTGACCATTGACCTGTTCACCACGGCGCTGCTGGAGCAGACGTCGTCGGGCCTGGTCACCGGCCGCGTCTGCCGCTTTCCCAACATGATGCTGCTGCTCAACCCCGTGCGCACGATCTCGGCCATGGGCACGTTCGTGCTCGAGTCGGTGCGGGTGCCGCTGGAGCCGGGGGACGACATCCCGGCGGCCCAGGAGCGGCTGCTGCGGGCGGGCAGGGAGGTGTGCGAACCCTGGCTGGAACAGGCGGACGTGCATTTCCGCCATATCGAAGGCGCCTACCTGATCGCACTGCCCGCCAGCGAGCCGTTGGCCGTGATCGAGCCCGTCGATCCCAAGCGGCTGGACGTGGTGCTGCGGTTCCCCTGCCCCAGCAACCGGCGCGTGCGCACCGGCCAGGAAGTCCTGACCCACTACTACCGGCAATTGCAGGAGCAGGCGGCGGGCGGCTGAGCCCGGCGCTGTACACTGGCGCCTGTAGCGTCGTTCCTGCCATGACCCAAGCCACTTCTTCCCAAGCGGACATCATCGTCGTCGGTACCGGCATCGCCGGACTGGCCGCCGCGCTCGCGTTGGCCCGCCAGGGGCTGCGCGTAGGCCTGCTGGGCCCGCGCGCGCCCTTGCCCGCGCCGGTGGTGGGCAGCTTCGATCCGCGCGTCTACGCGCTTTCGCCGTCCAGCCGTGAACTGCTGGACGGCCTCGGGATCTGGGAGGCCCTGCCGGCCGAGCGAATCACCGGCGTGCGGCGGATGGAAATCCTGGGCGATCGGCCCGCCTGGGGCGATCGCCCAGGCCGGCTCGCGCTGTCGGCGTGGCAGGCCGGTTGCGATCACCTGGCCTGGATCGCCGAGTCGCGTGAGCTGGAACGGGTCTTGAGGCAGGCGGTGCAGTGGTCCGGCATACGCTGGACGACCGAGGATTTCGTCGCGCTCGATGGCGGGCGCGATGCGGATGGGGTGACCCTGCGGACGTCCGGCGGCCAGGCGCTGCGGGCGCGGTTGGCGGTGGCGGCGGACGGGGCCGATTCGGCGTTGCGCGAGGCCGCGGGGCTGCATGCCCAGCGATCGGACTACGGGGCGACCGGCGTCGTCGTGCACCTGGCCGCGGAACTGCCGCACCAGGAGTGCGCCTGCCAATGGTTCACGCCCGATGGCATCCTGGCCTTGCTGCCGATGCCCGATGCCGATGACGGCCCGCAGGTCTCGATGGTCTGGTCGATGCCGCGCGCGCAGGCCGCCGCCTTGCTGGCGCTGCCCGAGCCGGATCGCGCGCCGGCGCTGGAGGCGCGGCTGGCCGCGGCCACCGGGGGCCGGCTGGGCGCGCTGCGCGTGCGCAGTCCGCTGTTCGGTTTCCCGCTGGTCCTGCAGCATTGTCCGCAGCTCTCCCATCGTGGCGTGGTTCTGCTGGGCGATGCCGCCCATGTGGTGCATCCGCTGGCAGGCCAGGGCCTGAACCTGGGGCTGGGCGACGTCAAGGCGCTGGCGGAAGTGCTGGGCGGCCGTGAGCCGTTCCGCACCGTCGGCGATCCCCGGTTGCTGCGCCGCTACGAACGGGCTCGCGCCGAGCCGCTGCTGGCCATGCGCGCCGTGACCGACGGGTTGTTCCATCTGTTCGGCACCCAGGCGGGGCCGGTCGCCTGGCTGCGCAATGCCGGGCTGGACTTCGTGGATCGCGTGCCTTTGCTCAAGCGTATGCTGGTGAACGGTGCGTCGGGTACGGGAACCCGCGCCTGACGGGCGCGGTCCGACTGTTTAGGAGATTCGATGAAACGCATGCTGACTTCCCTGTTGCTGACCGCGGCCATGGCCGTGCCCGTGTCCATGGCGTGGGCGCAAACCGCGAGCAAGAACGCGCCGACCACCGAGGAAGCGGTCAAGCAGCGCTTCGTGCAGCGTTTCGGCGAAGTGGGCGTCGAGGGCGTGTCCCGCACGCCCTATGGCCTGTACGAGGTGCGCATCGGCGGCGAGCTGGTCTACACCGACGAGAAAGTCAGCTTCGTGCTGGACGGCAACCTGATCGACGCCTCGACCCGGAAGAACTTGACGCGCGAGCGCAAGGAGCAATTGCTGGCCGTGAAGTTCGACGAACTGCCGCTGAACCTCGCCATCAAGCAGGTGCGGGGCAACGGCTCGCGTCGCATCGCGTTGTTCGAAGACCCCAATTGCGGCTATTGCAAGCAGTTGCGCCGTTCGATGGAAGGCATCGATAACGTGACCATCTATACCTTCCTCTATCCCATCCTGTCGCCTGACTCCTCCGTCAAGTCGCAGGCGGTCTGGTGCGCGCCGGACAAGGGCAAGGCCTGGGATGAATGGATGCTCAACGGCAAGACGCCCAAGTCCGCCACGTGCGATGCGCCGCTCAAGGAACTGCTGGCGCTGGGCAAGAAGTTGCAGGTGACCGGCACCCCCACCATCATCTTCGGCGACGATACCCGGGTGGGGGGCGCGATTCCGGCCGAACGACTGCGCCAGAAGCTCGATTCCCTGGGCAAGGCCAGCTGAGGCCGGCCCGGGGCGGGAGTCAGCGCGCCGGCGCCGGTACCCCTTCGTTCTTCGGCCACAGTACCCACAGCCGGGTCGGCTGCTTCATGCGGCCCGCCATTTCTCCGGCCTCGTCGCCGAATCCCCAGAACAGATCCACCCGGGCCGGGCCCTTGATGGCCGTGCCGGTGTCCTGGGCCAGCGCCACGACGTTCATGGGCTGGCGCGAAGCCGGCTGGGTGGTCGACAGGAACACCGGGCTGCCCAGCGGCACGATGGACGGATCCACGGCCAGCGAGCGATGGGGCGTCAGGGGCAGGCCCATGGCGCCGCGCGGCCCTTCGGAAGGATCGACGACCGCTTCCTCGCGGAAGAACACCACCGCCGGGTTGGCGTTGAGCATTTCCTTGACGCGGGCGGGATTGCGCCGGGCCCAGGCCCGTATGCCTTGCATCGACGCCTGCGCCGGCGTCAGCTCTCCCTTGTCGATCAGCCACTTGCCGATCGAGACGTAGGGGTGGCCGTTGTGGTCGGCATAGGCCACGCGGATGGTGCCGCCTTGGCCGGGACCGGTATCGAGCACCGCGCGGCCGGTGCCCTGCACCTGCAGGAAGAAGGCGTCGACCGGGTCGTTGACCCAGACGATGGCCGGCGGCTGGCGCTCGGGCCGTTCGATCTCGCCGCGGGTGTCGTAAGGCACGACGCGCTTGCCGTCGAGCTTGCCCCGCACGCGCTTGCCCACCAATTCCGGATACAGGCCCCCCAGGTCTATGGTCAGCAGGTCGGGGGGGACCGCGTAGAGCGGCCACTGGTAGGCGCCGCCGCGCTCGCGCGAGGCGTGGACCAGCGGTTCGTAGTAGCTCGTGGCCAAGCCAGCGGCGACTTCGCTGCCGGGGCCGCGTACCGTCCACGGTTGCAGCCATTGCTCCATGAAGGCGCGCACCTGGTCGGCCGAGGGCGTGGGAGGCAGGTCGCGCGCGGCGGCGCATGCCTGCTGCCAGGCATAGGGGTCGGCCATGGGCGGGGCGGTATTGGAAACCGGCCGGCCGGTGCGCAGGATGATGGACCGGCAGTTGGCCAGGAACGGGCGCCAGATTGCCTCGACCGTATCGGTCCGCCATCCCGGCAACTGCTGCCAGGTCCCGCGCACGAAGTGCTTGCTGCTTGGCAGGGCCGGCTTGCTGGCCGGCCGGGGGACGGGCGGGGGCAGCGGCCTGGCGCCGTCGGGCACCGGCGCGGGCGCCGCCGTGGCCGGCGGGGCGGTCACGACGGGCTGGGCCGGCGCCGTGCCCGCCTCCGGCAGGGGCTGCACCGTGCCGGCCGGCTGCGCGCAGCCGGCCACGGCCGCGGCCAGCGCGAGCGCGGGCAGGGGGAAGCGGTTAAATTGGCGGCAATGCCAGTTTCTGGCAATGAACTCGCGAAGGGACATTATGTGGTTGCTCCTGCTGGAAGCGTTCCTGGCGCTTTCCATACTGGTATTCATCGTGGTGTGGACCATGCGAGGTAGGCGGAATCCCCCGGCTGCGCGCTCCGCACATCCTCCGGCCGAGCCGGATCCATCGCAGCCCGGATCCCCATCGTCGCAGCCCGAAAGGGATGCCCGGGAGCCGTAGGGAGTCTCATATTCCAGAGCGCCGCCCGACCCAGGGCACAGCGGATCCGGCTTCGCCGGTCCGCCGGTGCCGCCCCCGGGACCCGGTGCCGGGCCGCCCCAAGCCGGGTCCCGGCCCCCTCGGGGGGCTGCCGCGTAGCGGCTGGGGGTCCACCATTCGGGGCGCGCGTCAGCGCATAGGGGGGGACCTCACCCATCAGTGCAGCGTCCGGGGCATGGCGAGGACGAATTCGGGGATGTCGACCTCGAAGGGCATGCCGTTCTCACCCACGCAGTGGTAGGTGCCGCGCATGGTGCCCACCGGCGTGGAAAGCGGGCAGCCGCTGGTGTATTCGAAGCTTTCGCCGGGCTGCAGCAGGGGCTGCTGGCCCACGACCCCCAGGCCCCGGACTTCCTGTTCCTGCTGATTGCCGTCGGTGATGATCCAGTGGCGGCTGATCAACTGGGCGGGTTCGGATCCGCTGTTGGTGATGCGGATGGTGTACGCGAAGACGTACTGCCGCTTGCCCGGGTCGGATTGTTCGGCCAGGTAGCGGGGCTGTACGGTAACCGTCAGTTCATGAGATTTCATGCGTGCGCCATAGGGATCTGACAAGCTTCTACAATGGGAGGCATCCGGCCGGGCCGGCATCAGCGGGCGCGGCGTCCGCAGGCATGCCCAGCGGCCTGCTCCTGTAAACGGAATATCTTATGCCAGCCTTCACCATTTCCGGGCCCGCGTCCACGCGTATCGCCCCCAGCATTCTATCCGCCGATTTCGCCCGCTTGGGGGAAGAGGTGCGCAATGTCGTGGCTGCCGGTGCGGATTGGATACATTTCGACGTGATGGACAACCATTACGTGCCTAACCTGACCATCGGCCCCATGGTCTGCGAGGCCATCCGCCCCCACGTGCAGGTGCCCATCGACGTGCACCTGATGGTGGAACCGGTGGATGCATTGATCCCCATGTTCGCCAAGGCCGGCGCCGATGTCATCACCTTCCATCCCGAAGCCTCGCGCCACGTCGACCGCACCCTGGCGCTGATCCGCGACCACGGCTGTCAGGCCGGGCTGGTGTTCAACCCCGCCACGCCCCTGGACTGGATGGATCACGTGATGGACAAGCTCGACATCGTATTGCTGATGTCGGTCAACCCCGGCTTCGGAGGCCAGAGCTTCCTGCCCTCCACGCTGGACAAGCTGCGCCAGGCGCGCGGCCGGCTGGACCGCTGGCAGGCGGAAACCGGCCGCGCCATCGCGCTGGAGGTCGACGGCGGGGTGAAGGCCGACAACATCGCCGCCATCCGCGCGGCGGGCGCCGATACCTTCGTCGCGGGGTCGGCGATCTTCGGCAAGCCCGACTACGCGGCGGTCATCAAGGACATGCGTGCGCAGATCGCCAAGGGCGATGCGTCCTACGCCTGAGCCCGAACCCGGAAAGCAAGGAGCCAGCATGAGTTTTCGCGCCGTACTGATCGATCTCGACGGGACCCTGGTGGATTCCGTGCCCGACCTGGCGCGCGCCGCGAACATCATGCGGGTCGAGTTCGGGCTGGTGCCGCTGCGCGAGGACGTGATCGCCACCTTCGTCGGCAAGGGGATGGAGAACCTGGTGCACCGCGCGCTGTCGGGCAGCCTGGACGGCACCGCAGAGCAGGAGCGCTTCCCGGCGGCGCTGGATGTTTTCCGCGATGCCTACCAGGAGGTCAACGGCGAAACGGCGCGCATCTTCGACGGCGTGATCGAAGGCCTGCAAGCCATGCGGGCGCAGGGGCTGCGCATCGCGGTCGTGACCAACAAACCGGCCGAGTTCACCGCGCCGCTGCTGGAGCGGATCGGGCTGCGCGCCTATTTCGACGCCGTGGTCAGCGGCGACAGCGTCGCCCGCAAGAAGCCCGATCCCGATCCCGTGCTGCATGCCTGCGAACTGCTGGGCGTCACCCCGGCCGAGGCCGTGGTGGTGGGCGACTCCATGAACGACGCCTCCGCGGCCAAGGCCGCCGGGTGCCGCGTGCTGCTCGTGCCGTATGGCTACAACGAGGGGCGCGATGTGCATGCCATCGAGTCCGATGGTATAGTTTCCACGCTTGTCGAGGCGGCGCAGTGGATTTCCCAGTCGCAGGTCCTGTCCCGGACCACGGTGGTTCCGCCGGCATCGCTCTAGTTTCTTCCCAGGGTTCTTTCCCGCACATATGGTTGCCATGACTCGGTCGTCCGTCCAAACCTGCGCCTGGTGGCGCTGGTGGCGTTCGTCTGCCGGGTGGTGGTGATTCTCTCCGGCCGTATGTCAGCGCGCTGACCGGCCTTTGGCAAAATCCCGTACGAATCTCCCCGCCCGAGTCCTTGCCGGACCGTCGGGGCATGTCTGCTCGTGGGTTCCGGACAAGGTCTCCGGCGGAACCGCAACATTCCCCGCGATACGAGGCAAACATGACCGAAGTCGAATTCCAGGCCCTGGCCTCCCAGGGATACAACCGCATCCCGCTGGTATCCGAAACCTATGCCGACCTGGATACCCCGCTCGGGCTCTACCTGAAACTCGCCCAGAGCGGACCCCGGCGCGGCGCCATGAGCTGCCTGCTGGAGTCCGTGGTGGGCGGCGAGCGCTTCGGGCGCTATTCCTTCATCGGCCTGCCCGCGCGCACCTTCATCCGGGCGCGCGGCCGCAATGTCGAAGTGGTGACCGACGACCAGGTGGTCGAGCGCCACGAAGGCGATCCGCTCGCCTTCATCGCCGACTACCAGAAGCGCTTCAAGGTGGCGCTGCGCCCCGGGATGCCCCGTTTCGTGGGCGGCCTGGCCGGTTATTTCGGCCACGACATGGTCCGCCACATCGAGCCGAGGCTGGGGCCTTGCACCAAGCCCGATCCCGCCGGCATGGGCGATCCGGTCCCCGACCTGTTGCTGCTGCTGATCGACGAACTGGCCATCATCGACAACCTGAGCGGGCGGCTCTACCTGATGGTCTACGCCGATCCCGGCCAGCGCGAGGCCTACGCCCGCGCCCGCACCCGTCTGCTGGACCTGCGCACCCAGTTGCGCCGCCCGGCCGAGATCCCGTACAGCCAGGCCAGCATGGTCACCGAGACGCGCCGCGATTTCCAGAAGCCGGACTACCTGGCGGCCGTGCTCAAGGCCAAGGAATACATCGCCGCCGGCGACCTGATGCAGGTCCAGGTGGGCCAGGTCATCGCCAAGCCCTTCCGCGATTCGCCGCTGTCGCTGTACCGGGCGCTGCGTTCGCTCAATCCTTCGCCCTACATGTATTTCTGGAATTTCGGCGACTTCCACGTCGTGGGATCGTCGCCCGAGATCCTGGTGCGGCAGGAAGCGGTGCAGGAACAGGGCGAGGCCCGCAGCCGCGTCACGATCCGGCCGCTGGCCGGCACCCGCCCGCGCGGCGGCACGCCCGAGGAAGACCTGGCGCTGGCCGAAGAACTGCGCGCCGACCCCAAGGAAATCGCCGAACACGTCATGCTGATCGACCTGGCCCGCAACGACGTCGGCCGCATCGCCGACATCGGCTCGGTGCAGGTGACCGACCAGTTGGCGATCGAACGCTACTCGCACGTCATGCACCTGGTGTCCAACGTCACCGGCTTGCTGCGCCGGGGCATGAGCTCCATGGACGTGCTGCGCGCGACCTTCCCGGCGGGCACGCTGTCTGGCGCGCCCAAGGTGCGGGCGCTGGAACTGATCGATGAACTGGAGCCTGTGCGGCGCTGCGTGTACGGCGGGGCGGCGGGTTACCTGAGCTACGGCGGCGAGATGGACCTGGCCATCGCCATCCGCACCGGCGTGATCAAGAACGGCATGCTGTACGCGCAGGCGGCCGCCGGCGTGGTAGCCGATTCCGAGCCCGAGAAGGAGTGGGCGGAAACGGAGGCCAAGGCGCGGGCGGTGCTGCGGGCGGCGGAGCAGGTGCAGTTGGGGTTGGATGACCCGGTCTGATAGCATCTCTCGTCGTACTTGGATACAAAATCACCAGTGGCAGGGGCCGCACCTGCCCTGTCCCAACCCGCCAACGGTACGCCCATGCATCTTCGCTTTGTTTCAAGAGTCCTGAGCCCCTGTATCACCGCTTTGGTGCTTACCGGCTGCATGTCAATGCAGAACATCGAAAGAAGCACAGTCTTTGGAGCGAATTCGCCCGAAGCCGTTGTAATCATGGGCGTCAGTCCAGCCTATCGGATTGCGGTCAAGCCGGGCGTTGTTACGCTGACGACTTTTCAGAATTCGGATTGGCGTGTCGGAGAGTTCAATGTCCGGCCCGAAAACGGCTACATCGTGGCTCGTGTGTCGGCAAATCAGCCGAGCGAGGCACATGCCATTGTTCAGGTGCTTGGTGACGGCCTTATCGGACCGGCGTTCAGGCCTTGCAACGGCCAGGACGTCATTACCTTCGAGGCGAAACCGGGCGAGGTCCTCTATCTCGGAGACTTTCAGTACCTCATCTCAGAGAAGAAGTTGATGTTCTCTCGTTCGGAGAAGCTTGAGCAGGCTCAGACGTACTTGAAGGCGTCCTACCCGCAGATAACACCGGACGCCAAGGTTGCGCAATTGGTGAGTCGGACGATGACGGGGTATACCTGCAATCAGACGCTGCATTTGGCGATACCCGTTCCGCGTTGACCTGCCTGGCTGCGCATTCGAGTCAACCCGCCGGCGCCACCGAGACGCCCTCGATCCGGTGGCGTTCCAGGGCCTCGGCCACGAAGCCGGAGGCCTTGGCTTCTTCCACGTAGGCCCGCAGCACCTGGGCGGCCTCGTCGCTCCTGCTCTTGGGCAGACCCATGGCCTGGCGTATCTCCATAAAGCGGCCGGGCAAGAGGCGAAGCCCGCCGCGGGCCGCCATGTCGGCCTCCAGTTGCTGGCGCACGCCGGCGGCGACGTCGGCGCCTTCCTTCACGAACACATCGACCACCGACGGCGACGTGGGGGCGCGCAGCAGCGTCGCGTGCTGGAGCGCGCGGGTCAGGAACAGGTCGTAGGCGCTGCCGCGGCCGACCACGACGGTGGTGCCCGGGGCGTCGACGTCGTCGTTGCTGCGCAGCGGCGAGTCCTGGGGCACCAGGTAGCATCCCTCGATGATCACGTAGGGCGCGGTGAAGCCTATGCCCTGGCCGCGCTCGGGGTCGATGGCGAAGAAGCCGACGTCGGCCGCTTCGTCGGTGACCGCGCGCACCGATTCGCCGGCGCTCTTGAACACCTTCAGCTCGATGGGCAGGTCCAGCGCGCGTGCCAGTTGCCGGGCCAGGTCGACGGACACGCCGCGCGGGGCATCGCTGCCGGGGTCCAGCGAAGCCAGGATGGGGTTGCCGATATTGATGGAGGCCCGCAACACCCCGGTGGGGGCGAAGGCGGCGCGTATTTCAGGGGAGATGTGCATGGTCAATCGTTCGAGAGTTGGGAAAAATCGAGTCGGGGCGCGCAGCAGAGATCGATCTTCGTCTGTTGCAGCGTTTCGCTGAACCAGGCGCCGATTTCCGCGGCGCGTTCGCCCACATAGACGGGGCGGCCTTCGGCGTCCAGGCGCATGCTCAGGTCGTGGCCCGGGACCAGCAGGGTGCCGGGCCGCCGCTTCCAGAGCTGCCAGATCTTTTCCAGGCTGCGGGCGCTGGCCCGCGCGTCGTCGGTATCGGCCACGCTCATGCTGAGCAGTTCGGCGCGGTTCTTGGCGGCGTCGCCGGTAAACAGCACGGGCTCTTGCGCGTCGGTCAGGTAGAACAGGAGATGGCCGGGCGTATGGCCGGGCGCCGCGATGGCCTGCAGTCCGGGCAGGAAGGTCTCGCCGTCGCGTACCCGCCGCACGCGCGGCGAGGCGCACAGTTCGCGCACGTAGAGTTCGGGAATGGGGTTGAAGCCCGGCGGCTGCGCGGCGGCCCAGCTCAGTTCCTCGTCGCCGATCCAGACCGTGGCCCATGGAAACAGCGTGAAGTTGACCGCATGGTCGTAGTGGGCATGGGTCAGGACCACGTCGGTGACGTCGGCCGGCTGCACGCCGCAGTGGGTGAGAGCCTTCAGGATGGGTTTGCGGGCCCCGAAGGCGCCTACGTCGACCAGGATGTTGCGGCCGCCGGTGCGCACCAGCGTCACCGTGCTCCAACCCAGTCCGCCGTGATGGGTGGCGCGTCCGGGATAGCCCTGGACGAGGACATCGACCGTGGTCATGTTCATTGCATCCTGATGTTCGCGTCCTGGATCAGACGCCGGTACATGTCGAGTTCGGTAGTGATGAGTCCGGCGAAATCCGCCGGGGAGCCGGCGACGATCTCGTAGCCGCCTTCGTCGGCGAGGCGCTTGACGACATCGGGCTCCCGCATGGCGGCGCGCACCGCGTCGTTGAGCGTCTTCACGATGGCCGCATCGGTGCCGGCAGGAGCAAGAATGCCCTGGAACTGCGTGATGTGGAAGCCCTTGTAGCCGAGCTCTTCCATGGTGGGGACGTCGGGCAGCGCGGGCGAGCGGGCCGGGCCGGACACCGCGAACGCGCGCAGCTTGCCGCTGCGGATGTGGGGTACCGCCGTCACGATGGTGTCGAAGGTGAAGGACAACTGTCCGCCCAGGATGTCGGCCAGCGCCTGGGCATTGCCCTTGTAGGGAACGTGCGTGAGGTCGCTCTTGCTCATCAGCGCCAGCAGCTCGCCGGCAAGGTGGCCGCCCGCACCGATGCCGGCCGAGCCGTAGCTGAGCTTGCCCGGCTGCTTCCGCGCCGTCCGGACCAGATCGTCCAGGCTGCGCAGCGGCGAGGCTGCGGGCACGACCAGGGCGTACTGGTAGCTGGTCAACTGGCTGACGGGCACGAGATCCTTTACCGGGTCGTACGGCACCTTCTCGTACAAGGACGGATTCACGACCAGCGGCCCGCTGGCGTCGGCCAGCAGGGTATAGCCGTCCGGCTTCGCCTTGGCGACGAAGTCCGTGCCTATCATGCCGTTGGCGCCTGGCTTGTTCTCGACGATGAAGCTCGCGCCCAGGCGGTCCGAGAGCTTCTGGGCGATCACCCGCGTGGTGATGTCGGCGGCGCCGCCGGCGACGTAGGGCACGATGACCCGCACGGGTTTGGACGGGTACTTGTCCGCGGCGTGCGCGTACCCGGGCAGTGCCAGGGCGAGCATCGCCAGCGTTGCCAATGTCTTCATGTCTTCCTCCTCGATCTTGTCGTCGTCCGGCTTAGCGGGGCGCGGCGTAGGCGGCCAGCAGGGCGGCGGTGTCGGCATCCAGTTCGACCCCGTCCGCGCGGCTGCGCGCCAGCCGGCCCAGTTCGATTTCGCCGGGAACGATGACGGGTTGCCCGGGGTCGACGGGCGCGCTGCCGTGCAGGATCGCGGCGAAGTCGTTCATCCGCTCGGCCAGCCACGCGGTCGAGCCGAGCCGGCGCGTGTCGATCAGGATGAAGAAGTGCCCCAGGTTCTGCGGCTGGTCGGGCGCTTCGACCCAGGACTTGACGTGGGTCAGGTAGGCGGCGTTCGACAACAGGCCGGCGAACAGGTCCACCATCAGGGCCAGGCCATAGCCCTTGTGCCCGCCGATGGGAAGCAGGAATCCGTCCAGCGCGGCGGCCGGGTCGGTGGTGGCGCGGCCGGACCGGTCGGTCGCCCAGGTGTCGGGGATGGATTGGCCCTGCTTGAGGGCCCGGCGGATCTTGGCGCGCGCCACGACGCTCATCGCCATGTCGAGCAGGAAGGGATCGCCGCCGGGGTTGGGGACGCCGAATCCGATCGGGCTGTTGCCCAGCCGGGCGTCGTTGCCGCCCCACGGCGCGATGGTGGTGGTGGCGTTGCTGCCGATGATGCTGGCGAATCCGCTCTGGGCGGCGATCAGCGAGTAGGGCGACACCGGGCCGAAATGGTTGCTGGCGCGGGCGAACGCGACGCCTACGCCGCACTCCGTCGCGGCCTCCATGGCGGCGCGCAGGGCATGCATGCCGACCAGCGGGCCCACGCCGTTGCCGCCATCGACCAGGCGCAGCGCGGGTGCCACCGTGTTCACCGTTACCTGGGCGCGCGCGGCGATGCCGCCGACCTTCAGGCGGTCGCCATACGATTCGAGACGGCTCAGGCCGTGGGTCGACAGGCCGAACATGTCGGCCAGTACCAGCACGCGGGTGACGTCCTCGGCGTCCTGCTCGGGCAGGCCGAGCGCGCGGAACGCGAGGATGCCCAGGCGGGTCAGTTCTGCTTCGGAGTATTTCGTGGGTGGGGCAACGGTGGAGGGCATGAGGCGTTCCTGCTTGGGGAAAGGGGGGGAAGTCAATCGGCCGAGATGCCGGCGGCGCGGACCACGTCGCCCCAGCGGGCCTGTTCGCTGTGGATGAAGGCCGAGAATTCGGCGGGCCCCTGGCCCAGCGATTCGCTGGAATCGTGCTGCAGGCGCTGCTGGACCGAGGGCGAGCGCAGGGCCTTCAGCGCTTCCTCGTGCAGGCGCTGCACCACGGGCCGGGGCGTGCCGGCGGGCGCCAGCAGGCCGAACCACTGGGAGCTTTCGAAGCCCGGGTAGCCGAGTTCCGCCACGGTGGGGACCTCCGGCAATACCGCCAGCCGCTTCGAGGCGCCCACGGCAAGAATGCGGATCCGGCCGGCCTGGAACGGCGGCAGGAGGCCGGGCGTGCCGGCGGCCGCGGCGTCGATGTGGCCGGCGATCAGGTCGGCGACCTGGGCCCCGGTGCCCTTGTAGGGGACATGCGTGATGGCCGTCTTCGTCGTGGACTTGAGCATTTCGAAGGCGAGGTGCCCGGCGCTGCCGTTGCCGGCCGAACCGTAGTTGAACTTGCCAGGCTGGGCGCGGGCCAGCCGGATGAAGGCGGGAAGGTCGGCGGCGTCCACCCGGTCGGACACGGCGAACACCATGGGCAGGCGCGCCAGCAGCGTGATGGGGGCGAAGTCCTTGTCGACCCGGTAGGGCAGGTCTTTCATCATGGCCGGGTTGACCGCCAGCGTGCCCACGTGGCCGAGCACGATGGTGTAGCCGTCGGGTCGGGCCCGGGCCACTTCGTTGGTGGCGATCGTGCCCTGGCCGCCGCCCTTGTTTTCCACCACCACGGCCTTGCCCAGGCCCTTGGCCATTTCGGTGGCGATGGCGCGGGCGATCACGTCCGAGCTGCCGCCGGGGCCGTAGGGCACCAGCAGGCGGATGGGCTTGGCCGGCGTCCAGCTGTCGGCCTGCGCCGGGCAAAGCGATGCGGTGGCCAGCAGCGCGCAGCCGGTGAGCAGCCGCAAGCCGGCGCGGCGGGATATCGAATGTGGCAAGTCTGTCTCCGTATCTGGCCTGCCGTGAAGACAGGGCTATGGAGCGCATCTTGGGCGACGGCCAAAAAGGAGTAAAGTGCAAAAATTGGATGGATTGTTGACAAAAACGCATGAAATTCGATCTGGCCGATCTGCGCGCCTTTCTTGCCGTGGCGGACCTGGGAAGCTTCCGGGCCGCCTCCGAGTTCCTGCACGTGTCGCAGTCCGCGCTGTCCCGGCGGGTGGACAAGCTGGAGGATGCGCTGGGCGTCAAGCTGTTCGAGCGGACCACGCGCAAGGTCCAGCTGACGACCATAGGACGCGGCTTCGTGCCGCGTGCAAGGAACGTCCTCAACGAGCTCGAGAGCGCCCTGATCGGGATCCAGGACGTGGCCGAGAAACTGTCGGGCGAGGTGACCATCGCCTGCGTGCCGTCGGCGGTGGCCTATTTCCTGCCCGAGGTCATCCGCCAGTACCACCAGCAATACCCGCGCATCCGCATCCGCATCATCGATGAGTCATCGTCCGAAGTCCTGACCGCGGTGGCGCGCGGCGATGCCGATTTCGGCCTGACCTACATCGGCACGCAGGACGCCGAGATCACTTACCAGCCCCTGCTGAACGAACCCTTCGTGGTGGCGCTTCGGCGCGACCACCCCCTGGCCGCGCGGCGCACGCTGACCTGGGCGCAACTGGCCGACCACCATTTCATCCGGCTGGCCCAGGGCAGCGGCAACCGCTTCCTGATGGACCAGGCGCTGGCCCACAGCGCGCAGCAGCCGCGATGGTTCTGCGAGGTCCAGCACGTGCCCGCGCTGGTCAGCCTGGTGGAAGCGGGGGTGGGCATAGGCGTCGTGCCGCAATTGGCCATGCCCAAGGGACGGCATGCGGCCCTGGTCAGCAAGCCCTTGCTGGAGCCGGCCGTCAGCCGGGACATCGGCCTGATCCACCGGCGCGGCAGGCAGCTCAGCCCGGTGGCGCAGCTGCTTTACGACATGTTGATGAAGACCCGGCGCACGGTTTGAGCTGTATCTGCGCACGCAGGAAATCCGCCAGGGCGCCGACCGTGCGGTGGACGGGAAGCGAGGCCGGCGACACGATGCCGATCTCGATTCGTTCGGCTGGCGCCAGCGGCAGCACGTGCAGCGGTTCCCCGCCGAAAGGCGGGACGCTGATGCGGCCGACGATGGCGGCGCCCACGCCGCCGCGCACGAGCTCGATGGCGGTCCAGGCATCGCGTACTTCGATGTCGAAGCGCGGCTTGACGCCCGCCGCCGAGAACCAGCGGTCGACGATGGGCCGGATCACGCCGCTGGGTTTGAGTCCGATCAGCGGGCAGCCGGCCAGGTTGCCCGGGGCGATGGTGTCCGGCCGGGGCGGTTCATGGTGCGCGGGCAGGACGCAGACCAGATCGCTTTCGAACACGCTGGTCGCCACGATCCGGTCCGTTTCCACCGGCAGCGACAGCACAGCCAGGTCGGCGTGTCCCGATAGCAGGCGGCGCAGGATCGTCGCCCGGTGCGCGGTGTCGATGTCCAGGCGGATGCCCGGGTGCAGCGCCGCGTAGCGGCCGATGGCCTGGACGCATGCGCCGGTGGACAGCGCGGGGGTCAGCAGGATGCGCAGCACCGCGCGCTGGTGGTTGGCGATCAGGCGAGCTACCGCCTCGACCTCGTCCACGCCCTCGTACAGGCGGTCGACTTCGTCGATGAGCTGGTGGGCTTCGGGCGTGGGAACGAGCTTGCCTTTCTCGCGCCGGAAGAGCGCGAAACCCACGGCGCTTTCAAGCGAACCGATCAGGTAGCTGACGGCCGGCTGGGTGATGGCCAGCACCGTGCTGGCGCGCACCATGCTGCCTTCCCGCATGACCGCGCGAAAGGCCTCGATCTGCCTGAGTTTCAATGCCAAGGTCTATCGTCTGTGCAGGTGGGAACCGGAGACGATGATCGGGCAGAAATGCCGGCTAGTCCACCGAAATATGGGCGGTCCTGCGGATGGCCGCGACGCTGTCCATATCGCGCCGGATGGTTGCCGCGAATTGCTCCGGTGTGCCCAGGCCGGGAAATACGCCTTGTCCGCGATACTTTCCCTGCAGGCCCGGGTCGGCCAGCGCTGCCTGCATGGCGGCCCGCAGCGCACGGCGCCTTTCGTCGGCAAGACCGGCCGGCCCCACCAGGCCGTACCAGGTCGGCTGGTTGTTCTCCGGCCATCCCGCTTCGGCGTAGGTCGGCACCTCGGGCAGCATGTCCAGGCGCCTGGGCCAGCTTACCGCCAGCGCGCGCACGCGGCCGTTCTTGAGATGGGGCATGGCCGAGGCGACCGAGGTGAAGGTCGAGTCGACCTGCCCGGCGGCCAGGTCGGCCAGGGCTTGCGAAGCGCCCTTGTACGGCACGTGCAGCATGGCCGTCCCGGTCGAGTGCTTGAACAGTTCGCCCCAGACGTGGCCGATGGTGCCGTTGCCGGGAGATGAATACGTCAGTTGATCGGGATGGCTGCGGAGGTACTGCACGAACTGCGCCAGCGTCGTGGCCGGAACTTTGGCGTTGACCAGCAGGATGCCGGGGGCCTGTGCGATTTCGCCCAGCAGGGTGAAGTCGGCAAGCGGGTCGTATCCCACCTTGCGATAGACGACGGGATTGACCGCATGGGTGGATTGCGTGGCAAGTCCGAGGGTGTAGCCGTCGGGCGCGGCGCGCGCCACTTCCGATGTGCCGATCGACCCGCCCGCGCCGCCGCGGTTCTCCACTACCATGGTGGCGCCCAGGTGTTTGCCCATCAGCACGGCGATCTCGCGTGCGATGACGTCCGTCGCGCCGCCGGGCGCGAAGGGAACCAGCAGGCGGACCGGCCGGTTCTGGGCCCATGCGGGCATGGCGGCGGCCGCCGCCACGGTGAACAGGAATCGTCGTCGTTCCATATGGTGTTTCCTTGGAAGGGATGCGTGCGAACCGTGTCGTCTCAGGACGAGGCCAGCTCGGCCGCCGCCGCGGCCAGGGCCACCGCCCCGGACTCGATGGCTCGTTCGTCGCAGAAATAATCGCTTTGATGCAGTTGTGTCGAGCGCCCGGCGCAACGGGAGCCGATGCGCAGATGCGCCGCGGGCACCCGCTGCGTGTACCAGGCGAAGTCCTCGCCGCCCATGGATGGCGCATCGAGTTCGACCAGCGCGCCGGCGCCCAGGCACGAGCCGATCGCGCGGATGGCCCGGTCCAGGGTCTCCCGGTCGTTGACCAGGGCGGGGGCCAGGGTCCGCCATTGCACTTCCACCGTCGTCCGCGTGGCCATGGCCGTGCCCTGCGCCAGTCTGCGCAGCGCGGCCTCGGCCTCGTCGCGCACGGCATCGTCCAGCGTCCGGCAGGTGCCTTCCAGCGTGACCGAATCGCAAATGACATTGCGCGCGCGCCCGCCCTGGATCCGGCCCACGGAAAGAATGAGGGGCTGGTCGGCCGCGACTTCCTTGGCGCGTATCGCGTTGAGTCCGGCCAGCAGCATCGGCAAGGCCTGCAAGGCATCCACGCCCGAGCGGGGATGGGCGGCATGGCCCGCCGTGCCTCGGACGTCGATGACGAAGGCGCTGGACGAAGCCATGGACGCTCCATGCCGATAGCCGATCCGGCCTGTCTCCAATTGCGGCGAGTTGTGGCAGCCCAGCAGCACATCCACGGCCGGTGCGTCCAGGACGCCCGCCTCGATCATGGCCCGCGCGCCCTCCAGCGTTTCTTCCGCCGGTTGGAAAATGAACTTGAAGCGGCCGCGCAGTGTGTCCCGCCGTTCGCACAGCAGGGAGGCGGCGCCCAGTCCGATGACGCAGTGCACGTCATGGCCGCAGGTATGGGCCGTGCCCGGCACCTCGGACTTGAAGGGCACATCGGCCGTTTCTGTCATGGGCAGGGCGTCCAGGTCGACGCGCAGACCGACCGTGCGTCCGGCGCGCCCGGTGTCCAGCACCGCGACGACGCCGGTGCCCGCCACGCCGCAGAGGGGGGCGAGCCCGAGGGCGGCCAGGTCGCGCCGGACGATGGCCGCGGTGCGATGTTCCGCGAACGCGAGTTCGGGATGGCGGTGGATATCCCGCCGGATCCTGACCAGTTCATCGTATCGCCCGGGGAGCAGGGAGAATGTCGTCATCGCGCCGCCTGCGCCAGGATCCGCGCGAACGCTTCGTCCGTGCCGTTGAGCGCGGCCAGGCGTTCGCCCGCGCGGACGCGGGCATAGCGCTGCGCTTGCGCGGCCTGCCTTGCCTTCGCCTCGGGCGCGCAGGCGCGCAGGCCGGCTCCGTCCACGAAAAGCACGCCGTTTTCGTCGCCCAGGGCGAACATGCCGGGCACGATGGCCACGCCGCCGATGGCGACGGGTTCGCAGAACTCGCCCTGTTCATAGCGCCGCTTGCAGGTCAGGGCGGTCAGGCCGGTGGCCCAGACGGGGAGGGCCAGTTGCCGCAGTTCCTGCACGTCCGTCACCGGTCCGTCCACCAGGATGCCGGCGCAGCCCGCCCGTTCTGCGGCGAGTGCGAGGCCGCCGCCCAGGCAGGCCTCGGGCCTGCCGGGCTCGCGTGCGATGACCAGGAAGTCGCCGGGCCGCAGGCGCGAGATCGCGTGGTGCACGATGGCGTTGTCGGCGCCGTGGCTGCGGCAGGTGACGACCAGGCCCAGCGACGCTTCGCGGCGGCCTGCCAGATGGCGGTGGCGCGGTCCGGTGAAGCCTTCGTCCAGCAGGTGGCCCAGCGCGGCGGGCTCCAGGCCGTCCGCCAGCGCGAGCAGGTCGGGCGGCAAGGGCGGAGGCATCGCGGCGAAGCGGAAGGCGCCGGGATTGGCGGAGTCAGGCATGGGCCAGCTCCGCCGCGACGGGCCGCTCGCCCTCGACGGTGGTCCGGTGCAGCCGCCGCACGGACCGCGGGTCGAAGGCATCGCGCTTGTGCAGCAGACAGCGGTTGTCCCACATCATCATGTCGCCCGGCCGCCATTGCTGCGCCCAGACATGGCGGGCATCGGTGGCGGCCGCCCACAGGTCCGCCAGCAACGGCGCCGCTTCGTCTTGCGGCATGCCGGGGATGGACTGGTGCGGACGATCGCCGCCCAGGTACAGGCATGGCCTGCCGGATCCGGGGTGCCTGCGCACCAGCGGATGATCGACGCCGGGCCAGGAGGCGAAGTCGCCGGAGGCCGGCGGCGCCTTGCCCAGCCGGACCTCGCCACGCCCGTCGATGACCGATTGGTGATGGATGGCGAGGCCGTCCAGACGCGTCTTCATGGCGGCGTCCAGGCCCTCGTAGGCGGCGTACATGTTGGCGAAGTAGGTGTTGCCGCCCTGGCCGGGCAGTTCGACCGCGCGCAGGATGGCGGCCGACGGGGGCTGCTCGACGAACCAGGTATCCGTGTGCCAGCGCACTTCGCCGTCGCCCAGGTCGCCGGCCGGCGAACCGTCCGCCTTTTTCTTGTTGCTGATGACCAGGATCTCGGGGAATTCGGCGCTCTTGCCTTGCTGGAGCTGCCGCGGATGGAATACCGCCGGACCGAGCGCCCGGCTGAAGGCCACCTGTTCCCGGTCGCCGATCAGGACGTCGCGAAAGCGCAGGACGGGGTAGCGGAACCACGCCGCTTTCAACTGCGAGACGATTTCCTGGTCGATGGCGTCGAAGGGAAAGCCCTCGATCTCGCCCACGAAGTTCTCGACTATCTCTGTTACCGCGAATCGCATCGACCCATCTCCGGTTGGCCCCGGATGC
This sequence comes from Pigmentiphaga sp. MLSB6-MA01, assembly GCF_058793475.1. NCBI lineage: Bacteria > Pseudomonadati > Pseudomonadota > Betaproteobacteria > Burkholderiales > Alcaligenaceae > Pigmentiphaga > Pigmentiphaga sp. MLSB6-MA01. The sequence continues at coordinate 11,081 of NZ_JBXAFV010000003.1, read as the reverse complement.
ATCCGGCCGCGCCGGGGCATCGAGGTGGAGCGATTATGCGAACGCGGGCGGCTTCTGCGCCAATCGAATCGAGGCGGTGGGCAATAAGGGGATTTGATAGGGGGGGGTCAGGGGTGAGACGTGTCGACCAGGAAATCCACGAAGCTGCGCACCGTCGCGGGCACATGGCGGTTGCCGGGCCAGACGGCGGAAACCGGCTGGGCTTGAGGCCGCCACGGCGCCAGCACTTCCACCAGGCGGCCGCTGCGCAGGTCGTCCTCGACCGTGAAGTCGAGCAACTGCGCCAGGCCCGCATCGCTCAACGCCGCCGCCAGCGCGCCGAGCGGATGATCGACGTTCATCACGGTCTGGAGCCGGACCTGCGTGGCCGTGCCGTCGGCCGATGGCGCGAAGGCCCAAGGCATGGCGCGCCCGCTGTCGGGCATGATCAACCCCAGGCAGGCGTGGCTGGCGAGGTCTCCCGGCACCTCGGGGGTGCCGTGCCGGCGCAGATAGGTGGGCGAGGCGACGATGCACGGGCTGGCCGCGCACAATTGCCGCGCGACCAGCCGGGAGTCCGCGACCTCGCCGATGCGTATCGCCATGTCGACGTCGTCCATCACGAAATCCGCCACGGCGTTGCTGACCGAGACGGTCACCTTCACCTGGCCGTGATGGCGCGCCACGTAGCGAGGCACGAGCGGGATCAGCCGCTTGATGCCGTAGCTGGCGGGGGAACTGATGCGCAACTCGCCACGCGGCAGCCGGTGCCCCGTCAGCGAACGCTCGATGTCGTGGATGTTTTCCAGGGCCTGGCTGCACGTGTGGTAATAGGCCTGCCCGTCGTCCGTCAGCCGGATCGCGCGGGTGGTTCGCGCGAATAGCTTGACGCCCAGCCGGTCCTCCAGGCGCCGCACCGCCTTGCTGATCGCGGACGGCGTCGTGCCCAGCACGGCCGCGGCCGCGGTGAAGCTGCCGGCCCGGGCCGCCGCGCAGAACATTTCCACCGTGCCCAGGGTGCTTGTCGCCGCCTCGTTCATGCCGTTCGCCCTGCATCGTCCGGATGCCCATTGTGCGCGTGTTCGCTCGCGCGATCCATGAATTGATGCCGCCAAGGCACAAATGAAATGCCCGTCGCCCCCTTCATCAGCGTCGTCCCCAAGCCTAGAGTAGGACTTGTCGGGCCGGCCACCGCGGCCTTCAACCATCCCTGGCAGGAGAAGCACCATGGCATCGCAAGCACTCGTCACCACGTCCGAGGCCCTTCAGGGCGCTGTGCGCGATGCCGGCCGGCGGGTCATCGCGATAGGCGGAACGCTGTCCGGGCTGCCTTCGATCCGGCTGCTGCCGGGGCAGTCCCTGGTCGGCGGAGCCGCCGGCGCGACACTGGCCTTCGCCGCGGGCAGCGATGGCCTGCAATTGAGCACGGACAACGATATCCGGGATTTGCGCATCGAAGCCTCGCCGGACCGGCGCGCCATCTTCAACGACACCGGGGTGGAGGGGCTCGGCCGTATTCGCCTGTCGGCGCTGTCCATCGTCGGGCAGGTCCAGATCCTGGTCCGGGACAAGATCCGCGCGGGCCATGTCGAGGTCGACGGGCTGGACATCGCCGCGGCCGATGCGCGGGCGAGGTCCGACCGGCCGCAGGGCTACGGCGTCTACGTGACCCAGGGCGCCTTCACGCTGTGGAACATGCAGGACGATCCCGCGGTGGTCCTGAGCGCGCGCCTGACCGGGTTGTCGGCCGGCCGGCCCGCCGCGCCCGTGCTGGGCAGCGGCATCTTCGTCAGCGGGACGCACGGGGGAGGGCGCCTGATCGTGCCTTTGCTGGAGACTGGCGCGGTCTACAGCGACGGCCGCATTCCCGCCGGTACCCCCGACCAGATCACCGGCGGCGTATTCACCGTCTACAACGCCTTCGTCGACGTGGTTCGCAATCTCGGGCCGGTCGTGACCTACGGCGTCAACGACATGGTGCTCGACAACTGGGGCACCGTGGACCGCTGGGACGCGCGGGAGAAACTGACTTCGTATGGCCCCAGCGGCATCGGTTTCGTCAACTTCGGCGTGGTGAATGAACTGCGCGTGCATGCGCCGATCGAAACGTTCGGCCAGGGCGCGCGCGCATTCAACGTCTACGACGGCACCGTCAACGTGGCCGAGTTCGACCGGCTCGTCACGCATGCCGACGGCGCCGTCGGCATCCAGATCAGCCAACCCATCGGCCGCCTGTCGGTGCGCCGTGGCATCGAGACCTTCGGCGGCACGGGCGACTCGCTGGTCAAGGGCGTGGTGGTGACGCTGTCGGCCATCGCGCTCAGCGTCAAGCCCGGCGGTTCGGCGCGCGAGATCGAGATCGCGGGCGGCGTGGTGGTCCACGGCAAGGATATCGCGCCCATCGAGGTGCACGGCGCCATCGGGGCGCTGCGCATCGACGGCCTGGCCGCGGCCGGTGCGTGAACGACGACAGGAGGATTTCCATCATGGCCGAACGTCTCATCGCCACCGTGCTGCCCGCGCAGCGCGTCATCGACGACGGCGACATGCTGCTGTGGCGCGCGCTGCCGCAGCGGAGCCGGCTGTCGCTGGGCCCTTTCGTCTTCATCGACCACTACCGTCATCGCAGCCGGCGCGGCATCGGCGATTCGCCCCACCCGCATGCGGGCATCGAGGTGATCAGCTACCTGCTGGAGGGGGAAGTCGAGCATCGCGACAGCGAAGGTTTCCACGACCACCTGGGCGCGGGCGATGCCCAATGGATACGGGCCGGCCGGGGCATGCTCCACGCCGAGCAGCCGGCCGGCGGCCGCCATGGCCTGCAACTCTGGACCAGCCTGCCGCCTGAACAGAAATGGATCGAACCCGCCTACGCTTCCTTCCGGCGCGACCGTATCCCCGAATTCGAACAGGGCGAGGCGCGCGTGCGCGTGATCGCGGGCCGCATCGGCGACCATGCCGGCCCCATGGCCACGACCATGCCCACGCTGCTCGCGCATGTCCGGCTGCCATCGGGAGGGCGGACCGTGCTGCCGGTGCGGGAAGACGAACTGGGCCTGGTCGTGCTGGACGGCCAACTGGACCTGGGCGATGGAAACACCCTCGGCGCCGGCGCGCTGGCGGTCCTGACGCCTGGCGACCCGGTCGCGCTGCGGGCCACGGCGCAGGGGCCGGCCGATGTCGTCCTGCTGGGCGGGCCGCCGGTACAGGGGCAGATCCTCTTCGGCGGGCCGTTCGTGATGGACACGCCCGAGCGTCTGGCCCAGGCCAGGCGCGATTTCGCCAGCGGCAAGATGGGGCGGCTGGACGGGGTACCCTTTTGAGGGACGGGGAAATCATGGCTCCGCCATCCGTCCCCATTTCTTCCGTTCGACAAGCAAAACGCGGACGCGCTAGAATCCCAGCCGGAGCAGAAACGCGCACATGGTCGCGGCTCCCGACTCACTTCAAGACATGAACCGCATCGTTTCGAACCAAGCAGCTCAGTGGTGGCGCTTCCGTTAGGAAGCGGCACGTTGTTGCGGTTCGAAAACTGCACCTTGCCGCCGTAACCGGTGGCAGGTCGCGAATTCATACAGCTTCCCCGGCACGGCGGCTCCCGATCCAGGAGATTGTCCGTGTATCCAGCAGTACCCCCCCTTGCCAGCCGAACCCCCGCACACGCGCACCGTGGCTCGTCGCTCGCGTGGTGGCGTCCGCTTCCGGACGGCGCGATCGCCGATGTGTTCCCGGCCTCCGGCCTGTTCGATTCCACGGGGAGAGCAGCATGCTGCTGATGCTAGACAACTACGATTCCTTCACCTACAACCTGGTCCAGTATTTCGGCGAATTGGGCGCCGACGTGCGGGTGTTCCGCAACGACCAGATCACGCTCGACGAAATCGAGGCCCTGGGGCCCGAGCGCATCTGCGTTTCGCCCGGGCCGTGCTCGCCGGCCGAAGCCGGTATCTCGGTGCCGCTCATCCAGGCCTATGCCGGCAAGGTGCCGATCCTGGGCGTGTGCCTGGGCCACCAGTCCATCGGGGCGGCATTTGGTGGCAAAATCGTCCGCGCGCGGCAGATCATGCACGGCAAGACGTCGGTCATCACGCATACGGGCAGTGACGTGTTCCGGGATTTGCCGTCGCCGTACACGGTGACCCGGTATCACTCGCTGGCCATCGAACGCGCCGGCCTGCCCGATTGCCTGGAAGTGACGGCGCAGACCGACGATGGCGAGATCATGGGCGTGCGGCATCGCACCCTTCCGGTCTACGGGGTGCAATTCCATCCCGAATCCGTCCTGAGCGAGCACGGCCATGCCTTGCTGCGCAATTTCCTGCAGTTGAACGCATGAACCAGCGGCAACGATTTCCCGAGGAGTCCATGGTGTCCATTACCCCTACCGAAGCGCTGGTGCGTTGTATCGAACACCGCGAGATCTTCCATGACGAGATGCTGTCGCTGATGCGCATGCTGATGCGCGGCGAAATGTCGCCCGCGACCGCGGCCGCGCTCATCATGGGCCTGCGCGTCAAGAAAGAGACCATCGGCGAGATCACCGCCGCCGCGCAGGTCATGCGCGAGTTCGCCGACGGCGTGAAAGTGGCCGATACGGACAGCCTGGTCGACCTGGCCGGCACCGGCGGCGATGGCGCGCACACCTTCAACATCTCCACCGCGGCCATGTTCGTGGCGGCGGCCGGCGGCGCGAAGATCGCCAAGCACGGCAATCGCGGGGTTTCCTCGTCCTCGGGCAGCGCCGACGTGCTGGAGGCGCTGGGCGCCAACGTCATGCTGCCGTCGGAAGCCGTGGCCGAATGTATCGAAGCCATTGGCATCGGTTTCATGTTCGCGCCCATCCACCACGCGGCAACGAAGAACATCGCGCCTATCCGCAAGGAACTGGCGGTGCGTACCATTTTCAACCTGCTGGGGCCCCTGACCAATCCGGCCGGCGCCGCCAACCAGCTCATGGGCGTCTTCCATCCCGATCTGGTCGGCATCCAGGTCAGGGTGTTGCAGCGCCTGGGATCCAAGCACGTGCTGGTGGTCTACGGCAAGGACGGCATGGACGAAGCCTCGCTGGGCGCGGCCACGATGGTGGGCGAGCTGCGCGACGGCGAGGTGAGCGAATACGAGATCCATCCCGAGGACTTCGGCCTCCAGATGGTGTCCAACCGCAGCCTGAAAGTCGCCAATCGCGACGAATCCAGTGAACTCGTGCTGGAAGCCCTGTCCAACGTACCGGGCCCCGCGCGCGACATCGTCGCGCTCAACGGCGGCCTGGCGATGTATGCCGGCAACACCGTGTCGTCGGTGGCCGAGGGCATACGCAAGGCCTTCGAGCTGATCGCCAGTGGCGCCGCGCGCGCGCGGCTGGACGAATTCGTCTCCTTCACCAGGAAGGCGGCGCAGTAGGCCGTCTTCGTACAGGATATCCATGGGTCAGTCATGAGCGACATTCTCCAACGCATACTGGAAGTAAAGGCCGAAGAGGTCGCCACCGCGCGCCTGCTTCGCAGCGAGTCCGACCTGCGGCGCGAGGCCGAGGCCCGGCAGGACGTGCGCGGCTTCGCGCAGGCGATCGAGTCCAAGGTCGCGGCGGGCCGGTCCGGCGTCATCGCCGAGATCAAGAAGGCCTCGCCGTCCAAGGGCCTGCTGCGCGAGAACTTCCAGCCCGACGAAATCGCGGCTTCGTATGCCACGCATGGCGCGGCCTGCCTGTCCGTGCTGACCGACGTGCAGTTCTTCCAGGGGTCGCAGGACTACCTGCGGCGTGCCCGCGCGGCCTGCGCGCTGCCGGTGCTGCGCAAGGATTTCATCGTCGATCCCTATCAAGTGGTCGAGGCGCGGGCGATGGGCGCCGATTGCATCCTGCTGATCGTGGCCGCGCTGGAAGCTCCGCAACTGCGGGACCTGGAAGCGCTGGCCATGGAGCTTGGCATGGATGTGCTGGTGGAAGTCCACGACGCGGCCGAGCTCGACACCGCCCTGGAATTGCGTACCAGCCTGCTCGGCATCAACAACCGCAACCTGCGGACCTTCGAGGTTTCCTTGAACACGACGATCGGCCTGCTGCCGCGGATCCCGGCCGGCAAGCGGGTGGTCACGGAAAGCGGCATCCTGGGCCCGTCCGAGGTGCGCCAGATGCGCGAGTACGGCGTCAACGCCTTCCTGGTTGGCGAGGCCTTCATGCGGGCCCCCGATCCCGGCGCCGAGCTGGCGCGGCTGTTCGCATGAGCGCGCCCGCCCGGCCGCCCGAAGGGCGCGCGACCTCCCCCGGGGAGGATGTCGCGCAGCGACAGGAGGGTAGTCCAGCGAGCGCCGTCAGGGACCCGGCCCGGGGCGAGTCCGCCGATCTGTTCGCGGCCGAGCCGGACAACCGCCTGGCCGAACCGCTGCAGGACCACGTTGATCGCCTGCCTGCCGGCTGGCGCGAATTGCTGGCCGACGCGCTCGCCCGCCCGTCGTTCGACGCCTTGCGGCGTTTCGTCGACCTGCGCCGGGAGTCGGGCGCGGTGATCTATCCGGCCATGCCGTTCCGCGCGCTGGACCTGGCCACGCCCGAGTCCACCCGGGTCGTGATCCTGGGGCAGGATCCCTATCACGGGCCAGGCCAGGCACAGGGCCTGGCGTTCTCGGTCCCCGACGGCTTCAAGCGTCCGCCCAGCCTGCGCAACATCTTCAACGAGGTGGCGGCCAGCTTCGGCGGCAATCCCGCCGCATTCGGCAACGATCTCGGACGATGGGCCCGGCAGGGCGTGCTGCTGCTCAACACCTCGCTGACCGTGGAGGACGGCGCGCCCGCCTCGCATGCGAAGCAGGGCTGGGAAGCGTTCACCGACGCGGTCATCACCGCGATCGCGCGCGAGCCCTCGCCCAAGGTCTTCATGTTGTGGGGCGCGCACGCCCAGGCCAAGCAGGCGCTGCTGCCGTCCGGCGGCAAGCACCTGGTGCTGATGGCCAATCACCCATCGCCCCTGTCGGCCCGGCGCCCGCCGGTTCCGTTCCTGGGCTGCGGGCATTTCGAAACGGCCAACCGCTGGCTGGCCGGGCAGGGGCGGGAGCCCGTTGCCTGGTGACCGCCGGCGGCCGGGTCAGGCCGCCGCGATCACGCACTCCGTTTCCGGCGCCGCGTCGAGCTTCAGCGTGAACCGGCGCAACTCGTCGCGCCGGAACGCATGGATTTCGACCTGGTCGCCAGGCCGGTAGCGCGCCAGGAGCTTGTCCAGGTTGCCGTTCTGTATACGCAGGCCGTCGATGGCCGCCAGGAGGTCCTGGGCGGACAGCCCCGCCCGGTGGGCCGGGCCGTGCGTGTACACGGTGGCCAGGCGCAGGTCTTCTCCCTGCCGCGCGGTTTTCACGCCCAGCGAGGGGAGCGGCGACGAGGCCTTCCAGGTCAGGGCGTAGCCGTGCTGGGCGAGCAGTTCCGCCAAGGGCACGTCCTCGCGGCCGTAGGCGTGGCGGCGCAGGAAGTCCCGCGCGTCCACGCCGGTGGCTTCCCGGATCAGGTCGGGCATGGCGTCTTCCTCGACCCCGCGCGCGCCGCCCCGGTAGAAGTCGCGGCCATAGCGTGTCCACAACAGCCGCATCACGTCGTCCAGGCCGTGCCGCTGGCCGGTTTCGTGCCGCAGCAGCAGGTCCAGCCCCAGCGCCACCAGCGAGCCCTTGGTGTAATAGCTGACGATGGCGTTGGGCGAGTTCTCGTCCTGGCGGTAGTAGCGCGTCCAGGCGTCGAACGAGCTTTCCGCCACGGATTGCTTGAAGCGGCCGGGCGCCGCGTGCACCGAGCTCACCGTCTTGGCCAGCGTGCGCAGGTAGTCCTGTTCGGTGATCAGCCCGGCCCGCAGCACCAGCAGGTCGTCGTAATAAGAGGTGAAGCCCTCGAACAGCCACAGCAGCCGGGTATGGTTCTCGCGTTCCAGGTCGTAGGGCGCGAAGGCCGCCGGCTTGATGCGCTTGACGTTCCAGGTATGGAAGTATTCGTGGCTGACCAGGCCCAGGAAGTTGCGGTAGCCATCGGTCTGCTCCGGCCGGCCGCGCACGGGCAGGTCCGCGCGCGAGGTCATCAGCGCGGTGGACGACCGGTGTTCCAGTCCGCCATAGCCGTCCCCCGTGACCATGGTCATGAATACATAGCGGTCCGAGCTGTCCAGGAATGGCGCCCGGCGCGTGCGGGGTTCAAAGAAGGCGATCTGCTTCTCGCAGATCTTGCGGATGTCCGAGACCAGCCGTTCGAGGTCCAGGTTGGGGATGTCGCCGGTGAAGACCAGCTCGTGCCGGGCCCCGCAGGCCTCGAAGCTGGCGACCTGGGGGGTACCCATTTCGATGGGGTGATCGACCAGCGCGTCGTAGTCCGGCGCGCGATACATGCCGAAACCGTGGCGCGGCGCGCGCCGGGGATGCCCGTCGGCCTCGGGCAGGCTGGTGTAGACCTTCCAGTCCAGGCCGCGCGGGGGCGCCAGCTCCAGCAGGCAGGGCGCGCCTTCGTGGCCCGCCGCGCGCAGGAAGACGCTGGTGCCGTTGAAGAACCCGTGGCTCTGGTCCAGGTGGGCGGCGCGCACGGACAGGTCCCAGGCGTAGATTTCGCAGACGATCTGCAGGGGCCCGCGGCAGGGGGCGGCCTGCCAGGTCTGCTTGTCCAGCTTGGTCAGTTCGATCTTGCGGCCCCAGGCCCGCGCCTCGATGCTTTCGATCTGCCGCGCGAAGTCCCGGATCATGTAGCTGCCGGGTATCCAGGCGGGCAGGCCGACGCATTGTCCGGTCGGGTCGGGATCGGGAATGGACATCGTGACCCGGCAGCGGTGTCCGGCCGGATCGATGGGTTCCAGGCGATAGGAGATGGCTTCGGTCATGGGCGTGTCCGGTTGGGACGCGCGCCGGCGGGGCGCGGGGCGATTGGAAGCGGCGGTTCGTTGCATAGGTTCCTTCATGTTAGTTATCCATGGCGCTACGCGCCACCGCACTCGACAGGACGGGAGTATCGGAGCCGGTCAGCCAGCGCCGCCCCCCGGGGGGCGCGCGCAAGCGCGCAGGGCGGCACCTCATCCCAGGCGCGTAGGGCCCGGCGTCAGGTCGTCGGGCGTATCGACGTCGCGTACGCAGCCCGGGTCCTCGACGGCCAGGGGGGTGACCTGGCCGGAGATCAGGGCGCGCGCGCCCTCGTCGCCCTGCAATTGCGACAGCGCGGCGGCCCAGGCCGGTCCCAGCAGGACGGGGTGGCCGCGCATCTGCCGATAGGTGGGGGCGAGTACCGCGCGTTCGCGCCGGGACGCGGGCAAGGCGAGCCAGGCGTCGCGCAGTGCCGCCACGGTGTCGGGATGCACCCACGGCATGTCGGCGGGCATGATGCACCAGGCGGGCGCCTCGTTGCCGGCGGCATGCTCCCGGGACGACAGCCACGAGACGGCCTGCGCCAGCGTGCCACCCATGCCTTCGGCGGCCCGTTCGCACACGATGATTTCGCAGCCGGCTTGCCGCAGCGCCTCGCCCACCAGGGGGGCCGAGGGCGAGACGGCGGCCGCCACCCGCGGCAGCGCTTCGCGCAGGGACCGGGCTGCCGCGGCGCAGACCGGCCGGCCGTCGACGCTGGCCAGCAGCTTGTTGGCGCTGCCGTCCGCCGAAAAGCGCGATCCGCGGCCCGCGGCCAGCAGCAGTCCGATGATGCCGCGGCCGCTGCTTGCTCCTCCAGCCATGTCCTTTCCTTGAAATATGGAACCAAAGATGGTGCGCCATGGCGGGGTGAAACTCAAGCCGCCATGCCTTCATGGGGGGGCGGGGTATGCTTGAGGCGGCACCGGCGCGTCCGGTACATGGACGGTCTCCCGCACGGGGGCCGCATCCCTGCGCATATATATAGGAAGGAGTGTGGTCGTGAGCGAAGCTCTGGTTTTGGTCGAAAATCGTGGCCGGGTCGGCCTGCTGACCCTGAATCGCCCCAAGGCGCTCAATGCGCTGAACGATGCGCTGATGGACGAGCTGGGGGCGGCGCTGCTGGCCTTCGACGCCGACCCCGATATCGGCGCCATGGTCATCACCGGTAGCGAGAAGGCCTTTGCTGCGGGCGCCGACATCGGCGCGATGAAAGACCTCTCTTATATGGAGGCTTACGCCTCGGACTTCATCACCCGCAATTGGGAGACCCTGCGCCGTATCCGCAAGCCCGTGATCGCGGCCGTGGCCGGCTATGCGCTGGGCGGCGGCTGCGAGCTGGCCATGATGTGCGACATCCTGGTCGCGGCCGAGACGGCGCGCTTCGGCCAGCCCGAGATCAAGCTGGGCATCATTCCCGGCGCCGGCGGCACGCAGCGCCTGCCGCGCGCGGTGGGCAAGGCCAAGGCCATGGACCTGGTCCTGACCGGCCGGACGATGGATGCGGCCGAAGCCGAGCGCGCGGGCCTGGTGTCGCGCGTCGTGCCCGCGGACAAATTGCTGGAGGAAGCGATCGGCATGGCCACTGTCATTGCCGCGATGTCGCTGCCATCGGTCATGATGGCCAAGGAGGCCGTGAATCGCGCCTACGAGACCCCGCTGGCCGAAGGCATGCAGTTCGAGCGCCGCCTGTTCCATTCGCTGTTCGGAACGCACGATCAGAAGGAAGGCATGGAGGCCTTTGTCGCCAAGCGGCCTCCGTCGTTCCAGCATAAGTAGGCGCCCGGGCTGGCTGCCAGGCAGGGCGGAAAAAATTTTCTGCGCCCGCCAAATGGCGATACAGCGCGCTTTGCGCGCTGTATCGGGGTTTGAAAAGGCCCGTTTCCGGTCATGAAACTGACAAGAAAGCCTGGATCGATTTGCATGGCGATTTCAATGCGTGCTATAGTCTCTTTCTCGACGCAAACAACGCAACCGCAGCGGCAACAAGCGCAGCGCAGCGAGGGAAGCGAAGGGTGAGGAAAGCGGTTTGCAGCGGTTACGCATAAGCGGGCGCAGCGAACAGGCCGACCAAAAGAAGGGGCCTTGCGGCAGGGCGGTAGCGCGGCAAGGGTCTGACGAATCGAAGTGGGTGGCGTAGTAAGCAGCAGCCAACGACGATTTGACAGACGTAAAAAACTTCTTCATAATCTCGTTTCTCTGCTGATGACGCAGCGCCAAGCAAGACAGCGCAGCGAACGGCAGGAAAG